>CAWCIP010000027.1:0-292247 GCA_963795665.1 uncultured Solirubrobacterales bacterium | reverse complement strand
AGCCGGTATTTCTGGATCTTTCGCTGCCCGTTGAAGAAGTTCGGGTAGGACCTCAAGGCTTTCCGGCCAGTACTGCGGGCCAGTTCCTTCTCGCTGAGGAACTGCCGCATCTCGGCGAAGGTGAACTCCTCGATGCCGGAGTTTGAGTACGATGCAGGCGCAGGCCGTTCCTGCATCGGGGGTCCGGGATGCCGATGACTGCGACTGAGGCGATATTCGGGTCTCGTAGAGCATGTTCTCGACATAGGCGACGGGGATGTTCTTTCCGCCGCGGATGATGATGTCTTGGTGCGGCCGAGATCTTCAGGGACCCGTCGGGGTCGATTCGGGCGATATCACCTTGTCAACGATCTGCCGTCGAACAGTTCGGGGTCATCTCCAGCCGCTTGGCGATCCGGAACAGGAACGGCCCGGTGACCTGCAGCCGGCCGTCGGTGTCGGCGCGGCAGGGGTGCCGATCTTGTCGACGACCCTGATCTGCATCCCGGGCCAGGGGTACCCGTCGCGGTCGACGATCTTCTCCTCGGGGTCACCGGGGATGCCGAGGGTGACCAGGCCGTCTCGGTCTGCCCCCAGCCACCCAGCACTGCCATCTTCGGCCACCGCTGCTTGGCCTGCCGGACGATAGCCGGGGGATAGGGGCGCCCATGCAGCAGAACCGAACCAGCGAGGACACGTCGTGTGCATCGATGTTCGGGGCGTTCAGGGTGTCATGCAGGAACGGTGTTGCCGCCGAGGTATAGGTGATCCTGTGCTCCTCGATGAGTTCGACGAACCGCTCGTTGTTCCACACATCCTGGTAGATCGCGGTCGCCCCCACCTGGGTAGGTAGGCGCACTCCGTAGAGCATGCCGGTGAGGTGCGCGAACGTGGACGCCATGTGGATGACGCTGTTGCTGCCGACCCCGAGCCGCTCGGGGAGCGGCTGGTTGGCCGCCACGAGGGTGTTGTGGGTGTGCATGACGCCCTTGGGTTCGCCGGTGGTACCGGAGGTGAACATCAGCAACGTCACCTCGTTCGGGTCCGGGCGCACCGTGGCGAGCTCGGCCGGGTCGCGGCGTTGCTCCCACGGTGTGGCCATGAACGATTCCCAGGACGGGTTCGCATCGCCGGGTTGGCCGTCGACAACGAACACGTGCTGGAGGGCCGGCCAGGTCGGCCGGAGCCGGTCCACCATGGCCGGGTAGTCGAACTTGCGGAACTCCCGCGGAACCACCAGGACCTTGGACTCGGCGAACCCGACCATGAAGCCGACCTCACGATCCCGGTAGATCGGGATCAGCGGGTTACTGACCGCGCCGATCCGGGTGGCCGCGAAATGCAGGACCAGGAACTCGATCCAGTTCGGCAACTGGAACGACACCACGTCACCGGGCTGGACCCCGAGTTCGAGCAGACCCAGTGCGCAGCGGTCCGTTTCGGCCAGCAACTCACGAAAGGTGACCTGCCGGCGGGGGTCGATCGCCGCCGTCTTGTCCGGGGTGCGGGCGACGACCTCGTCGAGGAAGTCGGTGATGATCTTGTTCTGCCAGAAGCCTGCCTTGGTGTAGTCGTCGATGATCTCGTCGGTGAGGATCGTTTCGAAGGACATGTCGCTGTCTCGTCTCAGCTCATCGTGAGACCGCCGCTGACGCTGACGGTCTGGCCGGTGATATACGCGGCTTCATCGGAGGCGAAGAACGCGACGGCGTTGGCGAGGTCGGACGGGTCCGCGAGCCGGCGGAACGGGATCGCCTTGGTCAACGCCTCCCGCAGCTTCGGGTTGTCCCCGCCGATGGAGGCGAAAAGCGGGGTGTCGGTCGGACCGGGGCAGACGCAGTTGATGTTGACCTGATGGCGGGCCATTTCCCGGGCGATCGCCTTGCTGAAGGCGATGACCCCGCCCTTGGCCGCGGAGTACACGGCCTCACCGGAGGATCCGACCCGGCCGGCGTCGGAGCCGAGGTTCACCACATGCCCGTGGCCCTGGGCGGCCATGATCGGCAGCACCGCCTTGGAGGTGTTCAGCACCCCGTAGAGGTTGATCGCGATCACCCGGTCCCAGTCGGCCTCGTCGCTGTCCACGAACGGCCCGACCTTGTCCCATCCGGCGTTGTTGACCAGAACGTCGATGCGGCCGAACTTCTCGGTGACTGCGGCGACCATCTCGGTCACCGATTCCTTGCTCGTGACGTCGACCCGCAGGCCGATGCGCCGCCGCCGAGTTCCTTCGCTGTGGTCTCGGCGGACTGCTGGTCGATGTCGGTGACCACGACCTTGGCGCCCTCGGCGGCCAGTTTATCGGCGATGCCGCGGCCGATGCCGCGGCCGGCGCCGGTCATGATCGCGACCTTGTCATCAAGCTTGCCCATGGGGTGACTCCTTTGTCAGCACTGCGATGTCGGATTGATCGGTTGTCTGTGTTGGTTGTCTTGGTGGTGGAGTTGCGGCCCCCGGTCCGGTCGGCGTGACCGGCCGGGGGCATCAGCGGCGCGGCATGCGCCTACCAGGGATTGAGGGGTCGCGTCAGGGCGCGAGGGCCCGACCCAGCTTTTGCCGGGAGATGATCAGCTTCATGATCTGCGCGGTGCCGTCACCGATCTGCAGGCCGAGAACATCCCGCAGTCGCTGCTCGATGGGCTTCTCGGTGCGGTACCCGTACTGGCCGTGCAGCAGCAGGCAGGTGTTGATGACGTCATAGGAGGTCTTCGGCGCCCACCACTTGCACATCGCCGCCTCGGCGGTGTGCGGCAGCCCGGCGTCCTTGAGCCACAGCGTCTGATAGCACAGTAAACGTGCTGCGGTGAGGAGGGTTTCGGACTCGGCGAGTGGGAACGAGACACCTTGGTTCTTGCTGATCGGCCGGTCGAAGGCCTCCCGCTGGGACACGTACTCCCAGGTCTCGTCGACGGTCTGCTGCGCGGTGCCCACGCACTGCAGGCCGATCAGCGCACGACTGAAGTCGAAACCCTGCATGACCTGGGAGAAACCCTTACCGACCTCGCCGAGCACGTTCTCGGCCGGCACCCGGACGTGGTCGAAGTGCGCGGCGCCGCGGGCGACGGCCTTGGTGCCCATGTCGGAGTAGGGCTCCTTGGTGACACCGGGCTGGTTCAGGTCGACCACGAACGCGGTGATGCCGCGACCCCGCCCTTCGTCGCTGGTGCGGGCGAAGACGACCGCGCCGTTGGCAGGGCCGAGCAGGGACATGGACTTGGCGCCGGTGATGACCCAGTCGCTCGGACCGTCCTGATCGGCTCGCAGGCGGGGATTTCCCGCGTCGGAGCCGGCGTGCGGTTCGGACAGGCCGATCCCGACGATGCCCTCGCCGCTGGTGATCTGCGGGACCCAGTGCGCGGCGACCTCGGGCCGGGCGTTCTGCGCGAGGATCTGGCCGACCAGCGAACCGACCACCTGCAGGTACCCGACGTTGAAGTCGCCGGTGGAGATCTGCTCCAGCAACATGCCGGAGGTCAGCCGGGACACTCCCTGCCCGCCGAGTTCCTTGGAGATCTCGGGGGCGATGAAACCCTTCGCCCCCATCTCCAGCCGGACCTCCTCTTCGATCCGTCCGGCCTTCTCCCGCTCCTGGTACCCGGGGGCCAGCGCATCCCGGGCGTACTGGCGGGCCGAATCCACCAGGGTCTGCTGCTCGGCGGTGAGCGAAAACTCCATTGTCTTCTCGTCTCTCGGTTGTCGTTGGTCGCTGATCAGTGCCAGTTGACGTGCTGGACGAAGTCGGCCGGGCGCTTCTCGGCGAAGGCCGCGGCGCCCTCCAGGCCCTCCGGGGAGGCGGTGAACAGGTCCAGCGCGGACATCGCCAGGTTGCTCAGGCCGGCCTGGTGATCGGTGTCGGCGTTGAACGACTGCTTGAGGAACCGCAGGGCGGTGGGGCTCTTCTCGGCGATCTCCTGCGCCCAGCTCTTCGCCTCGTCCAGCAGCCGGTCGGCCGGCACGACCGCGTTGACCAGACCCCAGCGCTCGGCGGTCTGCCGCGTCGTACAGCCGGCACAGGTACCAGATCTCCCGGGCCCGCTTCTCCCCGACGACCCTGGCCAGGTAGGCGGAACCGAACCCGGCGTCGAACGAACCGACCTTCGGGCCGGCCTGCCCGAACCGGGCGGTCTCGGAGGCGATGGTCAGGTCACACAGCACGTGCAGGACGTGCCCGCCGCCGACGGCGATGCCGTTGACGGCGGCGATCACCGGCTTGGGGATGTCCCGGATCAGCTTGTGCAGGTTCCCGATCTCGAACATGCCGCTCTCGGTGGGCCCGTAGTCCCCGGTCTCCGCCCGCTGCTTGACGTCACCGCCGGTGCAGAACGCCTTCTCCCCCTCACCGGTCAGGATCACCACCTGCACGGACCTTGTCCGCCCACGCCAGCCGGAAGGCCTTGATCAGCTCCTCCACCGTGCGACCGCGGAAGGCGTTGTACCGGTGCGGCCGGTTGATCGTGATCACCCCGACCGGTCCGTCGATCTCGTACCGGATGTCCTCGAACGTCTGCGACATGCTCGTGTCCTTCCACTCCGTTGTGCCTGGCAAGCCTGTTTTTGAATGATCCTTCATTCGATAGTTCGAGCAGTAGGGAGTGGCTCGAGCTGCCGTCAAGGCCATCGCCGAACTTTCTTCCGCCGCCTGCCATCTGCCCTGAGCGTGTTCGGCCTGGCAGGGCGGCTACTATGAACCGAGATTCATTCCGGCTGCGGGCGCACGGGGGTGGCGACAGTGACCGAGACGGCGAGCACTGGATATCAAGCAGGCGAACCGGGTGGCCCGGGTGGACGCGCGCGTCCGCCGCAGGCGTCGGCAGATCCTTGCCGCCGCAACGACATCTGCATGCAGCAGTCCGGCTTTCACGCCATGTCCATGCAGTCTGTCGCGGATGAGGCCCGGGTCAGCGTCGGGCCTGATCTACCAGTACTTCGGGAACAAGGAAGACCTGCTCCGCGGCGTGGTCGTCGACATCCTGGAGGACTTCCGCGACGAGATCCCCAAGGCCCTCGCCGCTGGCCGGCGAGGATCCCGTCGAACGCCTGAAGACCGCGTTCCGGGCCTGCTGCCTGGTCGTCGACGCCAAGCGCGCAGCAGTGAACCTGACCTACCGCGAGAGCAAAACGCTTCCGCCGAAGGACTCTCGCAGATCATGGCGCTCGAGGTCGAAACCGCCGAACCCCTCCGGGAGGTCTATCGGGACGGCGTCGCCGCAGGCGTGTTCCTGGACATCGACGCCCGGCTGGTCGCCCACAACATGCTCCTCACCGCCCACGGCTGGGCACTCAAGCACTGGAACCTGAGCGGCTGGCTCACCCTGAATCAGTACATCGACCAGGAACTCGCCCTGCTGCTGGCATCGGTCAGGGTCAATGCACCCTCAGGTCCGGCGCCGAACGGACGGGCGGAACGCCTCGCCCCTAATAGTGATCTCGACAGGGCCCCCGGCCCCAAAACAGGGCGCTGCTTGACCGCCCCGCTCGAACCGGTCTCCGCCGCGACCTGAGCCTCCGGAAGGGCGGCCAGGTGATATCACACAACTGCGACCCGCTGCGCCAGCGGCACGCCTGTGGCGCCGTCATCAATGCGACATCATCAGCGCCCATACCGGCGCGGGAGGTCCCGGTCCGCGGCGCTCTCAGGTGCCCGACGAGTTCCGCACCCGCCGCCACCGGCGACCCGGTATCCGCAGCGTCGACCACACAGCCACGCACGTTCGAAAGGCCTCCTGGATCACGTTCTCGGCTTCGGCGATGTCACCGGCCAGCAGCGCCAACTGCCGCAGAACGCCGCCCCAGGTCCGCACGTACAGGGAGATCTAATCGGCCGGCTTGGGCGCGCCTGGACCGGCTCAGTCATGCCCCTACCGCCTGGCACGGACACTGAGCATGGTCCGCACGAGGATCTTTATGGAGAGTCGCTCCAGAATGAGTCGACGAACTGGGAGCAGCAGACATCCGGTCCGCAACGCTTTTCGTGGGGCGAGTGGGGTTCGAACCCACGACCTGACGGATTATGAGTCCGTTGCTCTGACCGGCTGAGCTACCGCCCCGCCGAAGACCTTACCGGCCGCGGTTGCCGAAGCCGACCCCAGCTGCCAGGGCCTCCGCTGATCAACTCGACGCCGGATCGGTCAAATCGGGCGCGAAAGTAGCGAGTTGATCAGCGGAGTGGGCATCAGAGCGAGTTGATCAGCGGAGTCGGTATCTCAGGGCCACCGGGCAACATGTGGCAACCGATTGCCACTGCCCGACCATCCGCCCCATGCTGAGCATCACGCCGCGGAGCTCACCTGATCCGGCGGACTCAGCCAACGCCGTCGAGGAGCCCTACCGTGGTCGATCTGTCCGCCAAGCCCTTCCACCTGGATCAGGACGCCATCGCCTGGGTGCACGGCACCATCGCGTCGCTGACGGTGGAGGAGAAGATCGGCCAGCTGTTCATCAACCACAACAACTCCTACGCCCCTGACTACCTGGACGACATTCTCGAAAACTACCACGTCGGCGGGATGCGCTACCGGCCCGGCGACGCCGCGGAGATACAGGAACACGCCAGGTACGCCCAGTCGCGCTCGAAGGTGCCGCTGCTGATCGCGTCCAACCCCGAGATGGGCGGTTTCGGCAGCAGCAACAACGGCACCTTCGTTTGCACCCACCTGCAGGCCGGATCGCACCCGACAAGTCGATCGCCCGAGCCATGGGCGACGTCGCAGGCGCCGAATGCCAGGCCATCGGCTGCAACTGGGCGTTCGCGCCGATCGTCGACATCCACTACAACTGGCGGAACACCGTCGTGTCCACCCGGCCGTTCGGCAACACCCCGGACGTCGTGATCGAGCGTGCGAAGGAGTACTTCGACGGCATCACCGCGCACAACATGGTGTGCGCCATGAAGCACTTCCCCGGTGACGGCATCGACGAGCGGGACCAGCACGTGGTCACCTCCTACAACACGCTGCCGGCCGACGAGTGGGACGCCACCTACGGCCGGGTGTACCGCGAACTGATCGACCACGGCGTGCATTCGGTGATGGTCGGCCACATCGGCGCGCCGGAGCTGAGCCGCAAATACCGCCCCGGCACGACCGACGAGAAATCCTGCCGGCGACCCTGTCACCGGAGCTCCTGCAGGACCTGCTCCGCAGCGAACTGGGCTTCAACGGCCTGATCCTCACCGACGCCTCCCAGATGATCGGCCTGACCCAGGCGATGAAACGATGCGACCTGGTGCCCGCCACCATTGCCGCCGGCTGCGACATGTTCCTGTTCTTCCGTAGGGGTCATTTCGATGTCGTGGACTGTTGCACGGGGGAAGCTGTCGACGTGTGCGCGTCACCATCTGAAGGGGTGTCGTGCATTGGATCGACCCCGACCTCGCGAGGTCGACGAACCAGTCGAATGGCTGAGTCCGTCCCTCATGCGGATCGTCGAACGTGCGCGCCCCCGGCACTCTTCAGACAGATGCAACAGCGGTGGGACGTCGTTCGTTGAGGCGGTATGAGGCTGAAGACTTGCGTTGGTCCTGGGTGGACCGTTGACGTTTGATGAGTTCTTGGACTCCCAACTCGGGGCCCTCACCCGGTACGCGCGCGTGCTGTCCGGTGACCGGCAGGACGCACACGACCTGGTCGCCGACACCCTTGTGGCTGCGTCGAAGCGGTGGGACAAGATCGGCCAGCTGGACCTACCTGCCGCCTATGTCCGTCGCATGCTGACCAACCGGCACATTGACCTGACGCGCCGCCACCGATTCATCCGGTGGGCGCACCAACCGCCGGAAGATCACCAGCTCCCCAGTGTTTCGGACAACACCAACGGCATCCACCAGCGGGGATTCCTCGACGGGCTGCTGCGGGAGTTACCTGCCCGACAGCGGGCAGCGCTGGTTTACCGGTTCTACATCGGACTGTCCGACGACGAAATCGCTCAGGAGCTGGATATGAAGGCCGGGTCCGTCCGATCCGCTATCTCGCGAGGACTGGCCACCCTGCGAACCAAAACCACTGTCCACGACGTGAGGACGAACCTCGATGATCACTGACGACGAGCTCCGCGACGCCATGCGCAACCTCGAATCCGACAGCCCGACGGAGGCGGAGGTCGCCGCTACGGTTCGAGCACGAATGAACGGTAACCACCGGTTCCGCAACACCGCGCTGGCGAGCCTGGCCGCAGTGGCCGCTGTCGCCGCGATCGTGATAACCACCTCGTTCCTGCGGTCGCCGACCCAGCCCAACCAGATCCAACCCGTCTCGCCACCACCAAGCCAGGCCAGCAGCGCACCGGTGAGCGTGTCCGCACCGCAGACTTCGCCGCCCAGCTCGTCGTCGCCGACACCCCCGGCAATCAGCGCACCAATCCCCGCCGGGGAGCCACCAGCGCCGGATGAAGGCAGTCAACTAGACACCGGGTTCGCCCGTTGCTACACCACCGCGGACCTCAACACTGAACGCAACTACCTTGGCATCTCGCAGAACGGTGGCCCTATCAGTGGTCCCGACGCGATAGGGATATGCCAGCAGAACTGGGAAGAGGGCACCCTGTTTGCCACGCCCCCCTACATCCGGGACCAACCTGCTGGACCAGGTCAGGTAGTGCCCGACCTAGTTGCCTGCGTACTTCCCGCTCAAGTCAGCGACAATACGACCGACGAAACGGTCGTATTCCCAGGCACAGAACAGACATGCGCCCAGCTCGGCCTGCCGCAATTCACCGGCTGATCGCGGCGCCGGGTGAGAGAGTTATGGTCTTGGCCTTGGACGTTCAAATGGTGGGGGTAGGCCGATGAGGAAGTGATGCGCCCCAGAGCGTTTGCACTGCTGATCGCGACCTGCGTCATCGCGGGATGCTCCGGCGGCGCTGTTGATGGCACCGCGATGATGATGCCGTTCGATCCGCAGGAATCATTCGGTGCGTTTGCCCACCCCGAGCAACCCCGTGACCAGGCTCCCGACAATCTAACGATCGAACTCGACGTCACCGACCTCCGCAAGATCGGCAGCTGGCCAGGCACGGACGTGTACGTCGCATTCAACGCACCCGGCACGATTTGCTTGATCGCCGATTACAGCCCCCCGTGGGGTCACACCGGCGGCAGTGCGTGCGCACTGGGCGTCGAAGCCGCCAGCAAGGGCATCGGCATCATGAACCAGGTTAACCCCGAGCAAGCACAAGCAGTCATCCTCGTTCCGGACAGCGCAACCGCCACGATCAACCGCGGAACTATCGTTGCCGCCGGTGACGGAGTGATCGGCGTCGGGACGACGAACCCTCAGGAAGGCATCGCCGTCACCCTCAACTTTGCCGACGGCCATAGGTCCGACCTTGACCTCAACGTGCCCGGCTAGTGGGCTGCAGTCGTCGGCGGCCTTCCGACAAAGTCGACTACCGGGCCCAGCTATTCGCAATGTCGAGGTAGAGAACATGTCCAGTGTGATGCACCCGCCACGATGGCCCGGGGTGGTGCCCGCCTACGCGGCCAGCACGTCCGCATTGGTCGCGGTGGTCACGGAGTTGTCTCGGCAGGTCGAGGTGCTGGCCGAGCAGGTCGCTGCGGGTTTTGGCCGGCACCCGGACGTTGAGATCTATCTGAGCCAGCCCGGGCTCGGCGAGATCCTCGGCGCCCGGGTGCTTGCCGAGTTCGGCGACGACCCAAAGCGTTACGGTGATTCCCAAGCCAGGAAGAACTACTCCGGGATGGCACCAGTGACCAGGACATTCGGGAACAGCCGGGTCGTGCTCGCTCGGGTACTCCCGCAACCGACGCCTGGGCGATGCGCTACATCAACAGGGGTTCTGCGCGCTCACTACGTCGCCCGGTGCCCGCGCCTACTACGACGCGCACCGGGCTCGGGGCAACACCCACCGCCAGGCCCTCAGAGCCCTCGGAAACCGACTCGTCGGCATCCTGGTCGAGTGCCTACGGCACCACATGAAGTACGACGAACAGGTCGCCTGGCCAACCTCGGCCGTCGCGGCGGCTTGACAGTTAGAGGCGTGGGATATCTAGAGAAGTCCTGCCCGCAAGGGCATTCCGCGCTACGACCCGCCGATCACCCCATCACCCACCGTGCATCCGGGCCTAGTAGACAGTGATAGAGCCGACCCGCGTCTTTCCATCGGCGGCGAACAGCGACAGCAACCTTGGTCCACTCGTGATGACGGCTTCGGTCATCGCGATTGCTTCGCCGGGCGACCTGGGCTCTGATCCGCGAAGCTCCGACTTAAGCACATAGCCCTCCTCGCCATCGTTGCCACACGCCAGGATCAGATCGGGGGCGTCGTATGGAGTGGCCGCCTCTAACTCTGAGCCGTAGCGCTGGCCAGCGGCGTTCTTGGGGTAATCATCGTGAGACTTCAACGTCATCGAACCCACCGTCCTTGGTCCCTTCCACGGGTCCTCGACGCTACCGGCTCTCGCCGATCAACTGTAGGCGTTGGCCAATCTTGGTCTGTTCGGGACCGAATCGTTTCCGTTGGCCGACCGTCTTGCGCCACGAGTCAGGCGACTGCGAGCCCGAGTGCGGGTCGCTTGGCGGCTCGTCCCGTATGACCCGTCCGGTGACGAATCCCGGGGAGGGGCCTGCTGCGGGACGACCGGTATCACGACGGACCTGCGCCCCTGGAATCATGACGATCTTGCGTTGATAGTGGTCTTTACCGAGCCGCTTGACCGTGCAGGGGGTGGCTGTCGGTGCTGATTCGTACCCTCCCGTTAGCCGCTTTGGTCGAGGTGGAGGTCGAGAGATGCGGGCGTTCGTGGTGCGATTGCCGTCCGGGCTTCGGTACTGGACGGTGCTGGACAACCAGTTGTGCCCTCACCCCGAGGCGGACGCGTTCTTGCAGTACGTGCGGATGGGCCGCGATGGCGCCGAGTCGACAACCCAGGCCTATGCCACCAGCATCGCTCTGTTTCTCAGCTGGTGCGCCGAAACGGGCGTCGACTGGCGGGACAGCGGGCCTCGACTGTCGTGGTTCATGACTTGGCTGGCCGTCGTCCCCGCCGCTAGGCCCGGCGGAAAAGCACGATCCCGAGGAGCCCGACGGATCAATGCCATCCTCGCCGCCGTGCGGGAGTTCGCCAAACACGCGGTCGCGATCGGTGCTGCTCCTGGGTCAATGCTGACGGCGTTGTATCAGCAGGACGATGACCGTTGGCTACCAACGGAACTCCGACGGGAGTCGGGTGCGCGGGTGTTGAGACCTAGGCCGCGGCATCGCCTGCAGGCACCGGTCACGGAGGCCATCCCGGCGACGGATCAGGACCTGGTGGCGGTGCTGCGGGTATGCGGATCGGCCCGCGACCGGTTCATCGTTCTGGCATTGAGCAGACTGGGACTCCGCCGGGGAGAACTCGCGGGACTGCACCGCGAGGACGTCCACGCCATGCCGGATTCCAGCTCTCTGCGCTGCAGGGTCCAACGGGAACATCTGCACGTCCGCCGCCGGGACGACAACCAGAACCAGGCTTGGGCGAAATCACGGCGGGACCGGGCCGTGCCCATGGACCGCGTCGTTGTCCAGGCCCACGACCAATACCTGTTGGAACGCAACCTCTGTCCCGCGGCGGCCGACAACGATTTCCTGCTTATCAACTTGTTCCGGCCACCTGTCGGTGCGCCACTGCGAGTCGGGGCCGTCAACGAACTCCTGACAGCCCTGTCCCAACGGGCGGGCTTGAAGAACCCAATCCATCCGCACATGCTCCGCCATCAGTTCGCAACCAATCTGGCCTCGGCGGGCGCAGCGCTCGACGAAACCCAAGACCTGCTGGGACATGCCAACCCGGCCAGCACGCAGGTCTACTTCCACCCGTCTGCGGATCGGCTCCGAGATGCCGTCGACCGGGTGCCGCTCCCGGGAGCACCTCATGGCTGACCTCGCCGTGTTGCGTGTGCCCAAGGAGGCGGCCCCCGCCAGTGATGACGACCGCCTCGCGTCGCTGATCGACCAAGACTTCCTGCGGACGATCGGCTGGGACGACGACGCACAAGTTTTCCGGCTGCCACCGGCGCATCCCATCGTCGGATGGAACCCGTGCCGCAACCCGTTGTGTCAGGTGATGGCGGCGAGAAGACCACAACGGCAGGGCTTTTGCGACGGATGTGACCTTCGCCGGCTGGCCCGGAAGATGACGGTCGATGAGTTCCTGGCCGCTGGTGAATCCATCTCCCGGGTGGGTTTCCGCGGTGAGGACACCCGTCCCTGTCTGGTGCTTGACTGTCAGCGGCCGATCAGGGATCGGCGGCTTAAGCTCTGCAACGCCCACCTCACCCACGTCAAGATGACCATCAACGCCCGCCCCACCGAGGGTGACGTGCACACTTTCCTGGCCAGCGGCCGGGCCAAACCGCTGCCCAGCTGGGGACAATGCCGAGTCGCCTGCTGCGATCGGATCGCTGGCAACCCGAAACTGCTCTGCGACACCCACCGGAGCCGGTGGACGAAGCACCTCAAAGACCACCCCGAGGCCTCCTTTGACGACTGGTGCGCCACCACCAACAGCATCTCCGAAAGCGGGGTCATCAATCTTCGGGCGTTGCCGGACCGGTTACGGCTGCAGCTGCTGCTGGCGGTCCAGATCCGGGTCCAGGCGAACGTCCGCACCCACATCCATGCCATCCACGTCCTCGTCGACTGGTTGCGGTCCGGGAAATACGGCAGCCTCCTCGATCCGAAGCGGGCCCGCAACGGTCTAATGCAGCTGGCCCTGCAGTCGCTGCAGAATGATTTGCGGTTGGCAATGACAACCCCCAGCGAAGAAGAAGCGCAGGACGTCTGGAACATGCGGGTCTTCGGTGCCAAAGGCACGGTCGATTTCACCGTGATCACTCAACCGTGGCTGCGCTCGATCACGAAGTATTGGGTGCTTCAGGAGTTGCCAACCCGCCGCGGCTCCGATGTCGCTGCCGCGATGCGCGACCATGTGAACAGCGTCGCCGTGCTCTCGACCCACCTACGGGTCGCGTTGACCGATCATGGTCAGAACCCGGCCACCGTGACCCGCAAGCACTTGTTGCTCTTCCTCAACCACCTCGCGCACCGTGACCGCGACGGCGAAATCACCACGTACCACCGGTCCAGGATCATCCGTAACATCCGGACCATCCTGCGGGACAGCAGAGACCTCGGGCTGGCCCGGCCCGGCGGCCCCATCGAGATGCTGCCCGCCGAGGTGAGCATCCGGGTCGAGGACGTCCCGGCCGCAGTGGAGCACACCACTGACGGCAAGGCACTCCCGCCGGACCTCTTCATCGCCCTCCGCGCGGCGTTGCCTGATCTGGAGAGCGTCTGCGGGACAGCGGTAATGACTGCGGTGGAACTCCTGATGGACACCGGCCGCCGGCCAGATGAGATCTGCCGGCTCCCGCTGGACTGCCTAGTGGAAGACTCCGACGGAAAATCGGTGCTGGTTTACACCGACCACAAACTTAACCGCGCCGATCGAAGACTTCCCATTCCTGACGTCACCGCCGACCGCATCAGAGCCCAACAACGACGGGTCCGCACCCGATACCCAAACACGCCTCCGCAGGACCTTCCGCTGTTGCCGGCGCGGATCCAGAACACGCTGGGAAGAAAGTCCATCCGGGCGACCACCCTGACCAACTTTCACCGGGAGTGGATCCAACGGCAGCCGGCGTTCGTGCTTCGAGACGGCACTGAGTTCCCGAAGTACCGGATCGTTCCCTACGCTTACCGTCACAGTTTCGCGCAACGCCATGCCGACGCCGGCACCCCGGTCGATGTCCTGCGAGACCTCATGGGGCATCGACATTTCGCGTCAACCCAAACCTATTACCGGATCACCGAAAAACGCACCCGGGAAGCCGTTGACCGCCTCGCCGCACATCAATTGGACGGAGCCGGCCACCGGATTTGGCGAACCGTCGACGGACTCATGGACACCGAACGAGCCCGGCAACGCATCGGTGAAGTCGCGGTCCCGTTCGGGAACTGCACCGAGCCCAGCAACGTCCGGGCAGGCGGTGGATCCTGCCCGTTCCGGTTCCGCTGCACCGGGTGCGGCCACTTCCGCACCGATGCCTCCTACCTCCCGGAACTGCGGTCCTACCTGGACCAGCTCCTGACGAACCGGGAACGTGTCCGAGCAGCCAGCGAGCTCACCGACTGGGCCCGAACCGAAGCAACCCCCAGTGACACCGAAATACGAAGCGTCCGAACCCTAATCGGCAGGGTCGAACAGGATCTCGACGACCTCAGCCCCGAGGACCGGGCCCAGCTGCTGCACGCCGTCGAGGTGATCCGATCCACCCGACCGGTCGTCCACCTCGGCCTGCCGCAAGTCACCAACGCACGGACGAAGGCCTCGCGGTGACACAGACGACAACCCCTGCTGTCGAGGGACTTCGAGCAGCCCGAGCCAAGGACACGCAAGCCCGACGGCAACGAGTACTGGATGCCTTGAACCGCTTGCAAACAGAGCACCGTGAGATCACGGTGTCCTCCGTTGCTCGGGCGGCGAGGGTTCACCGCTCTTTCCTGCACCGCCACCCCGAGCTCTCCCGAGCCGTCAAGGCCGTCTGCCGCGAAAGTCCCGGACCAGCTCCATCCACCGCCGTTAGCATGGCCTCGCTGCAGGCCGAAGTCGCCAACACCACCGCGGCGCACCGCCGACTCGCAGCGCACACCCGCCAACTAGAGCTCCGGCTATCCGAGCTACTCGGCACCGCGGTCGCTTACGCGGCAGGCCTCGACAAATCACCCAGCGATTGCGACATCGGGCAGATGACGAAACGCCTTCACGACCTCGAGGAGCAAGTCACCGATCTGAAACTTCAGCTCGCCGAACGCACCGACGAACTGAACGCCGCCAGACTCGCCAACCGGGCGCTCATGGCGGCCAACAACCAAGTCTCGTAACTCCGTGCCCGACAGGCCGCCGCGCACGGGCACCCCCCGAACACCGCAGGTCATCCCACCCACAACGCCGTCCCGAGCCCCGGCACCCCAACAGAATTCACCTCTTCCCTGTCGACCGGTACGTCAGTGGGGATCGGTCATAGGCACATCGTCAGGATCCAGTTCGGGTCGGTACCTGAGGTACCGGACACCGTGCCGCCACACACCGGCCTGCCGGGCGGTGTCTGCCGAGAACTCGGCGACCACAGTGGGTTCCACCTTGGTGAGGCGGACCCGGTCCCGGCCGTCGCCGAATCGGCTGGAGATGACGGTGTCCGGCCAGGGATGCCCCGGCCCTGCTGGGATCCAGAACCGCCCCCAGGGAAGCAGACTGAGCCGGGGACAGCGGCACGCTGCGCCCGACGATGACCAGCTGCCCGCTGTGGGTGTAGCGGCCGGCGACGATGCTTTCCGGTCGGGTGACCGGCCCGATCACGGCCCCGATCACTGCTTCCTCGGTCGTTCGGTGCTTGAATTTCTGCCAGCCGCGGACGCCTCCGCCGATACGTGGTGGCCGCGCCCTTGGCGACCACACCCTCGATACCGGCGGCCGCGTATTTCGCGAGCCAGTTCTTGGCGGTGTCCAGGTCATCGGTGATCGGGGACAGCTGCATCGGCGGTGACCAGGTCGTCAAGGTCTGCAGCTGCGCCCGGCGGTCGTCGAAGCGGCGGCCGCGGAGATCAACACCGTTGGCGGCGAGCAGGTCGAACACCACGTACGAGGCGGGGTGTTCCGCGGCCAAAGCGCGGGCCCGGGCCGCGCCCGCGGCGAGGCGCTGCTGCAACAGGTCGAAGCTGAGCCGGTCACCGGACCAGGCGACGAGCTCCCCGTCACACACCGAGTTCGGCGGGAGCATTCGCATTGCGGCAGAGGCGATTTCCGGGAAGTTCAGCGGTCATGTCGGTCTTGTTCCGGGACCAGATCCGGACAGTGTCAGACGTGCGGACCACGGCCGCCCTGAACCCGTCCAATTTCAGCTCCCACCTTGTCGTCACCCGGCAACGCGTGCGGCCCGGGAAGCGCCGGCACGGCCTTGGCCAGTTCCAACTCCACCGGGCCGGTCAGATCAGCTGGCAACCCCTCCCGCTGGCGTCACCGGCCTGGTCGGCCGAGCTGGTCGAGGAGTCCGGCGGCGTTACCCGGATCGACGGCCGGCGACCAGCTCGGACCGCGGTTCCTCCGACTGCCGCGGCCAGCACGTCCGGGATCGGTGCAGGTCGGCGAGCGGGTCCAGACCGTCCGCGAGCCGGTCGAGGACTTCCCGGTAGTCCAGGTGCCGCAGACCCGGTTCGGTCAGTTCGGCCCAGGTCCGGGGTGCGGCGACGGTAGGCCGGTCGCGACCGCGGAGCGAGTACGGCGCGATGGTGGTCTTCGACCGGTTGTTCTGCGACCAGTCGACCAGGACCTTGCCCGGCGCGCAGGGATTTCGCCATCCGCGACACCACCAGCGAGGGCAGCGCCTTCTCCAGTTCCTCGGCGGCCAACCTTGCCCATTCCGATGCCTGACTGCTGGTGATCGGATCATCCATCGGCACATAGAGATGAAGACCCTTGCTGCCACTGGTGACCACGGCAACCCGCTGCCCCAAGGGGCCGAGTCGCTCCCGCAGTGCGAGGGCGACATCGACGCACTCGGCCAGGCCGGCACCTGGCCCCGGATCAAGGTCGAACACCACCCTGTCCGGGTACCGCTCATCGGACCGACTGGTGGCCACGCTCGGGCCCGGCCGGCTGCTCCACCCGCCACTGCGGGACGTGCAACTCCAACGCGGCGACCTGACCCAACCAGGCCAGCGCCGCGGGCGTATCGAACACGGGATAGAACTTCGGGCCGGATCCGTGCCGGATCTGCACCCGGGCCAACCACGGCGGCGTCCCCGGCTCGAGGTCCTTGACGAAGAACGATGCCTTGTCCACACCCTCCGGCCAGCGCTTCCGGGTTGCCGGTCGACCCTGCACCTGCGGGAGCATGGCGGCCGAGGCCTCGGCGTAATACCGGATGACATCCAGCTTGGTGGTGCCTGTGGCCGGGTAGAGCACCCGGTCCGGGCTCGTCACCTTGAACTCCTGGCCGGCGATCGTGAACAGCGCGTCGTCAGCCACAGGCGTCTCGCCGAGTGCTCACCCGGTCAATGCTGCCTCATCCGCCACTGGCGGCAATCCGAGACGGCCCCGTCTACGGCCGGCAGCGGGTTTCTGTCCAACTAGGCAAACGCTCGATGATGGTCTCCAGGATGCGGAGATCCCGGTCGCTCAAGGGCAATGTGTCCCCCGCCTCGTCACCACCTCCGGTCACCACCACCGTGCCGTGCAGGACCTGCCCGAAGACTCCCAACGCAGCCGCCAAGAAGCTGGCGACAAGGTTCGGCTCCGACCGATTGATCAGGCCCTCTTCGTCGACCCAGAGACAGATCGTGTCGGTGGGCTGGACCACCTCGACGTACCGGCAGCCGATCTGCGCGTACAGGGACTGCAAAAGCTGAGCCCGGTCGAGACTGACCTTCTCCACGACACCAGCGACGGTGATCTTGACCGCCCGGAACTCTTCAGACGCTTGATGCGACATGGTTTCCCCCAGGGATGAGCTTGTCCTGGTCACGGAACGTCCAACCCAGGCCGCCCAGGTCATAGCCGTCGTCTGCAGGCTCAAGGGTGTCGAGGTGCCCCTGATCATCTTGGAGCGTGCAGGTACCGGCCGCGTCGATCGCAAAGGCCACATAGGCGCTGTCCGGGTCGCTGACCACTGTCAACAGAAGGATCGCCAATGTGGGTGCGGTGACCACCGGTGTGACCCAGCCGTTCCAGTCATCACCGAACCGCTCCGCCCGGTAGGCAATCCCCGGTGAGTCACTGAGGACAAACCACCGAGACCGCGCCTGTCTCAACGTCGATGCCATGACGTACCACCCTCTTCCGCTCGCTGTCACGACTCTAGACCGTATTACCGGTATTACGGTATACTGGTAATCAGCTTCAGGGAAGGGGCATGTGATGCGGCAGCACTCGGTGTTCGTCTACGGAACGCTTCGCCCAGGACAGGGCAACCATCGGCGACTACTCGCCGGCCGCACGATGCGGGAGATTCCGGCGACCGCAGCAGGCCTCGCGTTGTACGGCAGAGGAATTCCCTACGCGGTTCCGCAGCCGGGTGCTCAGGTTGTCGGTGAACTCATCACGATCACACCGAAGCTCTACCGGGACGTCCTCACCGATCTCGACCACCTGGAGGGCTACTACCCCCGTCGGCCAAAGGCGTCCCACTACATCCGCAAGGCCCGATCCGTCGTTGCGATGAACCGCACGCCCAACGGTGGAACCTGGCGGGCCATGCACACGGCCTGGATCTACCTCGCCGGCCCGGACGTCGACCCCAGCACGATGCCGCGAATCACCGACGACGACTGGCTCGCACCCGCTGAGCGCAGCGCTTCACATCACCCGTAACACCAAACAGAACAGGAGGGGTCAATCGCCATGTGCGGCCTCTTCGGAACCATCCGCCCCCGCTGCTACCCGCAGAACCTGCGCTCGATCGCGGCAGACGCGCTCCTTGACCTGGGCTACCTCGCCGAAGACCGCGGCATCGACTCCGCCGGCATCGCAACCCTGCACAGCCGGGCTCTCGCCCCGCTGCAATGCATCAACCATGCCGTGCGGGAAAACACGGTCGGCCGGTGGCGCATCCGCACCGCCCTCGGCGCCTTCAGTACCCACCTGCCCGATGCCGCTCAGGTGCACAGCAACCTGGCCTCGGCCAGGGTCACCCTGGGCCACACCCGATGGGCCACCCAGGGGGCCACCACCCTGGACAACGCCTCACCGCTGAACGCTGGCGACATCATCGGCACACACAACGGCGACGTCACCGCACCCGTCCGGAGCGGAACAACCGATAGCGCCTGGGTTTTCAACCAGCTGGACAAGGCCGCCACCATCAGAGCCACCGCATCGGTCCTGACCGGTCTTCGCGGACGTGCAGCGCTGGCATGGGCGCGGCGGTCGCGGCCGGACCTGGTCTTCCTCGCCCGCACAGCGCTCTCTCCGCTGGCGACAGCCACCGACCGCGCAGGAGCGCTGTGGTGGGCATCGAATCCCGAGTGGCTGCGGGAACTCGATGGCTGGCACGACCTGGGACTGACCAACCCGTTGCCGATGATCGAGGGCACCCTGCTCGTCCTGTGCTCCGACCGCGACGAGGTCACCCTGTCCGCGTACCGCAGGTTCACTGCCACCAGCCGCCCACGTGACGAACGCCTCGCACACAGCGCGGCCTGGCGCGGTTTCACGATCACCGATCGCCGTTACGAACTCGACAACCGCAACCACCACGTCGAGAGTGCCATTCCGCACCAGGCAGATACCCGGTCGCAGCGGCCCGGCTGGCGGGCAACGTCCACCGTCCGGAGAGCGGTTGAGGCATCTAGCCGCCTAAACGTCTAGTTGCCTAGTTTCTTCACCCGGGCGGGTGTCGGCTACCAGCGGGCAAAACGGTTGCTGCTGAGATCCTGTCGGCTCGAACGCGGGTTCTGGACAATCACGGGTTGGGGATGCTGCGCGAGCAGCGCGCCCCGCAGTTGGTCCGCACGCCGCGGCCACAGCATCCGGAAGGCGACATCGGGGGTGACCCAGCGGCACAGCTGGACGGCACCGTGAGCAGCTGCCCGACCTGTCACGTGGCGGGCCAGGAACACCAGGGTCAGGCCGTCGCGGATGTGGGAATGGATGCCCGCCAACCAACCCACTGTCACCCCGACGGTCACCGTCTCCGATACCACTCTCCGCACACCGGTGCAGACATCTTCGCCGCGGTGAAGCACACCCACCGGCAGGTCCCATGCCTGGGTGTCCGCCCATCGGGCCACCAGGACGTTGCCGTCGTCGTCCCGGATCACCGCGGCGACCCAGCATTGCTGCACCGTCAGCTCCGTCATTCCTGTCCAACGCCGCTGCCGGCGGCCGTGTCGACGACCTGCAGGTGCCGGAGCACCACCTGTGGCTCGGACCGGTCGATCCGCTCAACTGCGATCAGCAGCATCGCCGCGGCGAGCAGCAATTCATCTCGCCGAGGCATCCCCGACTTGAACAGGCTCCACGGCCACGGCCACATCAACGGGGTCCCGGACCTGCCGCGCTCCCGGAACTGATCCGGCAATGCATAGACGGCCCCGCACATCTCGACCGCATCGTCCTCCAACGACAACGGCCGGGACAACGCCGGATCCAACCCGTCCGGACCCACAACGGCAGACCGGACGGCGACCAGCTCGGCGATGAGGTCGGCACGAACCTCAGGCGGCCCTTGGACAGAAGACGGCACGGACATCGACGGATTCCTCTCGAGCAAAACAGCATCGGTGGTTTCAGCGCATCCTCTCGCCACCACCCGAAAGTGCTGTTCCGGTAATACGGAATGCGCTCTGTGTGCTGATCCCACCGTGGTGCCCCCCGGCGCGACTAGTCCCCTTATCGCACCCCAACAGAGCCCCTTGGCCGGTTCGCTCCGCGAAGCCCGAGTATGCGCGGGCAGTGCCACCCTTTGGGTAGCCCGTGCCCGGAGATGAGCCCGCCCGTCCGCCGATCGAGGCGGAACATGTCTTACTCCAGTCGCCACCAGTGGAACGCCGGACCTGCAGTGGGCAGTGTGAACTGGTGATCAACTGCAATGAGATCGGGGCTGCCGGTGAGGCCGGCGAGGCGTCGACCGAAGTAGTGGACAGGAAGGTGCACCGGGTTGCTGTGCCCGCGAGTTGCATGAACCAGCACGGACGCATCGTCGGCCTCGCGAAGAAACGTGAGCGAGTCGTCGGTGATGCTGACCCACCGCAGGCCACCAACGCGTAGTGCGTGTACGTTGCCGCGTTCTCCGAGAGTTACTCGGACCCAGTCGAGAATGGACAGGTTCCATTGATCTTGGCGATGCCACGGGTATGGTCGCCGGCCGTCCTCCCCGTTGTGGCCTTCCTCGCCGATCTCATCTCCGGCATACAGCATGGGGATTCCGGGCATGGCCGCCAGCAAACCGAAGGCGACCTTGACCAGGTCTACGTCGCCGAGGGTGGTGAGAATCCTTGCGGTGTCGTGTGATCCTACGAGATTCAATGCGGTCGCCGTCGACCGCCAGGGACTGGCGGCGGCGAACTCACGCATGGTTGCTGCGACAGCGGTTCCGGTCAATCGCGGGATGACCGTGAACGGGCCTGGTTCGAAGGTCACCGGGCTTTCGGGTTTGAGCCATTGCCACATTGGGCGGGTGAAGCCGGCGTAGTTCATCACCCCGTGCCAGCCGTCGCCGAGCAGGTCGGCCGAGGCGTCGTGGCTGTGCTCGGCGATGAGCAGCGCCGCCGGCCGCGCGTCCGCCATCGTGCGACGGATGCCAGTGGCAACCTGGTGGTTCACGTCGACCGTGCCGTGCCGGCCCGTCATGTTGGCGACGTCGATTCGCCACCCGTCCAGGGAGGCGGGCGGGCCGAGCCAGCGTGCGACCACCGAATCCGGACCTTCATAGAGTTGCCGGCGAAGTCCCGGGTTCTGGTGGTCGAACTTCGGCAGGGACGGGTAGTCGAACCAGGACACGTACTCCGTTGGATGGTTGCCGAACAGGAAGTAACCGGCCTCAGGGGAATCGGGGTCGGCGATGGCAGCCTTGAACCACTCGTGGGCGTCGCCGCAGTGGTTGGTGGTCAGGTCACCCATCACCCGCATGCCCCTCGCGTGAGCAGCGGCGGTCAGTCGGGCCAGTGCTTCGTCGCCGCCGAGAACCGGGTCGACCCGCTGGAAGCTGGAAGCGTCGTAGCGATGATTGGACTGCGCCGGGAAGAACGGTGTCAGATAGATCGTGTTGACGCCCAGTGACGAGATGTGGTCCAGGTGCTCGACGATCCCGTCGAGATCACCACCGTAGAGCTGGTACGGAGTTTCGGGACCACGCCCGATCACCGGGTCCTCCCAGGATTGCGGCACAGCCCATTGCGGGATCACCCGGGTGTTCGCGGCCGCCGATCTGGCGAATCGGTCAGGCAAAATCTGGTACAGCACGGCGTCCGCTGCCCATTCCGGTGGAGCCGGATGGATGGAGAGACGGAAATCGGCGGCGTCTGTGACGTCGTGCTGGTGAATACCGGTGCCGTTAAGCCACTGATACCGGGCCGGCCCGCCGCGCAGCAGCCAGCGGTAGTTCACCACCGGGTTGAGCATCGTAACCACGCCTCGGTACCAACGGTCCCGGGTGTCTTCGCGGACGATCTCTACTGCACCAAGCGATTGCTCCCCGTCAACGTAAGTGCGCAGCAGCACATCGGTGACGTCAGACGCGCGCGGAATCCGTAGGGATACCTCGACCCGGTCACCGAGGTTCGGGTACAGATTGGACACGTAGGTCGCCGAGCCGTCGTGGTGAGGGAATTGCCAGTGGTCGGTCATCGCACTCTCACCTGTTCCGGGTGGAACGATCTGCCGACAACGGTGGCGCGCCAACGGTGTTGCCCGTCCGGTCCGTGGACGGTGCAAGGCGCACCGTTGGCTGCATACGGAGACCGCACGGTGCCGCACGCAGCCAACGGGTCTGGCCCCTCGCGACACCGGCGCCCCACTGCCGCGAGGAGACTTGTGGCGGTCATCACCCGGCCACGTAGATCCGGCATTCCCATGGGTCCAGCTGTACGGAGGTCCCGGCGTCGACGTCGACAGCTGCGCCCGAGAGCATCTCCACATAGGCGCCGTGGCATAAGGACTCCTGGAACGTGACGTGCTGACTTAATGCCGAGAAATTGAAGAGCGCGAAGACCTTGTCCCGGTCGTTGCGCCGAACAAAACTGAAGACTTCGGTGCTTGCATTGTTCGGAACATCGATCATCCGGGCACCCCATGGGGCGTTCCATAGCGCCGTGTTGGTGCGTTTCAGCGCGAACAACTTTTGGTAGAGCTCACCTTGTGGGTGTTGTCGCCAGACGATCGGGTCGCGCTCGAAGAATTCCAGCCGCCTGTCGTTGCCTGCTTCCTGTCCGCTGTAGATGAGCGGCATCCCCTCCCCCACCACCGACAGTGCGATCGCCGCTTCGAGGGCATCGCCGAACTGCTCGAACTCTGTTCCCTCCCATGCGTTCTTGTCATGGTTACTGACGAAACACATCCGCATGCCCTCGGCCGGGTACGCCTTCTCGTTCCACGCGTAGTACACGCGGAGTTGACCGAGATCGGCCTTGCCCATCGCGATCCGATGCAGAGTTTCGTTCCAGCTCCAGGCGTAGGTCATGTCGAACGCCGCCGCGTGCAGGTCCCGCGATTCCCATTCAGCGAGCATGAAGACCGGCTTGATCGCGTCGAGTTCATGGCGGACGCGTTCCCAGAAGTCGGTCGGCACGAATCCGGCCACGTCACAGCGAAATCCATCGAAATCGGCTTCTCGGACCCAGTAGCTCATGGCGTCCGCCATGTACTCCCGGAGCTCGACACTGTCGTAGTCCAAGTCGATGACGTCGACCCAATCCCACCAGGGAGTGGGACGGAAGTCTCCTTTCCAATCGCGCGCATACCAGTCGGGATGCTCGGTGACCAGGTTGCTGTCCCACGCCGTATGGTTGGCGACCCAGTCGAGGATGACATACAGGCCTTCATCGTGGGCGGCCCGGATGAAATGCTTCAGGTCATCCATGGTTCCGAGTGCGGGTTCGACCGCGTAGTAGTCCTTGACGGCGTAGGGGCTGCCGAGGGAACCCTTGCGGTTCAGCTCACCGATCACTTGCACCGGCATCAACCACAGAATGACAACGCCCAGTTCCCGCAATCTTGGCAGGTGAGCTTCTGCGGCCTTGAAGGTGCCCTCGTCCGTGAACTGCCTGGTGTTGATCTGATAGATGGTCGCGTTCTTGCTCCACTCCGGGTGCGTGAGCCGCACGTACGGCACTGGTTCGAATTGCTTGACGCCGCCCATCCCCGCTCAGTCCCGGACTGCGATACCCGTTGAGGGATTGAAGAAGTGCAGTCGCTCGGTGTCAACCGCCACCCGGATCTTCTCACCGAACCTGACGCGGGAACGCGGCGCGAAGGAGGCAACGAACCGGGTCACGTCGGTCGACAGGCCGGTATCGGCCGCCCCCGAATCCTGCTCCAGCAGCTTGGTGTCCTCGGTGACGACCTTCGGTACGTCGAGATCGAAATGCACCATGATCTCCGACCCGAGTGCCTCGGTCAGTCCGACGGTCGCGTCGAGGGTGGAATCCTCCGGCGGGCCGCCCCTGACCAGATTGGCATCATCCATGTCCTCGCTGCGGATCCCGACCGCGATGTCCCGGCCCACCCAGTTGGCTAGCGCCGGATGATCGGCGACCACGCCGGGGTGCAGTGCGAGGGTCGTCGCGCCGAACTTCAGGCCCAGCCCGTCACCTCGTTGGAGGACGGTTCCCATGCCGAGGTTCATCGGCGGTGAGCCGATGAAGCCGGCGACAAAGATGTTGGCGGGGTTGTCGTAGAGGAACTGCGGGGGCCCGACCTGCTGCAGTACGCCGCCCTTGAGGACAGCGACCCGGTCGCCCATCGTCATGGCCTCGATCTGGTCGTGCGTGACGTACAAGGTCGTCACGTTCAGGTCGTGCTGCACCTGGGCGATCTCGGCTCGCATCTGGACCCGGAGTTTAGCGTCCAGGTTCGACAGCGGCTCGTCCATCAGGAAGACTTGCGGCTCGCGGACGATGGCCCGGCCCATCGCCACCCGCTGCCGTTGACCACCGGACAACTGCTTGGGCTTGCGGTCCAGCATCGGGCCGAGTTCCAGCATGTCCGCGGCCTTCTGTACCCGTCGCTGAATCTCGGTCTTGTTCATCTTCCGGATCTTCAGGCCGTAGGCGATGTTGTCCCCCACCGTCATGTGCGGGTACAGGGCGTAGGACTGGAAGACCATGGCGATATCACGTTCGCGAGGCGACAGCGTGTTCACCACTCGATCGCCGATCTTCATCACACCGGTGGAAATGTCCTCGAGTCCGGCCACCATCCGCAGCGCGGTTGACTTCCCGCATCCGGACGGGCCAACCAGAACCAGGAACTCCCCGTCGGCAAGCTCGAGATCGAGGTCTTGAACCGCGTGGAACCCGTTGTCGTACAGTTTGTTGACCTTCTCCAGCGTCACGGTGGCCATGAACTGAAACCCTTCTGATCGTCGGAAAGTGAGAAATCAGCCCTTGACCGCGCCGGCGGTGATTCCGCCGACGATGTAGCGCTGCAGGAACTGGAACAGTGCAACCGTCGGGATGGCCACGATGAGCGCGCCGGCCGCGAAGATGCCGAAGTTGTTGTTGCGCTGTTGGCCGTCTGCGATCAGCCCGTACAGTCCCACCGCAGCTGTTTTCGCCTCGTCCTGGGTCAGGAACACGCTGGAGATGATGAACTCGCTGATCGTCGCGATGAACGAAAGCAGACCGGTGATGGCGAGGATCGGCGTGACCAGCGGCAGGATGATGCCGAAGTAGATCTGTGCATGGGTCGCACCGTCCACCTTGGCCGATTCGTCAAGGTCCTTCGGAATGGTGTCGAAGAAACCCTTCATCAGCCAGGTATTGACCCCCAGTGCGCCACCCAGGAACAGCAGGATGAGAGCGGCGGAGGTGTTGAAGCCGATCAACGGGTAGAGATCCGAGACCTGAACAAAGATCAAGTAGATCGCGACAATCGCCAAGGTCTGCGGAAACATCTGCACCAGCAGGATGAAAAGCATCCCGGAACGTCGGCCCTTGAATCGGTACCGGGAAAACGCAAAGGCCGCACAGGCAGAGATGAACATGGAGAGCCCCGCGGACAACAGGGAGATCACCATGGAGTTGTAAAACCATGTCCAGAAGCTGGTCGTCTCGAACAGTTTGGTGAAGTTGGCAAAGCTGAACGCCTTGGGGATCAGCGAGGAGGAACTCAACGTGCCCAGCGGATTGAAAGCGGCGGACACCACGAACAGCACCGGGAAGAGCGCGAAAGCCAGCGCGACGATCCCGACAAGATGCCGCCAACCGGCCCGCCGGAACCAGTTGCCTCTGGCGCTGCCGAGCTTCACCACCGGTGGAGATGCGGAACCGTGCGGAGTGTATTCCAGCTCGGTGGCGGTGACAGATGCTTCGCTCATCAGTTGATCTCCTCCAAGACCTTGGTCCGCTTGAACCCAATGATCGAGATCACCGCGACGATCAGGAAGATCAGAATCGACACCGCCGCAGCAAAGCCGTAGTTGGCCCCGGCACCGCCGAACGCGAGCCGATAGGTGTAGCTGATGAGCAGGTCGGTGGCGCCGGCCGACGGGTTGTCCACCGGGAACGGCCCTCCCCCACTGGTCAGATAGATGGCGTTGAAGTTGTTGAAATTGAAGGCGAAGGTGGTAATCAACAACGGCCCGGTGGCCACCAACAACAACGGGAAGGTAATCGTTCGGAAAGCCTTGGCTGGTTTGGCTCCATCCACCCCTGCGGCTTCCACCAAGTCGGACGGTATGGACTGGAGGGCGCCCGTGCAGACGAGGAACATGTAGGGAAAGCCCATCCACAGTTGGATGATGAGCACCGCGGCCCGGGCCGACCAGGGCTGGCCGAACCAGTCGACGTCCAATCCGAGCGCACTGTTGATCAGACCGAAATCGCGGTTGAACATGTCACGCCACACCAGCAACATGGCGAACGCCGGCATCGCGTACGGCAGGATCATCAGTGAGCGGTAGAAGCGTTGCCCTCTGAGCGAGTCACTGTTGAACACCAGTGCGAGCAGCAGGCCCATCGCGAAGGTGATGGCCGGCACGAGCAACGCGAACGCGAAATTCCAGGCCAGGATCTTGAAGAACGATCCGGTGATCACCGGATTGGTGAAGATGTCGACGAAGTTCTTGAAGCCGACGTTGACCTTCCAGCCCTGAGCCAGGCGGTTGCCGTTCGGGTCGACGAATTCGCCTGTGTCATTGTCCGCGGTGTACACCACGCCGGTGGCGGTGTCGGTCACGCAGTCACAGGCTGCGTCGTAGTTCTGGCCCGCGATGCCCTCGAAAGCGGTTGATAGTCCCTGGCTGCGGATGGCGCCGTTCGGCGTCGGCACCGTCAGCGTGGTGATCTCGGCGCTCCGGTTGGCTGCCGCCCCGACGTTCAGCACGGTGTAGCCGTCGGCGGCGGTGATCTTTCCGGTGCCGCCGACCGTGAAGGTGCCGGGCTCCAGAGGCGTGAGACCGTCCTGGGTTCCGACGAAGGCAGCACCGGAGGGGTCGGTCAGAAGGAAGACCAGGGCGCCGCTCGAGTCAGTGGCGATGGCAAGTTGGTAGACCTGGGAGCCCGGCGCCTGGGTGACCGACGCCGATTCGATCGCGACGATCGCTTCTTCTTTGGTGCCGCGATGTCCGTCGCCGAAGTTGGTGAACGCAGTGCTGATGGTGTAGATCACGGGCGTCACCTGCAGGGCGAGCAGGAAGATGGTGCCGAGGAACAGGTACTTGGCTGGGATCAGCTTTGGCGTGAGGTAGATATAGAGCATCGCCAGGGTCGCCACGATCAGGATTGCCAGGCCGATCCAGTTCCTGGCGTTGATCAGCGGTATTGCTCCCCAGATCGCGATAGCGACCGCCAATCCCAACAGGATCAGCTTCACGATCAGGCCGAGGGTGGATCCGCCGCGCGGAGCCAGGCGCATGAGACCACCACCCTGCTCCGGAGATTCCACCGCCGATGATTCAACCGCTTCTCGAACTTTCTGGGCCTGTCGATCCACGCCGATCTCCTTGCCATGCACAGATTGCTGGACGATGAAATGTGGGCCCCCGCAGTGCCTGGCGCACGAGTCGGGGCGGACCCGGAGCGGCGCCCGCCGCTCCGGGCGCCCGCATCAGCTGCTGGAGAGAATCCCGTCGATCGTGGTGGCCAGTTGCTGGGTGGTCGTCGTCGGATCAGCGCCGCCGATGATGCTCACGAGTGCCTTACCCCAGGGGTCGAAGATGCCGGCCATCTGTGGGATCGACGGCAGGGGCTGTCCCTCCGCGCCGGCCTCGCCGAAGGCCTTGATGTCCTTATTGCTGGCAGCGACCTCGTCAAAGGTGGACTGCAGCGCCGGGGGTCGGGGTTGCACGTCGTACAGCGCCTTCGCCACCTGTGGCTGGATGAAGAAGTTCGTCGCGAATTCCTGCGCCAGTGCCTTGTTCTTGCCCTTGGCCGCGACATACAGAGTCTGTGCCCCGATGAACGGTTGGGCGGCCGTGCCGTCGGCGAACTTCGGCAGATCGGAGATCTCATACTTCACCCCGGACTTCACCACTGCCGGGAGGTTCCACGGACCCGAGACCATGAAAGCGGCCTTCTTGTCGGTGAACAGGGTAGCCACGTTGTCCGCACCGATGGACGTCTTCAGCAGGCCGGCCGCGCCCATCTTGCCGATCTTGGTCATCGCATCGATGCTGCCCTGACTGCCCATCTCCATCTGCTTGGTGTCGTAGCTGCCATCCGGATTCTGCACGAACAGCACACCGCCGCCGGAGGTGAAGATCGGCTGCACATGGTAGGGCGCGGGCCCACCGTCGGTGCCGATCGGCAGGGCCAGCAGTTCACTGACCTTTCCTGACTTCTGCAGCTCGGTTGCGGTGGCCTGCAGGTCCTCCCAGGTCGCCGGCGCTGTCGGGGCGAGGTCGGTGTTGCGGTACAGCGCAATGTTCTCCAGTGCGTACGGAACGCCGTAAATCTGACTGTTGAAGGTCACCGCCTGAACGGCGGGTTTCTGGAACAGGGCCTTGGTCGCGTCGGTCATCGGAATGGGTTCGATGGCGCCGTTCTGGACAAGGTTGCCGATCCAGTCATGCGCACCCATCACCAGGTCCGGACCGGTGCCGGCCTGCGAGGCGGTGACGAACTGCGCCTGGAGGTCTTTGGAGACGGTCTCGACATTGACTGCCACGCCGTTGTCCGACGCGAACGCTGCGCTGGCCTCCTTGATGGCCGGCCCGTAGAGATCGTCGGCCCAGATGGTCAAGGTTCCTTCGGTGGACCCGCCGGCTGCGGCGGTACCGGCCGCGGAGGTCGCTGCTGCAGTTTCGCTCTCGGCCGCATCTCCGCTCGCGGCCGCACTTCCACTCTCGGCCGCCCCGCCCGCGGCGCTGGTGGAACTGGCTGTGGTGCTCGATCCACCCCCACAAGCGGCGACGGCGAGTGCGACAACTCCGGCGATGGCCGCGAGTCGGGCTTTTCTCAGCTGCATGGTGCTGACTCCTCAACGCTGTCATAGGGATGGGCGTCCTGACCCGAACAACACCGCATCCGCCAGTGGTCCAGGGCGGGGCAGGTTGCTGAAACGGGTTAGCCAGAGAATTCTCTGCGAGCGCACCCTTGTCAAGACCAGATTGGACTCTGGTCACACTGCATCCTTGGCCCGTCAGCCAACCGGAAAGGGGCGCCTAGCCACACATTTCGCCCGAAGTGAACGCTGTCCAGTGGTGACGGCTCATCGAGGATGAGCTTTCGGCCCAGGCAGCTTGCTAAATCGGACAGTGCGCGATGTGGCCTGGCAGCGCTTCCACTGCCTGGGCCTAGACGTGATCGTATTGTGACCTGGTGAAGCCGGATGGGACGATGGCGCCTTGACGGCGCGCACAGTACTTCGCGGATGTCACCGAGGACCGGAGGAAACAATGACGGGGCTTGCGGGGTGACCACGGCAAGGGTCACCCTGATGGATGTCGCGAAGCGTGCTGGCGTGTCCAGCACAACTGCATCGTTCGTGATGACCGGACGACGGGACATGCGCATCTCCAGTGACGCAGAGCAGCGCGTCTTGAAGGCGGCCCGAGAACTGAACTACCGGCCCAGCCTTTTGGCCCGCAGTCTGCGCACGAACCTCTCCCAAACCATCGGGCTGCTCTCCGACATGATCGCTTCAGAGGTCTTCGCCGGCGAAGTTGTTCGTGGCGCGACGACCACAGCGTTACTGCACGAGCACCTCCTGTTCATCGGCGAGACCGAGGGTGACCCCGAGGTTGAGAAGCGGCTGATCCGAAACATGCTCGACCGGGGTGTCGGTGGATTTGTCTACGCGTCCCTGTACACGCGGAATGTGCGCGTGTCGAAGACGCTACGCGAGCAGCCACTGGTTCTGCTGAACTGCCTGGCCCGAGCAAAGGCGCTGCCATCGATCATTCCGGACGATCTTGAGGCCGGCAAGGCCGCGGCGCGGGAACTGCTGCGGCACGGACACCGCGATCAAATCGTTGTCGTCGGCGAAAGATTATCGAATGTCCTGGCCGCAGCCGAACGGATGGCCGGGGTGGAAGGTGTGCTGCGTGAGCAGGGCACCGAACTGATGAATTCCATCGACACCCTCTGGTGGCCGGAATACGCCTACACAGCGGTCAATGAGTTCTTGGCTGCCGGTAACAGACCTACCGCCTTCATCTGCCTCAATGACCGCGTCGCCATGGGCACCTACCAAGCGATTCAAGACTCCCGCATGAGGGTGCCGGAAGACGTTTCCGTGATCTCGTTCGACGACTCCGACCTGGCTAAATGGCTACGCCCGCGGGTAACCAGTATCGCCTTACCGCATTTCGAAATGGGCCGCCGCGCCGTGGAAACCCTTCTCGACCCCCAACGATCGCCGATCGTCCACCGCATCCCTATGCCACTGCGCGAACGCGAGTCCGTCGGACCACCGCCAGTCCGTCGACGTCGGCGGACGTCAACCAAGCCTGGATGACTGGCTCCAATATGCGCACTTGAGGCGGATTGCCGAATATGTGGCTGGCCGTCGGTGTGGTTACCCATTGTGCAGACGCGCGTCCGGGCGGGCCGCTGACGCGAAAATGGAGGTAACTACCAGTCGGCGGCGACCGCCGCCGTTGGGTGGGCGGGCACGGGAGGCAATCGGTCGGGAGGAGCAGCTGTTCAAAGTGCCGTGGTTTTCAGTCGGTCGGCCTCGTCGAGTGACCAGCTCGGTGCGTTCTCGATGTCCACTCCAGGTCGATATCGGGGCGGCATTCCGGGTCGAGCACGCGGTTGATGTCCGAGCATCGTGCCGGTGTGCAGGTCCAACTCGAGGTAGAGGCGGCGGACGGTGATGTTGGCGTACAGGGTGTAGACGATGGTGCAGCGGTTGATCAGCGATTGCTTCTGCCGGCGTCTCGGTTCCAAATGTCCTTCCGGAGCAGCGGGTTACTGTTATCGCTCGCAACCCACATCCGCTCAGTGTCTTCTTGCCCACTGCGTCCCCGCGGCCGGGCAGTTACTCACCGGCGCGGACGCGATGCGAACTGATCGGCGCCACCGCGACGTACGACCCGAGCACGATCACCTACGCCAGTTCCGCTTGGACCTGTAGTGAGGGCATCAATAAGTCATCCCGAAGCATCATGTCCTCCGGATCCTGCGGGGGTTGCTAGAACTGGATGCCGGCGGCAGCAACGGCGAAGACGGCACCGCCGGCGAGGCTTGGACCCAGCGGTGTGTAGTCCGGTGGTAGGCCGGCTCGGCGGCGCCGGATCTGGGTGCTGGCGACGGCGGCGATCATCAGTAGTTGCCCGACCAGCACACCGGTGATCCACGCGAGCACACCCAGGTGCGCCATCCAGGCGCCCACCGCGACGGCGAGTTTGACATCGCCGAGTCCCTGATCGGCGAGCAAGGCGTTGAGCAGCCCGATGACCGCTGACGCGGCGGCCCCGAGAAGCGGGGCCAGCAGGGCCCACCCGGTGGTGGGTTGGGTGAGCCACGGCAGGGCGAGGACACCGATCGCGACCAGCGGGTAGGTGATGCGGTTCGGGATGCGCCGCTCGGTGACGTCGACCAGCGCGGCGGCCACGACCCCGACAGCGAACAGCCCGTAGGCAACGACGGTGGCCATCCCGGTGAAACCCGTGTCCCGGGACGTACTTGAGGCTGACGTGGTGATGGCGACACCGGCTGCGATGCACGCCGCGAGCAGTGCAGCCAGGATCAACGGTGTCCGAGGAATCCGATTCGGTCCGGTCAGTAGCAGCGTCGCGAGCAGGTACACCAGCGGTGCCATGACGGCGCCGATCACCGCTCCTGCAACAACATTCACCACTGTCACCGTCTCGCCGCCTGTTGCCTATCCGGATGCGGCGGCGGCTGTCGCCGACCGCAGCCCGCGTGGGAAGACCTCGTGCACGGTGAGGTAGGAATCCAGGTTCGGCAGGTCCTCCGGCGCCTCGACCCCGTTGATCTGCAGCAGCAGTTGTGCCCACGACCGGGCGTCCAGATCGTTGCCGGCGCGGTGGGAGATCCGCAGCAGGTCGCACAGCGGTTGATCCTCGGCGGGGTCGACCTGGTGCGCGATGTCGGCGGCCATTCTGGCCAGGTCCAGATCGTCGTCGGCGAGGGCACTGTTCACCAGTTGGTGGGCTGTCGCGATCACCGTCAGCGGCGCCTGCAGCACCCCGGCCGGGTCGCTGGTGACGAGCCAGGCGTAGGCGTCGGGGGATGCGTCCGCCATGACCGGTCCGCGTACCAGCATCAGCGCCGACAACAGGTCTCGCTGGGCACCGACCGGATCCCCGGCCCCGCCGCGGGCGTCGGCGCGTTTCCGCAACCGGCGGAACAGGTCGAGGTCGAGCAGCCTGGTCAGTCGGTACGGCTTGTTCCGCGCTTCCGGCAGGTACTTGCGGCCGTCCTCGTCGACGCCCATCCATGCCCGGATCCGGGAGATGTCCGACCGGCGGGACACCGCCTTGATGTTGGCGTCTTCGGCCCACAGGTCGGTGACGAATTTGTCCGCGCCGACCTCCCGATGAACACCCAGGTAGATCGCCATCTCGGTCAACCGCACGAGACGACCGGTGGGCATCAGACCGTTCGCGATGACTAGCGGTGGCCCCAGGACGGCCACCCGCGGTCGCCGCGGGGCAGGCTGGAACCACTCCGCCAGGTCGTCGTCGAGTTCGGGATCCGCGGTCAGCGTCGCCTCGAGTGCAGCGGTTGCGGCAGCGGACGGACCGACCCGAAGAGGAAGAACCTGACCCGACTTCTGTCCAATCTCCTGGTCGCCGGCGGGATCCTCGAGCTGCTCAGGTTCGGCGTCGTCGACGGGGGTCTCGTCGACAACGGCACTGTCGGATTCAGCGATGGGCACCAGGTCCTCGGGGATGAGCGACCCTGCTGTGCTCATCCCTTTGGCCCACGGATCCGGGCCGGTCATCGGCCCGGGTTGCTCGAACTGACCGGCGCAATCGAACAGTTCCAGCAACCGGTCCAGTGCTTCCGGGTCCATCCCCGCCGCGTGTACCCGCTGTTCGCCGATCAGCGCCGGCAGCGACAGCTGCCCGTTCGCGTCGACGTCGATCACCGCTCCGCCGGCGGGCGTGAATCCCTCGGCACGGGCAATGACAGCCACCGTGGATCGACCGGCCACCGCGACCCCTGCCAGCACCTGTTCCAAAGCCTGCAGGTCACCTTCAGCGCTGGCGGCATCGATCAGCCATACCTCCGGTGACCAGTCCCCGGCAGCCGGATCCACCACCCGGTCGGCCAGCACTGTGGTCCGCAGGTCCGCCATGACGTCCCGCGTTTCACCGACCCGCCCCCGCACCAATGTGGCGACGTCGGCGACCGTGGACAGATGCCGGACCCGATCGGGGTTCAACGCCACCAGTTCTGGGCCCCACCCGACGAGGGTGACCTGTAGATGATCAGACCAGGCGTTGTGCGCGAGCTCCACGGCAATGTGGGTCAGCAGGTCCCTGGTCCGGTCCGCATCACCGGTCAGGGTCACCGCGCCGAGCCGCTCGAAATCCACCAGCAGCGTCTCCCCGTTCAGGTCGCCGACGCTGGTCAACAACGGGAACGGCGCCGCCGGGTCTGCCCAGTCCTCACCGGATACCGGGATGTCCGCGGTCGACCGGCAGCACCCAGCTGTCGCCCTCGGCGGTGAACGGAGCTGGCGCCGCGGCGGGCGCGGCCAGCTGCAACTGCAGCTCGGTGTCGGACAGCCAGACACAGGTCACATCAGGCAGTTCCGCGGCGTCACGACCGGTGGACAGGTGCGCGGCGTACCGCAAAGCGGTGTCCATCCACAGCACGTCCCGGGTGCCGGCGCGTTCCCGGATCCGCCGTTCAACTCGCGCGGCCTGCAAGCTGGCCATCACCGGTTGCTGGTCGATCCGGCGGCGCCGGCCCTTCCTGCGACGTGCGGCGAGTAACCCCCACCACACGGCCGCGGCCAGCACGGCGCTGAGCCCCATCCCGACCGCGGCAGGAGCCACCGCGGCATGATCCTGGTTGTCGCCCTCAGCACTGGCCGATGCCGCGGCGGAATCGCCCGGTGCGGTTGTCGGGGAAGGCGGCGCCGCGGCCCGGCCGGTCGGTGCAGTGGCCTGAGCTTGGTTCTGTCCAACTTCGCCGGTGGTCGGTGCTGCCGGCGGCGCCGCGGCAGGCGCCTGCGATTCAGCGGTCGACCGACCCGGGACCGATGGTTCGTTCTGTCCAACACCTTCAGCTGCAGGCGTCGCCGGCGCGGCCGCGGCCGCCGACGGCGGTGGCTGGTTCTGTCCACCATCTGCCGGCGCCGGCGCCTGGGCCGGCTGCGTGCCGGCAGCTGGATCCGAGATGCGGATGACTTCACCAGGGTTGATCAGATCCGCGTTTGAGATGCCGTTCAAGGCGGCGAGTTCGGGGTATTTGGTGGCGTCGCCGAGCTGCTGCAGGGCGATGCCGGACAGCGTGTCCCCCTGTTGCACGGTGACCACGTCGACCGGCGCTGCCGGTGCCGCCCGCGGGGCATCGGCGTCAGCGGGAAGCCGCAGCTGCCAACCGATCTCCAGATTGGTGGACGAGTCGCGGACCGCCCCGCCATCTGCCTGGGCGATGCCGACGTTCAGCTCGACGATCTCCGGGTAACGGCTCCCGTCGCCGAGCGTCTTCTCGGCGATCCCCCAGAACGTGTCGTACCGGGCGACCGTCCACAGCGGACCGGCGTGCGCCGTCGGCGCTGCCTGCGCGGCCCGTTGTGGGGTCGCAGCAGGGCCTGGTGCCGCGGCAGGCCCGTGCACTGCGGAGGTGTCAACCGCTGCTGCGGCGGCGGTCCCAGCGGACAGGGATTGGTGCAAGTCAATGGCGGGTGCTGGACGGGCCATCGCCGTACCGGCCCCGCCGAGCATGACCGTGCCGGTGAGGATGACGCTGATCAGCGCGGTGGCCGCCGACTGCGGGACGCGGAGCATCGGAATCCGCCAGGCCCGGCGGCGGCCAACCAGTAACGCGGCGATCTCCAGGACCACGCACAGGGTGAAGACGGCCCAGGCGACGAACCCGATCACGACCAGCAAACCGAGGAACACTCCTCCGGTGTCCCGGCCGGTCAACCCGTTCCACACGTCACTGACGGACGGCACGCCCGCAGGAAGCAGTCCGCGACCCATCAGCCACAAGGCGATCGGGGCGCCGACCACCACAGCGACCAGCGTGATCAACGCCGCCAAGGCTCGCAGCAGCCGTCCGACCATGTTCATCGTCTTGTCCTCATTGCCCGTAGACGAGGTTGGCGGTGCCATGACCGGTCACCGTCATCGAATCGATCCCGACCATGGACAGCATCTTCGTCGGCTCGGTGATGGTGACCTCGACGACGACTTGCTGATCGGCGATTGCCGCGGTCCCCGAAACCCCCTGCGCAGCAAGGTAGCTGTCCACGGCCGCGTCCACAGCGGCGACGTCGACTCTCGACGCTGCTGGATTCACCGCCTGCAGGCCGGCCCGAGCCGCCTCGTACGCAAGTTGATTGGCCCGGTCCAGGGCGTGCGCCTTGGCGCTCCCGTCCAAGACCAGGCCGAGCACCATGAGTAAGGCGACGGCGGTACCGAGCATGACAAACGAGATACCGCCGCCTTCCCCCGATTCACCGGCGTGGGTTCGATTGCGAAGCCGCGCCCACCGCACCTGCCACCAGGCCGCCATTACGTCCCGATCCTTCGGGTGTCCAGCGGGGAGGCGGCGGTGGCCTGGATGTCTTTGCTCCCTGGCCATCCGGGGATCGTCAGGTCGGACCAGGACACCGCGCACGACACTGTCACCGTGACGTCCGCGGCGCTGCCCGCGGCGGCGCTGAACCCGGCAGTGTCCACCGATACGTCGATGCCCTGGCAGGTGACTCCTGCGCTGGACAGCGACGACTGAGCGGCCGCCATCGCTGCCGGTTGGGCCTGCAATGCCGAAACCTGTTGGGAGGCAGCCCTGGCGGCGGCACCAGCAGCCTGATCGATCTTTCCCGATCCCAGTTCGTACCGGCCCACCGCGACGATCGCCATGAACAGCGCCAAGATCAACGGGACGATGATGACCAGTTCCAGCGATTCCCCACCTGCGCCGGCTTCCCTGCCCCGGCGACGTAACCGGGCGAACCGCTCTCTCGCGGCGGTCATGGCAGCCGCTCCACAACCAGCGACGACTGCCGGGAGATCGTGCCGGGCAGGATCGGGGTGTGCCCGGTGACGGACACCACCACATCGGTACCGGACAGTTCCACTGTCACCGAGGTGCCGCTCAAGGTTCCGGCGGCGTTCTGGTCGAGGAACTCCTGCGCCGCCTGCCGGCCCCGATCGGCCGAAACCGGTAGCACGGCCGCCGCTCTCGCCCCGGCGTTGGCCGCGTCGAGGGCCAGGTTTTCCCCGTACATCCGAAAGGCCATGGCGATGCCACCGAAGATCAGCGCGAGGAGCACCGGTGTCAGCAGTACCCAGGACAGCGAGATACCCCCGCTGCCCCGTTCGTCCTGACACCGGTGCTTACATCCCCGTGTGGTCGCCATTGTGGTGGTGATCAGGGCTGGATCGTCGCCTGCTTGCTGGCGATCACCGACGCCAACCACACCCCAAGGCCCAGGGCGATCGCAACACCGACGCCGATCAGCACCAGTGCCTCCAAGGACATACCGCCGCCGCCGCCGGCCTCACCGTCACGGTCCTTCAGCAGCCCGCGCAGATGTGCCTCGATGGTGTTCTGGTACCACTGGATCGTTGCCTGCAGTTGCTCCGGCATGGTGATTCCTCTTTCCCTTTGTGTTAGCCCGTGATCCCGATGATCAGCGGGTACATCAGAAATCCGATGCCGGCCATCACGAGCATCACCTTGGGGATGCCCAGTTGGACCGAGCGTCCGGCGGCTTCCGCCTCGGCATCGGATTGCATTTGGTTGCGCAGCGCCTCGGCCCGGGCCAGCAGGGTGGTGAACACCCCGGCGCCCTGCAGGCTGGCGGTGGCGGCAATATCGGCCACGTCACCGATTTCGGTGATGCCCAGTTCTTCCCCGAGCTGCCGCAGCCCTGCCTGTGGTGACAGACCGGCCCGCAACGATGCGGCCAGGCGCGCGTCGATCCGGCGGAAGGTCCATGCGTTTGATGTGGTGGCGGCCTGTTGCAGCGCGGACAGCATGCCCTCACCGGAGGCCTTGTACAGCGCCAGCAGGGTCAGGTAGGAGATCAGCGCTTCCCGCATCTCCAGTTTCCGGGCGGCGCCCTGCCCCGCCACCCACGCCCCGACCCCGTACCAGACGGCCAAGCCGAGAAGCAGTGACAACCCCTGCGGCGGCGCGAAAGCGACTGGGATGCCGGCGATGGTGACGAGCAACCAGAGCACCGGCCCGATCAGCACGGCGGCGAGGGTCAACCCCACCCGGGTCAGCAGGAACCGGCCGCGGGTCCACTCGATCAGTGCCAGTGCCTCATCGGGTGTGGTGAGCCGCCAACCCGCGAGCCTGCTTTCCAACCGGCTGACCATCCCGGCCCAGCGGGTCCGTGCTGTGGCGGTGACCGGGGCGAGGATGGCTTCCTGCTCGAGCACCGCGGCCGACAGCATGGTTCTGTCCAACGTGAGTGCCTCGTGCAGTGAAACCCGCTGCGGGACCAGCCAGTAGATCACCACAACTCCGACAGCGAGGCCGAACAGGGCCCCGGCGACGATGACGCCGACCACGACCGGGTTCATGAGCTCGGCTCCTGCACTTCGGACAGAATCCTCGGCGGCTGCCCCCCGATGGACAGCCGCCGCATCATCCACAGCCCCAGCAGCACAATGACTCCGAGGATGAGCAGCACCACCTGCCCCTGGACCGTCCCGTACACCTGCGGGTACTTGGTGAACACGGTCAGGGCGCCGATGAAGACGCCGAGCACGATGATGATGGCCTGGGTTTCCCTCCGCGGGCCGGCTCTTTCCTTCTCAATAGCCCGCCTGGCTTTCACTTCTGCCCCGACCGCCTCGGCGAGGGTCTGCAGCACGTACGGCACCCGCTCGGAACCACGCGTGTTGACCGCCCGCTGCAGCGCCAACACCACGATGTCGCCGAGGGCGTCGTCGATCTCATCGGCGAAACGCCGCAACGCCTCATTTCTGTCCAACCTCGGTGTGGACAGTCTGGTGGCGAGCCTGGAGACCTGGTCGGAGATGACCGGCGGGGCATGATCGGCGGAACGGACGATCGTCTGCACCGGCATCGACCCGGACGCCATGCTGTCGGACAGATGCCGCACCCACTGCTCCAAACCTTCCAGGCGGTCGATGCGGCCGGCGGCGACCTTGCCGCCCCCGAAGAAGTACCTGCCGGTCAGAACCAGCACCCCCACAAGCAATGCGCCCACCGGCCACCCGGTGACCAACCACACCACCGCGGTGGCCGCGGCGGCGCCACCGAACCGAATCAGCCGTCGCCTGCTCGCTTCTCGGGAACCGGCGGGCCGCACCCGTGACCCGCGTGTCCTGAACACCGACTCGGGGTCTTTCCCGCGGACGGCGACGACGACGCCGCACATCCCGCCGACCAGCCCGATGGCCGCGACCGCAGCACCGACCGCGTAAGGGTTCACGAGATGCCTCTGATCGGGAACGGCGAGTCCCAGGCGCCGTGCTCACTTGTCAGCCACGCCATGTCGAGGCCGGCGCGTCGGGCCCACAGGTTGTCCGCCGACGGCAGCGGCCCCCGCGGGTACCCGCGGGGATCCAACAGCCGGGCGTCATCGTCCTTCGCTGGCCCGAAGACCTCGGTTGTCGCCGGGACCGGGCTGTCCCGGGTCATGTCACCGACCTGGATGATCTCTGAGACGTAACGGATCTCGGTGGGCTCACCGGTGGTCCGGTCGGTGACTTCTTCCCGGTCGATGAAGATGATGAAGTCCAGGGCGGTGGCGATCTGACGCATCGCGGCCTCGTGCGTCAACGACGGTGCATGGTCGATCAGCAGCGTGGCCATCGACTCGAAGGTCTCCCGGGCCGAGTCGGCATGGAAACTTGCCATCGACCCGCGGTACCCCCTGCTCATGGCCCGCAGCAGGGCGACGATCTCCTGGTTCCGGGCCTCTCCGACGATCACCCGCTCCAGTGAGTGCCGCAGCGTCCACGGAAAGACGTCGCCGATCGTGATCTCGCCGGCTGGTTTGCCTGAAGCGTCCCGGTCACCGCCCCCGACCCGTTCCTCCACCGGGATCAGCAACGGAAACCGGCCAGGAATGGTGTGCAACAGCAACTCATATTCCGTTTCTAGTGTTGCGAAACGTTCCTCACTGGAAATGCATTGCGCAAGCGCGCGGAGCATCGTGGTTTTCCCCGCGGACTGGGGCCCCACAACGAGCAGGGATCGCTTGCCCACCACGGCGGCGTGCAGGAACGCCATCATCGACCGGGAGATGGTTCCCCACCGCACCAGGTGCTCCAGGTGAACATCCACGAACCGGTGTCGGCGGATCGTGACCACCGGGTGCGGTGTCACGTCGAAGACCAGACCCAGCCGGGCGTCATACCCGGGGAGGTCCATGTTCAAGAACGGCCGCGCGGCCGTCACGTCACGCTCATTCATTCCCTGGTGGGTGGCGATGGACGTGACCTGGTTCAGCAGGTCCTTATCGGAATCAGCGACCGGAGGCCGGGTTTCTTTCCGTCCGCCGAAGAACTTCACGACCACGGGTTCGGCCCCGCAGATGTAGATGTCCTCCACCTCGGCATCGGCGAGCAACGGGCCGAACCGGCCGATGCCGAACATCCTCTCCAGAACCGCTTCCATGACAGCGATCTCATCGGCAGCCGACAGCACGCCGCGGCCGGCGTCCGCGGAGGTGAAAGTGTGCTCCTCGAGGCGGCGCATGATCAGGTTCTTGGCCATCTCCTTGGTCGCCTCGGTTGTCAGCGACCCGTGCGCGGCGGCGTACTCCTCCAGCTGCGCATTGACCGTGTCGACAATTCCCCGGACCAAACCGGCATCGACCTCCGCGGGATGGCTGTCGCTGATCCGGGATCCGAAGTCCGTCGTCATGACTTCTTCTCCGGGGTGCGGGCAGCGTCTGCGCCGCAGTGTCCGTGGTGTCCTCTCGCGCCAGGTCGGCGATGAGGTTGCGCAGCAATGTGGTTGTGCCCGCCGACGTGGGGACCGGCGATGAAAACACCGTTCGGGTTCTGGGTGTGGTCGGTCATCGGGTTCCTCCCGGTGCTGTGGCTTCGGCGGTGTCAGTCGGGCGGGGCACCGGAGGGGGTGGTGAGACGGGCACGATCCGGCGGTTGCTGGCCCCTGCAGGAGCCGCAGCGTTTCGGGCCGATGACCTGGTCGACGGGGGCACGGTTCTGTCCAACCCGTTGGTGGATCCGTCCGCCGCGGCCGGCGCCGGCGCCGACGCGGCGACGGGTGGTGGTGCTGTCGCGGCGGGGGGCGCGCTGTCCAAGACCTTGGTGCCGATGGCGGCGGCGATCTTGCCCGCGTGCCGCAGCAATGAGGATTTGGCGAACCGCGGACGCTGGTCCCGCAGTCCCCCCAAGGTGTCCGCGGCGTCCGGGTCGAAGGGCAGCTCACCCAGCACCGGGGCGTACTCCTGGAGTTCATCGACGACGTCACCCAGTGGGTAGCCGTACGGGCAGTTCACCACCACCGACACCAACCGGTCCGGCCCCAAACCGCTGGCCATCAAGTCCTCACGAAGGACCTCAGCGGCGTTGCGCGCGGCATGCACTCCGGCCAGCGTCGGGCGAACCGTCAACACCACCAGGTCAGCACCCGCCCACACCGGTCTCGGCGTCCGCTCCGCGTTACCGTGCACCGAACCGCAATCGGCGACCACATCGACCCCGTCGCCCACCGACCGGAGCAGCCGCAGCACCAGGCTCCAGTTCACCGTTCCCACCTGCCTGGGCTCGGTCAACCCGGGAAGCCACCACCGCGGATTGTCGGCCGCGGATCCCTTCACCGGGGCCGACCCGGGCAGCTCGATCACCTCAGCCCACACCGATTCCGACGCGGGATGGGCTCGCGACGTCAGCTGAAGGCGCAGCAAGCCGGCGCCGCCGACGTTCTGTCCACGCCCGTACCCCCACAGGATGTCGCCGCCACGGGGGTCGAGTTCGGCCAGTAACGCCGGCCGGGGCCACGCCAGCGTCAAAGCCAAGGATGTTGTCGTCGCCCCGGGCGAATTCTTCGAGGACACCACCGCGATCAACATTTCGACCTCAACTCCTGGGGACCAGGACGATCGCCAAGCGGCCTGCTGCGGCGTCCGCGGCTGTTTGCGCCGCCGCCGCCTCCGGGACCAGCACGTCCACCGTGCGGGTGCCGTTCGCGTCGGTCGCGCCGACGGTGTAAACCTCCGCCTGCACCGGCTTTGCCTGCGCTGCGCCGGCGGCCGCCGGGGCTGTCTGTTGGTCAGCGGGCACCAGCAACACCCGATCCTGCGGTGCCAACGGGGTGACCGGGACCTGCCCGGACTTCACCTGAATCCCGACCAGCGCCTTCCCTGCGGGGGGTACCTCGACGTCGGTCACCGACCTCGCCGTCAACAGCGTGCCGGCCTGCAGATCGGTGGCCGCGCGCTGACCGACCAGTGCCGATCGCTGATCCCAGCTCACCGGCTTGAGGGACGGATCTGACACCACCTCGACGGCCACCAGATCGGACGCCTGGATCTGCTGCCCCCACGCGACATCGCGGACAACACCGACCACCGCGACCCGCTCGGTCGACTTCTGCACGAAGAACCACGCCGCCAGCGCGCTGACCACCATCAGCAGAACCATCAGCGCCAGCATCAGCGGGCGGCGGCTGCGACCCGGTTGCCGCAGCTTCTGCACCGGCAGCGGAGGACCCACCGGGCGATCGGCCCCGTTGATCTGTCCAACCGGTGGGACCTGTTCTCTCTTCAACGAAGGCGCTTTCACAGGCACCCACACCCTTCACAGCATCCGGCCCGACCCATCCGCGGGATTCTGTCCAACCGACCCACACCACCTATTACCGGTAATACGGCAATAGGGTTTGCCCAACTCCGTTGATGGGCCGTTCAACCGCCGGGAACTGTCGCACCGTCCGCGACGAGCACCGTGCTCCACGCCCCCACCCGCACCGGAACCGTCGACACCGTCGGCGGCGCAGGCAACGTCCCCGCCTCACCGGTGTTCGCCGCCCAGCTGATCGTCCAGTTGGCTGTCGCCGTGACCGGCCACGTCCCTGTCCCACCGGTGCGTTCCGGGGTTGACCGAAGCCGGTACATGTAGGCGCACGATCCCCGGCGCGGGTCAGCGGTCGTGTCCACCGACCGGTCCCGGATTCGTCCCTATGCCCTTGGCAAGTGATCGGCGCGACCCGGCTGGCAAGGTTCTCCGCCGAAGCCGGTTCACCCATCGACCAGGTCACCGACGTCAACCGGGCCGTCGCTGTCACCGACACCGCACCCGCCGTCGCCGTCGCCGATCACGGCGCCGGGATCGTCGACCCACATGTACAGCCAGTACTTCGCCGCGATCTTGCTGTCGTCCGGCCCGAAATGCATTGACGGTTCAGGGATCGGCAATCGCTGATACGCCTGCTGCGCCAGCTCCTCCGGCGTCGGAGGTGGCGGTGCTGCGGGAGCAGGAGCACCACCCGGGGCCCCGGGTGCTGGTGCACCACTGGCCGCGAAATGCGGCGTCAGCACAGTGCAGCTCGTGCAGGTCGCGGGCGTCAGTCCCCCGGTGCACACCCACTGGACGACCAGGCCGTCGGCGGCGCTCTGACCGTCCCACCACGGCGAACCCGCCGCAGGTTGCGGGTTCATCGGCTCCTCGGTGCACGCCGGCGCGGCAACCGCCGGGGCACCACCATCGCTGGACCCCGGCGAACTCGATCCCTCGGCGCCACCAGAGTCCGACAGCGGCTGATGCGTGGCGTCCACTGCGCGAGGCGGACCAACCGGGGCGCCGGCGCCCGGGGATCCAGCGGACCCGGGATCGACCGCGCCAACTCCGCAACGACCGTCGGGACAGCGTCACTCCGTTGCCGGTGGCGGTGGCTCCGCCGGAAGCCGGAACGGCGCGACGATCACGCAGCACCAGAACCGCAGCACGGCCGCTGCAGCGGCTCTCAGCATGTCTTGTTGTAGTCATCGGTAATGAACGTCACCAGCCAGTCGCCGCCCTCGTACTGAGCAACTTGTACCTCAGAGACATGCCGGAAGTAGCGAGCCCGGGGCATCCGGCGCCTTGATCGACTATCCCGTTCTTGTCAAAGAAGCCCGTCGTTGTGGAGTCGACACAGTCGGTCAATCGTGACCAATGCCAGTCTCTACCTTGGTCACCCGCGGTTCGACTCGATTGGTCCGGTTCGGTACTGGCCGAGCTTTGCCGTGCCGGCCAGATTTCTCAGCAGACTTGACTTCACCGGGTCGGCCGCCCACTTCGCGGCCTCCTTCGACCAGTCCTTGCCCGGGTCGGCGTAGGCCCGGTCGACAAGCCCGTAGTAGCCGACGTAGGCCGCCACCGCCGCCTCTGCGTCGGCGACCTGAGCAGGCGTCAGACCGGCAGGCAACGGAACGCTGGTCGATGCTTCGCTCGCCGATGGTGTCGCGCTCGAACGTGGTCGGTGGCCGCGACGCCGCAGTAGGTGACGCGGTGCTCGGTGACGGTGACGCGGTCGACGCTGAGGATGCTGAGGACGACACGGTCGGCGTGCTGGTCGCAGTGGTGGGGTCCGCGATCACGTCGTTGGAGGAACACCCCGCCACCGCGAGCACAGCGCAGGCACCGACCGCAGCAAGCCAACCTGCCCGAGTCGTCACACCGCCTCCACTGCGCCGGCACATGTGGTTGAAAAACGTAGAGTAATGGGCAAAACACAGATGGCTGACCACCTCATTCGGACGGTTTCTGACGGCTGCGGCAAACACGTGAATGATGCCGTGCGGTAATAACTGACAGCGACACCGCTGCAATATTGGGCTCGACCAGGAGGGCTTGCACTACCCCGATCGAGTTCGGCGTGACCACGACAAGAACGCTGACCGAAAGGTGCGTCAAGTCGCGGTCGCGACCCTGCTGTGTCTGGTACGCAGCGGCGACCACCGTCATGGCCAGCGTGAACTGCCACCGTTGCTGAGTCCGGCAAGCCACAGCGCATGGGCGCAGGAGGGTAGCCAGATCGCCTAGAGATCGATCGCATCATGGCAAGCACGATGTCAACTCAAGGAACCATGTGTTCTACCGGTAATACGGTATTGCAGGCGGCGACCCGGGTGCGCCATTCCCGGGTGAGCTGCCACCTTTAACCCGGGGCGGGGTTGAACGCTGAGAGGGCGGCACCTACGTGGCGGGCGAGGCCTTTGTACCTGAACGGTGGTGGGATCAAGGGCGAACCGGAATACCCAAAACTGCTCGGCGTCGGTCATTGTCACTCCCCATTGGCTAGTCGCTGGTTACCCTTCGGTCGGCACGCTATGACAGGACACCGACAACGCCGATCTGGTCGCGGCTTGATGAGGCCGTGAACCACCGGTGGGAGGTGCCCGAGGTGATTACTCCTACGGCTAAAGCCGCAGGCTTCTCAGGATGCTTGCGCACCCCGAAGGGCCAATCCGGCCCTCAAAGCGATATTCGTCGCGGCGTTCGTGTCCGCATGCGCGGGATACCCACACGACAGACAGACGAACGCCTCTTTGTTGCGGTTTCCTGCTTCACAATGCCCGCATTGCGAGCACGTGCGGGATGTGTCATGAGGGTCCACCGAGATCACAGTCCGACCGGCACTTTCAGCCTTGTGCGTAAGGATCTCGAAGAACACCCCCCAACCCGCGTCTAGAATGCCTCTGTTGAGGCCGCTCTTGGCGGCCACGTTCCTGCCCGGGTTCTCGACAGTCCCACCGACCGACCGGGTCATGTTCCCGATTCGGAGGTTTTCGCGGGCGATCACGTCGGCGCTGCGCACCAGGTCGAGTGCGACCTTGTGCGCCTGATCGGCGCGCTGGTTCCGGACCTTCCGGTGGATCGCGGCAAACTGCTGGACGACAGCACGCCGGCGTTTGGACCCGCGCTTGCACCGCGCGAGGGCGCGCTGGGTGCGGACCAGTTTCGCGGCGGACCCGACGAGGTAGCGACTGTTCGGAACGTGTTCACCGGCGCTAGTGGTCAAGAAATGAATGACCCCCATGTCGATGCCGAGCGATACGCCGGTCCTGGGCAGTGGCACGGCTGGGACACCGTTGCAGGACAGGATGACGAACCAGCGGCGCCCCTCCCGCTTCACCGAGATCGTTTTCACGACGCCCTGTATGGGCCGGTGTTGATTGACCTTGACGTGCCCGATCCCTTGCAGGTAGACGCGGGTCGATGGCTGGTTCGGCAGGGAATCCCACCGGCACCCGTCGCGGTCCTTCGGCCATTCGACAGTGTCGAACCATCCGCGACCCTTGAACCTCGGGTAGCCGGGAGTCTGGTGTGCCTTGACCCGGCGGAAGTATGCGCCGAACGACTTGTCCAACCGCCGGAGGGTGGCCTGCTGGGAACTGAACGACCAGCGTCCCTGTCCTCCGCTGTCAGCGTCTCGGATCTCCTTGAGTTGCGCGGACTGGCCGCCGTAGCTGATCGACACCCGGCGTATCCGGTATGCCTCCCGACGCTCTTCCAACGCTGCGTTGTACAACTGCCGATGATCTTCGATGCAAGCGGCCAGGGACCGCGCCTGGCGCGTCGTTGGTCGGATCTGAAACTTGAAGGAACGCTTCACTTTTGGTACTCCTTCTGCCAGGGGTCCGTGATGTCCCGCTTCTGGTCGATGAACCGGATCACGATCGCGACCGTCGCCGCGTCACACTCGCGTAGGGATTCCGTCAGTTCGTCCTTGGCCCGGTCGAGCGGCGTCCGACTGTCTAGCGTGGTCCCGACGATTGGTCTTGTCGGGTGCCTCACGACGCGGCGCAGCTTTCAGCGAAGTTGCCGCTGATCGTGGCCGGCACGGCGGTTGGGGTAACCAGCCCGTCATCCGTCAGCAGCACCCACCTGCCATGACGAAACACCGGGACCGCCGAACACGGGGTGACCCCGCGGCGGACCAACAGACCGAGCCCGTAGGCCAGAGTGCGTCGGCTCTCCACCCAGCGATGGCACTCGCGGCACAGCCAGACCAGGCGGGACAACGCGGACCTGGCCGGATCCCATGTGGCGCCTCCCCTGCCGCGAGGCAATCTGTGGTGCGCATCGACACCAGGTCCGCCGCAGAGAACGCAGCAACCGTCGCGGTCGCGGACCTGGCGACGTGCGGCCGCAGCGTCACGACACCGGTCGGCCTTCTGCTTTGATTCAGAGCGGATCGGCGCACGGCGTCGCGGTGACGTTCCGCGCAGCAACGGAGTTCGGCGGACGAGTGCGGTCGAACGGTTCATGGCCAGCACGATGGCAGCTACCCGACGGCTGATAGATACCGGTAATACGGTATGTCAGGAGAGACCCAGGCGTGGGTTCGTTTTTTGTCCGGCGACGGCCTAGCCCTTAGGACTTTATTTGCCTTTCGTAAAGCCACCTAAATTCGATAAGACACCGGCGACGCGGTTGGCGGGAAGATCCGCTACCGGGTGCAGATTCGCATAGCCAACACGAGTCAAGCACAGCTCGCTATTACCCCGGTAATACGGTAATCCCGCTTCCTGTTGGTGCTCGGGACACCGGCTCCAACGAATCGTTGATGGCCTATACTCGCCTATACACAGCGAGTTGTATAGGCCAGTATAGGAGTCGCCGTGCGGCACAGTATGTACACACCGGGCGCCGGGACCTTGCCACCCGTCCTGGCTGGTCGCGACGAAGTGCTGCACCAACTGAGCCTGGGGTTGAACGAAGTCGTCACCGTCGGACGGGTTCGGGCCCAGGACGTCATCCTGATCGGGCCCCGCGGCGTCGGGAAGACCGTCACGTTGAGCACGTACGGTGCTCTGGCCGCGCAGGCCGGGTTCGAAGTCGTCAACCTGCAGGCCGTCGCCGGCCACGCCGGCCTGGTGGAGTCCCTCCTGCAACGTGCCGAACGGATGATCGCGGATCAAGCCGGGCCGTGGACACGGGCCAGAGCCGCGTTCGAGCGGATGGCCGGCATCAGTGTCGGCGTCGCTGGCGTCAGTGCCAGTCTGACCACACACCACCAGCGCGCGGCCAGCAGCGTCCTCGACCCCGGCACCCTGGCCGCGGCGATGGATCGATTGGCGTCCGAAGTTCGTAAGGATGCGCCCAATGGCGGTCTGCTGATCACCGTCGACGAGGTTCAGGTTGCGTCCGCCGCTGACCTGGCTTTGCTGGCCGCAACCCTGCAACGGCTCAACGTCGACTATCCCCGGTCGGCGGTTGTGTTTGCCGGCACCGGCCTGCCCCACACGCCCGAGGTGCTCCGGGCAGCCGGCGTCACCCACCCGGACCGCCTGTTCCTCCTCGAGCAGCTGTCCGTGACCCTGCCAACGGCCGACGCGACCTACGCCATCGTGGAACCGGCTCGCAGGGCAGGCGTCAGCTGGCAGCCAGAGGCCGCCAGCGCAGTCGTCGCGGCAAGCGAGGGTTACCCAGCTCATCTGCAACAGTTCGCCCATACGGTATGGGGTGCCGCAACCGGCCCGAACACCATCACCGCAGAGGATGTCGCCCGCGCGCTCCCCCGCATCGAGGCCGACCTCAATCGGCGAACCCTCGGTCCCCGCTGGGATCGAATGACCGACCGCCAAATGGAATACCTTGCCGCGCTGGCCGCGCAGGGCGGCAAATCCACCACCAGGGCCATCGCCAACACCCTTCGCCGCAGCGCCCAAGAACTGTCCTGGATCCGGCAAGACCTCATCCGCGAAGGCGACATCTACGCACCGCAGCGTGGTCACATCAGCCTGACCGTCCCAATCTTTGGGCCGTACATCTTGGCCCACTACGAGCAAGCCCGCGCCGGCGCCGAGACACCACTGCTATCCCTGACCGAGCTCCGACGGGCCGGCGCCACCACGGCACTCCAACTGAACCAACCACCGGGCTGATCAACCACCTAATCCGACGACGGTGACCAGGGGACTGTCGCACTAGCGGCGTAACGGCCTGTCAGCAACGTGGGCGCTCAACGGGGCGCCGATCGATGAATAGCCAACAGTCGATCAAGCACCCTCAGCCCGACTGACCTTTCGCGTACGTCGAGGGAACTGGCGAGGTCCAATGCGGTCAACGCCGTAGAGGGCCCGCGGCTCAGACCCTTGCTGAACGCCGCCTCGTGGATCAGGACGTTTCCACCGGGATCGGGAAAGAGTAAGAAGCTCTCGACGATGTCGGCCACTCCGTTGGGGTCGGTGTACCCCTCCACCCGACCGTGATCCTCGGAGAGGTTGACATCGACTTCCAGCCTGGCGATGTCGGCGATGCCTGACGGCACCAGAGCCTCCTGTATGTCAGGTAGGAACGAGCGGGACGCTCGAAAGCGACGGTCGGACGCACGCCGACGGGCCATCGACACCAAGTGCTTCGGCTGGAGGCCTCGCAACGCCGAGCGCAACCTCGACCGCTGAGAGCCGCCGACCCAGGGTGTGTCCCGGCCATTCAAGAGATCGACAGCGGCCCAGGCGGTCGGCGTGTCCCAGGGTCGTCCACGCCGGTGCTCCTGCTGCGCGACGCGGTGCACGCTCGCGGCGTCGAGGATGATTGAGTTGCCGACACGGCCAACAATCTCGAGCTCACCGGTGCGCGCCAAGGCTGCGACCTGATGACGAGACACTCGGAGCAGGTCGCCGGCCTCTGCTGTCGTCATCGTGGTTCCCATGACAGATATGATCCGCTTGCGGATGCTATCCGTCAATTGCGGTGGGGCGTGCTGAGACCGGTCGGCCCGTGTCATCGTGCTGGCCATGCAACCGTTCGACCGCGCGTTTGCTGAAACTCCGTTGCTGCGGCCGCGCGACGCAGCCGCTACTTCGGAGCACATTGGCGCGCAGCGTTGAGGCGGAAAGACTCCTACATACCGGTAATACGGTTGTGTGACGAGTTTCGTGCGATCGCCTCTATCGCACGAGGTAACCAGGGACGACAGGCTCTTCGCGTTCCGTCTACCCCCCCTTGACGTTGACGGTTTAGGCCCCGTAAACTACCTTCATGGTTGCAGGGAAGAAACGCCAGCAAGTCGTCGCAGCACTGCACGCCGCCGGCTGCACGCCCGTCGCGAACAGCGGGCGAGGCAGCCACGAGAAGTGGCGGTGCCCATGCGGGCGGCACACCGCGAACCTCCCCCGCCACCGAGACATCAGCCCCGGTGTCATCAAGGACATCCATGACCGGATGGACTGCTTACCGCAGGGATGGGTGTGATGGCGTACACCGTCACCGCCAAACGGTGGGAACACGGTTGGGAACTCCACATCGACGGGATTGGAGTCACCCAATCCCGCCTGCTGTCCGACGCCGAAGCAATGGTCCGTGACTACCTAGCCGCTGATGACATGCCCGACGCCGAAACCGCTGAGGTCACTATTCGACCAGACCTCGGCGGCATGGAGGATCTTGTCCTAGCCGTGCGCGCGCAGACACAACAAGCACAGAATGCGCAGCAAGAAGCAGCAAAGGCCCTGCGTGACCTCGTGACTCAACTCCGACAGGCCGGCCTATCCGTCGCTGACACTGCCGCCGTTCTCGGCGTCACCAAAGGCCGTGTCTCGCAGCTGGTATCGCACTGATCGCGGCACACCAGGCGGGTGCGCTCCACCTTCTTCGTGTCAGGCGCAAACCGGCTGGCGAGGATGGCGGCATCGGAGGTGAACGGAACCCTGGTGACCCGTGGAAGGGATTGTGGTGATCCACAAGCTCGACCCCAAGGCCCGACGCGCCCAGTGCACCATGCCCGGGCGTGTCTCGAACGTTCGTGCGATCTTTGGGTGATGAGCAGCAAGACGGTCCCCTGTCGGACATGCCAAATACCCTTCAGTGTCCCGGCACGACCCCGCCCTCGAGACCACTACTGCAGCGAACAGTGCCGTCCCACGTGTGACTACCCGGCTTGCATGACACCGCTCACAATTGCGAACTGGCCGGGCATGGAGCAGGCCGTGGTCTCAGCGAAGCACGTCGAAGTCGAGTGCCACACCATCTCTGCCGACGAAGCGGGCAGATTTGAGTTGCAGCAGCCAGACGCGGGTTCCGTCCTCACCCTGTCCTTTCATCCAGTACATATTGTTCACCACGAAGCAATCGTGGTGCTCCTTACTGAACTCGGACAAGGTGAAAGGTTGAGAGACATTCGGCGGCTCTGCGAAGACAGTCACATCTGTCGTCGCCGTAAGAGGCGGCTCGATCCTCCGCTTGCGCGGTGCTTGCGGGTCTGCCCTGTACAGGTCGGCGTCAGTAACATGTTGAGGAGTCATCTTGATGTCCTTTCAGCGCGATTTCGCGGTGGAGCTGGGACATTGGAACGACTGCTCCCTTAGGGTGCCCACCCTCACTACATTGCGATCCTCGGTCACAGGCACCCGAGGGCTAGATTCACGGAAGCTGCTTCAGCGAGAAGCCGAGAATGAACGGCTCGGTCGAGTCCGTCGTACCGGTGAAACTGAGTCCGGACTCATCGGCCGTCCAGTCCTGCTGATCGCTTCCGCCCTTCGCCGTGAACGTGAAGGGACCGACCTGGATTGCCGTGGATGCTTCGAAAGCCTGCCTGAACGAAGCAAACGTGGCCTTTGACACGCGGATGGAAAAGGACGGACGATAGACGACGTACATGCCAGTCTTCACAACCGGCAGGAACCCGTCCTTACCGAAGACTGCCTTGGTGCCGTCCTTTCCGTTCTTCGAGTATCCGCGAATGTAAGGGCCGTCCGCCAGAGCGCTCACGCCCAAGTACCAAGGCGAAGGTTGTATCGCAATCTCCTGGATGCCCTCAAACTGCACCGACGCGCTCAATGTCGCGTCGGATTCGAACGCTTTGATTCGTTCCCAGGATCCTTTCACCTTGACCTGCCAGAACCAGTTGCCCACATTCGCACTGCCGCCCGCCCAGGTGTCGGACATGTCGAACGCAGCGTCCGAGTTTGAGATGTCAATGCCTCCCCCCGCGACGTCTCCGTTGGCCGCCCGATCCGCCCAGTCCGTTGCGGTGATGGGCGTCGACCAGTTGGGCACCTTCGGCATCGCCGACAGGTTGGGGTCGTTCAACTGCGACCAGTAATCATCGTCACCGTATGCTTCCAGCGCGTCGGAAAGATTCGGCGTCTTCGCCTCAGCCACCGCCGCGGCGTAGTTTGCAGATGATTGCTCCATTGCCTTCTGATAGGCATTGAGCTTGGTCTGCCAGGACCGTCCCGCCATGGTGCCCAACCACTTCGTGAAGGATGCCGGCTTCTGCGGGTTAGTATCCTTCGAATAGGCGGCGGTGGCCTGCTGATAGGTTCGATCGTACGTGTTCGTGTCTTCATTGAGATGATTTTTCAATCCGTCGATCTTCTTCTGCAGAGCTGGATCGCTGGTATCAGGTGAGATAACGTTGAGGAACGCCGCGTATTGGTCGTTGAAACGACTTCCCGTCGATACGTACTTGCCGACAGCGCTCCATTCGGGCATCACTGACAGGGTGTCGTACTGCGCCGGCGCGATGTACCCGAGGTTTTGGGTATCCCAGTTCCAGGCCTGATAGGGATATGTGAGCTGGAAAGTTTCCGGTGAGACACCATATCCTTTCACCAGTGCTCCATAAAGTATTGACCAAGCGCTCTGGGTGTACTGATCGGCCACTGCGTTTACATCATGGGCGCTATCGAGCGATGTGGTGAGCGGTCGCGCATAAATCGGACTGGTTCGATCGAGATCCGTCATGACTGCTCCTTCATTGGATTGTTGGTGGGACGACGCGGACAGCTCATCAAAGAGAGTGACATTGACCAGTGACAGGGCTCAACCAGCTCTTGCCACCGCTGAGCTTGCAGTTGTGCGCGTCTTTGTGATTGAGAACTTTGCCCGTGCAATTCCTGCCGGAGTAACAGGTGCCGGCGACTCCGAGGCTTTCGGACGGAATTGCAGAGGCGTCTTCACATTCTGCGCAATCTGCGGGCGACTGTGTTCCGGCATTATGCGTTTCAGGATTGGTCATGTGGACTCCTGGTGGTCGGGAACGGCGACGGAGGTCACCGGCGGGCGCATCGGAGAAGCAGGAGATTGCTGTGATGCCTGGTCTTGTTCCGCATGCAGACACAACATGAGTGGCACAGCCATAGCTCCGCTCGGAGCAGCGGCGGTCCGAGTTCTACCTCGCGTGGTGGTCACACAATGAGGGGTTGTATCGCTGAATGGTCACGCGCGCAGCACTAAGTGTGACTTGCCTGTGACGGGTGGTGAATCGTCAAAGTTGATGAGTTTGGTACCGCGAGCGGTGGGCGAGGGCAACGGCGGCCAACTGCGATTGCACCCCCAGCTTGCGCAGGACCGCACGGATGTGGGTTCGGACGGTGGGCAGGGACAAAACATGCGCTGCGGCGATGTCCGAGGCGGTTTCGCCTGACATCAACGCCCCGAGAACTTGGATCTCCCGTTTTGTCAACGTCGCCAGTCGTTCTGCCTCGGCGACCCGGCAGCGGAGCCCGTCGATCGTGGTTGGGGATGGTCTCGTGGTTGATGACCGGAGCAGCTCCGCGTTCAAGTCGCGGACCTGGCCCTGTAGCGGCTGGTCCCCGTCGACGATCGACACGGCACTGTGATCAAGCGCCGCCAGCACAGATGATGCAGCGCAACGGCCACCGACGATGATGACGTGGAGGCTGTTGCCGGAGTTGATGGGCGCAAAGGCTGGAAGGCGACCGACCTCATCTGCGACGATGACGAACTTTCTCGACCGGTCAGCAGACGCGAGCTCCGAAGCGGGGACAACCTGCGCAGCCAGCGGAAGGGCGGACCACCCGATAACAGACAGGCAAGCTGCTATTCCGGCGGACAGCGTTATGTCGACGGACAGAACGACGACCGATGACTCCACTGATCATGTACTCGCTGCTCCGTGCAGGTGAACGGCTTCGCTCGCGGTCCACGGCTCGACGTATTGTCGGGTCATGTGCGGGTGCGTCGCGCGCGGAACTGCGAAGTCGCTGGCGGCTGGTCCAGCCCTGGCCCTGTGTACAGAAGCGGGCCGGCGGCGGTGGCCGTTGACCCGTCCGTGCACCGTCGCGAGCGAGTCAGCCGCACGCTTCCTCGAGCGACCCGCGCCGTTGCCCGTGTGCCGTACAGGCCGGGGGTCCGTGGAATCTGCCCCGGGTCATGTCAGGGGGTGGCTTCTCCCCAGTGCACCCGCGCAGTACCCGGGCACTCCACGATCGGACCTGCCGTCGTCGGGACGGCATGGGTGAGTTGTCCGGCGTTGTCCCGGCGCTCGGACAGAATGACGGCGCAAATTGACCGCCAGATCACCTGTCGCCCTCCGTCCTCATCGGCGCTGTAGCTTGCGACCTGCGATCCGGGCGGCGCCGGGATCACGACCACGAGAGTGCTCCCTTCTTGATTGGGACATTCGGCCGGGATGGGACGCGTACGTGGGTAAACGTCGTGTACCCGGCCGGGTTCGAGAAGCTCATGGGCGGGTCAAAGAAGGGAGGCTCACCGGTGCGACAAGTTCATGCCGACGCACGCCCCTGGTACTCGGCGGTGCCCAGGACATGGCCTGCGCGGTCGCCATGACGGGGCGTAGTCCGGCTGGTTGATTCGAGGCGGCAGCTTGGCCACGCGCACATCGCCCGTCCACACCAGCAACTTCGCTCAATAGCCTCAGACCGGGACCCCGCCTACCGCTTGGAGAGCCGCATGAAGTCGCTGGTGAGCGTTGACCAGCCACGCGATCATTTCTGGCCATTTTTCAACCTCCATTACGGAGGAGTAGTCAGACTCGACGCCGACCCGAGCCGCCTTCTTGCCAGCCATCTCGTCCCAGACGGCTGGCTCTCCCAGTGCCGTCTCGAACTGCTCCTGGGCTTGCCTCAGTTGGTCGAAGCGCGCACGGTTCGCCGACTCATCGGTGGAGCCGAAATAGATCCAGGCGCTGAGGCTTCGGCGGGTGAACGTCGATGCCAGTACCGCCGCTCCGGAGCCCAGCGATAGGTCCAACCACGAATTCCGGGTGGCAGTCCGCGCGCGGGTCCAAGTTGGGTGATTGGCATGGACAGCTGCCAGGAACCGCTCCCAGAACTCCCAGTACCTCAGTCCCTTCTCGGATCCCTCCCCTGAAGCTGTTGACGCCTTGACCTGCTTGCCCCAGTCGTTGGGTTGAGCCACCAGCTTGAACGCAGGTGCCGGCGATGAGTCACCTATCCGAACGACTTGAATCTCGACAGCGAAGAAGCGTGTGCTTTCGTCGGTGCGTTCGTTAAGCCAGTCGATTGCCGCCCGATGCTCTGACCTGAAACTGGTTGCTATCCACACGATTGTTTCGGGGTTAGTGCCCGCCGCGTATGTGAGGATCTGACCTAGATGGGTGTGGTCAGAAGACTCGAGCTGGTTCTCGACAATGATGGCTCGCCCTGTTGTGAGGTCGTGACCGTACAGGTCGAGCGCAAAGCCGCCGACTGGATGCTCCGCCTGCTCGAGTGCTAGGTCCATACCCAAAAGGTCTGACAAGACATCGACGTTGTCGAGAAGCCATGGCGTGAAGTTCAGCGCCTCGTGCGCCCACACGGACCGTGGGGGGACCGGCTTCAGTCTGCCGAGTTCGATGGTCATTTTTGGAGGCTACGACGTCGTAATCAGTGCTGACCCGCCACGATGCGGAGTGCGGCGTGGCGTGGTGCCTCACGTCAAGATGCCCGCGAAGGTTGATCGGTGCCTCACGTAGGAATGCCCGCGAGTGTGGGGGGTCAGCTGGCCTTGATCCGGATGCCTTTGCGGACGTTGGGTAGGGCGGTCGGGATGGTGGCGAGGTAGAGCTGATCGGTCTTGTCCTTGGCGAGTGTGAGTAGCACTGCCTGGATGTCGGCGATGTCTCGGGCGATCGCTGCGGGGTTGAGTTGGTCGCGGTAGGTGATCAGCTGGCGTTCCTGGGCGGGGGCGAGAGTCCCTGCGGTGAGGAGGCGGTCCAGCGGCGTTCGTGGCTTGTCGTACAGACGCTTGCGGCGGCCGGCCTTGTCCTGGCCCCAGCCGACCGGTTTCTTGGTCGGGGTGAGGTAGTTGAACCGGTCGTTGACCAGCTTCCAGAGCCGGTTCAGCGCGTGACGTTCCTCGCTGGTGTCATAGCGGTAGTAGAAGCCGTACTTGCGGACCAGGTGATTGTTCTTGGACTCGATCGTGGCCTGGTCGTTCTTCTTGTAGGGCCGGGAGCGGGTGAAGTAGATGTCCCGCCCACCGGCCCAGGCGATGACGGCCTTGTTGAGGAACTCGGTGCCGTTGTCGAAATCCAAACCTGTGATGGTGAAGGGGATCTCCTGCACGCCCGCCTGCAGAGCGGCCAGGACGTGGACGTGCGCGTTGTTGCGCATCGTGCGGGTGAAGACCCACCCGGTGTGCACGCAGGTCAGGTTCAGGGTCCGGGCGAACTCGCCCTTGAGAGTCGGGCCGCAGTGCGCGACGGTGTCGCCCTCGAAGAACCCCGGCTCGGCCTCCACCTCATCACCGGCCCTGCGGATTTTGATCGAAGACCGCAGCAGCGGCGAGGGTTTCGTGGTCGAGACACCCCTGATCTGGTCGGTGGCCTTCGCCGATCGCAGGTAGCGGTCGATCGACGCGGCCGACATCGCGAGCAACTCGGCGCGCACCGCCATGCTGTACCGGCCGACGCCATCGACGAGTTCGCCGTGCCGTTCTAGGCCGTCCAGCTGGGTGCGCATCGACGCCGCGAGGTACTTGCCGCACTGCCCGCCCGAGGCCGCCCACACCCGCTGCAGGACCTTCAACGCGTCATAGGAGACTTGGTCGCCCGCTGCTTCCGCGGCCGCGGAGTGACCGAGCGCCCAGCCCCGCGCGGGCTCTGCGCCGCGCTGGTCAACCGCCGCCGGGCGTTGTCCCGGGACCAGCCGGTCACGGACACCACCTCGTCCAGGATCCGGCCCTTCGTCCGCTTGTCCGCGGCCCGGAACGACCGCGCGTACCTCGTGGTGACCTCGGCCCGCGACATCATCGACAACCCGCTGTTCATGCCCTACCACGCTCACCGCTACGCGGGCATTCCTACGTGAGGCACGGGGAGCGTTTCGGGGGCAGTTTTGGTGAGTCTCGCCGCGTGGTTTCCCACGGCTACTCGCAGCGAGGACAATCACGAGGGCGTGGGTTCGGCTCTAGGGCATGACCGGGCCGACTGTCGTGTAGGTCAGTCACGCGGGGGATGTCAGTTGAACTGGGCGAACACGGGCGCGTGATCGGAGGCGGGTGCGTTCTGTCGCGTCGCGGGGTTGGCGGTGATACTGGCGACCTGGTTCGGTCTGGTGTCCACCGACTCCAGTCGGTTCAGAAGGGCGTGGCTGATCAGGATGTGGTCAATGAGCTCCCGCTGTCCCTCAAAGATGCGGGAATAGCGGCGCTCAGCAGGGATCTGCGGAGCCAGGTTCCACAGCCGTTGCCCGTCGCCGCGATCGGGTCGGGCGAATCCCCCGGTTTCGTACTGCGACCCCGGCGGCCCGTACAGCAGCTGCGTGGTGGCGGCCTGCTCGGTGTCGTTCAAGTCACCCAACACCACCAGCCGCCGGTCCTGCCCGTGGCCACCCAGGATGCGGGTAGCGGCGACCCGAACGGTCGCGGCCTCGGCGGCCCGCCGGTACAAGGCGTAGGCGGCGAAGCGGGCACGCTCGTCCTCATCGACCGGGTTGAACCGGCCACCGGGAAAGGACAGCAGCTTGGACTTCAGGTGCAACGTCAACAGGTCCCATCCGGCGCCGCCCAGATCATTGAAGTGGATGTGCAGGGCGCCGCGGCCCATTCCGGTGGCGACGTCAGCAGCGTTGTCGCCGACCTGCACCGGCCGCAGGGGTGGCGGGAAGTCGACCGCCTCGAAGCTGCCCGTCGGTGCAGTGCGGCTGAGGAAGCCGACCCGGATCCCCCGGGCGTCGGGATGGTTGGACAGGGTGACGGTCCACGCACCGGGCAAGCGGGCGACCAAGTCATCCAGAGCAGCGGGTTCCCCCACCTCCTGCACAGCCAGCACGTCCGGTGCCGCGGCAGTGATCGTCGCCGCCAGAGTCGTCAACTTCGCGTCGTAGACCGCCTGGTCCTTCGGCCCGAACCGACCGCCAGGCCGGTACAGGTTCTCCAGGTTCCACGTACCCACCACAACCATGCCCAGCCCCCACCCTTTCGCCTGACCCGTACACCCGAGGGTCGCGCCGCCCACCCAAAATAAGCCAGCCCAATTGCGGTAACAATCGGTGACCCGGGAAGAGGGCGACCAGTCGACTATGCAGCTGTCCAGCCGATGAATCCATCGAAACCCGACCAGAACGGGGCCTGAACCGCTGGATTGCGGAGGTCAACGTTCCCAGGAAGGAGAAGCGTCGGACCATGACGTTGCGATGATCGTCGTGGGTGACCCCGACCATCCGCCTGCATATCCGGATACTTGCGAAGTCATCGCTGCATATGTTTCACCCGCCAATTTGCTTTGGACCGACCTTCGGACCATCGACTGCGAAGGATTCGGAGCAGGTTCCCGCCGACCACGTCCGCCTCGGCGGCGCCGGGAAGGTCCAGGGCCCGTACCTTCGCTAGTTCTACACCGGGGTGGAGCTGAGGGCCGTCAGTGCCGAAGAGCAGCTTGCCCGGCCCCGCCCGCCGGACTGCCTCGACGAGCAGGTCGAAATAGCGAACCCCGCTGGTGTCCGCGAAAACGTTGGGGTACCGGCACATCTGGTCGATTACCGAAAGTCCGGTCATCCAGTCGTCGGCGAACCCACCCAGGTGGCTGACGATGAACGGGACGTCAGGAAACTGGCTCGCGGCCATCTCGACGACCACGGGGCGCCTTACTACGTCAACCAGCACCGGGAGATTGAACCGGCGGGCGGCGTCGCACACCTCGCGACTGAGAGGCGAGTCATGACCATGCACCTTGATGCCTCGCAGGCCGTTGTGCACCGCGGACTCGACCACCGCCGCGACCCGTCCCGCGTCCCGCCCTGGGTTGACAGCAGCAAAGCCAATCAGTCGCGGCTGGAAACCATCGATGATCTTCGCCAGGCGGGCATTAGCGGCCGCGTAGTCATTGTTGAATACGGGAAACACCACGGTGCGGTCGATGCCGGCGCGCCGGGCACGGACCAGGTACCGATCCAGCCGCGCATCGGTATCCCAGGGTCCGTTGAATCCAGTGTCCCCGATGCCCGCATGGCAGTGGCAGTCGATGATCATGGCCGTCGATGATCGCCGCTCATTGCCACTGCGCGAGGGCGGTCCAGGTCTTGGGGCCAACGACGCCGTCCGCGGCCAGCAGCGTCGCACGCTGGAACGCGCGTACCGCGGCATCGGTTCGCGGGCCGAGGATCCCGTCAACTTTGAGGCGTTTCGGGCGTCTCTGAGCGGCGGCCCATCGGTTCAGCCGTTGCTGCAGATCCACTACGACCGGGCCTCTGGACCCCCGTTTGACGGTCGGCGGTAGTCCGGTCGGAGGTTTCCCGGCACTGGGCGGGGGTGCAGGCCGGGTGGGCGTTGGCGCACCGTGCTGTCCTGGCGGGACCGGCTCAAGGCGGGTCAGCGTGTCCACAGTCAACGCTCGTGGGCCGGCAGCAGTCCGCCAGAGAAGTCCGACGTGGACGTGATCGGTATGAGGGTTTGCTCCTGGATAGACACGCCAGCCCTCGGCGCCCCTCTGCGCCGTCCAGATTTTCCGGTTCCAGATCAGCTCCTGCACTCCGATCGCGGCTGCGTACGTGTAAACGAAGTTCGCCACCTCGTCGCCGACTGGGGCTGCCGGCGAGGGCACCATTAGGTCTACCGCTCGGCCTTCGCCGTGCAACGACGGTCTGTCAGTGCCGGCGATCCTTCGGCAGCAAAGGATGCCTCCAATCACATCTGATTCGAGGGTGGGCCATCGACGCAGGCAGTACTCCCGCAGTGCAAGCGCACCCGGCTGCGGGTTCTTCGCGCAATTCAGGTTCGGGTCGGAGCACGGGTCGGGTTTGACGTGGTCTCCGCCCCGCGACCGTGACGGCGCCGGCCGAGGGGCCGGCGTGGCATGACGCGGACGCCGCGGCGCCGATGGTGGCGCAGCATGGCGAATTGTCTCCCTCCACCAGAAATTGTCTGCGGGATGTGCCAGGTACTTCGCGACGACCCCGGTCACCGCCGGGACGGTCGTGCGTTGCTCCAACGTGGGCCGGGTTACGCGCCAGACATCCCGCACGGCAAGGATCGCCAGGTTGCGAGCAAGCGTGTGGTGCGTCCGTCCTGCGTCGTCCTTCGACAGCTGACCATGAGAGTTCTCAATGATGCGCGTCAGCTTGCCCCGATGAAATCCGTCGAACTCGCGGCGGCCCGTGGTGGCGGACGCCTGAATCTCCAGCAGCGGGCGCAGCAATTCGCCGAGCCGCCTGCGAAGGGGCTGCATCAACTCCCTTTCGAAGGTCTCCTCGATCTGCGTGACCCCGACAGACGTCATGAGAGCTCGCCATCGCGGGATGATGGCGTTGTATACGCGGAGCGCCGCCTCCCCCAAGACCCGGCGCACCATGACCCGGAGGACTGCGTCCTGCGGCCCCGCGGGCGGCCCGTCGCGCCGTTCGATCTGCTCCAGGAGGAACTTCGACGCGGTGTGCGCCGTGTCCTCAAGCATGAAAACACCCGTGGTCAGCCGGGGTCGACCCCGGACGTCAAGAATCAAGCCCCCACCAGCGACGGTACCTGTCATCGGGTCTTCTCGTGATCCCGCCAGGTTGAGGGCAAGCTCGACGAAGTTCGAATGAGCGAAATGATCCTCGATCACGTGCAGCGCGTTGCCGACATGCTCCAGACCGGCCGGGGTCGGGCCGAGCCTGGCGGCGTTGGCAAGTTGGCCCGTTGCGTACCCGCGGGCGACCAGGTAGTAGCCGGGTAGCCCGGACTGGCGGTCCTCCCGCCACATGGCGAGCCGATGGCCGGTCTGTTCGGGCGCCTGGACGAGGGTGGGTCGTGGCACCGGTCGGTAGGTCACAGGATCCAGCGCGACCCCGTAACCGCGCGGATTGTCCAGGTGCTCCTCCCAGCGGTAGGTACCAAGGCGTGTCCTGTCGAGGCGCATCCCGAATTCGGCCTCGGCATGCACGTCCAGAATTTCGAAGATCAACTGGGCGACTCGCGGGCCGTTATCGCCGAGCGCACCAACGAGGGCCGGCGCTAAGAATTGATTGACGTCCCGTTGCCAATTGCCGAAGTACACCTGGCTGGCGGTGGCCTCGTTGACACCGAGAGCTTCTCCCAGGGCAGCGGTCTCAATCCCTTGGTGGCCGAGCGGCCCGGCGTTGAACGGGTCCGCCCGGCCGGCGGACGCCCCTGGGTAGGCCAGCGGGGCCGGGGCGATCAGGTCGTGTCCGGTGCTGCCTGATGGCTGGTGGCTGCCAGGCGGTGACTCAAGAACGGACAGTTCGTGAATGAAGGACATCGCGGCACGCCTAGCCGACGGTGCGCATAGGCAGCCGGGTGCTAGCGGCCGCGCGAGGACCGGCCGGTGACGCGCCGTTGACGTAGATGTGTCGGGGCGGCGGGGTCGGGCGAGACGTCTGCAGACCGGCCCGGCTGGAGATCCACTCCTCTGCTTCGTCCGCTATCGCGTACAGAGCTGCCTCGAATCCGTGGCGGTCGACGCGCAGGATATGGGGTTGCGCGAGCCATCGCAGGACGTCCCGGCCGGTGGTGGCCATCCGGTTCATCGTGCTGGCTGCAACGGTGCGATGGAAATACTGCCACATGACCAGTTCGATGGTGTCCCAAGCTGTTTCCGCGCCGAACTGGGCGCGGACGTCCTCGGCGCCGAGAATCTTGAACGCCTCGGCCAACGCCTGACTGGTTTCGATGCGCAGCACGTTCACGAAGCCGTACGAGCTGTTCTTGACGTTGGTACGCAGGTCCAAACCCGACCGGCGGACGCTGGCAATCGACCCGAAGCTGGGGTCAGACGCCCGATCCCGGATGACTGTCGAGACCCGCTTGTCCCGCCAGAATTTCGCGACCTCGGTGATGAAGTTCCGCATCAGCCGGCGGAAACTTTCGTTGGGTCGCGAGTTCGTACCGGCCGTATCCGGGCCGGAGCCGAGAACCCGTCGGTAGGCGCGCAGGCGGTCGGCCCGGCGGTAGCGCAGGGCGCTGTGCTTGTCGAACCGGTACAGGCCAAACGCGCCCGGCCCGTGCGAGATGCGCAGGCTTCCCGCTTGGAACAGCTCCTGCAGCTTCCATACGACCTCGAAGACCCCGAGTTGCTCGTGCAGGCACAAGTAGTAAAGATCGGCCGACGAGTGAATCCGCTCGCTGGACAGCGTGTCGTCGTACGCTTGCACGCCGGGCGAGATGGCGGTGTCACCCAAGTCGGTCGGCGCCTCGCCGGTAAGGCCCATGAGGTCGGCGATACCGCCGTCTGGACCCACCGAATCGCTGTCTCCTGCAGGAGCACCGGTGGAATTGTTGACCCTGTGCAACAGCATGTCGGGTACGTCAGGGTCGGAGAGCACCTCGGGGTCGAGATCGTTCAGGACCTGGTCCAAGAGCCGAGCCTGTTCGTCGTGGCTCTGGTCATGGTTGCTCGCTGTTGGCACGGTGCCCTCCGGTGCGGGTCAAAGAGATGCGAGGTTGTGGAGTCGGGTGTGCAGATTGAACAGTGGACGGTCGACCCGGTGGTCGAACAGCGGGTGGAACGCCGAACCCGGTACAGCGGTGCGGATGTCGAACAGCGCCTGATCGGTCCACGCGAACACGGCGTCGGCCTCGTCCTGAGCGTCTCCCAGTCCCGTCTGATCACCTCGCTCGAGGAGCCGCGGCCCACGCACGGTCCCAAAACTCGAGATCATCTGCATTAGATCGGCGACGGTGGTTCCGGGTTCCCCGTTGATGAAGGCAGGTGCTTCCAGACGGAACGCGGAGAGGTCGGCCTCCGTGAGATCGATCGCCTCGAACGCCTGCCGCAATTCCTGCTGGCGGTCGGCGATGATCCGTAGGAGGACGCTTGCACGACGGATGTTCTGGGCTAGCGCCTGAGTCGTACCTTCCGCCGGGTTGCGATCGGCACGGTAGCGGTTCCACGCCTGCCACAACTCGCCCACGATCCCGCGCAGTACCTGAACCGCCGTGTGCTGCCGCATATCCCCGTCAGGGGGAACCCTGTTCGGTCCGACGGTCGATACAAGCAACGTGTTGAGATCTTCGATGGACGCCCCCTGCTGTAAGTCGGGAGTGCCGAGGCGGCGCAGCAGGTCGTCCACATATGGCTCGCGGGGACCGTCGTCTCGACCAAGCTCGGCCCGCAGATCCTCAAGGGTCTGCGTGATTGATGCCGCGATGGCGGCGATCTCGCGCTGATTCGGACCGGGTGCAACCTGCAGCTCGCCCAGAACCGACAGGGCTCGGGCGATGGCCGCCCCGGACGTGTCGATCAGCACGGCTTGCGCCGGATCAGGGATCACGTTGACGCGCCGTACAGTCAGGGTGCGATCCGGCGGTCCGAAGGTGGCCGCGGAACTAGCGAGTCGCCTGCTCGCCGATCGCGTCAGAGCCGGTGGAGCATCGACCGCAGGCCGGCTTAGGGCCCGGGCGAATGCCCTGTCCACGGCCGAGCGGGCTCCCCGTGTCGGGGCGTCGAGCACCGGCTGACCGCCGGTGACCATCCTAGCGAGCGAGTCGATACGAGCCGCCGCTGCGTCAGGCACCGCCGGAGGCTCGGGTAGCGCCTGGATCGACAGCTCCCGTGTCACTGTGTTGTCAGTAGCCTGACGGTTCAGACGGAACGCCATGGCGGTGGCTCCCCTCAGCCGAAGAGTTAGTGTGTCGAGCGAGGGCGCTTGCCTCGGCATAGTCCTTTGGATAAAGGCGGTGCAGGTATCGCAATTCCTGCGCGATCACCCGAGCCCGGACCTTATCGGAATCACCGAGAACACCCTTGGTGAGCGGTTCCACCATCCGAATGGCTTCACTCAATATTCGAGCGCGCTTAGCCGGTTTGGCGTTGTGTGCACGCCTGACGGCGTCCTGCACCTCGTCTATGGTGGATGAGGTGTCGGCAGCCTGGGTGGGGGCACGCCCTTGACTTTGTGATCCCGCGGTGGCGTAGGGTGATCGGGTCTTGTCACTGGCCATTTCGAGGGTGTGGCCAATACCCTTCTCGGTCGCGGCAATCAGCGTGGTGATCAACTCGCTAAAAGCCGCAGCCCAGAAAGCCATTTGGTCCATCAGGCGCTTCTCGCTTGCACTGGCTTCTTGCCGGAATTCTTTGGCCAGGGCATTTACTGTGTTTCTCAGGGCGTCCTCTGTCCCGGCCACGGAATCAATGCTGTTCTTCAAGGTATCCTGGGCAAGGGTGAGCGTACCGTGGATATTCGTCTCGAGCTGGGACAGTTGCTTATTGACCGACGCCTCGAGGGCAACGTGATCGTATCTGCAGCCCTCCCATCTCGGGTTGTCACTGCGGCTGGCATCTTCCGCACCCGGTTTTGTCTTTGCCCTCGAGACGGGCCCTTCCGGCGGCTTTTCAGCACCGTCCCTGCTCTCTGAGTTTTGTTCCAGCCATCCAGCCTTCGACATCATCGCCTCCCAAGTGCGGTGTAGAACATGTCCGTGATGTGCTGCGGCTCGGCGAGCCGTCGATCGATTGCATGCCGGGCTGCGCTGATCAGGAACCGCGGCGCAAGGGCGTCCGGCTCCCGACCGGCGGCCAAGGCCCGACCTCCTTCCTCGACCGCCTCCTGTTGCTGGGGCCCGAAAGGCAGCAGATCGGCCATTGCCGCACCGCCGTGCTGTACGTGCGGTTGGAAAACCATTGTTTCTACTACGATCTCGGTGGCCCGGGGGAACGCCGCCCGGAGTTCCGGTGGCAGCTCCGTATGGCCGGCGGGATAAAGCCGCTGCCACACGCCCTCGAGTTCACCCGCGAGGACAGGCAGGCCCAAGCGGCGAAGCAGGTGGGTGGACAGGTAGGGGCGCAGGTACGGCGTCGGGTGCACGCTCGTCGGATCGAACGTCACGGTGACATCAGCGGACCGCCCTACGACATCCATCAACGATGACACGACGGCTGGACCGCCGAGGAGCAACGCGTACAGGTCGGCGGCGATCTCCTTGTGCCAGCGGGCGAAAAGCGCCGCAACGCCGACTGGGATGCTCTCGGCGGACATCCGGTGCCGCAACAGTTCCGGCATGATGTTCCACAGGCCCAGGTCGGCCTGCAGGTTGTGCGAGATCTCGTGGAGCACGCTGGATAGGGCCCACACGTTGGACAGCCGGTGCTGGGGAATGGTGACAAGTGGAAACAGGTTGGGGTGTTGGCGAAGTCGAGTTAGCGGGACGCCCCGCCGAAAGGTCGCAGGGCTGAATCCGGCGTCCGCAAAGCTGAACGGCAGCAGCGGCGGGACGGGTCGACCCAACGGCGGGTAGATCGCCTCGTAGCAGTCGGCGCCGATCCGGTCGACCGCCCGCAACGGGGGCCCGAAGGACGACAGCCGCTGAACGAAGATGTCGTGGTAGAAGTCCCAGATCGCCTCGACATACAGCACCCGGGATAACGCGGCGTCCTTGCGGGCGAGTGCTGGTTGCAGGGTGGCAGGGCCTGGCGTTCGCCGGGCCGCCTCGACGGTCGCAGTCACTTGGTCGGCCGCGGCGATCGCCCCCGCGCGTAGCGTTGCGACAAATGTGTTGACAGCGTCGATTTGGGCCGGACTCGGCGAGGCCGGGCCGGTACCGAACTCGGTATCGCCGAACGCCCGCAGCGACCTTGCTTGGCGGTCGAGATTGATCGCCTGGATGGCCAGCCAGTTGTCGAGCAACCGCCCCCCCGGGGCGGGCGGGTGTTTCTGGCCTGTGGCCGACGGCGATGCGACGTCGGACTTCATGTCCGACCAGCCTCGTTGTTGCAACCACACCCGCGCCCTGCCCCGCCGGACGTCGACACTGCCGTAAGCAGTTCCGGTTCGCGCAGAACCCTTTCGGTCGCCCGGGCCATCGCCGCAGCCGCGAGCCGGCCGGCGATCGGTTCTCCTCTGCGATTTGCAGCCCTGATCAACATGACAGTCTGCCGGTGGATGGCCGGCACCGCCCCGATGAGCGCGCGCCCCTGCGGGCCATCCTGCCAGAGGATGCCCACCAGTCGGCTGGTTGCCTGCGCCAGAATGGGCAAAACCGGCCGCAACGCAGGGCCGGCGCCCAGCGTAGTGATGGTGATTGGCAGCGAGCCCGCGACGATCGCCGCAGCTTCGGAGTCGTTCGGTGCGGCAGATGCCTGGGCGCCCATGCGGTCAGCAAGAGCAAGCCCGGCGGGTCCACCCTGTGCGCCAGCACCCGGTACGTCGGCCGTCTCCTGCGCGGCCTCGGCGAGCAACTCGGCAAGCGGGTCGTGGTCGCCCGGAATACCGATTGACGGCACTGTTCCGGTGACCGTCCGCGCCGCGAGCGGAGCCAACGCGCGGGCCAATGTCTGCAACGTCCGACTAGAACCACCCTGTCGACCGCCACCCCACCCGCGGCCGACAGGGTTCTGGACACCATGAGCCGCGGGAGCTTCGAATAACACGCCCGGAACGCTCACTTGAGTTCCCGCTCTTCAGTAGGAGCGAGCACTGGGCGGCGCGACGGTGGCTTGCCGAATCGCGACATTGCGCGCAAGCGCTGGACCCGTGATCCGTTTGTCGGTCATGACTTTCCCGGCAACTGCTGCCATGGCTGGGGGGACCAGCCGCGGGGGCAACGGCCGACCGGCGCGGTCGGAAGCCGCGCGCATGGTCGCAACCAAATCTCGATTGATCTTCGGGACGAGCCGGAGCAATTGAGGGCCGTTCGGCCCGCTGTCGCGCATCGATCGGATGAGGCGGACATTCGTTTTCAGCAGCGAAGGCACCAGCGGATGAACCGCTGGCCCGCCCATGATCCTGATCGTCAACGGGAGTGCTGCCCCGAGAAGCGTAAAGGACTCCCGCTCGTCCGGGGTATGCGCGGCTTCTGCCGCCAATACTTCGGTCAATGCGGCATCCCAAGCCCGATCGCTCCCGGCGACCTCGCCGAGAAACTCGTTGCTACCGAAAAACGACGCCTCCGCCTGCGCGGCGGCCGCCGCACCGGCGGCCAGAGGACCAGCCAATTGCCGGATTGCTTCGGCGGCTCCCGGCGGCAGACCGGCGAGCAGTGCAGCCAGTCCACCAGCGGGAGCGGCTCCCTGGGGGCGTACGGGGTGGCCAGCGGCAGAACGCGGCTTTGCAGGTCGTCGGCGCGACGGCCGGCGGCGACCGCCACCAGAGAACATGCCCTTAACGCCGCCGATAACACCCCTCATCACGTCGGCAGCAGCCGTCGCGGCCTGGCCTGCCAGCGGAGCCAACATAGGAGCGGCGGCAGCTAACGCGGGAGCAGCGGCCAGCAAAGCAGGCAGGAACGGATCGGCTTCCTCCGTAACCTCCCATTCCCCCCAGGCTTCTGGCGCCCATTCCATCTCCGCTGAGCTCTCCGGCATCCATTCGTGTTCCTGCCAGATTTCTTGCTCCGATTCACCCCAGGCTTCCGGCGCCCACTCACCTTCCGGCGCCCAACCTGTTTCAGGCCACGCTTCCTGTTCCGATTCGGGCCAGACCTCCGGCGCCCAACCGGCTTGCGGCGTGTACTCGGGCGATTCCCACTCGGACTCGCCCCAGCCGCCGCTGGCCTCGCCCCATGGCATCCCAGATCCATTGGTGATTGCCGTCGACATGGCGCCTCCACAAGTTAGGTGCTGACGACGAGTAAGTTGTCAGGTCGTCGTCACCGGGGCGTCTCCGGCTGCGTCACAGATCCGTTGTGATCACGAACCGGTGACGTTCGCGCGAAAAACTGACCACATGGCGAATGGTCAAAAGGAATCCGTCGTGCTCTGTTTGGTGAGGTTGGAGATGCAGTCCTGGGGGCCCCTGATCACACTCACCTTCCACGTCGATGTCGGGGGCACTTCAAGGCCTCCGCTGCGAGTCCAGGTGGCAGATATCGACTCTGCGCTCGACAGGATCTCCCGGTTCCTGCGGGAGCAACCGCGAAACTAGACGTTCGCAGGTGGGCGAGTGTCAGCGCGAAACGACCGGCCCAAGTCATCTGTTTGGGCTACCGGCGGTCGCGAGCCCTCAGGAGTAGCGAGAAGTGCCCGCAGTTCGCGGCTCGGTGCCACGCCCAGTTCCCGTCGAACCCTCTCCCCGTAAAGGCGGAAGCTCCGGCGGGCCTCAGCCACATTCCCTTCGGCGAGGTGTGCCTCAATCAGAACGCGCTGGGCGCTTTCCCGCAGCGGGTCCATCACCACGACGGCGAGCGCCGCGTCAACCGCCTGCGGGTGACGTCCCTCGTTAACCAGACACCGGCTCAGCGCCTCGAGGCCGTGCAGCCACCGCTGGCGTAACTGCTCACGGGCGAAAATCACCCAGTCCTCATACCAACCAGGCAGCAATGACAGTGGATCACCCAGCCAGCGGCCGACGTTGAGATCCTCCGGACGGTACCGGCCATTGATCAATCGTTCGGCCCAATCGTTGACCAGGGTCACGTCAACCTCCGTGTGCTCAGCTAACCAGAGGGACTGCTTGTCGCATCGGATGAGGTCGATCCCCGCGCTTCGCAGGCGCCACAGAGCGGATCGGAGATTGCCGGCCGCCCGCACATCGTTGCCGATCGCCCAGAGCGCACCCGCCGTCGAACGGCGTGACACCCGCGACCCGCTGAGAGCCACATGCACCAGCAGGCGCCCGGCGCCATCCGGAAGATCGAGCCGCTGACCGTCAACCATCAGGAACGGCCCGTCAAACAAATGCAGGCGGGTCACGTCCTGTTCGGTGCGCGCCGATTCGATCGCCAGGGCGCCGAGGCTCTGCGGCGCGTCCGAGACGTCACCGCGTTCTTCACGATCAACCTCTCGGTCGGTCATGGCGCCCTCCTACGTCCTCGTTCCGTGTCCGATCGGCATCCCGGAAGCGTTGCCCGTCACATATGCCGGATACTTCGGTGCTGGGTGTCTTCGATTGGAGGAATGGTGGATCTCGATCTCCAATGCCTGGCCAGTTTCGTTGAACTCGCCCGCGAGCAGCACTACGGCCGAGCCGCCAGCCGTATGCACATCTCCACCTCAGCGCTGACCAAGCGGGTGCAACGGCTGGAACGGCAACTCGGAGTCCGTTTGATCGACCGCGGGCCCGCCGGCGTCGCCGACGTGACCAGGGCCGGGGCGCTGCTTGTGGACGGAGCCGAACCGTTGCTGGCCGACGCCGGATCGCTGCGACGCAAGGTCCGTGCTGAACCGAAACAGACTCTGGCACTGGGGGTGCATGGAGCCGTTGGTGAGTACCCGACATTCGGCGAGCTGGCTTCTGTGCGAGGTTGGCTGCACCAAAAACTCCCTGACATTGCGCTCCGGGTCGTCGCCATCCCCTACCACACTGACCCGATCCCGCTGCTGCGCGAGCGCGTCGTCGATGTCATATGGACCACTGGAGAAGTCGACACGGTCGCCACTGACTGCCGACGACTGGCGCCGATGAACCGCTTCGGGATCGTCTCCCACCGGCATCATCTGGCCGACGCGCCATCGATTCCAATCTCGACCTTCGTCGATCTGTCGATCATCCGCAATCCAACCGCCCCTGCGTACTGGATGGATCAACTCTGCTTCGGCGACGTGCGCCCGATGCGTGAAGCATCCCTGACGGAAACCATCACTTTCGGTCCAGCACTCGCACAAGACCGGGCATTCGCCACCGGGTCGGTGATTGCCACCCACCAGGGATACGCCGACCGGCTGGCTCCTGGGATGCGGATGATTCCACTGACCGGGGTGCCGGTCGCGTGGTTCTACGCGGTGAGCAGGCGATCGGACCGACGCACACAGACTCGTACGCTCATCGACGGCATAGCCGATGCAGCGCTTAAAACCCTGGCATCTGTGAGATAGCGCCTCAATCACGAGTCGGGCGCACGCGCAGCACCCGACCGCCCGAGAGCCCGAACCTACGGACCGGGGGCTCATTCATAGCGACCTCACAGCGTCTAAGCACGGTCCCCGCGTAGCGACCCAGTTTGTCCGATTTCAGGATTGTAGGGCCGTACCATCCGACTACCAGTCACACCGATTCCGGATTGGAATCGGTGCTTGACACCTCCAGGGCGGCACGGGAGCGATGGTGCCCGGACGTAGGCCTGATTCAGGACGGCGATTGCTGGTCGAGCGGCTGCGCATGGTCGTCGGTGGTAGTCATCGGACTCTTCCCTTGCGTTCGGCCAAGGATGGGCTTCGGCGACCAGCCGTGGTATCGGTCGATCTGCGTATCCCGGCGGGGTGCTCCGGCACGCCTCTGGCGAGCGCCGTGCGTCCGCCGGAGGCGAAGACCGCATATCCCCGGGCAGACCATCGACCACGACCCTCAAGCGGCGACCGCCACCCCACTTTCAGCCCCGGAGACCACCATGTTCATCACCGACACCGACACCGGCCGGCGGCGGAAGGTGCACGCGTTGATCTTCACCGCGGTGTTGTCCCGGCACATGTTCGTGCACCTGTCGTACTCGCAGACCCTGACCGAGGTGATCGCCGGGTGCGAGGCGGCATGGTCGTTCTTCGATGGCGTATTCAAGGTCCTGATCCCGGACAATCTGAAACCCGTTGTCACCGATGCGGACCCGGTGAACCCCCGGTTGTCGATCGGCTGGTTGGACTACGCGCAACACGCCGGTTTCGCGACCGATCCGGCGAGAGTCCGCTCCCCGCAGGACAAACCGAAAGTCGAGCGGGTCGTCCAATACGTCCGCGGCAACTTCTTCGCCGGCGAATCCTTCGACAGCATCGACTCCGCGCAGGCCGCCGCCACCGAGTGGTGCACCGATACGGCGGGAATGCGGATCCACGGCACGATCAACGCCCGCCCGCTGGAGGTGTTCAACGACCTGGAACGTGTTGCGCTGCTCCCAGTCCCACCTGCCTATGACGTGCCGTTGCTGCGGTCGGTGAAGGTCCACCGGGACTTCCACATCGAGATCGGCAAGGCGCTTGTACTCCGTCCCCGGCGACTACATCGGCACCCAGCTGGACGCCCGGGCGGACTCGCAGCTGGTGAAACTGTTCCACCGCGGGCAACTGGTCAAGACCCACCCCCGGCAGCCCGCCGGCGGCCGGCGGACCGACCCGGCCGACCTGCCCGAGGAACGGGTCGGGTCGACAGTGGCACCGAACCAGGAAAAACGAGCAAGGGGTCGGCCGAGATCAAACGGTCGAAGGCGGAGATCCAGCGACTTCCGGAACTTGCCGACGATTTCTGTAACCAGTCACGCCGAGTTCGAACCTGTCCAATAGCGGTGGAGTTGGTTGTCGTAGTCGGTCCGGGTGAGCGGGACGACGTGGATCGGTGTGCCGACCCAGGAGGCTTCCAGGATGTACCGCTGGCCGTCGATGGTGCCGAGGTAGATCGCGACGTGGCCGGGGAAGCCGACGATGTCGCCTGGTTGTCCCTGGTCCCAGGGGATGGGGACGCCGCCGGCGCGTTGGGTACCGGAGTTGTCGGGGGCCTGGTAGCCGGCTTGGGCCAGGACGTACGCGGTGAGACCGGAGCAGTCGAAGCCGATTTCTGTTCCGCAGGAGTTGTAGTCGCCGCCGCCGCGGCCGCAGCCGTTGTTCGGGCCGGCGCCGCTGCCGCCGCCTCCCCAGACATACGGGAGGCCGAGGACGGCGAACCCGGCGGCGAGGCCTTTGGCGATGGCTGGGTTGGGGGCTTTGATGGTTTTCCCGGCCAGCGCTGGGGTGACGTAGGCGTTGTTGGGGATGGTGACGTCCGGGCCGTTCGCGGAGACGGAGACCTTGGTGGGTTTGCCGCCGCCGGTTGGGCCGAAGTAGGACTGGAACAGGCGGAAGAAGTTGCGGTTCCCGTAGGAGCTGCACTTGTCGCCTTCGCCGGGGTAGGCGGCCAGGCTGGCGGCGTTGGGCTGATACGGGGTGTAGGTGTACAGGGTGGCGGTGGCGCGGTTCTTGATGGTGACTGGTGCGCTGCCGCAGCCGGTTTCGGCCACGTTCCAGAGGATGTTGCTGGTTCTCCCTTCCGGGTAGTTCACCTTGGAGGGGTCGACATGGAGGCGGGCGAATGCCTGGAACATGCCGAATGTCTGCGCCCATACGCCGGCCTTGTTGGCGTCGCAGTTCGCTGATCCACCGGGGCCGGTGTCCGGGCAGCCGAACCCGGTGAGCGCTGCCGGTGGGTTGGGGCGGGTGAGGCCTTGGCTTTCCTTCTGCACGATCACGATCGCGACCTGCGGGTTGATGCCGCAGGACTTTCCGAGGTGGAACAGGATGCTCGCGTAGGACTGCGGGCCAGCTGGGCCGGCCCAGTCCTTGCACCACGCCAGCTGGTACGCGCCGGGTGTGTACGTGCCTCGGCGCAGGCAGGACTGTGCGGTGCAGGTGGCGCCGATTCTGTCCAAGGCGGCCTGGACGGCGGGGACGTCGGGGAACGCGGAGTCGTTGTAGAAGGTCGCGTCGCTGATGATGTTGCCCGGGTCGAATTCGGTGCTCGCACCGGTGGTGTCGGTGCTGCAGGTGGTGTTGACCTGGGGTGGCGGGGTGCCGGAGTAGAGGACCGCGGCGAGGGCCTTGCCCATGTCCTGCCACTTGGCGACGTTCTGTCCAACGTGGGATTCCTGGACGACTTCGCCGAGCTCGTAGTTCTGCCGGGGATCGGTGTCGTATCCGGGTACTCGGCGGACCAGCTGCTCCAGGAACATCGTGGTGGCGCCGGCCGGGTCGGTTCGGTCGTACTGGGTGTAGAGGCCACTGGAGGGGTCGGGTGCTTGTTGGAACAGGCCGACCCAGGGCCCGTTCACCGCATCGGGGTTCAGGGTGGACTCCTGCATGGCGACGGCGAGGGCGATCTCGGCGGCGCGGCGGGTCAGGCGCATCTGCTTGGTGACAGCGGTGATGGTGCCGGCCACCTTCATTTGCTGGTCGTTCAGGGTGATGCCGGCGTAGTTCCCGGCGGGCGCCGCTGCCGAGGTGACCGCCGTGCCGGAACTGGCCCGTGCTGGTGGTGGTGTTGCTGCAGGGTTGATGGTGCAGCTGTAACTGCTGGCGACCGGTGCCGGCGGGGCCAACGCGGCCGGACCTCCGGCGCTGGACAGAATGATGACGACCAGCATGAGCAGGACCAGGCCCAGGAGCACCGGCCAGGAAACCAGCATTCCGGCGGCGGCGCCGATCGCCCACCGCAGCACGATCTTGGTTGCCTTGCGTTTGATGCTCAATTCGCTGTGACCGGTCGTCCGATCCGCCAGTGTCCGGCGGGATCTCGTTGCACGATGCGGGTGAGGTCGATGGGGACGGATTGGTAGGCGGTGCCTGCGGCGGACAGCACTTGAGTGGCGGTCAGGGTGACCGTTGCCTCGCCCCTGCCGTTGCGGGAAGACATGTCCACGGTGGCGGTGATGTTGGTGCAGGCCGAACTCGTTCGGGTTGCGGTGATGTGGGCCCATGCCGGTTGGTCGAGCGTCCACGGGTCCTGGCCCCGCGGCATTGTGGTGTCCCCGTAGGCGGCGGCGCGGCGGGTGTTGTCGTCTCGACCGGTGCGGTAGTCGTACCAGCACAACGCGGCCAGCCACGCCGCCGCGACCGCGGCAGGATCCCGGAACACCTGCGGGTTCGCTTTGTCCGGCGGTGCTGTCAGGGCAACAGTCACCGATGCGGTCGACGCGGGCCGCGCGGTTCTGGGGGTGCGGTCCAGGCGCGGGTTGACCGGAGCCCCACTGGACAGGACCAGCGTCGCCGACGCCCGCGCCGGCGGCTGCTGGGGTGGTGGGGTGCCCAGCGGGCGGGCCGCGGGCAACGAATCAGCGGGTGATGATGAGTTGAGGTCTTGTCGCCGCGACGGCGGGCGCCGGTGCCGGAGCTTGTGACGCAGCCCTTGTCGTTGTTTCGGCGGGGGTGAGCGCAGGTTCGGATGCGGTGACGCGGACGATCATCAATGACACCAGCACCGCCGCGGTCAGGCCTGCCGCGGCCGTGACATCCCTGGTCAGCGTTTTCATCGGAGTCGCCTCACCGCCCAGCGGCGCACGCGGCACCCGGCGGCCCGTAGCGGGATCAACGCGACCCGCCCGACGGCGAGCAGGACCAGCAGGCCGAGGACCACCAGGGTGGCTGCACTCCCCCACTCGGCCACCGCATCTTGTCCCTGCTCCAGGCTGATCGAGGAGGCCAGGATCAGCCAAACAATCGACCCCGACAACGACCCAGCGACCGCGAACTCTCGAGCGAGCTAGGAAGTGTCATCAGCGGACCAGCTGCAGGATGAAGGCCAGGACCACCAGGGATGCGATGGCGACGCCGAGAATGACGGTGCTGCGCGGGGATCGGTCTTTCAGGTGGCGGATCCCCATGGGGTCGAAGAAGCGCTTGATCCGTCCCTCCGCGGGATCCGCGTCGCTGCCGTCAGCGGCTGCGCTCTGGTCCTGGTCGGTGGGGCCGTGACCGGAGATTCCCAAGGTCTGCTGCTGTGCGAGCAGAACCTCCTCGAGTTGTTCGGTGAGGTCGTTGATCGTGGTGGGAGTGAGCCGCATCCACACGGCGACTTCCATGCCCTGCGTGTCGGTGCCGGAAAGAACAAGGGTGGCGTCGAAGGGGTCCGTGCCGGCCCCGCTGATGCCGATCTCGGCGGATTCCGCTTGACAGAGCACGCCGACCGCGGCCGGCGCGTCGTCGCCGAGATCCCCTGCCAGTGGCGTTTCCGGGCCGGCGGCGGTGCTCGTGGCTGACATGTGTTCGTCACGGCTTGTCATAGTTCTGCGGCTCGCATCGCGGGAATGGGCAACAGGGCCGCGGTCAGCACAGCGCGGCGGTGGCTGCGGTAACGGCGGGGGGCCAGCCGGGTCACGTCCTCGAGGTGGTACCGGCCGGTCACGATGACCGAGGCCGCGACTTTCCCGTCGTTGACCAGATGCCTTTCCAACCCTGCGGTTTCCCTGTCGGTTACAACCACGGGTTGGACCCGGGCACCTGGCAGGCCGATCGCGGCCGCGGCAGCGGCCGCGGTTCTGGCGGCGGCAAGAGCACCCTGTTCTGGGGTTGCTGATGACGTCGAGTCGGAGCAGGCGATTGCGTGACCGAGCCCGACGAGAAGCCGATCAACCCGGGAGCCGTCGGGCAGCACCCGGGAGCCCAGATCTGTCCAACCGTTCACCACCGGTAGTGCCGCGAGCAGAGCTCCGGATGCTCGTCGGTGGCGGTGCCAGATGAGCCCTACCGCGCTGGTCAGGGCAACGATCAACACCACCGCACTTTCGCCGTGGTCCCCGAGAACGACGCACGGGACCGCTGCCAGCAGCAGCACCGTGGAGCCGAGCAGGGCGTTCAGCCCGGCGTTGATCAATGCGGGGCGTAGCGCGCAGGCAACGAGGGCTGGCACCGGTGCGGCAAGCACGTACCCGGTGAGCACGGCACCCACGTCGCCGGCGCCGATGACCTGCTGGCCGATCAGGATCACGCACACCACGGCGGGAACGGCGGCGGTGACGAGGGCGATTAGAGCGCAGACAGCGACCTGCGGGTGCGCCCGGGTCACCCACACCGCGGTCAGGGCCGCGGCGACCCCGGCCAGCAGCCAGGGCAGATTCGCACCCACCGCCACGTACAACCACCACAGCAACACCACAGCAGCGGTTAGCACCGCGGGTCGGCGGCGGCGACGCCGACCGGCGGTACCGACCGGGGAGAACGTGTGGCGGAGGAACTGTTTCACCGTGAGTCCTTTCATTCCGGACCGGCTGAGGCGGGTTCCAACGGTCGGCGGTCAGGTGCGTCGTCGTCGTTTCGATCGGCACCCGGTGGGGGTGTGGAGGGTCGGGCGGTGGCAGCGGTGGATGGGTCCGGCGGGGCGGGTCGAGGTATCCGCTGGGTCGGGGCGGGCCGTGGGACCTGATCTGTCTGCGGCGGTGGGCCCGGACGCGGGATCGCCACCGTCTCGAGTGGCCGCGGGATCCGATCTGTCTGCGGCGGCGCCGGACGCGGGATCGCGACCGTCTCAGGGGACCCGTTGCGCGGCGGCTGGTTTGACTGCCCGGTGGGCATCGACGGCCCGGTTGCCCGGGCGGGGTTTGGCGGCGGGCGCCGCGGCAGGACAGGACCGACAGTCGCTGTGTCCCGGGCGGTGCCGTTCTTGCTGACCTTCGGATTCGGGGTTCCGGCGATGCGGGCGACCCGGGCGGCACCGGTGGCCGTCGATTCGGTGTCCGCCTGGCCGGTGACTTTCTTCTTCCCGCTGCCGCCGGCGTTGGCAGCGTTCGCGGCCTTGACCGCGGTGAGCTGGGCCCGACCCAGGTTCTTGTAGGACCGCCGGCGGGCGTCCTGAGGTCCGAGGACGGCACCACGAACGCCTCCGGTGAGCAGCGACACCGGAGTGAGCAGGGTTCCGGCCGTGCGACGCAGCGGCCCGCGGCTGGGATCTGCGGCCATCATCCTGCGGCGTTGACCCGCGACAAGGACACCCGCCCCGGCGCCGACCGTCGTGCGGGCAGCGGTGCGGGTGAGGGTCTTCGCGCCGCCGGCGGTGCGGCGTTGAACGTCGCCGGCCAGGTTGGGTGCGATCGACGCGGCGCCAGGGCGGATCAGTTCCTGCACCTTCTGCACGAGTTTCCAGAAGAAGAAAAGGATGACTCCCAACCAGACCAGGCGGAGCCCGAACGACAAGGTGGAGGCGAGCATCCAGGCGATGATCAGGATGGTCAGGGACAGCAGGATTCCGTAGGCCAGTCGGGATGCCCAGGCGTGCACCAGGTCTCCGGCCCATTCCTTCGCCATTTTGGCTTTGCCGGTGTAGGTCGCGAAGGCCAGCTTGAACGGGCCGGTGATGTAGAGGGCGAAGGTCAGCGCGATCCACGCCATGGTGATGATCCCGGTGATCAGCACCGGCACGGCGGCGACAGCCGTACCGATCAGCGATGAGAACGCCTGATTGACACGGGCTATCCCGACATCCCCGGCGTAGGCCTGGGCGGTGGTGACGTTCGACTCGCTCAACGCCCGGAACACCCGGTACATCGGCGAGCACGCCGACGACAGCGCCAGAACCAGGGGGGCGGTGGATTCACCGCTCTCCTCGGCAGCGCTCTTGATCAGCATCCACGCCGGGGAGTCGGTGAAGGCCGCCGTCGCACCGGCCGCGCACTTGAGGTACCCGTTCTGTCCGGACAGGGTGCTACCGATCTGCACTCCGCCGTGCTGGGCGATGAGGTAGGTCCGCAGATCCTGGCAGTCCCCCACGGCTGCCACGTAGCAGGGCAGCGCCTTCTCCGCCCGCAGCGCCTCGATCGAGATGGCTCCGTCTCCGCCCGGGGTGACAACTGTCCAATCCCCGGGCAACGGGATGGGCCCGGCGCCGGCGCCGCCGAACTGGCCGATCGCCCATGGCCGGTAGGCCAGGGCGTCGGCCAGCACGCAGGAGGTGAGCCGTTGCCCGCGGATCGCGTCGGCCGGGCCGTCGGGCAGGATGCAGGCCCCGCTGCCAGTGGCGAGCTCGTCGAACAGGGCGTTGGTCGCGACGGCGTTGACCTGGGAGATCGCGGTGTCGACTGTTCCCGCGATGCTGCGGAACCCGTTGGTCCCACCGGTGGTCGCCGTGTAGAGGAACCCGGTCAGCGAGATGATGCCGGCGGCGACTGCGGCCGCGCCGAGGGCCGCTCGGATGCCTTTGCGGCGCAACGCATTGATGCCCGCCCAGATGCCGGCGAGGATGAACATCAAGGTGGCGACCGGGACGAAGAAGACCGCGAAGACGGTGGCCACCGCGCCGCCGGATTCGTCGTACAGGAACTTCAGCGGGTCGTCGGCGGCGGCGGCCTCTTTGATCGCGATGGTGATCTGCAGGGCGGTCTTGCTGACGGTGAAGATCATGTTCCCGGCCTGGGACCACACGTAGTTCCACAGGTTGCAGTTCCGGCTGCCGTCGACGTTCAGTGGGATCGTCCACCAGGACAAGCCCCGCAACCCCGAGATCTCGTACAGCGTGTAGTCGCCCGGTGGGAGCGCCGGCAGTTTGTCCATGGTGTCGGGGATGACATCGGTGGCCGGTGCGACCGGGCTGAAGGCCCGCCCGGCGGCGTCGACCTGGATGGCCGGGATCTGCCTGGCGCCGGCGAGGTTGCGGTTGCTCATCCAGCTTTCGGGGCCGTCGCCGACCCCTTCCCACGGCTCGGTCGGGTTGACGATGCCGCAGATCCAATCCTGGACGGAATCGGAGATCCCCAGCACGTCCGCGCTGGCGGAGCTGGTGGACGCCATCATGGTTCCCGCCGCACCCAGCAGAACCGTCACGGTGACGACCAGCATCGAGGCGGCGGTCCGAAGACATCTCACCGCAGTGGAAACCGGGGTGGGCGCGGTCGCTACCCCCCATACCTGCGGCGTCGGGGTCACCGAGACCCCACGTCGACCGGTACTTCTGTCCAATCCCGGTCGGCGCCGTCGGCGGCGGGGTCGGCCTCGAGGTGCTCATCGACGGGCGGCATCCTCGACGTCGTCGTCGTCCTGGTATCCCGTGGTGACATCGTCGGGTTCGGCGTCCGCGTCAGCGTGCGCGGCGACCGCTGCGATGTTGGTCCGCACCCGCAGCAGCGCTTCGGGGTTGATGTCCCAGTCCCAGGGGTCGGCGGGCACGGGATTCGCCCAGTCGACGGCTTTGAGTTTCGGGTTGGTCTGGGCGGCCCGTTGCAGCACATGGAACATCTGGTCGATGGTGACGGCGGCGACCCGGGAGTCGGGATCGCGCAGTCCGCAGTCCCCGATGCGGAGCAGACCGCCGACCTCTTCGGCTTGCAGTTTCCGGGCCAGGGCGTCGACTTCGGCGCTGGACACGTTGTCATCGCTGCTGCGCAACGCGGCCAACGCCGCCCGGGCCTCCCCTTTTGATCGTTGCTTGAACGCGAGCACCGTTGCGAACTGGTTGACCTCGGCGGACTCCGCGCTGGCCTGTTTCTCGATCGCCTGCATGCCGCGGGCCTGCTGGTCGATGAAGAACACGGCCGAGTTCAGCGACCGGCCCTGCCGCAAGTTGACGGTCAGGTATCCGCGTCCGGCCGGATCGGCGGTCACCATGTTGCCCTCGTCGACAAACGATGCGGTGGGCGGGATCCCGGGTTCGCCGGTCACCGGGTTGGTGCTCATCCGGCCGCTCAGGTTGTCCCGCCGCATCCGGGACAACACCGACAGCATCGCCGCGGAGGCGTTGCGGTCCTTGTCGGTCCACAGCTCGGGGTTCTCCGGATGGTCGGGGGAGGTGAACCCGGCCATCGTGTAGATCACTCGGCGTTTGTGCTCCCGACGGTCCTTCGGTTGCGGGTCGGTGCCCTTACCCAGCAGCAGCCGCAGGAACGGCACCCGCTCCCCGTTCTCCAGGCGGGTGATGACCTCGTCGAACTCGTCACGGGCGTTCCGCAGGGTGCTGGTGTCCCCCGACTTGCGGGCGCTCTGGTAGTCCGCCTCGAGTTCCTGCCGTTCGGATCGGATGTAGGACAGTGCATCTCCGTACCCGCAGGTGAAGCTGCGGCCGGCGGCGGTGGCCTCCTTGTGGGCCGCGGACATTGACCGCAGTGCCTTGCGGACGATGCTGCGATGCGCCTGGTCGGTGAACAACACGTCGGTGAGATCCAGTGCCAAGCTGTAGCCGTCGTCGAAGGTGTCGTTGATCCGCCAGGGGTCCTGGCTGCCCCGGGCACCGCGGGCGAGGTCGACGATCTCGGTGTCGTCCCAGAATTCGCGGTTGACGGGTTGGAACCGGCTGGCCGGGGTGCCGAGGATGCCGGCGTCCGCGTCGGCCATGAACGCCGGGTCCAGCACCTGGGGGCCGAAGGCGATGTAGTAGGCGAACCCGGCGAAGTCGATCTTCGGGTCCAGCACTGAGCAACGGACACCGGACTCGCTGAGCCAGAAGAACATCAGGATCACGAAGCTGGACTTCCCACCGCCGGATTGCCCGAGCACCGCGATGCCGGCGCCGTGGCCGCGGCCGATCTGGGCGTGCGGGTCGAAATGCACGACGGTGCCGTTGCTTTTCACGTAGCCGATGGGGATGCCGATCCAGCCCAGTGCGCGGCCCCGTTCGACCTGGATGCGGTCGCCGACCTGGTTGTGGGATCCGAGCATGCCCAGGGCTGGTTGGTACAGATCCGAGTACCGCGACCACAGGCCAAGACCACCGGCCGGGCCCGCGGACAAGGACCCGAGATCGGTGCCGACGGTCTCGCCGGGGAACTGCTCGAGCAGCAGCGGTAGTGCGGCGTGCGCGGGCACTTCCATCGTCACGTCGCCCATCGCGGCCTTGACGTCCTTGATGGCGCGGGCCAGCGCGGCCGGGGTCGGCGCGGAGACGGTCAGCCGCAACCGGCCGACCATGCCGGGTTGCAGGTCGTCGTCGGCGTTGTCGGCCTTGATCTGCGCGGCCTGGTCACGGCGGGCCTCGAAGCTGTCGTCCGGTTCGGCGCCGGCCTTCGCCCGGTCCTTGCTCTCGTCCTCGACGTTCACCACGGCCCTGTCCGCCAGGCGTTTCCACTGTTTCGGTGGGATCAGGCTGTAACGCCAGGAGATCTCGGCGGGAACGGCGAGCCTGGCCAGCTTCTTCGACCAGGCGCGGCGGGCGTTGAACACCTGCCGGGGAGGTTCGTCGGCGACCACCAGGGTCGCGGTGTAGCTGGTCTGGTCCTGCGCCGGTGTGCGGGTTCCGCTGCAGCAGCTCGATGAAGCCGCCCCCGCTGTTGTGGCCGCGGATGCTGGCGGCCAGCTCGAAGAACCCGCCGCGCCACGGTCGGCGGCGGGTGACCGGTTCGTCCGGGACCGGCAGGTGCCCGTGCCCGGGTTTGCGGATCAACCAGAGCAGGTCCCGGCGGGTCAACGGTTCCGCGCCGTGCGGGGCGAGCACGTCGTGCAGGGTCTCGGCGAACGCCGTCCAATAGGCCAGATCAGCTGCGGTCAGCTTGTCCTCGGCGACGCCCAGTACGGCGGCGCTGACCTCGGCGTACGGATCGATGCCGGTCGGGGGTGGGCAGTCGCCGAGGCGGACGATCAACGCCCACATCCGTTGCGGTGTCGAGTGCAGGATGTGATCGGCGACCTTGCCCGGCCAAGATCGTGTACATGCGGGTGGGATGCCAGGCGTTGGACAGCAGCTGGTCCAGCCACCCGTCGGTGGTGATCGGCCGGTACCGCACCAGCTCGTGGCAGCGGACCTCTTCCCCGTCGAACAAACCCAGCAGAGCCTGATAGATCCCGACGGGAAGCATTGCGGTGTCACCGGTCTCACCCGCGGTGGCGAACTCATCGGTGCTGGTGTCGATCACCACACCGGTGAACACCCCGGTGCCGTGCACAAAAACGGTGTCGTCGGCGTACCGGTACCCCAGGCGGCGCAGCTCCCACCGTCGCTGACGTGGCCGGGTGACCGCCGAGCCGGCGCCTCCGCCGTGATCGGCGGCGCCCTTGTTCTGCCGCTTCTTCATTTCCCGGGCGCGTTGAATGCGGTAGCTGGCGAACAGGATGCCCGGCACGACGAGGACGACAACGATCAGCACCGTCACCGTGGTGCTCCGCCCACCGCCGGCCGCGCGGGCGGCTGCCAGAAGATGACGTCCCAGGCGAAATCGGTGGGCTCGGTGTTCTCCGCCAGCCCCAGCACATCTCGGGGCTGGGAGTACCGGAAGTTCCAGGCCAACCGGAGCTTCTCCGATTCGGTCAAACCCCCGGCGCGGTCCTTCGCCATCCGCAGGTAGACGACCAGCAGCTGGCGCCGGAAGCAGCAGCACCGACCACCACGGCGAGAACCCCACCACCCACAGACCAAGAGCGGTGACAACGCCGACCGCTACCGCTGTCGCCGCGGCCGGGAGCGCCGCGTTCCACTGCACCCCGTTGATCGCCTTCAACGACAGATCACCGGCGGTGAACTGCCGCGACTGGTAGGTGAACAGCCTGGTGTAGTCATCGGAGTAGATGACCTGCTCATCGTTGGTCGTCAACGCTTCCCCCTTCGCACTGTCGGGATTGCAGATGACTGGGCCGGTCCCCAGGCCGGTGTCATCCGCCGGCGGCGGCCGCGGGCGCCGGCGCCGGGGTGGTTCCGCTGTTCGTCCCGACACCGATGAACAGCGGGACGATGATCAACGCGGCACCGATCAGGACACCGGCGATCAGCAGGCCGAAGATCGCGCCGACCGCCTCCCGATGCCCGGTGCTGGCACCGTTGCCGGCCACCGACTTCGCGCCCAGCTTGATGCCGACCAGCACCATGCAAATCGCGAGGATCGTGCCGCCGAGGATCTGCAACGAGGTGCCCCACTGCGCAACCCAGGCGTTGACCTGATCCAGCGGGCCCGCCAGGTACGTCGTGCTCGCTGATGCTCGACCGGTCAGCGCAGCGGACTCAGTGCTGATGATGGCCATGACGAGTGGTCCTTTCCGTTGTCGTGTTTCTGCTATCCCGCGGCCGGTGACGCCGCCGCAGTGGTGGCGAAGGTGGTTGCCGGTGCCGCTCCCCCAGCGGGATCCGGTGCCGCACCGGTGATGTCGGTGACCTGCCACCGGCCGGCGATCATCCGCAAGGAGATCGAATAGCCGGCGCGCTGAACCCCGCCAAGCCGGGTCGTCCAGTCCACCCCGACCCCAGCGGTGATCAGGTCCCCGTCCCGGTAACCGGTCGGGTCGCCGCGGGCCACCACGACCTGGGTCCGGGTGACCGACGGCGCGGTGACCTGCCCCTGCATCCCCGCCCGGGCGGCGGCCGATGCATCCCCAGCGAGGACGAGATTCAGCTGCACCGGGTCGGACACCGCCCATGCCCGCAGGAACGGCACCAGCACATTGCGGGTCAACGGCTCGGCGATCACCGCATCCGTCACCGCCGGCGCGGCCGGCGTGGGCGCGGCCGCCGCCGGCGCAACCGGCACCACCGCGACGTCGCCGACCACCCGCACACCGGCCGCCATTGACCGGGTCGACGACACCCAGATCGGCAGCGCAGCACCGACGGTGCGACCGTCCGCCGTCGTCACCAGGAAGCCGAGCTGCGCGGCCGCACCGTCCGCATAAGCCGTCGCGACCGGCTTGACGGTGCCGTCCCAGGTCACCGCCAGCGGCGCCTTCGACGGGGTGGATCCGGTCCAACCACATCCCGGGGTGACCCCGGCGGAAGTCATCCGGGCCAGCGCCGCCAACCGGTCCGCGGTCGCCGCGGTGTCCGCCGCATCAGGGTGCGTCCAGCACAACGACAGGTAGGAGACACCGAAAGCGGCCGCACGGTCCGCGGGAAAGCTGTTGAGGTGGAACGCACTGGCATCATCCGCGCTGATCGCCGACGACTGGACCAGCCGAGCCGATCCGGTGGAGACACCGCACGAGTACGCCACTCCCCCGACCAGCACCAGCGGTGCCCCGATCAACGCCAGCCGGGTGACCCAGGACCTGGTCCTGCCCACCACGCGCAGCGACTTGCCCGGCAACGGAACGTCGAACTCGTCGTCCACGGCGTGGTCCGCCGCTGGCTCCGCAGACGCCGCTCCTACGTGAAGGACGAACCCACGCCAACACCCCCCGAAGTGGTCGCTTGTGACGGGCGATCGCCGCAGTGGCCGGATCGACGGTGCTGTCATCGGCCGCGTCGACCGGTTCGGTTGTCGGCTCCGCCGCCGCGGTGGTACCCGCATGCTGCGATTGCAGCGCATCCCGCCACAGTTCGTCCCGCCCCCAGAACCGGTCGGCGGCGGCGATCGCGTTCAGGAACTGAGGGTCAGCGGACGGAGCGGCTGCCGACAGCAGCTCCCGCCGTCGGCGCCCCTCGGCGAGGCGATCCATCCGACGATCACGGAAGGATTCGGTAGCGACCTCGACCACGGTTTCCGCAGAGGAGGCCGTCACCTGTGTCTTCGTGGGCACAGCGGGGTCGGCCCGAACGGTCACAGTTCACCTCCCAGCTGGGCATTGTCGACGACGCCAGAAGCATCACCCGCCACCCGGGACACTGTTAAACCGGTAATACGGATTAGAAATGGGCCACTTGCAGTTTGCGGTCAGGCCTCAAGGACGGCGTTGTTGGCCCTGAGCGATAGGCCGAGCACTGTCGGCTGTGTGTTGCGTACACAGCAGGCGTGACGCAGACAAAATCTGTCGGCCGTCTCCAGGCCGCCGAGCAGTCGCCAGTCGGAGAGATCCAGCCGACTTCGTCCTCGAGTGGGACTCAAACCGAAACGGTGAGTTGACTCCTTCAACGGGTCGGCTCCGGAGCCAGAGGAAGATCTGGCGGAAATGCCTGAAGGCTCCGGATCATCGATGGCCGACAACGCCGGGAAATCGTTGCCGTCCACGCCTGACTTGACGCTCCACCGCCGCGCTATTGACGGACTGCGCACCTGCCGGCGCTCGGCCAGATGCAGGCGCTCAGGCCGGAGTCCCTACCAGGGACTTCGTGGTGAAAGTGACTCACCGGCTTCGGATGATCTCCAGCACCTTCAAGCGCTACGGTATCGACGAAACATCGTCCGGCAGGTGACTCAACACCCTCAGACAACTGGAACCTCACAGGGACGTCAGTAGCGTCTTTGGTAGCTAGCTGACCATTGCACATACAGGGGGAAATACGTGGGACTGTTCAACCGGACCAAGCCTCAGCAGCCGGCAACGCCGACGACACCCCCCGCAAACCCCGCACCGGCGACGCCCACCGTCGACTGGTCCAACATCGAGAACATCCGCACCGAGTGGCCAAGTGCCGGGCTCGACCCGGTTGCTGACCTCCAAGGATTCCAACGCGCACTGACCCTGTATGAGCGCGACGACTACGCGTCGATGATGCAGTGCGCGACGCTGTTCGCGACAGCGCTTGCGCATTCGCTGTACGGTCCCGGCATTCTCAAAGGCGAGGAACTTGCCGAGACGATTCGCAAGACTCTTTACACCGTGCTGTTCGCTCCACCTGACGGTCGTACCTTCGCCGAGAGCGCGCAGAAGGCGGCGCGCCTAGCGATGACCATCATGCGAGAGAACAGTTGGCAGCCGCCTTCATTCGGCGGCACGAGGCCCTGGTTTGAGCCGATGATCATGGATAAGGGAAACTACATGTTGCTCCGCCGGCCGTTGCCCCGGCACCCTGGGCAGGCAATCTGCGAGCCTTCTTCGCAGTGGCTCCCCAACCGACGATCAGTGCCTGCCCGACGCTGAGGCAGTGCGGGGTGGCGAGACGCTCGACCGCCTTCACGGGTCATCCAGGAGTCCAAGCAAGGTGATACCGCCAGTTCGCTCTATGTGGACGGCATGGCGCTCTTTGGCAAGGGCGACTACGAAGGAGCGATCGCCAAGTACTCAGAGGCCGCCAGACTTGGTTCGGTTGATGCCATGGGGGCTGCGGGTGATCTGAGCAAAAACCTGGGCCGACAGGAGGATGCGAACTTCTGGTACGAGAGCGCCGCCAATGCCGGCCACCCCGTTGGAATGTTCAACACAGCTATCGCCGCCATTCAGAAGGGTGACCGCGTCACCGCTGAGCAGTGGTTTCAACGTTCGGCCGAGGCAGGCAACGCCGAGGGCTATGCCGCATTGACGCAGCTTGCCGACGAGGCGGGCGACGAGGTTGCCGAAGCCCACTGGTCCCGGTTGGGGGCCGAGGCAGGCCACCTCTTCTGCATGGGCCGGTACGGTTTGCTGCTGGCCCGCGGAGCGAACGGTGACGTTCCCACCATGCGCCGCGGCCGTGACTTCCTCGAGCAGGCCGCCGATCGCGGCCATCTTGACTCGGCGTCGCTTGCGATCGCCATCAACCACCAGTTGGGCGACCCGGCTCGAGCCCAACGCTACGTGACGCTCATCTTGCAGAGCGGAGACCCGGAAGCCATCGACCAGCTCCGCCGATAGGGGTTCCACTGAGCCGATCAGTGCTCAAACCGGAAGCAGATCACCGCTCCGTCTGGTCATCGACTCGTCAGCAGGCGTTCCGCTTGTGCGCACTGTTCCTGAGCCTTCCGTAAAGCGCTCAGCAGGCCGGCCGCCGGCCGTGTCGAGCGGCTTCATGCGCTGACCATCGAACACGTGGCGTTGCTTGTCCGACCACCCGCGTGGTGCTCAGCGACCTTGTCAATTCGGCTCGAGCGGTCTCCACCTGCCGGATCGGTTCTTCGAGGGTCATGTCGTCTTCTCCGTCCCTCGCCTGAGCTCATCCTTTTCTTGGTCTCGAGGTCCTTGCTCGATGACGTAGTCGACTCTCCTGCTCCTGGCGGTGCTCAACCATCTCGGTGATCGAGCTGGTCACGAACGGGAATGTTGACGTTGGCAGCTTGGAGCGCATTGCCCGCCACCGACCGAGGTTCATCGATGGCGCCGAAGATCTCGACGGCGACTGCAGTGCCGACGGCCAGGTTGTGGATGGCATGACCGACGCCGAATTTCGGCAACTCAGCCAGTTTGGCGTCCAGGCTGGCCAAGGCCGACGAGGCCACCGACGAGTGCTCACCGACCGTGGCCTCGGTGTTCTGCAGCGTCTCTCAACAGGTCGGATTGGGCCGTCGCCGTCAGTCTGAGCGGCCTTGCGTGCTCGATCGAGCAGTTGCTTCGCCTCGGCCAGTCGCTGGCGGCTGCGCGCCACCTGCTGCTGCAGTCCCCCGCAGTTCTCCTGGCATTGCCGCAGCGCCGCCTCGGCTTGGCGCAGTTCCTGCTCACGCTTCTGCGCCTCAGAGCGACGCGCTCAACCGCTTCTTGGGCCTTGCGGTCGGCCGCCGCCATCTCGCGACGAGCGTGCGCCAGCAGCGTCTCGGATCTGTTCGGCGTAGCGCTCGATGCCGTGCTTGAGTGCGCGGACTGCGTTGACTTCGGCTCGTACAAGATCGTCGCTCATGAGGTCACATCCGGATGTTGCGGATCTCGTCCAACCGGCGCGCCAGTCGTTGAGTTGCTTGATCATCTGGTCGACCTCGCCGGACATGAACCCGTCGATGCGCTTCTGCAGGTCCTGGTATCGCGCCTCGAACTGCGACTTGCGTGAGTCGTGCCAGTTGGCGGACCCGAGGGCACCGCGCACCTTCTTGGAGGCTGCGACGACCTCCTGCTTGTAGGCGCCGAGTGCCGTGGCTAGCTTTCGAACGTCGGCCGGGCTTGCGTTGACCATGTCATTCGCCATTGGTGGTCTCCTTCCCGAGCCGATGCGTTGCCGCTGTCAGAATCTTGTACCCGCGGGCTCGCTTGGTGGTGCCCTTGAGGTGATCGCCGATGAGAAGCTGCCCGAATCGTAACGGTGCGATCTCACCGTACGAGCCGCTGACTATGCCAGGTCCTTGGCGTCGGCGGCACTGCCTGCCACGCGGATCATGAACTCCTCGATGAAGTCCGGACCCAGTCGGCCTCCACCGAGCGAGAGCTGTCGGCATCGACGACCACATGAACACCCACCTCAGGGCCGCTTACCACAATCGCCGACAGCAGTGCGCCATCGATGGCTCGTCCGAGGTCGTCCAGGCTGTAGGGGTCGTAAGGTGCGAGCGACCGGGCGCGTTGCAGACCGAACAGGACGAGCAGCTGGGTCGTGTCCCTGTAGTTGCCTTCGGAGGTTCGGGCGGCCACCAGCGCGGCCAGTTCCTGAGCACCGTCCAAGCGACGACGAGCGGACGTAGCGGCTTCCGGCAGCCTCGACCACTCCATGATGGTCAGTCCGTCCTCGACCTCTTCGTCACCGATGAAGTCGACCGTCGTCGCCACGACGCCTTGCGCCGCAGCCGCGAGCAGCACAGAGTGCAAGACGCCGCGAAGACTCAGGTCCGGGGTTTCGTCGCCGTCGCGGTCCCCGACAAGCAACAGGTTCGCGCCTCGCGTTCGTGGAAGCACGATCGATTCACTGTCGGCCAGCGTGAACGGCTCCCCGATCGGCACGGTGAACCGCGCGCCCGGCTTCAGAGCCTTCGCTACCGAGCGGCCGCTCGACGACGGCATCGCCGTCGAACACCCGAGGATGGCGAGACCAACCGGACGCATCGGCCTTCTGCCTGAGCGCTCGGAGCAGTCCGCCGCGCTGCTCAGGCGTGACGTAGAGGCCCTGGAATGGCTGGTTCTTCGACTCTCGCCGCGGGACGGGTTGAACAGTCCCTCACCGGTCTTCGACAGCATGCGCGCCGCCTTGTTGGTGTCGCCCATGACGATCTCGGCGTCGTACTCGTTGCACATGAACGCCACGCGCTGCGGCAGCAAGATCAGCGTCTGCCGATCCATTGCCGGCATGCTCGACAGGGTTTGAGACGCCACCACGATGTGGACGCCTGAGAAGGGGCCCATGCGCACGATGTCGCTGAACGCTGCAAAGGCCTCCAGCCCCATTGTGTCGGCCTCCTCGAACAGCTCGTGGAACTCGTCGACGACAGCGACGATGCGCGGCAGGGTCTCCCCGGTCGCTCGCCGGTACTCGGTGACGTTGGACAGTCCGCCACCATGGCTCTTGATGAGTTGGGCCCGTTCCTTGATCTTCGCCTGGATGCTCTTGAGTACGGCGAGGGAGAACTCCCGCTCGCTGTGAACCGACACCATGCGTGCGTGAGGAAGGTGTTCGTACGCCTTGAACTCGACGCCGTGCTTGGCGTCGATCAGGTAGAGCTCCAGCTCCTCGGGGAGTAGAGCATGGCCATCGTCAGGATCATGGCGTGGAGCGAGGTCGTCTTGCCGGAGCGCGGCAGGCCGACCATGATCGCTCCACCGGCCACGGTGGTCGACGAGAAGAACATCGAGGCCACGCCCTGCGCTCCGCGCGCCCAATGGGAGCGACCGCCATGTCGGCAGTCGTGGCGGTCCACCAGGTTTCTGGTGCCAGGCCGAGAGGGCGGTGCGCCGGGGGTGAACTCCGGCAGGGCACCACCTCGGTTCCGATTGACCACGGGCAGGAAGTTGTCCAACGTGACGACGACGTCGGTTCCCCGCTTCGCGGCGACCCGATCGCCTCGAGGAACTGCGCGGCCGGCGTTTTCGCTCGACCGTCGGCGTCGAACGCGATCGGGGGGCATCGGTCGGGGATGAAATCAATGACGATGCGGATGTCCTGCGAGCTTCAAGGTGCGAGCTCTCGCCCTGGAAGTCACGACGTCCATGGCTTGGGTCAGGCGCGCGAACGGCACACTTCGCGGGGGCTCATCGTCGGGCGAGTAGAGCACCAGCGTGTAGACGCCACAGCGCGGCCCGTTCTCGACGAGCGAGAGCATTGCTCGGCGGCGCGGTCGGAGAACTGACGGGGATAGTCCGCCATGACGATCAGCCGGTACGGCTCGGCCATCTCGCCAGCGCTGCGGTTGTAGTCGTGGATGTTCTGGAACTGGCCGCGCAGGTACTTCGATACGACCGTCTCTAGATGGGCGACGTGCTCGGTCAGGCAGCGGTCGATCGACTCGGTTGAGGTTTTGACCCCGTTTTCGATCAGCCGCTCGTCGTAGTCACCGAGGTGGAGGAAGTCCGAGAACGTCTGGCCCATCGCTGTCGGATCGATCAGCGACAACTGCAGCTGGCCCGGCGGCACGTCGAGCAGTACCCGCAACACCAATGATCGGAGAAGGTCCAGAGCCTGCTCTCGTGATCCCATCGGGGCTGCGATGGCGAGACCCCGTGTCGCAGGGAAGCCGATCACGCAGGGACGTCGACCGAGTACGGGGCAGGGAGCCCGCTGCTGATGGTGCCGAGCCGGGCAGCGGCTCGCGTACTCGTCGATAACTCGACCGGCTCTGTCAGTCGTCGGTCCCAGGTCTGCCCGCTGAGCCCGAGCAGTTCGACGCCCATTTCAACGGCAGATAAATTGCTTTGAATGGTATTCATCAGTCGCTGTTCACGCGCGGCCGCTTCACTCTCAAATGTTGCCCGTAACCTGGGCACCGCGGTGCCCTCGATGCCCTGAACAAATGCGTCGCGGACTGCCGGCACCGCCTCACTGATCTGGCGAAGGGTATGGAGGTCTGCCTGGAAACTCCGCGGCAGACGCGGCTCGGAAGGCGCTCGCCTGAACAGCCCGGTTCTGGTGTTAGCCCAGGCGTCGTGATCGCGGTGGAAGCGCTCAAGCTCAGCGCTGCACCGCTGCAGAGTAGTACTCCAAACATCCCTGGCTTCTTCGAGACTCTGCGGCGCAGCGGATCGGTCCGCTGGACTGTTCGCCAACTCACCGTATGTCGCCCAAGCCTGGGTGAGGCGGGCGATGACAGACCCGTCAGGCTCGAAAGCCAGACTGTCCTGCTCTGCGTTCGCGCGAACAGCCTTGAGGTCAAGACCAAGTTGCTTGCGGGCCTGCGCCGTCTCCAGCAGGTTTGCCTGGTAAGCAGCGCGGGTCGCAAGCAAGAGAGCCGCAAGATCTTGCGGCTCTGAGGTGAAGTCGACTGCGTTCCGATGCGCCTCAACCACCTGGCCCCCTGTGGGTATAAGACCACTCCCCTACTGCTGCCCAGCACCAGACCCGAAGAAGTGGTCCACAATTGCCCTTGTGTCGTTCGTGTGCCCCGCTCAAGTCGATGGAGATGAGCGCACCTGCACTTCAATGGTGGATGGCCAGCAGAACGAGCGTGCGGGGGGCTTTAGCTTACTGGCCACCTGGGTCGGCGAAGAGAAAAACGCAGGTAGTCGACACGAGGAACCCCGCTCATGCCAATACCGTTCTCTGTCTTTCGGGGCGCGTAAGGCGACAATAGTAGTCTGCTGGTCAGCTGCGCGTTTAACTCTCAGACGTCGCTCATCCTAGGAGACCTTCAAGTGAGACTCCGGGCGCGATGCGCGGTAGCTCGAGCAATGTATCTCGATATAGTGAACTAGCGTAGCCCGCCCGCTCGCACGATGATGAAATCACCCTAAGTCGATGGGTTACTTCTCGTACCGATGCGGAGACGTCGGCGCTCGGGTGAACGTCCAGCACGCTTCGAAGTGCGCGGAGGTAACCCTCGATGATTGACGCATCGGCCAGAGAAGGTTTGCGGCGTTCAAACTGACTGTAGTCGTAGAGCGTGTGGAGCAGGTCGATCGCTTTCTGGTAGTAAAACAGAGCGACCCCGGGTTCCTCGTTCTCACTGGCCTGCGACCCAGCCGAGGCGAATGTCTCCGGCGAACCAGCATGGTTCCGCATTGTTGCGTTGTAGCGAGCCTCGGATGCCGACAGCCAATCCGTGTCGGATTGGGACCCATCTATGTGAGGCAGGTAAACGTCTTGCGAGGCTGGGTTCGGAGTGGGCACCGTCTGAGGGGCGTTGCTGGATGTTGTTCGCTTCTTGAAGAAGGCCACTATCGAATCCTTCGGCTCGTTTGCCGCCGCTTGGCTAAGTGGCGGCACTGTAAGAGGTCAGGCCCAGCGAGACGGTTTGCAGTCGAACGCTCGTCGTTTGCGGTCAGCCTGCTGACCCTCGGCCCGGACGAGATTCTCGCAGCATGTAGTTGTCGGCGCTAGCTATGGCTTGACCTCGTTCTTTCGCGCCGTTCCCGGGGTTCGGTCTCAGAGGCCTTTCGTGATCATCGTCTGCTCTCCGTCTGGTGTGGTGGGTTTGGCCCGTGATACTGGCGTCGCCCTGTGGGCTCTGGGTGCCGCCCGGGGGCGGGTTTGGTGCTGGTCGGCGGGGTGTTTGTCTAATCAAGCCGGTTGCCCACAAGCGGTGGATGTCGCCGGACGGCGCGGGCTGCCGACACCGTCCTACCCAGTTGGTGCGCGGGACTATTCATCAACTGGACCCGTGTCGGGATCCCGGCCACTTTGTACAGCGATCACCCCTACCCCGGTTGGGCGGGGTGCTCCTTCTGACTCTGGAGTCAAGCGCTGACATCCGTCCGAGGCGGCAATCCCCTGTTCCGGCGCCCAGAGAAGATTTCCGCGTCCGAATGGGCCTGTGTGGTCAGCGTGGTTACGAGGTCGAGTCCCCCGGTTACGTCGTCGGTCAGCCGGCTCAACGCCAACCGCACGATGTCTGAGCCGGAGAGCCCTTCGGGCAGCTGCTTGGCCGTGACCTTCATCCACTGCCGCTGGGCGGGTGTCAGGAAGACCGTCACTCGCTGGTAAGTAGCCGCCGCTGCCGGTTCTGGCTCGCCGATAGCCGCACCGGTTGAGTCGCCCGCCGAAGTGGGTGAGCCTTCGCCGGATGGTTGAGACTGCGCCTAGTCGTTTAGTTGCCTGGTCGTCTAGTGAACGAGTCGACACAGCGCTTAGTCGTTTAGTCGCCTGAGCGCTTTGTGGACTAGTCGTCTCAGCGCTTAGTCGTTTAGTCGTCTGGTCGCCTTGTGAACTAGTCTGTCTCAGCGCTTAGTCGTTTAGTCGTCTGGTCGTCTTGTGGACTAGTCGTCTCAGCGCTTAGTCGTTTAGTCGTCTGGTCGCCTTGTGGACTAGTCGTCTCAGCGCTTAGTCGTTTGGTCGCCTGGTCGTCTAGTGACTAGTCGTCTGGTCGTCTAGTCTCCTAGTCGCTTGGTCGACTGGTCGCTGGTCCGTTTCCGCGGGGGTCGGGGGGTGCCTTCGGCCGGCGCTCAACATCTGAGACGCGGACATTGTCTTACCCATGGTTTGCCCTCGCATGCGATCTAGGACTTCTTTGACTAGTCCGCTGTAGGCGGCGGTGAGGTCGGGGTTTGCAGCTGGGTCGCCGACGACCAGACGGTCTGCCACTTGATCTTCCGCAGCGACGCGTCGGGGGATGGTCGTCTCGAACAGCGGTAGGTCACTTTCCTGCAGCGCCTCGACCACCTCTCGGGTGATGCGGGTGCGAGGGTCGGTCATCGTGATCAGGACACCGAGAAGCGGGGCGGTGATGAGACCTTCGGCGCGGAACTCGTCGGTCCAGCCGAGGAATGCGCCGAGGCCGCCCATGGCGAGTTTGGTCGCGCTGACGGGGGCGATGAGGTCGGTCGCGGCGACCAGGGCCGCGAGCGTGAGGAGGGACAGGCTTGGTGCGAGATCCAGTACGGCATAGTCGTATTGGTCATCGACCGCGGCCAGTGCCCTGTCGATCCGGTCCTCACGGCGGGTCATGGAGACCAGCTCGGTCTCCAGTGGCGCGAGCCCGAGGGTTGAGGGCAGGAGGTCCAGGTTCTCGATCCGGGTGCGGAGGATGACCTGGTCCAGTGGTGTGCCTTTGGTGATGACGTCCTGCAGGTCGTAGTCGACGTCGTCGGGGTCTTCGGCGAACCAGAAGGTGGCGTGTGCCTGGGCGTCCACGTCGACGAGCAGTGTGCGGTGGCCGTCCTGGGCGAGGCCGGCGGCGAGATTGACGGCTGTCGTTGTTTTTCCGACGCCGCCTTTGTGGTTGGCGATCGCGATTCTGCGCATGGAGTGAGCCTCCTTATCAGACACGGAGACTAGGTGACTACGCACCTAGTCTCCGTGTGCCACGCCGAGGCTCACCGACCTGCGGTTTGCCCTTTGCTTCAGCGGAGCTTCGGGGCGCGCCCGCGGCGAAGCCGCGCCGGGGGAGGGAAGGACATGCCCGCGTTGTACTGCTTCTCGTACCGGGCAACTGTTTCAGCGAGCGCGATGCGTACGAACGCGGTCATGGACTCGACCTCTGGCGGCTCACCGGTGAAGTCGGCGTGCCACACGAGGCCTGAGGCTCGTTCGTAGAGCGATTTGGGGATGTTGACCGTGAGCTTGAACGGTTCTTCGCCGGCCTTCGCCTCTCCGGGGTAAGCGTCGGGGTCGACCACCACGGGGCGTGAGTTGGGCACCGGCACCGACGCCGGGGCTTCGGGTTGTGCAGCCGGCTCGGCCGCCTTGGCGGGCTTGCGTGGTGCGCGGGTTCGGGGTGGGGCAGTGGTAGTGGCAGGAGCCTCGGCGGCGACCGATCGAGCCCGCGACTTTCGGGGTGCGCGAGCGGGCTTCGGGGTATCGGTCGTCATAGGTCCTCCTGCAGCACACGGGTATCGGCGCGTTATCTCACCGGTATTACGTATTGCCGTTCGAACGCTATCCCGGGTGTCCGTATCTGGCCAGGACCATCACGGATGACTCGCCAACGTTCGCGTCAGCCGGGGCGGTGGCCCGCCAACGTACGGCGGTACGGATGACCGGCAAGTACCCGGTACGGATAACCGGTTGGCTGGGTTGACGCCCGTACGGTTGGCCCGTCTCCTGGGTGCTCAAGGCGCCAAAGCGCTACCGGTCGACCGGTCCACGAACTCTGGAGAATCTCCATCGGTGCAGGTCAGAGGCTCAGCACGGGCTCGGCCGAATAGGGCCCAGGTTTTGCCGTATTACCGGTAAGCCCGCACGGAGAAGTACCGCCTACGGTCAGAAATCGCTCAGCTGGTGGCTCAGTGCGCGTCTTCTTCACCGCTGTCGCTGGGTGGGAAGTCTGTCGGTCCTGCTCTCTTCGTTGCGCTGCCCGACAGCCTAACCACTCAAGGCAAGGGAAAGTTACCGATCCGTGATCTCACAATCGCCGCCGGTCTGGGTGCCCCGATCTGTCGAGCGGAAAGGCCCAACCGCATGGACGTCCCCTCAACCGCCCACCCTGACGCGCCCGCAGTACGACGTCGACAGGGCGCCCCTGGTCGGCCGGCGCCGACCGTGAGCGGGAGCCGACCGGTGTCAGCGATCCACCGCCGGGCGCGATGGCCTGGGTGCGCGGTCTACCTGCTGGCCATGGGTGCGCTTGAGCATCGCTCTGGGCGTCGCCGCCGGGGCGGTCCCGGCATCTGTTCAGCCGCCGCAGGTTCAGGCTGGACTGGTTGCTGTCCAGAAATGGGTGCCGACAATCGCCAAGTTCCTGCTCGGTGCGGGGTTGGCCGTTCTCGTGGTGGGGGTGTCATCGCGGCTGCTGCTGCGGCGCCGGCGGCAGGTGCGGGCGCGGGTGCTCACCGCGGCATCTGCCGCGACCCGGGTCGGCATCGACGGCTTGTCGTTGCGGCGGGCCCGCTGGGCGCGGTGGGGCAGGGGACTGCGCTCGGGTGTGTTGAAGTACCGGCCGGCCGAAGCGGTGGTCGAGGACTGGTCCGAGACGCTGGCCGCGGTGCTGGCTCCGCACGTCGCCGCGCCGGTGGCGGTGCGGTGGATACCGCGGAACTGCAGATTCGAGATCGCCCCTCGCCCGGTGGTTCCCCTGCGGATCGAGGAACGGTCGCCGCAGTTGGGCAAGCTCGTCGAGGCGCTGTCCCACGTCATCGGGACCCTGCTGGTCGACCAGCGGCGGTCGACGATCGACGAAGACGGTTCTGTCCAACAGTTGGTCGCTCGGTACGCGCACACCACCCGGGACATCGCCGACACCTTCCGCCAGCGGGTGCAGTTGGTGCTCGACGCCAAGGCTCCCAGCCCGACGGGCTACTGGACGGTGCGGTGGGACCCAGCGGTCAACGAGGTCACAGTGCAGCCGTCCCAGCCGCTGCCGCGAAGAGCGGACTACCCGGTCCTGATGCCCGGGCCAGACCAGCAGATGATCATCCCGCTGGGTGTGGGGGACGGTGGTCAGGTCGTGTCCTGGCAGCCGGCGTTGTTCCCGCACCTGATGGCGGTCGGTCCCACCGGCACCGGCAAGACGGTGTTCCTGTTCGGGTTGATCATTTCCTGCCTGCTGCGCGGGTGGGTCATCGTGCTGCTGGACCCGAAGGAGCTCAGCTTCCGCGGATTCGATCCCGAGGCCCTGGTCGGCCGGGGATTCGCGCCGTGGGGCGGCATCGTCTCGGTGGCCACGACCGAAGCCGAGATGGAAGAAGCGATCGCGTTCTTCCACTCCAACATGCGGAACCGGTATGCCGCGATCAAGGGTTTCGAGGTCAGCGAGGACGACCTGCCACCTGTGCTGATGATCGTGGACGAGGCCGGCGAGCTGGTCGAGCGGCTCAACGAGTACCAGTCCAGCGAGGAGAAGCACCAGGACCTGCAGGACCGGGCCGAACGCGCCGGCCAGGACGCGAAAGACGTGGCCAAGCCCAAGGGAGTGAAGAACCCCGAACTCCGCAAGGTCTGGTCAGGGCTGCGACTGGGCAGGCAGGCCCGGGACATCGTGTGCACGGCCACTCAGCGACCCGACGTGAGCTTCATCCCGGGTGAGGCTCGGAGCAACCTGACCACCCGTGTCGGCCTGGGCCACCTGGACGGCGCAGCATTGGAGATGGTGTTCAACACCCGGGCGATTCAGCAGCGCGTCTACGACTACGTGGTCGACCCGGTGACCGGGCAGCGGCAACGGCAGCGGATCCGTGGTCGCGCCACCGTCGACGTGGGCAACGGGCCCCAGACGATCCAGACGTACTACGTGCCCGACCCAGCGAAGTACGTCACCGGTGCACTGAACGCGCGGGAAACCGCGATCGTCGAGCGGCTGCACCAGTTGGTGGAGGCATCACGGCCACAGTGGGCGCACCAGACGGAGGCGCCGGCTGCCTCTGCCCGCCAGCTCGCGGCCGCGGCGCGGGAAATCAACAGGCACGTCTTCGAGGTGCAGGAAGTCCAGGACACCGAGGTGACCGGTGTGGCGATCGACGGCGACCTGCTGGAGGAGCGGCTGCCCGCCGACCGACTGGAGGTGGGGCAGAGCGTGCTCATCGAGGTCGACAGCGTCCCGACCCTGGTGCTGATCACCGAGATCGAGGACGACCCGTACCAGGACGACGACCTCCAAGTCACCTACCAGGTCGCCAGTGGTGATGAGCACCGCGCCGGGCAACTGGGGGTGACCTCATTGGGGCGGCGCGAGGAGGTTCCGGTCGCGGGGTAGCCGAGGGTCGTGGGACCCGCGTGCACCGACCCGCAGCTGACTTGGCGGCGGACAGGAACGGTCCTTGGTGGTGGCCGGTTCAGTAGTGGTAACGGGCGGCGATGATCACTAGTTCATCGCCGCGCATCGTGTAGACCAGTCGGTGTTCCTGGTCGATCCGTCGTGACCAGTACCCCGAGAGGTCACCAGAGAGGCGTTCCGGTTTCCCGGTGCCAGCACCGGGGTCGCGGCGGGCCTCTTTGATCAGTCGGTTGACCCGTTTGAGGGTTTTCCGGTCGTCCTCCCAGGAGGTGTAGTCCTCCCAGCCGTTGCTGGTGAAGGTGACGGCCGGCACTCAGTCGGCCAGCTGATGCGATTCGACGGCACCGGTGGACAACTGCTCGATGGATTCATGTAGGCGGCGGGCGTTCGCCGGAGATCGCAACAGGTACGCGGTTTCCCGCAGGGATCGGTATTCGTCGGCGGAGACCAGAAACGCGGTGCCACGGCGGGAGACGATTTCCACGGCCACCTGGTCGTCGTTGACCTGTTCGATGAGTGGGAACAGCCGGCTGCGGGCTTCGCTCGCCGTCACGGACATCATCATCACCTTCCTAGTCGTACAACTTACGGTACCACTCACGGGGTCCTGGCGGCCGGCTTCTTGCGGTACGTCCATCGACCGATGGTTGCCGTATTACTGGTAATACGGTTTACTGGTGAAAGGCCATGACGGGAAGGGGCTCACATTGGTTGCCGAGCGGCACGACGACTGGGTCGGCCCCTGCTGTGCGGAAGAGCAAGATCGAACCAGGGCCGGGCCGCATGCGTCATGGGATTTGGATGTCGGTGATGTGCAGAGCTGGTTGCGGGCGCAGCGGGTCTGCCTCGAGCAGTGCCCTTTCTTGGTCGCCTGCACGGCACGGCGAACGAGCCTGTACCCGCACCCGGCACGGAACCCACAAGCGGTGATCTGGGCCGGCGTCGCCTACAGCGACACCGGCAGGATCCTGGACACCGCCGGGCTGCGACGACTCTCGGCCACCCAACGGGGACGGGAAGTACGGACCGAGCAGCTCTGGAGTGCCACCGGTGGCTGACCCACTCGGCCGCAATTCAGGGGCGCCACTACCGTCCCTTGGATGCTGCACATCCGGCGACGGTCCGAGCCGGCCGCGCGGTGGGCGGCACGTGGTTGGCCTCCGTTGTTGCGCTGGACCGACCGACCCGAGGTGCCGTTGCTGTTCTGGGCGCTTCACGAACTCACCGGCGCTGCGCGCGCCGACGACGTCGATGCTGTGGAAGACCTGCTCTTCGAGGCGGGCGTGATGCTCGAGCGGATTTGGACAGATCCACCCGCCGGCGCGCACCGACGTGACGTCATGTCGATCAGCACCGGTCTGTGGGCAGAAGTCCAACGGGGGAGAGGAATCACCGACCTGACACAGGTCGCGCTTCATGCCCGACTGCTCCGCAACCTTGTCACTCCCCGCGGAGATCAACTACCGGCTCGACCTGTCATGGCCGTACCCGCCTACCGGGCACCCGGTGAACGAATCGCAGGCGGTCATCTCCCGTTGACTCCGACGACCGGACTACGCAGAAGGGCGGTGCATGAGCAGTTCCTTCTCCTGTTAGCCACTGTTCTGTCCAACGGAGGAGGGCACCTCGTCGACCACGCGACGTCCCGAGTCCCGCAGGGTGTGGACCCCGCCCGCACAGGATGGAACCGAGGCGCCGGACCTGCGGGGACTCGCCTGGGCAGCATCCGAGCCGACCCGGCGAGGGACATCAGTGACCTTCTTCTACGCCCTCGTCCGTGCTTCACGGCGGTCCGGCAAGAGGCCCGCACTGAGGCCGTCGACGCCGCCAGTCAATGGACAGTTGACGGAATCGGATGGGCGTTGGCAGGTGCGTGGCTGACCGACACCACCTTGATCGTCCAGCCGGACCAGATCAGCCGCAGCCACACCACCGCCCTACCGGTGGTCGCCGAGGACAGAGTCGAGCAGGTGTGGCGGATGCCGCTCACCGTGTTTCACCCTCACCAGTTCGGCTTTCCACAACGTTGGCCTCGAAAGACTGGAACGTTGCGGCCCGTTCCGGACCGTTGACCCGCGCGCACACCACGTAGCCATCAGTCTCAGGCGGCACAACAAATTGGAGGGATCGGACAGTTGTCGGAAGCAATGGATGCGACGGCACCCATCCTCGGTCCGATCCAGCGGATCGATAGAGGGTGGCGGGTGCATTCCACTACCCGGTTCTACGTCGACATCCTGCGCATGCTCGGCGGCAACCTTCGGGTCGTAACAACTCCGGTAGACCAGCCGCTGACGTACACCCGAGCCTGGTGCTACCAGCGCCCGCTGATTGAAGTGGTGCTCGCCGCCGCGGCCTTCAACCCTGACAGAGACGATGAGCCCACGGGGTGGGTCAAGCAGGTTGGGACGGAACGCCGGGCCTGCGCCTGGCTGCGGGGATCCAAGCTCCAGAAGCACTCCGGCTTCAGTCCAGGGTGCCCTGATTGCGGTAACACAGCGCTTGTCTGATGCCGATCCGACATCGACGCTGTGCCGGATCTGTCGGCTGAGCACCGATGACGCCGCCGCCGATAGGTGACCGGAGGCCGTTCGCGGTGTTCCACACTCATCAGTTCGGCTTTCCGCAGCACCGTCGGTCCCGAGACTTGGGTCGTTGCGGCCAACCCTGACCGTTGACGACCGCATACGCCCGGCTCCTGCACGTGGATCGCTGGCTAAACGCGGCTAAACGTCTACGAGTAGACTAAAGGTGTCTAAAACCGTCTAACGCGGAGTGTGGTCAGTGGCCAATCCGTTCCGCCCCAGCTTCGGGGTCAACCCGCCCCTGCTCGCCGGGCGGGACGCCGAAATCCTTGCATTCGGTGACGCCCTCGACCAGGGACCTGGTGCACCAGGCAGGGCGACTATCTACACCGGGCTTCGCGGGGTGGGGAAGACCGTGATGCTCAACGAGGCCGAAGCGCAGGCCCGCCAACGCGGATGGGTCGTGGTCTCCGAAACGTCGGTACCAGGTCTGGTGCAGCGGCTGGTCTCCAACCGCCTTCCGGAGGTCGCCGCGAACCTGGAAATGAATCGGCAGGGCACGAAGTTGACCGCCATCAACCTGCCGTTTCACCTCGGCGGCCTCACCTGGCAGCCGCCCACCTCCACGTCGGAGGGCCCGGACCTGCGGGCACAGCTCACCGCACTGACCGATCACCTCGCAGAGCGAGGGACCGGACTACTGATCACCGTCGACGAGTTGCACCAGTCCGACCGGGCCGGGATGCGTGAGCTCGCGGCGACGCTGCAGCACTGCTTGAGGGAGGAGCGGCCGGTCGCCTTCGCCGGCGCGGGGCTCCCCACCGCGGTCGCCGACCTGCTCAACGACGACGTACTGACGTTCCTGCGGCGCGCCGACCGTCACCAGCTGGGTGCGGTCGACAACGCCGACGTCGCCGACGCCCTACGCGGACCACTGGAGAGCACTGGACACGGCATCACCGATGACGCCCTGCGGGTCGCCGTCACCGGCACCAACGGATACCCCTTCCTGATCCAGCTGGTCGGCTACTGGATCTGCAAGCTCGCCGTCACCGCCGCGGATGGATCTGTCCAGATCGACGAGGCGACCGCTGCCCTCGGTGTCAGCGCGGCCCGACGCCGGCTTGGCTCACTGATTCACGAGCCGGCACTGCGCGATCTTTCGCATGTCGACCGCACGTTCCTGGCCGCGATGGCTTCCGACGAAGGGCCCAGTTGGATGCCAAACATCGCCTCTCGCCTGGGCGTGGACAAGTCCTACGCCTCGCAGTACCGGCTGCGGCTCATTGCGGCGGACATGATCCACTCCACCAGCCGGGGCTACGTCGACTTCAGCCTGCCGTACCTGCGGGACTACCTCCGTGAGCACGCGGCCGCCGCCGACCTGTGACCCAACCGTGGCCCCAACGAGCAACGCCAACGGAGCGACGAAGTCACTACCGTTCACGGATGCGGGACGGTCTGCCACTGCCGGGTTTGACTCCGCAACAGGTGGTGTCACAGCTGATTCACCGGGTCCTGGGTCCGTTGCGCCCGGACCGTCTGCGATGGGTGCTGGACTACCACGGCCTGGCCGGCGCACCCGCCGCGGGGGTGGACGAGACAGCCCGGCGGAACCGCATCACCGTCGGGATGATGACCGTGCAGACCAGGAACGTTCGAGCCGCTGGCGCAGCCCTCCCGCTGCACCCCGCGATCGTCACCGCCGCGATCCGACCGACCCACGCCTACGAAGATCACCTCGGCCGCACACGGATCGCGCGCACCCTCGGATTACCCGACCCCGGCCGCGCCGTCGAAGCCTGAACCGGCAACTGCTGTCCCGGCCACATCCGTTGGCGGCGACCGGCCGCAGCGCCATCCGGATCCTTGCCGCGACCGGGCCGCTGGACATGTCAACTCTGCTCGGCGCGCTCACCCGGGCGCGGCGCTGGAAGGAACCGACCACTCTGACGGCCGAATCGCTCGCCGCCGCACTGATGGCGGTCGGAGCGACCCAAGAAGTCGACAGCCGTTGGCAAGCTCCGCCCGGGTCACCGATCCCGGACCGATACCGGGTCATCATCGCTGCCGGCGCCGGCAAGGACCTCACCCATGCGGAGGTCATCAACATCCTGCTCGCGGCCGGGTACACCGCCAGCTCCGCCGCCGGATTGATGACCGCCACGCATCCCTTGTTCATCCGCACCGGCCGCAACCGGTACCGAGTTCTCACAGCCCCCGAGCATCAGCCCTGATCAGCAGCTGCCTGCTACGCCGGCCAGAGTCGCCAACGTTCGATGCGCCGCCGTTGTTGAGGGTGGCGCCGCTTCCGCCATCAACGTTGCGTGCAACGTCGCTGACCAGGGTCATGGGTGTCCTTCCCGCCATCTCCGCGTTGCGGAGCTCGACCGCTGAGGCAGCCATGGTCACCACGAAGCCCGAAAATTGGCGCGGTTCTTGCACCGAGGCCCAGGCCGCACCCGCAGACCCTGACCCTCACGTGTCCTGGGACCTGGACATCGGAGATCTCACCAGCTGGCTGCGCGCCCAACGCGTCTGCGCCGAGCAATGCCCACTGTTGGCCGCCTGCCTTCAGCAGCGGCGGGAGAACTACCCGACATCCAACCCTCGATCGGTGATCTGGGCCGGCGTCGCCTACAGCGAACTCGGGCGGGTGCTGGACACTTCCGGGTTGCGGCGGCTCAACGCTGTGCAACGGACCAGGCATCAACGCGGCGAGCCGAGAACCCGATCGGTCGACGCTGAGGTCGCCTGACATGCCATCGCCCGGTTCGGCGTGTCGGCCGCAGGTGGGCAGCGTTGGTTCTGGTTCAGTACTTGCCATGGCGACTCCACCTCGCGGTAAAGGCGGCGGCCGAGGCAAGGGCCCCCGCCGCTACATCCCGATGCGCCTGCCCGAGGACTTGGCCGATGAGGTCATCCGCCGGAGCGGACGATGCGGGCCTGGACATCAACGACTACGTGACCTTGGTGATCGGCCCAGGTCCACGGGCACGAGGTCCCGGCCTACGTGCTGCCCAAGGTGGAGTGCCTACCGAACCCAGCTACCGCTGGGCGCCTGACCCCCAGATACGCGAAAACCCCCCGCCGGCGGCAAACCAAGTGGGGGGTCTCGCAAGGCCTAGCTGAAAGGAGGCCAGACCTCGGGGAGGTCTGCCGACAGTATTACTGATCGCTAGGCGGTGCCGGTAGTACGGCACGCCCGTTGAATCAGATTCTGTTCGGGCAGCCCTCGGCTTTCGCCAACCCACGATCATCCCGACCGGCTCCAGCGCATTCCGTATTGCCGGTATATGGGTCGTGGTGCCCGTGGTTCACAGTGACGACGCATGTCGTCCCCCGTGAACTGCGCACCGAGGAGCACCCCATGTCACCCATCGAACGTCTCACCCTCTTCCTGGACGACCAGGACAACCGGTCGTTGAGTTCGGCGCGGATCAAGGACGGGCTTCCCGCAGCCGATCGGATCCGCGCGGCCGTGCAGCTCTGGCAACAGGGTTCTGATGCCGCCGACCTGATCAACGACCGGGCCGCGGACCTGCGCCGCACACGGCTCGCCCGCAATGCCGCCGGCTCGCAGCGGCAGATCAAGGTGTCCGTGGTGCTGGGCGAATCCACCCACCGGGCCTTGGCGCTGGCCCGGATCGAGGACGGCATCCCCGCAGCGGAACGCGTGCGTGCCGCCGTGCACCAGTGGCAGCAGGATCCGCAGTTCCGGGCCGCGGTCGACGAACTCGCCGCAGAACTCCGCCGGCAGAGGTTCGCCGATCGCGCAGCCGGAGCGGCCCGGCTTCCCCCGACCTGGCCAGGACTGCCTCGTAGCGGCAGCGCACCGGACAGAACACAGGACCGAGACCGAGGAAGGAGGTGACACCAATCAGGTGAGCAGTCCGGCGAGAGAGCCATCAGGGTTGCCCCGGTCGTCGTTGGACCGGGTTTTCCGTGCCCTGGAGGAACAGGGGCGGCAACCCCGTCAACGCGGCACCCACATCCAGGCTCGTTGCCCGCTGCACGAGGACTCCTCACCCAGCCTGTCCATCGACTGGAAAGCCGCCAGCGGCATGACGCTGCTGGCCTGCCACTCCGGGTCGTGCCCGGCCGCGGATGAGAAGGACATCCTCGAAGCGCTCGGGCTGCGGTTGACCGACCGGTTCGACGCGCCGTTGCCGGATCGACCTGCCCCATCCGGTCGGGCGCGGCGGTCATCCCCGCGGCGGCCCAGCGCGGCGCCGGCCGGGAACCGGCTCGGACCGCTGCCCAAGCGGTTGCTGCCCGGCCCGGAACCGGTGACCACCGAATGGGCCGAGGTCCGCAGCTATGACTGGGTCGATGAACAGCAGCAGCTGCTCATGCAGACCATCCGCTACGAACGCGACGAGCACGGGGTCCGCCGGAAGAAGTTCACCCAACGACACCAGGACCCCGAGACCGGGAAATGGATCTACCAGGCGTCCCCCCGGCGGGTTGTCCGGCACCTGCCGCGGGTGCTCGAAGCCATCGAGCAAGGCCTGCCGGTGTGGCTGTGCGAGGGGGAGAAGGACGACGAGGCCGTCAACCAGCGGCTCGGCGCCTCGGGTATCGCCACCACCCACAGCAATGGATCCGGTGGTTTCGACGACGAGGTGATCGAGCAGCTGCGCGGCGCGCAGCTGGTGCTGGCCATCGACCGGGACCTGGCCGGCTACCGGCGGGCGGTGGAACTGTCCGAGAAGCTGACCGGGGTCGTGGCGTCGCTGCGGATGGTGCTGGCCGCGGTGCCCGAGGAGAAGTCCGACCCGGCCGATCATTTCGCGGCCGGGTTCGGCATCGACGACTTCATCGACCTGCCCCTCGAGCACGCCCGGACGCTGGCGATCGCAGCTGATGCGGCCCATCACGCGGAGCTCGCCGAGCAGGAGGCCGACCACGCCCAGGGCGCCCAGGACGAGGCCCGCGCCCGGTTGGACAGATCCGCCGCGGCCGCCGGGCGGAAGGCGCTGAAGCTGGCGCAGGACGAGGCGAAGTACGCGCTGCGGTGGGCACATGAATCCGTCCGGCACGCCAAACGAGCCGGCGACGCCAGCTACACGGCCGCGGAGCTCGCCGCGGCCGCCGCCGACCGCGTCACCCAGCACGGTGTTCCACCAGGTGGCACCGACCGGTACGCGGACGCTCCTGGCCGGGCGGAGCACGCGCAGGGCCGGGCCCAACGGATCGCCGAAGCCGCGTGGGAGTCCTGCGGGGCGCCGATGCCCGAGGCGATCCGTGAGGTGCTGCTGCGGGCGGTGCCCTCGACGGCGCCGGAACCGGAACCGTCCCCGGACGAGGACCCAGGGGACAACGTCGTTGTCAATTTCCCCGGCGGCGGTGGGGGAGAGGGCCGGCGCCCGGGGTCTCCTGTCCAATGGCGGGAATTCGAGCGGCTGCCCACCGGGGCGATCATCGAACGCCGCTACGACAAGGACGGCAACGAGAAACTGGTCGGTGTCCTCAGCCTGGATGTGCGGGTGCTGCGGGTCGAGCAACTCGAAGACACCACCGATGACGACACCGACGGTGCCGAACCCGATCCGCTGGTGGTGCCGGGGGAGCGGGTGATCGCCAGTTACGTCGTCGGGTACACCCACCCGGCGACCGGTGAACTGATCACCCTGCGCGTCCCGGCCGAGCGGGCCCGGTCCGGGGAATGGTTGGCCGACCTTCCCGAGATGGGCGTGAAGTACGAGTCATCACCCCGCGGCCGTTCCCGGGTGTGGGACGCGATCCGGGAAACCTCCCCGCACGCCGAAGTTGTCACCATGTACAAGTCCACCGGGTGGCATCACCTCGGCGAGAAGGGTTGGGCCTACATCCATTCCGGTGGCGGCATCACCGCCGCGGGCAACGTCCCCCTCGCGGTGCGGCTGCCGGGGGCGATCGCCCAGGTCGACCTGCCGGACCCGGTGACCGACGCGGCCGCGGTGCGGGCCCTGTTCGACCGGGATTCCCGGGCGATGATGACCCGGCTGCCGCCGCGGGTGGGTGCGGTCCTCGCCGGGACCGCGTACCGGGCGGTGCTGGGCTGGTTGGGGTCACCGACCATGGTGTTCGGTGAACGGGGCTCCTACAAGAGCGCGGCCGCGGCGCTGGCCATGCACCACTTCGGCACGAAATGGGATCGGCAGAGCCCGACCGCGTCGATGTCCGGGAACGGTTCGACGTTCAACTCGGTCCGCGACGAGCTGTGGGCGGCCAAGGATGCGGTGTTCTTCGCCGACGACTGGGCACCGGACAAGGGGGTGGACGCCGCCGCGTCGCTGGCCTCCCAGTTCGCGCGGATGCAGTACAACCGGGAACGCCGAGACCGGTTGAACAGCAAGACAAAAGAGATCGACACCGGCAAACGCACCCGGTGCACCGCGCTCGGCACCTCCGAGGTCAAGGCCTCCACCACCTCGGGCAACGAGCGGCTCAACACCCTGGACGTGGCCCGCGGTGAGATGGACCTGGCCGACATCCTCGAGTTGGACGCCATGGCGTCCCGGCGGGGCCGGGCGCAGGTGATGGCATCGCTGCTGTCCTGGATGGCGGGTGATGTCCCCGGGCTGCAGGAATGGGCCAAGCACCGCGCGGGGGAGATCTCGCAGCGCCGCCGCGACGCCGGCGCTCCCGACCGGGTCGCCGAACCCCTCGCCGAGCTCGAGGTCGGGTGGGAACTGATGGCCCGGTTCCTCGTCGCCGTCGGCGCCTACGAGCAGGACGAGGCCGACGCCATGCTGGGCGAGGTGCGGGAGGCGCTGACCGAGGCCGGGGACCGGTCCCAGGACCCGGATTCCCCGACCAGCACCGGTGAACGGTGCCGGCAGTTCATCGCGGCCGCGCTCCGCAAGGGCACCATCCACCTGACCTACCCCGGCGGGGTCATCCCGGAGTACCCGGAGGCCCTGCAGTACGGGCACCGGATCGACATCCGCGGCGGCCGCAACGATCTGGACTCCTCGATCCGCTGCCAGCCGCTGGGTGAATGGGCCGGTGTCATCGTCAACACCACCCACGGGCAGCGGATGCACGTGGAACCCACCACGGTGATCTCCACCATCCTGACCGCCGTCGCCAGGGCCGGTGAACAGATGCCGGTCACCCGGACCGTCATCCAACGCGAACTCGCCGCGATCGGTGTGCTGCGCACCGGCGTCGAGGTCAACAAGACCACCGGGCGGGTGGAAACCCGTTACACCGTGCCGGTTCCCGACCCGGCCGGCGGTGACAAGCAGCACCGCATGTGGGACCTGGACGCCGACAAGATCCTGTTCGAGACCGGCCCCAGCACCCCGCCGCTGCCGTTCGACCCGGACAACCCTGTCGGACCCGACGGCTCTACTGGGCCCGACGGCCCGAGCGCGCGGATCTCCCCACGGCCGCACCGGGCGGCCCGCACACCACCACGACGGACGAGGACATGCGCGAACTCACCGACTCCACCGCTCATCCGGTCCGGTGACACCGCACCCTGCGCGGTGTGCCGGCAACCGTGCTCGCTGTACGTGGACGACCGGTGCGTGCACCTGGTGTGCTGGAAGACCACCGACGTCACCCCAGCACCGCAGGCCCCGGACGCCGAACCGTGCCTGGGCTGCGGGCAGCCGACGACCACCCGGTTCGGCGGCCGGCCGCTGCACTCCGGCTGCGACATCACACCCACCCGCCCGGCACCTGCTCCCGCGCCGAACCGCCCGGCGCCCACCCCAGCGCCACGCACGGAGCCGGTCACGCAACGCGCCGGTGGTGGCCGGGCGCAGCAAACCACCGCCAGGGCCGGGCAGCGCCCCGCCGGGCGACCCGAAAGCCCCTGGCACTACTCGGCTGTGGTGATCGACCCGGACGGGATCTACCTGCCAGACGGCACCGTCGCCGCCGCCGAGACGATCAGCACGATCGCCGACGTCGCCGCGGTGGGGGAGCGGTTCCGGATCGGGCACCCCACCGGGCCCGGGCTGCTGGTGCTGACCAGCGCGATGGTCCAGGCGCTGAACCTGGTGCCCGACAACGACTTCATCACCAGGCCGATGGACGACGGGGAACCGGTCAGCAACGAAGAGATCCCGCTGCGGATGCTGCGCTGGCTCGCCGAGCAGACCGGGTTTCTGTCCAACGACCAGGGCTGGGAGACGACCGGGCCGCTGGCGCCGTGGAACCGGATCCGCCGCGACAAGCGCACCTTCCGGGTGGTCCTCGAGCCGTACGTGTGGATCTGGGACCGCCGCACCGACACCACCTCCCCGTTCGTGAACCTGCCCGACGCCGACACCGAACCGGTCGCCTGCTGGCGGGAACTGGCCCGCCGGCTGGAGCGGCTCTCCGAGCTGCTGGGCATCCCGTGGTCGACCAGCCCGGGCAGCACCGGTGAATCCCTGTTCTCCCAGATCCAATGGGGCCGGGAACGGGACATGAAACGCCGCCACGAACGCGGTGAACACGACGAGCAGAAGGATGCCCGGGTGCTCACCGCGGCCGTGCCGCTGCCGGTCGACCGGCTCGGCCACGGGCAACGGCACCTGGAATGGGAATTCCTGTACCACCCGGAGGTCGACAAGACCGAACTGTCCAAGGCCACCGTGCTGCAGACCTACGACCGGCGGGGCAGTTACCTGTCCTCCGCCGGCGGCATCGACCTCGGCTTCGGGGCCGTGCAGCACCTGGACCAGGACGCGGCGATCGCCGCGGTCACCGCCGCCCGGAGCACCCCGAAGGTGAAGATCCCGTTCGGGATGTGGCAGGTGACATTGCCGCCCTGGAACCAGAAGTCACCGCCCCCGCACCCGGACCAGCACCCCTACGACAAGGTGCAGCGGTGGGTGACCACCCCCACCCTGACCCTGCTGCTCGAGGACGAGGACACCGGCGGCGCCGGATACGACCTCCCCGACCTCAACCTGACCGAGGCGTACGTGCAGCAGCACCAGGCACGGCTGCTGGAACCCTGGTACGCCCGCTGCCGGGACGCCCTGCTCACCGCCCGCGCCGACGGTGACGAGGCGATCGCCCGGGCCATCAAGGGTGTGTACACCGGGTACATCGGCCGGATGTCCAGTGACTTCACCCGCAAGGGCGCCCAACCCTGGCACCACCAACCGATGTGGGGAGCGGCGATCCGGGCCGCCGCCAGGGCCGCGCTGTGGCGGGTCATCCAGAAGCACCGGCTCGCCACCGGTCGGGTACCGATCGCCATCGAGTTCGACGAGATCGCCTACCTGGGAACCGATCCCGACCCCCGGGTGAACGCGCCCGCCGCGGACAACGGGCGGCTCGGGGCGCTGAAATCCGCCGGGTACCTCGAGCTGACCGACACCCTGCGCCGGCGGGCCGCCAAGGGGGAGTCCCTGCTGGACAAATCCCTGCAACGCCTGCAGTTCTCGGCGAAGGAAGCACCGGCTGATAGTGCCGGGGGCAGCTGATGCCGCCGATCCGCCCGGTCGCGCCGGCACCCACCCGCGGGCAGGCGGCCCGGGCGATCACCACATCCCTGGGCAGTCAGCGGATCTCCAATTCCATCGGTGACCTGATCCGGGATGCCGGTGGCCCGCGGGCGGCGAGCCAACTCGTCGGCCGGTCGACCCGGTCGCTGCAACGGTGGGCACGCGGGGACGTGCAGCACATCCCCGCGCACGCCCGCGGCGTGCTGGCCAGGGCCAGCGTCGCGAGCCGGAACCAGGCCCTCATCCAGGAGCTGGGCGGGATCCGGCGCACCGCAGAAATCACCGGCCGATCGGTACGGACCGTGCAGCGGTGGGCGAGCGGGCAGATCGCCACACCCCTTGCCGATGCCCGCCGGTTCCTGCAACGCGCCGACGCGGCCCGCCGCATGCGCGACCAGGGCCTGAACGTCGACCCGGCCACCGGGCGGCCCCGCGGGCCGGTGTACCTGCAGATGAAAGGCGAGCTGCGGATCAACCTGTCCCGCAACGACGGGTACCACTACCCGAGCCGGCAGATCGGCACCAGTGAAGCCGACGAGATCTCCCCGGAGATCATGGCGCAGCTCGTCGACGCGCTCGGGCAAGGCGACATCCAAGGGGTCCAGGCCGCGTTGGAGAACCACCTGTCCACCGAGTACCTCGGGCAGACCATCGGCCGGTACGACCCCGACCAGGGGGTCGGTGTGTTCATCGACCGGGTCGACCAGATCACCTTCTATCAGGACCCGGACGGCGAAGAACCCACTTCGTAGTCCCCGGGCGGCCGTCCGCTCCCGGTGCCGCCAGTGGTCCCGTGCCGTGTGACCGAGCCCTTCGGCTGAGCGCTGATGTGCACTCAGCCAAGCTCCTTACCGGTTTTACCGGCTCAGAACCGGTAAGCGCGCAAAAGTCTGCGACCTGCGGAAACAGTGCTTTCTGCCAAGGCCCTTACCGGTGGCTTACCGGTACCCGAATCCGCCCTGGCGAGTCTGCGACCTGCGGAAACGCCGCGATCCTTACCGATTTACCGGTTTCTTGGCCGAACCCTCGCGTGAGGGTGGCTGACGGCGGTTTGCCGAGGGTTCCTGGTTCAGTTTGCGACCCCCCATAGCGTCGGTTCTGTCCAACGAAGAGCTGCAGGAGAGGGGCGGCGATGGTCTGCCGATCCACCCCCGGCATGAGCGTGCCGATGGGGCTGGCGAACATCGATTCCGGCCTCGACGACGACCAGATCCAGTCCCTGGTGCACCAGCTGCGCCACGAATACGCCGGCCACCAGCAGCACGGCACCGAACCCTCGGACGGCACCCGACCGGCCCACCGGTGACCCGGCCGCCGCATGGGACACGTTCCGCAGTGCCACCGCGACCCGCATCACCGCGCACCCCGGGCTGCGACCGCAACGCCGCGCCGGGCTGCTGCGCCGCATCACCCAAGCAGGCGACACCCCACCGGCCGACATGGTCTACGCCGCGCAGCGGATCCGGGACCGGGCCATCCGGGCCGCCCGGCTGATGGACGACCACCTGGCCACCGAGGCAGCCCGGATCGGGGTTCCCGATGCCGACGCGCTCACCAGTTACGAGCAGGGCCGGCGCGACGCACCGACCGGTCGGCAACCCCGCGCCACCACCGAGCAACGCCGCGCCTGGCCCGGCCTGCCGCTGGACCCACGGACCAGATCCGGCCTCGCCGCCCTCGCTGCCCGACCCGACAACCCAGACGGCCGCAACGAACTCATCGACGACCACCGGTACGTGCAGACCACCGGCACGGTCGTCGCCGGAACCGGGTACCACCCCGGCTCAGGGCGATTGGAGGTCGTCACCCCCGACGGGGCGGTGCTGGCCTACCGCGACGTCCCACCGGCCCTGGCCGAACAACTCCGCACCGGCACCGACCCCGACCACCTGTACCGGGACCGGCTCCAAGGCAACCCCGCCTTCCAGTACCGCGACGCCGTCCAGGCCGCCGCCGCCGGGGTACGCCGGCGGTGCGCGGACTGCGGACAGTTCACCGGGGCCACCCACAACTGCCTCGGCCGGCGCGGCGGCATCCGGGCCGGCGCACTCGGACCCGTGACCCCGCTGTTCCCCACACCTCTCACCAACCGGGTACTTCCGCGCATCGGCCCTTCCGGTACCGATCTGCCGGTTCGGATCGCCCCGCTCGAGCAGATCATCGGCGGCCTGGAACGGGTCCGCGGGGAAGGTGTCGAGTTCCCCTTCCAAGCGACCTACCCCGGCGGTGAACACCTCACCGGATCACTGAGCGGCGCCCTGGACACCGACGACCACGTCTCGATCAACACCGCGCACCTGGCATGCACCTGCGACGGGTACGCCCCCGGTCAGGGTTGCCCGCACACCCAGGCGGCGGCGACCGGGGTCCGGGATGCGTTGGCACAGCAACTGATCGACTCCCGCGCCGCAACCGCGCAGGCCACCGCGGCCGCCATCGCCGGCGGGTCGGCAACCACCCGGCCGGCCACCGAGGCCGCGCTCCCGGCTGCGCCGAACCTGTCCACCTTCAGCTACGCCCAGGACCCGGCACGGTTCGCCAGCGACGTCCGGGCCGCCCTCGCCAGACCCACCCATGAGCAGGTGCCGTGGATCGACGCCACCGACACCGAACCCGGGCTGTACGGGTACGGCGCCACCCGAGACTTCGGCGTCGAGCTCGAGTTCGACGTGCACAACAACGCACCCCGGCACGGCGACCTCGACCTCGACCAGCGGATCAACCAGCACTACCGGTACGCCTCCAGAAGCGTCGATCAGCTCGCCGTCGCCCGGGTCGCCCGGGCCCTGTACGAGAACAACTTCACCACCCACGACCGGCAATCCGGTTACCACTCCGGGGCGCACCACGGGTACCAGCGGAACCTGCTCGGCGGGTGGATGTACGAACACGACGGCAGCGTCAACGGCGGGGAAGTGGTCTCACCGATCCTGTCCGACACCCCAGAAACCTGGCAGCGGCTGCACCAGGTCTGCGGCATCATCACCCACCACGGCGGCACCGCGAGCGCGAGCACCGGGTCCCACATCACCGTCAGCGCCCCTGAACAAGCCGGGCGGGCAGTTCGGCTCACCCGGTTCCTGCGGCTGATGCACCACCACCAACGGGACCTGCACATCATGGCCGCCGCCGGCCGACACCGCGGCCAGTCCTACTCCGCCGCCATGCCGGCCCCACCGGACCAGGGATACACCAGCATCAACACCGCCCGGAACACCCTGGGCCGGTACAGCTTCGCGAACATCGGGCACATCGCCGCCAGTCGCACAGCACCAACAGCGAGCAGCAGCCGGGTCGAGTTCCGGCTCTGGGACGGGTCCCTCGAGCCCGGCCGGATCCAGGCGCAGATCAAAATGTCCACCGCGATGCTCGACTACACCGCCCGCAACCGGGATCTCACCTTCCCGGCCGGGGAACGCACACCGGCGGGCACGTTGAACCCCGACCGACCCGACTTCGCCGACGACAGCAGGCAAATCCGCGGACTGATCGACGACTTGTTCCGCCGCGACGCCGACAAGCAACAAGCTGCCGCCCTGTGGGCGGCCGGCCTCGGCGCCCGCAACTTCACCCGCGAATACCTGCGGTGACCACTTGTACTGGTATTCCGTATCACCGGCGACACATATTACCGGCAGTTCGCTACTCTGAGTACTCGCAGCATGGGAGGAACAACCGATGACCAGCGACTTTGACGGCGCCGGCGCCGCCGGCATCCTGCGCATCCGCCCGGACCAGCTGCCCCGCAACCACCACGGCGACCAGGTCGCCCCCCTCACCCCCGCCGGGCAGCCGTACCAATACAGGTGGGTCGACCACGACAACAGCGGTGACCTGGTCTACGCGGAAACCGCGGACGACCTCCTGGGCGAGTGGATCCCCGGCTACCAAGACGCCGACCCCTCCGGAAGGGCGTTGCTCCGCGCCGAACACGCAGTCCGGATCCGCGACGCGCTCGTCGCGCAGCTCCTCGTCGACGCCGAGAACAACGGCATCACCATCACCCCCGAACAGGAAGCGATCCTGCTGGCCGACCTCGACAAGATGCCCGACATCCAACGCTGGGACCCACCCGTCCCGCTCGTCCTGCTCGAGGGCATGTACCGGCCCTACACCGACCGGCTCCCACCCATCTCCGGCATCGACGGCGACGTCCAGGACCCCAGCAACATCATCTGGCTCCGCAACGCCCACCCTGACGACTACCTTCAGTCCCTCGCAGACGTCGGGATCATCGACCTTGCGCCTCACTGATCATGAGCTCAGCAGCTGCACTTGACGCAGTGCCGACGGCGTCAGCTCCTTGGACAGGACGCCGGCCGAGCTCCGGAGGTTGTCACCGGAGCTCGGCCTCGTGATGCCCGGTCAGGCGGCTTGTCCGTCCCCGGCGGCGCGGGGTGCCAGTCGTTGACCAGGTCAGGTGGAACGCGGTACCGCGAGGCTGTTCCCGCTGCGCCGTAGTCGTAGACAGGTGACAGCAGCGGTGCGCGCACCGCGGGGGTGAGTTTGCCGGAGCTGGTCAGCGACCGGATGGCACTGTCCACCGGCCTGGAGAAGCCCTTGAGCGCCTTGTTTTCCGGGTACCCGAGCTGGTAGATCCGGTCCCGACTGATGGTGCCGTCCCCGTTGAGTGCCTCACGGATGGCCAGGCCACGGATGGACCCGTTCGGAGCATGTTCAAGGCAGGCCAGGACGACGTCCACCTCGCTGAGCCCCCACCCCGGCCGTGGCGGCGCGAACGGGGTGGCGGTGATGCTCGGTGCTGGCCGGCTCCGGCGGAGGCGGCCCGGGCCGCCCGGGCTCTGGTCGGTGCCATCGCGCTCCGAGCGGCGGTGCCGAGTGATCGCTGTGATGCGGCTCAGGTCATCGGCGGTCAGGCCGGCGAACGGGATGAAGAAGCCAGGGACACCGGGGAGGTCGTCCGCGGCTGGTGATGTGATCGAACATGATGGTCACCTTTCGATGGATGGTGCGGGGAAGGAGGGGGTGGGCAGCTCAGGCAGCAGCGCGCGCATCGGGATGGTTGCGCATGTTGTGGATCCCGTGGATGTACGGCCGGCGCGACCGCAACTTGACGCTGATCACGGTGTGACTGACCTCGGCGAGGACGACAAGGACCCGGTCCCCTACGTAGACCACCCGGCCGTCGACGTGTCCCGGCCCGCCCGGCAGGGTCATCAGCGGCGCCCGGAGCGTGAACGTCACCTCGCTCTCAGAGATCAGCAGGGTCCTCATGCGCTTGACCGCATGACGGGCGTAGACCGGGCTGAAGTTGACGAGACTTCATGTGTGCGTACCCTTCTTTGATAGGCCGCCTGACACGGCCGACGGATTGGCGACTTCCTGGCGGAAGGTTCCAAGGAATGGTGACTCCCGAACGATGGCGGTCAGTCCAAGCCTGAATCCATCTCGCATTCAATATTCACCCCATAAGGGGCTGTCACCATTCTCGCCCAACACTCCGGAACAGCCGGAACTCCCGTGAGCAAATGCCCATCGTCCCGGGCGCCGACTCGGTGTCAGCTGCGACCTATCTGCGCCGGTCAGAGCCCATCTGAGTACATCTGAGGACGCTGCCTGGCCCCTCTCGGCCTGGTGTTGAGAGCCTCCATAACCAGTCCGAGGGATCTTCGCAATGACATCCTCAATCAATTTGCCATCTTCGAGTTGTTCCGGCACATGGTTATAGTTCGTCCCTCAGATTGTCCGCTGGGATCCGCGCAAAGCATTTCCGCTGGGATCCGCTCGAAAACGTACCCTGAGATCTACGCGCAAACATTCCCGCGCGGATCCGCTTAAAACATCCCCTGGGATCCGCGCAAACATTCCCGCGCGGATCCGCGTGGAAACATCCGCTCGGATCCGCGTGAAAATATCCCCGGTTCGTCGTGGCGGGGCCTGGTTCGGCGCCGCCGCTGGGCGGCGCGGCTGTCCTTCCCCGGCGCTGACCCTGACAGGGCGGCCCGGCGGCGCGCTGATTGACCGCGCGGGCCTCGGACGCGAGGCATGGGACCACAGACCGGTCCTGCGCTTAATGGTTCCAACGCCGCCCGGAGCCTGAGCCAACATCCACCGACTGCGGGTCCTGGACCTGATGTCGTCCTGGGCGTCGCGCCTGCGGGCCGCGCCGGCCGACTGGTGGTGCTGGGCATGAACCGCGCCGAGCTCGACGCCGACCCCATGGCTATGCTTCGGTGGTCGCCGCTGCTCGGTCTGATCAGCCAAGGCGGGCGGATCACGATCCCGTCGATCGAGCTGTCTAGGTCGCCGCGGTAACCATGCTCCGCTTGGACGAAGCCGCCCTTCGTCTCACCGGACCGGACGGCGTAGCGCCAACGTCGGCGGGCCGGGTCAGTTTCGTCCTCGTCGTCGTGATTACTGATGTCCCATGCGAGGCGGGCGGCGTTCCCGGGGTGAGTTGGGCACAGGCGGTTTGGACAGGACCAGGGGGAGTGGCGCCGGCGGACTTCAGCGTTTGAGTTGGGTTCTTCCTTCGGCGGGATGGAGCGCCGGGGGAGTTCGATCCGTAGGCCGATCGGCTGTGCACGTTCGACGAGGAGCAGCTGCTGAGGAGGTTGGCGTGTTTGGACAGGGATCAACCTGGTCGCCGGTGCCCTGTTCGTGTGGTTAGAGCGGCGGATAGAGTTGGATAATGGCGTTCGGCGAATGTTGTTGGAGTCAGAGAGGCCCACAACGGGGCCTCCTCCATCGAAGGACCAGAGACATGAGCGCCGTCCTCACCGAGGAGCGTCACCGCCGGAGCATCCGTAGCCGAGATCAGAACTCGTACCCGCGCTGACCGGCGGTCCCCGTGTGTCTTCGGGCATGGTCCAGGTCGGTCCTGTCCTTGATGGCCTTCGTGATGGCTCTGCTGCTGGTTCCTGCGGGGCACGCGTCGGCGTCGGTGGCCAACGCCAGCGGCAAGCCGGGGCAGGTTTCAATTCCCTATCTGCCTATGTCGGCGGACCAGGTTCATCATTTCGGGGATCACGATCTACCCGAAACGGATCGGTTGCCTTCGGCGGCGCCCAGGACGTCGTCGTCTACCAACAGCTGCAGCTTATTGGCTCAACGGTAAGTAGGTCACCGCTGAGCGCGATCACCCAGAAGACGACCATTCCGCAGGTTTAGCCAGTCATGCGCACCGACACCATCGACATGGCCCCGCGGTACAACGGTATCGGCGCATGGAAGGGCAGCTACCGCATCACGTCCAGGTCGGTTGGGGTCTTGGACGCTCACTGGCCGATGTCGCCGCGGCGGGTTGGAGCAGCATCGCTTCTCGACAGCGAGCGATATCCGGTGCGCTGTTTCCACCTGCCGTGCCGTTACAACGGTTCCTCCAGGTACTGTGACCAAGAGTTCATCTGACGACCAGTTGAACAACGATGCGCTGGCACCACGGGGGCCAGCGGATCAGCCTTGTGTACATGCGCAATCGCGTTCAGGGTCGCACTCTCGGTCCAGGCACGAGTGGCGGGCTGGATAAGGTCCTGCGTCGAGTATTCGATGCCGGGTTCGGTGACGGTGGTGGTATCAGTTCGGGCGGCTGCAATTAACTCTGATAGCCGGCCCCCCGCCCCATGAGTCCACCAAGGTTGGCGTCGCTGCCACGACAGCAGCCAGAGCATTTGCGAGGGGCACCACCCCCTGCCTTCGATCAGCGCCACCAGAGCAAGCCCTGCGATGACCGCCGCTTCTACCGTTAGCTCGTAGTCATCGGACGTACCAGATCTCAGCAGAACATCCTGAGACGTCGCGAGAGCTTCTTCGGGTGATCCACTGGATAAATAGAACCAACCCCAGTTGCCATTCACAATAGATTGAAAGTGCGGCAGTTCGTAGGGACCTGCGCCAGCTTCCACGCCTCACGAAGACAATCAGCGGCCAGTGCCAGATCACCCATTACGATGGCCACATATCCTCGCGCATTGACTACCTGCACATGGAGCCGCGGATAGGCGTGCAGCGCAGGGTGAGTGAAAGCTTGGTCCAGCGTGCGCTCCGCACGGTCGTATTGTGCGCTACGTAGAAAGATACGAGTTTTAAACATCGGGCTCCGAATCGAGACGGTCGACTGGGAGGCCGACGTCGTCAACGGCTTCCGCGCCGACGACAACCTGAAAGAGGTCGTGGGCGAGCGCAAGGGGGCGCTCGGGCAGTCGCTCTACCTCGCGCGCCCGATCAAGATCACCGACGCCGGGTGCCTGTCCTGCCACACCTCGCCCGAGACCGCTCCGGAGACGCTGATCAAGACCTACGGCCCGGACGGCGGCTTCGGCTGGAAGCTGAACGAGGTCATCGGCGCCCAGATCGTGACGGTTCCGATGTCCGTGCCCGTGCGCATGGCCGAGACGGCGTTCCGGACCCTGATCGGGTCCCTGGTGGGCGTTTTCCTGCTCATGCTCCTGATTCTCAACTTCCTGCTCTGGGCCGTGGTCATCCGGCCGCTGCGGAGGCTCGCGGGGATGGCCGACCAGGTCAGCACCGGCAACTTCGACATCCCGGAGGTCCAGGTCAGCGGCAGCGACGAGGTCGCGGTCCTCGCCAACTCGTTCAATCGGATGAGAATCAGCCTCGCCAAGGCCCTCCACATGCTCGAAGACGAATGAGCGGAGAGGGCCCCTCCGCGCCCGACGAGCTCGCCCCGGGCACCCAGTTCGGCGACTACGAGATCCTCGGAGTCCTCGGCGCCGGGGGGATGGGTCGCGTCTACCGCGCACGCGAGAAGACCCTCGAGCGGGTGGTCGCTCTCAAGACCCTGGCCGCGGAGCTCGCCGACGAGCCCGGCTTCGTCGAGCGTTTCCTCAAGGAAGCGCGGGCGGTGGCGCGGCTCAACCACCCCAACATCGTCCAGATCTACGCCTTCGGCTCGGTCGAGGGCACGTACTACCTGGCGATGGAGCTGCTCGACGGCCACTCGCTCGGGCACTATCTGAAGAAGAGCGGGCACTGGCCGGAGAAGGACGCCGTGCTCATCGTCCGCCAGGCCTGCCGGGCTCTCGCGGTGGCTCACGCCGAGGGGATCGTCCACCGCGACATCAAGCCGGAGAACCTGATCCTGACCCAGCGAGGCGAGGTCAAGGTCGTCGATCTCGGCATCGCCAAGCGGATCGGCGAGGAGCAGTCGATCACCCAGACCGGGTCGGCGATCGGAACGCCGCACTACATCTCGCCCGAGCAGGTGCGCGGCCAGCGCGACATCGACGGCCGCGCCGACATCTACTCGCTGGGCGCGACGCTCTACCACCTGGTCACCGGGCACACCCCATACTCCGGCTCTTCGGGCCCGCACGTGATGTCGATGCACCTGTTCTCGCCGTTGCCCGACCCGCGCAGCTTCGAGCCCAAGCTGTCCGAGGGGATGTGCCGGGTGCTGCGCAAGATGTTGGCCAAGGACCGCGACGAACGGTATCCGGACGTCCAGTCGCTCGACGTCGACCTCTACCAGCTGCAGATGGGTCACACGCCGCAGCCCGGCGAGCCGAGCGCGACGCTGATCTCGAGCGAGATCCGTCCGCCGGCGGCCGGCGCGACGACCCGGGGCACCGGTGCGGCCTCGGCCTTCGACTCCGCCGTCCTGAACCGGATCGAGGAGCGCCTGACCTCCCACATCGGGCCGATGGCCAAGGTTCTGGTCCGGCGCACCGCGCGCTCGGCGCCGTCGCTCGAGGCGATGTGCGAGGAGCTGGCGCAGCAGGTCGCGCCCGGCGAAGCCCGCGACGCCTTCCGCCGCCGCTGCCTCCAGTGCGGCGGCAGCGCGACCGGTACGGGCGGCAGCGGGACCGGTCCGGGCCGCGCCACGCGGGCCTCGGGTTCGAGCCCGGCCCTGGCGCCCACGGCCGGCGGCTGGACCGGGGCTGCCGGCTCGACACCGGTGAGCGAAGGCGACTTGGTGGAGATCGAGGCGGCGCTCGCCCGCCACATCGGGCCGCTGGCCCGGGTCCTGGTGCGCAAGGCCGCGCGCAAGGCGGGGTCGGTCGCCGAGATGGTGGCCGCGCTCGAGGGCAACATCTCCGACGAGGCGGGCCGGCAGGCCTTCCGCCGGGCCGTGCTGCGCCTCGGCTGACCCCTCCCGTCGCCGCTTCGTTTCCGCGGTGTGCCGCCGCGCCCCACCCGAGCGTCTAAGATCGAAGGCCCGGACCTCTCCGGGACGAAGGGGGACTCGAAGATGAAGATCGGCTGGGTGGAGCTCGGCAGGATGGGCGGCGACAGGGCGCGGGGCCCGGCCGAGCTGGAGCCGAGGACTTGAGCGCCGAGCCGGCCCGGGCGCCGGCCGCGCCGCCCACCCTGCTGGTGATCTTCGGCGCCTCGGGCGACCTGACCCGGCGCAAGCTCTTCCCGGCGCTCTACAACCTGGCCGCGCAGGGGCTGCTGCCGGAGGACCTCGCGGTGGTCGGCTACGCGCTGTCGGACTGGACCGACGAGGCCTTCCGCACCCGGATGGCCGAGGCCCTGGCCGAGCACTTCGGCGACGGCTACGAGACCGAGCTCGGGCGCCGCGTCACCTCCGCCGCGCACTTCGTGGCCGGCAAGTTCGACGAGGAGGAGCACCTCAGGCAGCTCGCCGCCAAGCTCGAGGAGCTCGGCGGCCCCGCCCGCTCCGGCGGCGACATCCTCTTCTACCTCGCGACACCCCCGACCTTCTTCGGCGGCCTGGTCGAGACGATCGGCGGGCTCGGCCTGCTCGACGGCAGCCGCGGCGGCGAGCGGCGGGTGATCGTCGAGAAGCCGTTCGGACACGATCTCGATTCCGCCCGGGAGCTGACGGCGCGCCTGCTCCGGGTGGCCGACGAGAAGCAGATCCTGCGCATCGACCACTACATGGGCAAGGACACGGTTCAGAACCTCCTCTTCTTCCGCTTCGTCAACGGCATCTTCGAGCCGATCTGGAACCGCGGCTTCGTCGACCACGTCCAGATCACCGTCGCCGAGGACCTGGGGGTCGAGCACCGCGGGCGCTACTACGAGGAGGCGGGCGCGCTGCGCGACATGGTGCCCAACCACCTGTTCCAGCTCCTGGCGCTGACCGGCATGGAGCCGCCGACCTCGTTCGACGCCGAGCCGGTGCGCGACGAGAAGGCCAAGCTCCTCGCCGCCGTCCGGCCGCTCGATCCGGAGGACGTGCTGCGCGACACCGTCCGGGGGCAATACGGCGGCGGACGGGTGCCCGACGTCGGGCGAGTGCCGGGTTACCGCGAGGAGCCCGACGTGGCGCCGACGTCGGGCGTCGAGACCTACGTCGCGTTGAAGCTCGGCATCGACAACTGGCGCTGGGCCGGGGTGCCCTTCTACCTGCGCACCGGCAAGCGCCTGCCGCTGCGCTCGACGGAGGTGGTGATCCGCTTCAAGAGCCCGCCGCTCAAGCTCTTCCGCGGCGACAGCGATCCCGAGCCCAACCAGCTGGTGATCTCGATCCAGCCGGAGGAGGGGATCGCGCTGCGCTTCGGAGCCAAGGTCCCGGGTCCGCTCGAGAAGGTCGGCTCGGTGGACATGCGCTTCTCCTACGCCGACTACTTCGGGCGCACACCCTCGACCGGCTACGAGACGCTGCTCTACGACGCCATGTGCGGGGACTCGACCCTGTTCCAGCGCGCCGACGCGGTCGAGGCGGGCTGGCGCATCGTGCAGCCGGTGCTCGACGCCTGGGCCACCGTGCCGCCGCGCTCGTTCCCGAACTACGTGGCGGGCTCCTGGGGACCCGACTCGGCGCGCGATCTGCTCGCCCGTGACGGGCGCACGTGGCATGACCCGGCTTGACCGCCGGCGGGCCCGGGTGGAGGTCGTCGCCGACTCCGCCGCGCTCGCCCGCCGGGGCGCCCAGCTCGTGCTCGAACGGCTGCGCGCGGCGATCGAGCGCCGCGGCCGGGCGCGCTGGGCGCTGTCCGGCGGCGCCACCCCGAACGGGCTCTACGGCCTGCTGGCGCGGGAGGCGCGGCCGGAGCTGGACTGGACGCGGGTGGCTCTCTTCTGGGGCGACGAGCGGACGGTCCCCCCCGACGACCCCCGAAGCAACTTCGGTACGGCGCGCGCGACCGGGCTGCTCGACCTCGTGCCACCCGCCCGGGTCCACCGCTGGCCGACCGAGCTCGCGCCGGAGGCCGCGGCGTCGGCCTACGAGGCGACGTTGCGGCGCGAGCTCGCTCCCGGAGCCGGCGAGCTGCCGCGCTTCGACCTGGTCCTGCTCGGTCTGGGCGACGACGGGCACACCGCTTCGCTGTTCCCCGGGACTCCGGCGCTCGAAGAGACGGCGCGGCTGGCGGTCGCCAATCCGGTGCCCGCCCTCGCGACGATCCGCCTGACCCTGACCCTGCCCGTGCTCGACGCCGCGCACGCGGTGCTCTTCCTGGCCGCGGGGACGGCGAAGGCCGCGGCGGTGAAGGGCGTGTTCGGGCCGGGGATGCCGGACCCGGACCTGCCGGCGGCCCGCGTGGATCCGCGGCCGGGCGAGCTCGATGTCCTGCTCGACCGGGCGGCGGCGGCGGGCCTCGCCGTCGCCGGAGAGCCGCCCGCCTGACGGCCGGGTGAGAGAATCGGCAGCCATCGATCCGGGGGGTGCAGCCGATGTCCATCCTGATCCTCGCCACGGGCGGGACGTTCGACAAGGAGTACGACGAGCTCTACGGGCGGCTCGACTTCGAGAACACCCACGTGCCGCAGATGCTCAAGCTCGGCCGTTGCCGTCTCGAAGTGGAAGTCCGCACGACCATGTTGCGGGACTCCCTGGATCTCAGCGACGAGGACCGCGAGGCGCTGGCGTCGATCTGCCTGCACGCCGCGGAGAGCCAGATCGTGATCACCCACGGCACCGACACCATGGCCCAGAGCGCCGCGGTCCTGGCGCGCCAGCTGGAGGGATCGGGGAAGACCGTGGTGATGACCGGCGCGATGATCCCGTTCGCCTTCGGCAGCTCGGACGGGCTGTTCAACCTCGGCAGCGCTCTGTCGTTCGCCCAGGTCCTCGCACCCGGCGTCTACGTCGCGATGAACGGCCGCTACTTCCCCTGGGACAACGTGCGCAAGAACCGCGACCTGGGAGTCTTCGAGCACGTCCGCTGAGCGGTCCGCCCGCGCCGGTATAGCGTAGGAGCGGAGACAGAGCGGTGACGACGACAGGAAGCGTCGACAACGGCGCCGGCCGGGTACCGAACCGCACCCTGACCCCGCTCGCCTTCTCGCTCCTGTCGGCGGGGATCGGCGTGGTGGCGGGACTGGGTGCCGCCGCCTTCCGCGCGCTGATCGCGCTGTTCCACAACCTGCTGTTCCTCGGGACGTGGTCGCTCAGCTACGACGCCAACGTCCACACGCCGCCGTCGCCGTGGGGCGCGTGGGTCGTCCTGGTCCCGGTGATCGGGGCCGCGGGCGTCGTCTTCCTGGTCAAGACCTGGGCGCCGGAGGCGAAGGGCCACGGCGTGCCCGAGGTGATGGACGCCATCTACTACAACCGCGGCCGGATCCGCCCGGTGGTGGCGGTGATCAAGTCGCTGGCGTCGGCGCTGTCGATCGGCAGCGGCGGCTCGATCGGACGCGAGGGCCCGATCATCCAGATCGGATCGTCGTTCGGATCGGCGGTCGGCCAGTGGCTGCGCCTGCCGGCCTGGCAACGCATCGCCCTGATCGCCGGCGGCGCGGGCGCCGGCATCGCCGCGACCTTCAACACGCCGGTCGGAGGCGTGCTGTTCGTGCTCGAGATCATGATGCACGAGGTGAGCGCGCGCACGCTCGTCCCGGTGGCGATCTCGACCGCGACCGCGACCTACGTCGGCCGCCTGTTCTTCGGGCCGCACCCGTCGTTCGTCGTGCCGGCGCTCGAGATCCCCTCCTTCCAGGTCACGGCGCCGCTCCTCCTGCTCGCCTACGTGGGGCTGGGCCTGGTCATGGGCGGCGTGTCGGCGCTGTTCATCAAGGCGATCTACGGCGCCGAAGACTTCTTCGTCAAGCGGGTCCGCGGCGGTTACTGGGGCCAGCATCTCACCGGCATGCTCGGCGTCGGCCTGCTGATGTACGGACTGATGACGGCCTACGGTCACTACTACGTCGAGGGCGTGGGCTACGCGACGGTCCAGGACCTGCTCTCCGGGACGGCCCTGCCGGTCTCCTTCCTCGCTCTCCTGCTGGGGTCGAAGCTGCTCGCGACCTCTCTCACTCTGGGCTCCGGCGCTTCGGGTGGGATCTTCTCGCCCGCCCTGTTCCTCGGCGCGACCGCCGGGGCGGCCTACGGCACCGTGCTCGCGGACCTCTTCCCCGGCGCCGGCATCCACCCGCCGGTCTTCGCCCTGGCCGGTATGGCGGGCGCGGTCGGCGGCTCGACGGGAGCCGCGATGGCCGCGATCGTCATGATCTTCGAGATGACGCTCGACTACAGCGTCATCGTGCCCATGACGGTGACGGTGGCGATCGCCTACGGCGTCCGCAAGGTGCTCTCGCAGGGCAGCATCTACACGGTGAAGCTGCAGCGGCGCGGCCGCTACATCCCGGACGTGCTGCGCACCAACCCGCAGTTCGTGCGCCGCGCGTGCGAGATGATGACCACCGACTTCGGTCCGGTCGCCGCGACGCTGCCGCTGGCCGACCTCGTGGCCGTCTTCGCGCGCGACGGCGCACCGCGGGTGATGCTGGTGCGCGACGGCGAGCGGATCGCCGGGATCGTCGCGGTCGAGAGCGCGCTGCGGGCGTGGCACCGGGGTGCGCCGGGCGGGACGGTGGCTGATCTCGCGGATCCGGGCTGGGTGGCCGTGGGTCGCCAGGAGTCGCTGTTCGACGTCATGACCAAGATGCGCTCGCGGGGAGCGCGGGTCGCGGTCGTCACCGACGGCTCGCCGGCCGCCTCGATCGACCGGGTCGAGGGGATCATCACCCGCCGCCGTCTCGCCGACGCCGCCGTCGAGGCCTCCGAGCTCTACCTGGACTAGCGAAGCACCGAACGGGAGCGTGAGCCGAGCGGGCCACCCCGGCGCGCGGGCGGGGCGGCCCCTCGCGCGGGTGTGTTCCTGCCGCCGGCCTTGGCGCACGATTCTCGACGGGGAATCACGGGCCTGAATCTCGCGGGTCGCCGCGAGCCCGAGTCGATCGCAGGTCCGAAGTCGTCTTCGAGGAGGAGCCCTATGGGTCGCACTCCCGTCTCTCCGGCGTCCGGCGCCGACACGACCGACGGCGGTCGCGCGGCGCGCCGTCGCATCGACCAGGAGCACCGGCAGCTCGACGCGCTGCTGGCGGACCTGGCCGGATCCGCCGATCTCGCCCGGATCGGGCGCCAGCTCGACGAGCTTCGCGCCCTGCTCGTGGCGCACTTCGAGACCGAGGAGGGACCGGACGGCATGCACGAGATCGTGCGCGAAGGCGCCGCCCACCGGCTTCCCAACGTGCAGCGCCTGTTCGAGGAGCACCGCGAGATGCTGGCTCAGCTCGACCGCCTGCGCTCGGAGATCGCGAGCTGCCTCGCCGGTCCGGTCGCCATCGTCCTGGGCGGCGTCAGCGAGCTCGCCGAAGCGCTGGCCCGGCACGAGGCCGACGAGGAGCAGCTCTTCGCCGAGGCTTTCTACAGTGACATCGGCGGACGGTCCTGAAGCGGGACGCCCGCGAGGAGAATCCATGACCGCATCAGCAAAGACAGGAACCGTCGGCACGCGGCGGGCCGTGGAGAGGAAGCGGGTCGACGAGAGGATCGTCGAGATCGTCTCCGACTCGGGCGAGGGGGCGCAGAAGGCCGGCCAGACCCTGGGGACCGTGTCGGCGAAGCTCGGCAACGGCGTCTGGACCGTCGAGATCATCCCGGCCGAGATCAAGCCCCCGGCGCGGTCGCGCGCCGGAGCCTCGGGGATCCGGGTCCGGTTCGCCAGCCGGCCGGTGACCAATCGCGGCGAGCGCGCGCACCTGGCGGTCGCCTTCAACGAGCAGGTCCTCTACGGACGGATCGAGAACGGCGCCTACGGCCCGGGAACGGTGGTCCTGCTCGAGAACAAGTGGGCGGAGGATCCGCAAGAGGAGATCCGGACCCAATACCGGGAGGCGGTCGCCGAGTTCCGCGCCCAGGGCCTGGAGATCATCGAGCTGCCGCTCGAGAAGGCCTGCCTCGAGCTGGTCCCCGACGCGCGCGTGGGCAAGAACATGTTCGTGGTCGGGATGTTGTGCCAGGTCTTCGGGCGCGGCATGGACAAGGCGCTCGAGGAGGTCGAGGCCGTCCTCGGCCGCAAGGGGCCGGAGGTCGTCCAGGTCAACCAGGAGCTCGTGCGCCGCGGGTTCGCGTTCGCCGAGGAGCACGTCCCGTTCGCCTGGGAGGTGCCGGCCGCGCCCTCGAGCGGGCCGCAGGTGGTGATGAACGGCAACCAGGCCGTCGGCCTGGGGATCATGGCCTCCGGCATGGAGGTGCTGGCGATGTACCCGATCACGCCGGCGACCTCGGTGTCGCACTTCCTCGGCCGCTCCTTCCCCGGCGTCGGCGGGTTCCTGCACCAGGCCGAGGACGAGATCGCCGCGGTCGGCTTCGCCATCGGGGCGAGCTACGCCGGCAAGACGGCGTGCACGGTGACCTCGGGCCCCGGCCTGGCGCTCAAGACGGAGTTCCTGGGCTTCGCCACCATGGCCGAGATCCCGCTCGTGGTGGTCCTGGTCCAGCGCGGCGGGCCCTCGACCGGCCTGCCGACCAAGGTCGAGCAGGGCGATCTCCTGGCGGCGCTCTACGGCCAACCCGGCGACACCCCGAAGGTGGTCCTGGCGCCGTCGACGATCGAAGAGTGCTTCCACTTCGTCATCCTCGCCCGGCAGCTGGCCGAGGAGTTCCGCACGCCGGTCATCCTGCTCACCGACGCCAATCTCGCCACCGGGGTCTCGTCCTTCCCGCGCCCGAAGGCCCAGCCGGAGTGGATCGCGCCGGAGGTCGACCAGTCGCCCTGGCCGGAGGGCCTGGCCCCGTTCGACTGGGACGCCGAGACCGGCCTGTCGACGCGCCCGGTCCCGGGCCGGCGCGGCGGCGAGTACGTGGTCACCGGCCTGGCGCACACGCGCTGGGGCAAGGTCGCCTACGACCCGAAGTCCAACCAGGAGGGGTGCGACATGCGCAGCCGCAAGCTGGCGGCGCTGGCGCAGACCCTCAAGCCGCCCGTTCCCTACGGCGCCGAGAAGGGCGACCTGCTGGTCGTCGGCTGGGGCTCGACCCGGGGCGCGATCGAAGAGGCGGTCGACGGGCTGCGCGCGGAGGGGCACGACGTGGCCGCCCTCCACCTGCGCTTCCTGTCGCCGCTCGAACCGGGCCTGACGGAGATCTTCCGGCGCTTCAAGAAGGTGCTGACGGTCGAGATCAACTACAGCGACGATCCGGACGCTCCGTCGATGACGCCGGAAGCCCGGCGCCGCGCCCAGCTCGCGCAGATCCTGCGCGAGCGCACCCTGATCGACATCGACTGCTGGTCGTCGGTGCGCGGAAGACCCTTCGGCCCAGGCGAGATCGCGGAAGCGCTCCGCCCGCTGCTCGGGTCGCCCGCCCGCCGCGACGAGCGAGGAGTCGCGTGATGTTCGGCTTGCCCTCCGACTCGACCCTGGACGTCCCCGAGCGCTACTTCACGCTCGAGAACTACGACGGCGGCGTCGCCCGCTGGTGCCCCGGCTGCGGCGACTTCGCCTTGCTCTCGGCGGTCCAGCGGATCTGCCGCGACGACCAGATCCCGACCGAGAAGCTGGCGATGGTCTCGGGGATCGGCTGCTCGTCGCGCTTCCCGCACTACATGCACGCCTACGGCTTCCACGGCCTCCACGGTCGCGCCCTGCCGGTGGCCTGCGGCATCAAGTCGCGCCGCCCCGACCTCAAGGTCTGGGTCGCCACGGGCGACGGCGACTGCTGCTCGATCGGCGCGGGGCACTGGCTCCACGCCACCCGCTACAACATGGACCTGGTGGTGATGGTCTTCGACAACAGCGTCTACGGTCTGACCAAGAAGCAGACTTCACCGACGACGCCGCTGGGGTTCGCCACCAACACCCATCCGCAGGGCGCGATCCTGCCGCCGCTCAACGTCTCCGAGACGACCCTCGGGTTCCCGAACGTGTCGTTCGTGGCGCGGACAGTGGACTGGAATCCGGCCCACCTGTACCAGACGCTGAAGGTGGCGTCCCGGCACCGCGGCACCAGCTTCGTCCACGTCCTGCAGCGTTGCCCGACGTACACGCCGAACATCTTCGACGAGTGGCGCCGGAACCCGGACCTGACGCTGCTCCTGACCCATCCCGACGGCGTACCCGCGGACGAAGGCGTGGCGCGCATGTACAAGAACCACCGCGAGCACGACCCGAGTGACCTGGTCGCCGCGCGTCGTCTCGCGGCGATCCACGATCAGCTCGCCATCGGCCTGCTCTACCGCAACCCCGACGCGCCCCGCTACGACGAGATGTCGGTCGCCGGACTGGGGATGTCCCGCGAGCGCAAGGTCGCCGCGCTCGAGCGCGAGCTGGACCGCTTCGCGATCTGACTTGGGGGAGGTACCGGAAGTGAACGAGACCTGTCCGCTGCCCGCCGGAGGCTCCGCACCGCCGGACGAGACGCTCGTCCGCGCCCGGCTCGAGCAGCTCCGGCGCTTCCACCTCGGCGATCCGGAGGCTTCGCGCGCCGCGCTGCCCGAAGGTGTCCTGCCCGCGGCCCTGCACGGTCTGCGCGGGGTTGCCGTGCGCGGCGGTTGGCCGCTGCTCGTCGACGCCGAAGGCGCCGGCGAGGTCTTCGGCCGGCCGCTCGGGGAGTGGCTCGAGAGCGCGCTCCCGGCGACCGGCGTGAGGACGCTCGAGGACAACCGGGACCGGCTGGAGAGCATCGTCGCGAAGGCCTTCGAGACCGATACGGTCCAGGGCGCCCGCGCCGTCGTGGTGGCGGCGGTGGCACGGATGGCGGACGAGCTCGAGCTGCCGGCCGGAGAGCGCGAAGCGACCCTCGAAGGGGCCGCGGCGCTGGTTTCCGGGCTGTCCGCCGGGGCGTCGCTGATCGCGTTCACTCCGAGAGCGCCGCACGCCCTGCTGCTGGCGGCGGCGTGGCGGCGTCTGCGCAAGGCGCGGGCCGCGTTCGCCGGCGAGGCGCAGGAGCTCGCCGCGACCGCCTCGGTCTTCCTCGAGTCCGACCTCGTCCGGCGTCCGGGGGCGGTGTCCGAAAGCGACCGGGCAGGCCGGCTGGGAGCCCTCGGCTCGCGCTTCCTCGACGCCGGCCGGCTGGGCGGCGTCGTCGCGCACCGCCGCTCCGGCGATCCGCTGGCCGAGGAGCGCCGGCAACGGCTGGAAGCGGCGCGTGAGCACCTGCTCGGCTTCGAGGCGGCGCCGGCCGATCCCCTCTGGGTGCTCCCCACCGGAGTCGACGTCCGCGAGCTCGGCGGCCGGGTCCTGCACGCCGACGATCCCTGCGCGGCTGCCTACGCGGCGTTCGACGACGCCGCGGCGGCGGTCGCCGTGCTCGCTCGCGCCGCCCGCCGGGTGCGGCTCGAGACCGCGGGCGCCTTCGAACCGGAGCGCCACGAACCCGGGCTCGAGCGGCTGGACTGGCGCGCCTTCACGAAAGCGGAGCTGGCGCTGGTGCCGCCGGTCCTGGTGCTGGCCCGCGAAGCCGATCTGCTGGCGGGACAGCTGCCGTCGCTGTCGCGGCTGCTGCTGTCCGGGCGTCCGGTCCAGGTCCTGCTGACACGGGGCAGCGACGCGGTCGAGCCCGAGGCCGGAGGCTTCCGTTTCGAGCCCGCCTACCTCGGCATCGGTCATCGCGAGGCGTTCGTCCATCAGGGCTCGGTTGCCCGTCCGCAGGCTCTGGCCGCCGGCTTCGCCCGCGCGCTCTCCGGGTCGCGGACCGCGCTCCACGTCGTCGACGCGCCGGTTTCGGCGCCGCCCGACCTCGATCCCTGGCTGGTCGCCTCGGCACGGCTCTCCGGCCGCGCCACGCCGCTGTTCTGGTACGACCCGGAGGCGGGCACGAGCTGGGCGCGGAGGATGGGATTCGAGGCCAACCCCGAACCGGCCGCGGACTGGCCGAGCGAGGCGTTGCCCGAGGGCGCGGAGGCAGCGGGCGCGCCGCGGGAAGTGGCGTTCACCTTCGGCGACGCGGCGCTGCTCGACCCCGCCTGGCGCCTGCACTTCGCACCCGCGGTCGTGGCCGACGGCGACCTGGTCGGCCTGGCCGAGTGGTTGGGCCTGGACGCCGAGGGAGGTTCGCGCCGGCTGCCGATCGTCTGGTCGTCGGGCGGCGACGGCTCCCTCGTCCCGCTGGTCGTCTCGCGGACGCTCGCCCTGGCCGCGCGCGACCGGCTCGCCTTCTGGCGCTCGCTCGAGGAGCTCGCGGGGGTGCGCAACGAGTACGTCGACCAGGCGGTCGCCCAAGCCCGTTCGGAGGCCGCCGCCAAGGCGCAGCGGGAACGGACCGAGCTCGAGGCGCGTCATGCGGCCGAGCTCGAGCAACTGCGCGCCGAGGCCGACGCCGGTGCCGTGGACCGGATCGTGGCGGCGCTGTTCGAGGTCGAGCCGGAGCTCGGCGGAAGAGCCGCGGCGGCGCCGCGCGCCGCACGCTCGCCGGCGTCCCTCGCGGCCACGCCGGCGCCGACCACCGCGACCGCCGCGACCGAAGCGGCCGCGTCCGCGGCGCCGGCGGTCGCTCCGGCCGAGACCGCCGAAGAGGCCTGGGTGGACACCGCGATGTGCACGTCGTGCGACGAGTGCACGCGCAAGTTCCCGGCCATCTTCGCCTACAACGGCGACAAGCAGGCGTTCGTCAAGAACGCCCGCGGCGGATCGTTCCACGACCTGGTGCTCGCCGCCGAGGCGTGCACCGCCAAGATCATCCACCCGGGCACGCCGTGGGACCCGAGCGAGCCCGAGCTGGCCGCCTGGGTCGAGCGGGCGCGCAAGTTCGCCTGAGGCGCGCGGAGAGCACCTCCTTGTCGAGCATCCTCGCCGCCGCCGCGATCCTCGCCGGACTCGGCCTCTTCTTCGGCCTGCTGCTGGCGCTGGCCAACCGTTACCTCAAGGTCGACGAGGATCCGCGCATCGACGCGGTCGAGAAGCTGCTACCGGGCTCCAATTGCGGCGCCTGTGGACAGCCCGGCTGTCGTGGCCTGGCCGAGCGGATCGTGTCGGGGTCGGAGCCGCCTTCGAGGTGCACGGTCTCCTCGGCAACGGGACTCGAGCAGATCGCCGACTACCTCGGCGTCGAGATCGGCGCGGCGGAGAAGCGGGTGGCCCGGGTGCATTGTGGCGGCGGGCTCGGACGCGCGCGTCAGCTGGCCGACTACGAGGGGTTCGACAGCTGCCGGGCGGCGCATCTGGTCGGCGGCGGCGGGCTGGAGTGCTCGTGGGGGTGCCTGGGTCTGGCGGACTGCGTCCGCTCCTGCACCTTCGACGCCATGAGGATGAACGCGTGGCGCCTGCCGGTGGTGGACGTCGACCGGTGCACGGCGTGCGGCGACTGCATCGAAGCCTGCCCGCGGGACCTGATCGACCTGATGCCGGTCGCGCACCGGCTCGTGGTCCAGTGCCGCGCGCCGCTCGCCGCCGAGGCGGCGCGGAGCCTGTGCAGCGCGGCCTGCGACGCCTGCGGACGCTGCGCGGCCGACGCGGCGCCGGGCCTGATCACGATGGTCGGCAACCTGCCGGTCGTCGACTACGCCGCGGGAGGTCCGGCCGAGCCACGAGCCACCTTCCGCTGTCCGACCGGGGCGATCCGGTGGGTCGCCGCGGACCAGTTCGTCGAGGACGAAGCGCAGGCGCCGAGGAGTGCCCATGCCTGAGCGCGAGGCCGGTGTGCGTGGAATCGTCCGGCGAATTCTCGCCGGGGGTGGCAGCCACCCGCCACCCGATCCCGGCAAGGCCATCGCAGGCAGCGGGCTGGAAGCCCTGGTCGCTGTCGAGCGCCGCGCCGGAGCGCGCCTCGTCGCCGGCCCGGGTCCGGGCGCTCGACCGGAGCTCGCCGACGCCGAGACCGGAGGCCTCGGCACCGCGCTCGGCCTGGCGCTGGGGGGAGAACGCGTCGCCCTCTTCGTCGCCGCCGAGGAGCTCGACTCGGGGCGTCTCGAGCTCGCCGAAGCCGTGGCGCGCCGGGCGCCCCTGCTGGTCTACGCCGTCGGGAGCCTGCGCGCCGCGCGCGCGGCGGCCGCGGCGGGAGCGACCACCTGGGTCCCGGCCTCCGTGGCGGAGGCGGTGGACCTGGCGGTCGCGCTGCGCCGCTTCGTCGAGGACGCGCTGGGCCTGGCCGTGGTCGTGCTCGACGGGCCAGGGCTCGCCGAAGCGGTGCAGGAGGCCTGGCTTCCCGAGCCCTCCCCGCTGGCGCGTCACCTCGGTCACCCGGCCGACGAGGTCCACTCCGCCGGCCCGGCGCAGGAGGCGCTGTTCGGGCGCCACCGGCGACGGGTGCCCCGCTGGCACGACGCCGGGCGCTCCCTGCGGCTCGGCGGTGAGCCGGGAGCGTGGGGCGCGGCGCCGAGCCGCGCCGCCGCGGAGGTCCTGTTCGGCTCGACGCTCGCGGCGCACCTCGAGACGGCGCTGGCCGCGGCAACGGCGGCCACCGGCCGGGCTCTGCCGGCGCTCGTCGGCCGTCGACTTTCGCGCCCCGACCTCGGACTGGTGGCGGCGGGCCCGTTGGCCGAGACCGCGACCGCCGTGGCCGAGCAGCTGCGCGACGGCGGCCTCCGGGTGGCGGTCTTCGGTATCCATCGCTGGTCGCCGTTCCCCGGCGCCGAGCTCGGCGAGCTCGCCGCGTCGTGCCCGCGCCTGGCCGTGCTCGAGCGCGTCGGCGAAGGCACCGGTGAAGGACCGCTCGGCGCCGCGGTGGCGCGCGCGCTGGCGGCGACTCCGCGCGCGGTGGACCTGGCGACGCTCGAAGTCGCGGGTGACGGGGTGTCGGTGCGCGGCGGCGAGCTGGCGGCGGCGTGCCGGGATCTCGCGGCGAGCGGGCGGACGAAGGTCGTGCTGGGTCTGGCGGGCGGAGCCACCGACCCGGAGGGGCCGCGGCGCCGGGCGCTCCACGACGAGCTGGCGCGCGAGGCTCCCGGGCTCGACGCTCTCGCGGTCCGGGCGGATGCCGGCACCGTCGATCCGCGCCCCCCGGGCTCCAGGACCCTGGTGATCGTCGGCGCTCCGGGAGGCGGAACTCTCGCGCCCGACCTGGCGCGGCTGATCCACGGCCTGGCGGGGGGTCATCTGCGCTGTCGGGCCGTCGAGCCGGCTGCCGCCGGCCGCGAATCGCTGCGTCGGATCGTCTGGTCGACCGAAGTCGTCGCCGAGCCGGGAGACGGACTGCCGGCGGACGTCGTCGCCCTGCTCGATCCCGGCGCCGCCGAATGGCCGGCGCTCGCGCCGGGCGGCACCCTGCTCGCCGCGCAGCCGCTCCCCGCCCTGCCACCTCGCGTCCTGGAGCGCGCCGCTGCGCGGGAGATCGAGATCCTCGGGCTGGGCGCGCAGGCGGCGGAGCCGGAGGCGCTGCGCCACGAGCGCTGGCTGGGCCGGCTGATCGCCGCGTTCGGCCGCCGCGGCGCCGGGGAGCTCAAGGTCCGCCGTCTGCGCGCCGAGCGCGAGAATCAGCTCCTGGCCGTTCCGGTCGAGGAGCGGGAGCGGCGGCTCGACGCCCTGGCGTCCGGATTCGAAGAGCTGGAGCGGGTCCTCATGGCGCCGCGAACCGCCGTCACGGCGGCGGCGCCGCAGGCGTCTGCGGCCGTCCCGCTGGCGCTGGCGCAGACCCTCGCCGCGCCGCGCGAAGGGGAGGGACTCGGCGACCCGGCCCGCTTCTACGACCTGGCGGGCCGGCCCGCGGCCGAGGGACTGGGCGGGCGCATCCTGCCCGACCCGACCCTGGCGGTGCTCGCGCTGCCCGCATGCTCGGCGCCCCTGGGGGCGCGCGCCGCGGAGCTGCCCGAGCTCGACGCCTCGCGCTGCACGGGCTGCGGCGAGTGCTGGACGCTGTGTCCGCACTCGGCGATCGAAGTGCGGGTCCTGTCGCCCACCGCCCTGCTCGAGCACGCCTTCGAACGCGCCGGGCGCAGCGTGGAGCCGCTGCGCCGGTTCGGTTCCCGCATCGCGGCCCGGGTGAGCGAGCGCACCGGCGAAGTGCGCGGTGGCGCGGCGGCCGAGCTGCTGGACCACGCCGTGGCCGCCGTGGTGGCCGACGCCCGCGTTCCGGAGGAGCGCAGGCAGGGGCTCGACGCCGCGCGGTCGGCGCTGATCGCCGCGCTGGGACCGCTCGCGCTGATCGCGACCGAGGTCTTCCACGGCGAGCCCGAGCGCGCGGCGCGCGGCGGCGGCGAGCTCGCGACCCTGGCCCTCGACCCCGACCGTTGCACCGGCTGCGGCATCTGCGTCGCGGCCTGCGCGCCGGGCGCGCTGACCGCGCGGGCCACCAGCGCCGAGCGCGTCGAGCTCGGGCGCCGGGCCGCAGCGGCGGTCGCGGCGCTGCCGCCGACCGCGCCGGCCACCGTGGAACGGGCCCGCGCCGACGCGCGCGTCGGCGCCCTGGCCGGGGCGCTGCTCGCCGAAGCGGCGCGGCGTCCCCTCGCCGGCTTCGACGGCGCCGAGGCGGGCTCGGGTCCGCGCCTGGCGGCGCGCCAGGCGCTCGGCACGCTGGCCTTCCATCTCGCAGCGCGCCGGAGCGGCGTCGTCGCCGCGATCGACGAGACGGCGGAGCGGCTGACCGCGGCGATCCACGAAGCTCTCGCCGGCGCCGTTCCGGACCGCGACCTCGGGGCGCTCGCGCGCGGTCTCGACGAGGTCGAACGCCCCACCGCGGACCTGGCCGACGTCGTCGCGCGGCTGACCGGCGCGGTCGAGGGCGAGCGGGTCGACGTGCCCCGGCTGCGCCGCCTGGTCGAGGTGGCGCGGGCCGTGGGAGACCTGCGACAGAAGCTGCATTCCGGCGAGTCCGGTAGCGGCCGTGCGCCGGTCTCGGTGGTGGTCGGCCGCGGACCGGCCCTGGACTGGGCGCGGCGCTTCCCCGACAACCCGTTCGGCGTTCCGGCGACGGTCGCCGTCGGGTCGGCCCTGGAGCTGGCGCGCGGACTCGCCCTCGCCGAGGCGGATCGGGCCGTGGCCGAGGCGAGCGTGCTGCGCCGCGCCGCGGTCGAGCTCGAGCGGCCGGGCGAAGCGGTGGCCCTCGCCGACGCTCTCACCGGGCTCGCCTGGGAGGACCTGAGCGAGGAGGAGCGAGCCCTGGCGACGCCGGTCGCGGTGCTGATCGACGAGACGGCGGAGCCGCTCGCGGCGGCGGAGCTGCTGCGGCTGACCGCCGGCGAGCTGCCGGTCGCGGTCGTGTCGCTGGTGCCGCTGCCGGTCGCGGGCTCGGAGCCCTCGGCGTACTCGGCGCTCGCCTTCGCGGTTCCCGCCGGGATCGTCGCGCACGCGACGGTCGCCGCCGGAGAGCCGCTGGACGCAGCAGCGGTCGCCTTCGCCGCGCGCTCCGGAGGAGCGTTGATCCGCGTCCTGGCGCCGAGCCCGGAGCGCGAAGGAATTCGTCCGACGGAGATTCAAGGTCGTGCCCGGGGGGTGGTGGAGGCCCGTGAGTTCCCCCTCGGCTGCCGCGTCGCGGCAGTCCACCCCGCCGCTGCCGCCCCCCGGGTCGACCCCTCCGCCGAAGCCGCCGAGATCGAGCGGCGCCACGCCGCCGAGCTCGCCGAAGCGGAGCTCCGGCACCGCGACGAGCTCGCCGGCCTCGAGCACGAGACGCGCCGGCGCCTGGCGGCCGCCGCGCGCGAGCGACTGCTCGAGCTGGCCGCCCGCCACCGGTCCCGGTCATCGCAGCCAGCTCAGCCGTTGGAGCCACCGGAGCCACCGGAGCCAGCGGAGCCGCCGGAGGCGCGGGAGGTCCCGTGACCCTCGGGCGCACGTTCCGCCACGGCATCCATCCGCGGGCGAGCAAGGAGGCGACGGAGCACCTCCCGGTCGAGCGGATGCCGTTCGTGGACCGCTACGTGTTGCCGCTGTCGCAGCACACCGGCGCGCCTGCGCGCCCGGTGGTCGCGGTCGGCGACCGGGTCGAGCGCGGCCAGGTCGTGGCCGAGCCGGACGGCTTCGTCTCGACGACCCTCCACGCGCCGGTGACCGGGCAGGTGGTCGCCATCGCGCCCCGCCCGCACCCTGCGGGCCGGCTCTCCGAGGCGATCGAGATCGCCATCGACCCGCTCTCCGCGCAACGCCTCGACGGCGACCACGCCCTCGACCCGCTGGCGCTGACCGGCGACGAGTTCGTCGCCGAGCTGCAGCGGGCGGGGCTGGTCGGCATGGGCGGCGCGGCGTTCCCGACTCACGTCAAGTACCGGCTCCCGGAAGGACGCAAGGTGGAGCGACTGGTCGTCAACGGTTGCGAGTGCGAGCCGTTTCTGACCTCCGACCACCGGATCATGGTCGAGCGCGCGGACGACGTCGTCCGCGGCGCGGCGATCGCCGCGGCCCGGCTGGGAGTCACCGAGACCGTCTTCGGGGTCGAGATCAACAAGCCGGACGCGATCGCGGCCTTGCGCAGCGCGACGGCGGACCGCGAAGCGATGCGCGTGGTGCCCTTGGCCGTGAAGTACCCGCAGGGCGCGGAGAAGATGCTGATCCACGCCGTCTACGGCGTCGAGGTTCCGGGCGGCAAGCTGCCGCTCGACCTCGGGATCGTGGTCAACAACGTCGCGACGATGGTCGCGATCGCGGACTGGTTCGACCATCGGCGGCCGTTGGTCGAGCGCGTCGTGACGGTCGCCGGCCCGGGGATCGGGCGGCCGACCAATCTCCTGGTGCCCGTCGGCACGTCGGTGCGCGCGGTGCTCGAGCACTGCGGCGGGCTCGACCCCGAGACCCGTGAGGTCGTGATGGGCGGGCCGATGATGGGAACGCCGCTGGCGAGTCTGGACGTGCCGGTGCTCAAAGGGACTTCCGGCCTGCTCGCCTTCACCGAGGGCGACTCGCGGCTGCCCTCCGAGTACACCTGCATCAAGTGCGGGCGCTGCGTCGAGGCGTGCCCGCAGTTCCTCAACCCCTCGCGGTTGGCGCGGCTGGCGCGCGCCGGCCGCTTCGAGGAGGTGGTCGCCTACCACGCCGCCGACTGCGTCGAGTGCGGGTCGTGCAGCTTCGCCTGCCCCTCCGGGATCCCGATCGTGCAGCTCATCCGGGTGGCCAAGATGGCGTTGCGGACGAGGAAGGTGGAGAAGCCTTCGTGAGCAGGGAGCCGGATCCGCGACTGATCGTCCGCCCCGCGCCCTTCCTGCGTCCCTCGGTGTCGACGCCGCGCGTCATGGGCGACGTGCTCATCGCCCTCGCGCCCTCGGTGGTCGCCGCGGTGTGGTTCTTCGGGCTCTCGGCGCTGGCGGTCACGGCGGCGGCGACGCTGGGCTGCGTCGCGACCGAATGGGGTCTCGGCAAGCGGCCGCGCGGCCGGTCGCTCGGCGACCTCACGGCCCTCGTCACCGGCGTCCTGCTGGGGCTCGTCCTGCCGCCCTCGTTTCCGCTCTGGATGGCGGCCCTGGGCGGCTTCGTGGCGATCGCGCTGGGCAAGCTGGCGTGGGGCGGTCTCGGCCACAACCTTTTCAACCCGTCTCTGGTCGGCCGCGCCTTCCTGCAGGCGGCCTTCCCGCTCGCGATCACCACCTGGGTGCCGCCCGGCGGGCCGCTTTCGCTCTACCGGGGCAACTTCGCCTGGCCCTTCCTCTCGGCGCCGATCGACGCCGTGACGGCGGCGACCCCGCTGGGGCAGATGAAGTTCCAGTCCCTGGCAACACCCCTCGTCGACCTGCTCTGGGGCCACGTCGGCGGCTCGATCGGCGAGACCAGCGCGGTGGCGATCCTGCTCGGCGCTCTCTGGCTGCTCGCGCGTCGCAGCTGCGACTGGCGGATCCCGGTGGCGACGCTCGGTACCGCCGCGGTCCTGGCGGAGCTCTTCCACCGGATTCAGCCCGAGCGCCTGCCCGGCGCCGCGTTCACCGTTCTGTCCGGCGGGCTGCTGTTCGGGACCGTGTTCATGGCGACCGATCCGGTCACATCGCCGCTCTCCCCGCGCGGGTCGTGGCTGTTCGGCGCCGGCGTCGGCGCCCTGGTGGTGCTGATCCGGTTCTGGGGCGGGCTGCCCGAAGGGGTGATGTACGCGATCCTGCTGATGAACGCGGTCAGTCCGCTGATCGACCGCGCGCTGCAGCCGCGCGCCTTCGGCTACGGGCGCGGGGCGGGGGGGCGGCCGTGACCGGGCCGCAGGCCCCCGCGCGCGGCGAGGGATTCCGGCTGGCGGCGACGCTGGCGGTCGCCGGCCTGATCTCGGGCCTGGCGATCGTCTCCGCCTACCGGCTCACCGCGCCCGCGATCCGCGCCCACCAGGCCGAGGCGCTGCGCAGCGCCGTCTTCCAGGTCCTGCCCGGGGCGGAGCGCATGGAGCGGCGGGTGTGGAAGGACGGCGCCCTCGCCGCCGCCGCCGAGGGCGGCGGCGACCTCGAGAGCTCGATCTTCGCGGGCTTCGCCGCCGACGGACACCTGGTCGGCTACGCGGTGCCGGCGGCCGGGCCCGGGCTTCCAGGACACGATCAAGCTGATCTTCGGGCTCGACCCGACCGGTGGCCGGGTCGTCGGCCTCGCGATCCTCGAGAGCCGCGAGACCCCCGGCCTGGGCGACCGCATCTACAAGGACCCGCACTTCCTCGGCGAGTTCAAGGACCTCGTCGTGGAGCCGGTCATCGTGGTGGTCAAGGGACACGGCGAGAACCCCAACGAGGTGGACGCCATCACCGGCGCGACGATCTCGTCGAAGTCGGTGGTGCGCATCGTCAACCAGGCGTGCACGCTCTGGCGGCCCCGGCTGCCGGCTCCCGGGGCGGCTCCGGCCGCGCCGGCGAAGCGCGACGACGCCGCCGCCGTGCCGCGCGACGTCGAGCGCGGCGGGCCGGTGCCCGGCGGCGGGGGAGGGGAGAAGCCGTGAAGGCCGACCAAGGGCGCCTGCGCGCGGAGTTCGTCAAGGGGATCGTGAGCGACAACCCGATCTTCGTCCAGGTCCTCGGCCTCTGTCCGTCGCTGGCGGTGACGAACTCCGCCGTCAACGGGTTGGCCATGGGACTGGCGACGATCTTCGTGCTCTCGATGTCGAGCTTCCTGGTGTCGGCGCTGCGGCGCTGGATCCCGTCGCAGGTCCGGATCTCGACCTACATCGTCGTCATCGCGACCTTCGTCACCGTCGCCGACTTCACCCTCCAGGCGACGGCGCCCGACGTCCACCGCGAGCTGGGCGCCTTCATCGCCCTGATCGTGGTGAACTGCATCATCCTGGGCCGCGCCGAGGCCTTCGCGTCGCGCAATCCCGTGCTGCCCTCGCTCGCGGACGCCCTGGGCATGGGCGCCGGATTCACCCTCGCCCTGGTGCTGATCGGCTCGGTTCGCGAGGTGCTCGGCAAGGGTTCGCTGTTCGGGTTCTCGCTCTTCGGACCGCACTACGAGCCCTGGGTGGTGATGATCCTCCCGCCCGGCGGCTTCCTGGTCATGGGCGTCCTGCTCCTGATCTTCGCGCGCGTCGCCGAAGCGCGCCGGCGCGCGGCGTCCGCGGCGGAGGAAGTCCGATGAGCGCCGGGCTGGTCTCGATCTTCGTCAGCGCCCTGCTGATCAACAACTTCACGCTCAGCTACTTCCTCGGGCTGTGCCCGTTCTTCGGCGTCTCGAAGCGCATCGAGACCGCCTTCCGGCTGGGCATGGCGAACCTCTTCGTCATGGTCATCACCTCGCTGGCGGCCTGGGCGCTCGACCGCTACGTGCTGGTGCACGCGCCCTACCTGTCGCTGATCGCCTTCATCCTGGTGATCGCGAGCACGGTCCAGTTCGTCGAGATGGTGATCAAGAAGACGATCCCCGCGCTGTTCCGCGCGCTCGGGATCTACCTGCCGCTGATCACCACCAACTGCGCGATCCTGGCGCTGGCGCTGTTCCAGACCAGCCGCGCGTACGGTCTCGTCGAAGGGTTGGTGTTCGCCGTCGGCGCCGGGCTCGGCCTCACCCTCGCCCTGGTGCTGATGGCCGGTCTGCGCGAGGAGGCGGAGCTCTCGGACGTGCCGCGCCTGTTGCGCGGCACGGCGATGAGCTTCCTGATCGCCGGCATCCTCTCGCTCGCCTTCATGGGCTTCGCCGGCCTGTTCGGCGGCTCGTGATGGCGACCGAGATCGCCGCCGTCCTCGGTCTTGGCGCTCGCCTGCGCCGGGTGGGTCGCGCTCCAGCGCTGGATCGGTCGCCGCGACCCCGGCAACCCCGGTCTCGACCGCGGCTGCGACGGGAGCTGCGGCTCGTGCACGGGTCACTGTCGTGAGTGAGCGGCGCTGGCTCCGGGTCGGTCTGGCGACGGCCGGCGTCGCCGTCCTCATGGCGTTCACGATCGCCTTGCGGACCGGTCCGGCGTTCCGCTCGTTCGAAGGCGAGGCGATGGCGACGCGGTGGCGCATCGAGCTGCCCGACCGCCCCGGTGCCGCGGCCGCGGCCGCGGACTGCCTGGCCCTGTTCCGGCGCCTCGACGGCGAGCTTTCGGAGTGGCGGCCGGGATCGCCGCTCTCGGCGGTCAACGCGGCGGCCGGCGAGCGGCCGGTGCGGGTTCCCGAAGAGCTGTTCGGCCTGCTCGACCGCTCGGTCGCGCTGGGTCGCGCGAGCCACGGCGCCTTCGACGTCTCGTGGGCCGCGCTCTGGGGCCTGTGGGACTTCCGCGACCCGGACGCGCGGGTGCCGGCGCCGGCCGCGATCCGTGCCCGCCTGCCGTTGGTCGGTTCCGAGCGGGTGGCGCTCGACTCCGCGGCGCACACCGTCTTCCTGCCCGAGCCCGGAATGAAGCTCGGCCTCGGGGCGATCGCCAAGGGCTACGCCCTGGGGCGCGCCGCGGAGCTCCTCCGGGGACGCGGCTTCGACGACTTTCTCCTGGTCGGCGGTGGCCAGGTCGTGGCGCGCGGCACGCACGGCGACCGGCCGTGGCGCGTCGGCCTGCGCGATCCGCGCGGCGGACCGGACGACTACTTCGCGCGCCTCGACCTCGCCGACGCCTCGCTCTCGACCTCGGCCGACAACGAGAGCTTCTTCGTCCGCGACGGCGTGCGCTACCACCACATCCTCGACCCGCGCACCGGCTGGCCCGCGACCGGCCTGCGCAGCGCCACCGTCCTCGACCGCGACCCCGAACGCGCCGACGCCCTCTCGACCGCGGTGATGGTGCTCGGCCGCGAGCGCGGCCTGGCGCTGGCCGAGCAACTCGGCGTCGAGGCCGTGGTCGTCGACGATCGCGGCGAAGTGGCGACCACCCCGGGCCTGGACGTCCGCCTCGAGTTCCTCCACGCTCCCCTCGATCACGCCCCGGAAGACCCGGCCCCGCCCCCGACCCCGACGAACGCCGCCCGCGCCCGCTACTGACCGGAGCCGGCCGCCGACATCGGACCGGTCGATTTTTCCTGAACGGCTCGGACTACCGCGACTACGTCTGGCGCGGCGGGGCGCTCCTCTCCAAGGTCGAGCCCCAGATGCAGCAGATCCTCGACCCGAAGGGAAATCTCGTCTGGACCCGGACCGGAGAAGCGGTCGAAGCTTCGGTCGTCGACCACCTGGGCACGATCCGCCGCTTCTCGGACGGCTCCGGCCAGGGCCAGTCCGCCCACTCCTACTACCCCTTCGGCGTTGAACAGACCACCTCGACCGACGGCGAGCGGCTGAAATTCACCGGGCAGGAGAGGGACACCTGGAACACCTCCTCAACGGCCGACGACCTCGACTACTTCCACGCGCGGCACTACAACCCGCAGCTTGGGAGGTTCCTTCAGATGGACCCACTCCTTGGCTCGGTCAATCGGCCGCAATCGCTCAATCGGTACGCTTATGTTCTCGGGAATCCACTAAGCTTCACCGATCCCTTTGGACTGGAGCCTCCCGAGTGTGTCAATGGAATGTTGCGCGGCGGGGGGCATGACGGAGAACCGTGTTACGACGGAGGAGGCGAGACAATCACGGTAAGTGGTCAGGACCCGTGTTGGTGGGCGCCAGGTTCGACGATTTGTCCGGCGAACCCAATCCTGCCTCCGCCGCAGGTGCCGCCCACGGATCCACCAACCACACCCCTTGGGCCAGTAGATACACCGCCAACCGATGATCCGCCGACGGATGACCCAGGGTGCAAGCCGGTGACCGCGGCGCAGGATCGATACCTGATCTCGTGGAACGAGAACGACGAGACGCTTGGGGCGATGCTCGGCCAGATCGGAAGCGATGGGGCGGGAATCGCGCAGCTGGCCGAGATGGAATCAGACTTGATCCTCTGGTCCGTGGCACCTGAGGCGGGAATTGCAGTTGCCAACTTGGCGCTGGAGCCAGTTGGATTTCGAATTGCTGCGTGGACAGCGGCGCGAGGTTGGGGTGGTGGGCTCAACTTGCTTCAGCGGGGGAAGCGAATCTTCGGAGCTGACTGGAACGCTTTCCGACTGGGTGACAAGAATGTAAACCTTCCCCACCTTCACTGGGGGGGAACGAACAGTGCCATGAGACTACATCGGCCTTGGAATTGGATCTGCAAGAAATGACTCGCGCGCTCGACGTCAGGTTTCCCATTACTCTCCGCTTTGAGACTGGGGAGATTGAGGTTTACGCGACTCCCGAGGACGCAGGGATCGACCTCGAGTTCTACGATTCGGGTCAGCCTGACGGACCGGGCGAGCGCGTGGAGGATGCGCTCGGGCGACGGGTTCGCTTGGTGGTGGAACGTCAAGCGGTTGTAGTCTGCGAACTTCAGTCAGAAGTCTCGTGATCGTGCTGGCAGGTTCGGGTGGCCGAAAGCGAGCACTCTGGAGAATGGCGATGTGACGAGTCTCGCCTGCACGAGCAATCGGCTGGTGCAGGGAGCCGTCCAAGTCGTCGCCACGCGCGCCTTCCCGGTCGGTGAGCCGCTACCCGGCAATTTGGTCGTTTGTGGTCCGTGTGACCACGGTCAAGGAGGAGAACGGCTCTTCTCCCCATTTCTGATCCACTAGTGGCCTGTACCGGTGGAATTGGTACCGCTATGCTCTTGTTCTCTGAGCATGGCCAATTCCGAGATCGTCCTCAGCGCTGCGGAGCGTGAAGAGCTGGATCGGCGTCGAGCGTCGATTTCGCCGGCCGCGTGACGACGGTCAGCGAGGAGAGCGGGCGGCTGCTCAAGTCCTTCGTCTACGACACGATCTCCGGCGCGGCCGGAAAGCTCGCCGAGGCGCATTCCTTCAACTACGCTCCGACACTCCAGACGAGCACGATCGAGGTCGACGAGACCTACGCCTACGACGGCATCGCGGGCGCGGTCTCGGACCGGACGACGCAGCTCGTCGACAACGGCACGGCGACGGAGTCGTTCACGCTCCACTACGACTTCGACCGCGCAGGCCAGGTCAAGGCGATCGACTATCCGGGCTGCACCGGCGGGTCGTGCGGAAGCGGAGCTCCCAGCCGCACGGTCGACTACTCCTATACGAACGGCTTCCTGACCTCTGTGCCCGGCTTCGCGAGCTCGATCACGTACCATCCGAACGGCCTCTACTCGCAGATTCAGCACGCCGACGGCCTGAGGGTCCAGCAGGCGATCGACACGGGGACGATGATGCAGCGGCCGCTGTCGTTCTCGACCTACGCCGCCGCCGGCGGCCTGATCGATTCCTCGGGCACGTACGCGTACGACGGCGCGGGCAACATCAAGGGCATCACCCCGGACCGCTACTACCGCTACGACGGCGTGTCGCGCATGGTCGAATCGCGGGAGACCGTGAACGCGTCGCTGAGGACCCAGGACGTCACCTACGATCAGTACGGCAACATCCAATCGCTCTCGAGCGACCAGGGGGGCCTGTCGACGCCGACGAGCTCGTCGACGAACCGGCTCACCTCGGGCGGGGTGACGTACGATGCCCGGGGGAACATGACCTCCTGGAACGGCGCCTCCTACACCTACGACCGCCTGAACCGCAGGACCCGGTATCTCAACGGCTCGGAGGACTGGCGCTTCCTCTACACGGCGAACGACGAGCGGATCGTCATGGAGCGCTCCGGCGGAAACGGCGAGATCTGGTCGCTACGGGGCCTGGACGGCAAGGTCCTGCGCGAGTACCGAGCGGACGTCTCGGCCTCGGATTACCGCGACTACGTCTGGCGCGGCGGGGCGCTGCTCTCCAAGGTCGAGCCCCAGATGCAGCAGATCCTAGACCCGAAGGGAAATCTGATCTGGACCCGGACCGGCGAGACGGTCGAAGCCTCGGTGGTCGACCACCTGGGCACGATCCGCCGCTTCTCGAACGGCGCCGGCCAGGGCCAGTCCGCCCACTCCTACTACCCCTTCGGCGTCGAGCAGACCACCTCGACCGACGGCGAGCGGCTGAAGTTCACCGGCCAGGAGCGCGACACCTGGAACACCACCAACCCCGCCGACGACCTCGACTACTTCCACGCGAGGCACTACAACCCGCAGTTGGGGCGGTTCCTGCAGATCGATCCTTTGTCGGGTTCCGCTGGCCGCCCGCAGACGTTGAATCGATACGCCTATGTTGGCGGCAATCCGATCAATTCCATCGATCCCTTCGGCCGCGACATCTTCAGTCTGTCGATTTCTCCACTACTCATACCGATCGATGCGGGCGGCGGAGACGGTGGGACGGTCATCGGCAAGGACCCGTGTTCAACACCCATTGAGTGGTCGTGTATCGCATGGATGTTCCGTCCGGGTGGGAGCGATTCAGGAAATGCCAACGACGGGCTGCTGATGAACCAGAGTCACCCCACGGGTCCGTTCGATGTGCCTCCGCCGACTACGCCGGATCCCAAGAAGCCCAAGAAGAAGCGGTGTATCCCGGTTTCGACCGGTCTGTCCTTTACAATCTCCACGATCTTGGGAGGTGGATGGGGGCTGTTCGGAGACGACGTCACCGGGGGCATCTGGGGGTTCAATATTCAGGAACTTCCGGGCAAGGGAATCGTCCTCTTTGGTATGCATACGCCCTCGACCGAGAAGGCTCATGGAATCAACATCGGAGCTGCGTTTACGGCCAATGTTGCCGCTGGAAACGGTCCGTGGACTGGGCGGTTTCTTACTGCCGAGGGCGGCGCTGGTATCGTGAGCTTTGGTGGATTCGAGACCCCCTCCGACGAAGTCTTCGGCAAGCCTGCAGGTGAAGTTGGCTGGTACGGCGTTGAGGGTGGCGTATCGTTGAGCCCATTCGCGGCGGGCGAAGGGAGCGCAACGGTGACCTACACGCCGCTCCTGACTCTGGTCGACGATCCACAAGACGGCTGCTGGTAGGCGGAGGTCTGGACTTGAAGACCTATGCACTCTTGTTCGGCGCCGGATTCGTGGTCTTTGGCATGGTGTCTATGCTTCTCAATATCGCACTCTTCGCACAGCTTTCAAGAGTGAAGCGGCCGCCATCGTTCCTCATGAGAGGAGGTTTTGCCACTGCCTTGGGTACCTATCTTGCGCGACGCCGCGAGATCGGTACCCGTTCGCTGGACGTGCTGTGCTTGGCACTATCGGCCTCAATAGCAATGACCGTGCTGTTTGCGTGGGGGACGATCCACTTCCTCGACAAGCTCTGACGAGTCGATCTCGTAGAGGGGGGTCCCAAGACCTGGGACATGTGAGCCCCTTCCCGAAGGCTGCACCAGTCGTGAGCTGGCGATCCTTCGACGGGGCCTTTTTCCCCTGATTCTTGATTCGGCGCGGGTCTCGCGATCGGGGTGGGCTTCGTGGGTCGGATCCTCGGGTTCACTTCCCCCTGCCGGCCCGGCCTCCGCTAGCATGGGCGTTACCTTCGACATGAAGTCGAACCGGGGGGCTCTCTTCCCTGATGTTGAGCCGGGGCGGGTCTCGGAATCGGGGTGGGCTTCGTGGGTCGGATCCTCGGGTCCACTTCCCCCTGCGGGCCAGGCCTCCGCTAGCATGGGCGTGGCCCTCGACATGACGTCGAGCTGGGTTCCTCTCGAGGAGGCTCCCATGCGCTTCGGATTCGGGTTGCGTCGCGTTCCACGTGCCGGCGGATGGGTCCGAGCCCTGGTTGCCGGCGGCTTGGCGCTGGGGATGGTGTCCGTGGCCGCGGCGCGGGATCGGCAGGCGGAGCAGTTGGCGGCGTTCGCGAAGGAGACCGGGTTGGTGCCGGTCGAGGTGGCGGGGACCGGTGGGGAGTACCTGGGGAAGATCCATCGGGGGTACCGGGTGCTGTTCACGGCCAAGGCGGGGGACGTGTGGGGGCGCCGCGCGGCGCGGCTGGCGATGGGGGAGGTCGGGCGCGAGGCGGGCGGGATGCTGGCCTACCTGACCGGCTCCGAGGAGTGGGGGAGCGAGGCGAGCGGGGGGAGATGACGGGCACGGGCGATCGGACCCCGCGGAGAGTAGCCGTCGTCGGCGTCGATCGCCTGGCGCGGCGGGTCCAGGGTCTCCACCCGGAGCTCTCCTACACGCGGGCGAAGAAGGCGGTCGAGAGCGGTCGGGTGACGGTGGACGGCGAGGTGGTCCAGGATCCGGGGCGCGAGGTGGCGCGCGACTCGACGGTCGTGCTCGATCCGAGCAAGAGCGCCCTGCCGCGGCCCACCCGGCGCAAGGTCGAGATCCTCCACGCCGACGCCCACGTCGCGGTCGTGGTCAAGCCGGCCGGGCTGTTGACCCAGCCGACCGCGGATCGCGAGCAGGACACGCTGACTTCGCGGGTCTCGCTCGAGCTCGCCCGGCGCACCGGGGAGCGGCCCCACGTCGCCGTCGTGCAGCGCCTCGACAAAGAGGCGTCGGGGCTGCTCGTCTTCGCGCTCAGCCGACGCGGCCTCGAGTCGCTCCAGGCGCAGCTCGCCGACCACAGCCTTTCGCGGACCTACGAGGCGGTGGTCGAGGGCGACGTGCGCGGCGACGCGGGCACCTTCGACCGGGCGCTGGCCGGCGACGGTACCCACCGCAGACGCTGGGTCGCCCACCTGGGCGCGGCGGGGCGCGCCGCGGTGACGCACTGGGAGGTGGTCCGCCGGTTCGGTGTCGCGACGCTCGTGCGGGTCACCCTGGAGACCGGCAGGACCCACCAGATCCGGATCCACTTCGCCGCCGCCGGCCACCCGGTGATCGGCGAGCGGGTCTACCGCCGGCGCGGGGGGCCCTCGCCGCCGGTCGCCTTCCCTCGCCTCGCGCTTCACGCCGTCGAGCTCGGCTTCCGCCACCCGGAGAGCGATCGGGCGGTGCGCTTCCACGCGCCCCGTCCGGCGGACTTCGCGGCGCTCGTGCGCAAGCTCGGCGCCGGGGTCCGGAAGATCCCCCGGAGATAGGCTCGGGACGTGGACGAAGCCTTCGAGCACCTCCTGCGCGAATCCGCCGCCAGCGGCGAGCCGGTCCTGCTGGCCACGGTGCTGACCGGTCCGGACAGCGGGCGTCGGCTGCTCGTCTGGTCGGCGGGGCACACTTTCGGCGACCTGGGATGGCCGCGGCTCAACCAGCGGGTGGCGCTCTACGCCGAGCAGCTCCTGGAGCGGGGCGCGCGCGACGGCTCGGAGAAGCGGTTCGAGGTACCCGGCGGACCGCCCGTCACGGTGCGGCTCGAGCTCGCGTCCGGCGCGGCGCCCTGAGGCCGGGTGCCGGCCCGCGGCGCGCGCCTACTCGCGACGCGCCAGGCGCACCAGGCTCTCCAGGGTCCTCAGCTTGCGATCCTTGGAGGCGAACAGCCGGGCGGCGAACAGCGCCGAAGCGGCGTGTGCCGAGAGCAGGTCGAGCAGGTCCCGGTCGTCGGGCTTGAGCGCCGGCTTGTGGTCGAACAGCTTGAGCACGACCAGCGCGCCGACGATCTCGTCCTGGATCTTGAGCGGCACGGCCGCGATCGTGGAGGTCTCCCGGGTGGGACCGATACGCAGCGATCCGTCGGCCAGAGTGGCGTCCACCATCGGATCCCCGCCCTCGTAGAGCGCACCGGCGAAGCGCGGAGCCATGCTCGCGATCTCGCCCTGGGAGTGGACGACTTCGCACTCGGGCGAGCCTTCGTGGCGCAGCAGCAGCGCGAAGCGCTCGGCGCCGAGCAGGTTGACCGCGATGTCGGCGATGGCGCTGTGGACCTGCTTTGGATCGAGGAAGGCGTGGAGCTGGTAGGTGGCGACGTAGAGGCTCATCAGCCGGTCGAGCTGATGCTCGGTGTCGACGAGCCGGGTCGAGAGCTCCTGGACGTCCACGCGCGCGGCGGAGAGCTGCTGCTCGATGTCGTTATCGAAGCCCAGGGGGAACTCGGCGGTGTCTTCCTCGGAGCTCCGGGACGCCGAGGCCAGGGTGGTCGAGAGCCTCCCGACCAGCTCGCTGGCGCGACCCAGGGCTTCGCGCAGCTGCTCGACCAGGTGCTCGTGGCCGGGCGGCAGGACCCCTCCGGGGGGCGCGTCGGAGCTCATTCCTCGCTCGCTTCGGGCAGGGCGGTGATCGCGGCGCGGACCTCCTCGCCGCGAAAAGGCTTCTTCAGGTACGCCGCGGCGCCCAGCGAGAGTCCACGCTCGGCATCCTGATCGCGCCCTTCCGTGGTCACCACGATGACCGGGAGCCCCGGCAGCAGCGAGCGCTGGGCGAGCTCCGCCAGCAGCTCGAAGCCGTTCATGCGCGGCATGTTGATGTCGAGCAGGAGCAGGTCCACGTCGGGGTGCTCGCCGAGCCGGTCGATGGCCTCCTGGCCGTCCCGCGCGTGCACCAGGGGGACGCCGCGCAGCATCACGTCGTACATCCGGTGCATCAGGTCCGAATCGTCGACGACCAGGACTTTGGAAGGCTGCACGGGCGTGGGACCTCGAGGGCGCGTGGACGGGTGCTCAAAGTCGCCTGAGCGCTGGAGCGGCCGTCAGTGTAGACGAAGGGTCGGGGGGGTTCAAGGACCGCCCGGCCTTGCGTCGGCGGCCCCAACTGCGCGACGATGGGCCGTCATCCCGCACGATCGGAGGCGCGTGGACTTCGGGAGGGGCCGTCCTTGAGCGAGAGATCCGTCGCGGAGAGCAGCGCTGCGCCAGCGGCCTGGCCGGCCGTCGCCGCCCTGGTGCTGGCGTGGGTCGCCGGCGGCTGGCTGATCGCCGGCGCGGCCCGCGAGGCGTCCGCCCCGGGCCTCGACTGGATCTTCCACGTCGCGGCCGCGCTCACGGCGGTGGCGCTCGGAGTGTCGCTCGTGCGCGCCTCGGGACGCTCCTCGGAAGCGGCGAGCGCAGCCCGACGGCGGGCCCTGGGCGCCGCGTTCCGCGAGCTCGGGGCGGGGGACCTGCTCCACGCCTCGATGCTGGCCCGGTCGCTCCCGGACGAGCTGGGGCCGGCCTTCGAGCGGGCGGTCGAGGGGATCGGCGGACGGGTCGAGCGGCTGCAGACGAACTCGCTCGCCGTCGCCGGTGCGGCCGAAGGGGTCGATCGCGGCGCCGGCTCGTTGGCGGCCGGGGCGGCGCAGCAGGCTGCCGCGGCCGGCGAGGTCACCGCCGCGATGGAGCAGCTGGCCCGTACCGCCGCCGAGATCGCCGAGCACGCCGAGGGACAGAGCGGGCTGGTCGACCGCGCCGGCACCGAGGGTACGGCGGGAGGCGCGGCGGTGGCCGACGCGACCGCGGGGATCGTCGCCGTCGAGGAGCGGATCGCCGACGTCACTTCCCGGGCCGACACGCTGGGCAGCCGGTCGCGCGAGATCTTCCGGGTCCTGGAGCTGATCAGCGAAATCGCGCAGGAGACGCACCTGCTCTCGCTCAATGCCGCCCTCGAGGCGTCGTCGGCGGGCGATCGCGGCCGCCGCTTCTCGGTGGTCGCGAGCGAGGTCCGGGTCCTGGCCGAGCGGGTGCGCGACTCCGTGGCTTCGGTCCGCAGCCAGGTCGAAGAGTTCGCCAGCGCGATCCGTTCCACGGTCGTCGCCACGGAAGAGGGCACCAAGGAGGTCGCGCGGGTTCTCGAGGAGGCGCGTGCCGCGACCGAGGCGCTCGACAGCCTGCGCTCGGCGCTCGGTGAGAGCTCGCTCGCGGCGCGCCAGATCTCGGCCGTCACGCGGCAGCAGACGGCCGCCTCCGAAGAAGTGGTCTCCACCCTCAGGGAGCTGCACCAGGTCGTCGAGCGCATGTCGCGGGACCTCGGGCAGCTGTCGGAGACCGCTTCGGGGCTGCGCGAGGTCGGCCTCGACCTGCAGCTCCTGGCGCAGGCGTTCCGCCTCGACTCGCCGCGGTCTCTCAAGCGTCTGATCGACCGCTGGAACGATCGCGTCTCGGCCGGCGACTCGGCCGGGGCGCTGGCCGAGCTGGTTGCCTCGAGCCGCTTCGTGGAGGCGGGCTACCTGGCCGACGCGGCCGGCCGGCTCGTCTCGCTGCGGGTCGCCGACGCCTTCGCCGACTCCGCAGAGCGCGCGACGGAGGAGCTGCGCCGGCTCGACCTGCGCGACCGCCCCTGGTTCCGCGCCGCGGTGGACGCCGGGCGCTCGATCGTGACCCGGCCGCACCGGTCGCTGCTCTCGGGCGAGCCGTGCCTGATGGTGGCCCTGCCGCGCTACGGAACCGACGGCTCGCTTTCGGGCGTCCTCGGCTTCGACGTCAACGTCGGGAACTGGACGGAGATCGGCGAATGAGCCCGGCCCATCTGCTCGTCCGGCTCGGCGACGCGACCGTGGCGCTGCCCGCGGGCTCGGTGCGGCGCGTGGTGCGTTCCCTGCGCCTGTTCCCGCTTCCCGGCGCCGGCGAGGGCCTGATCGGGCTGGCGGAGTTCGCCGGCGAGCCCTTGGCGGTGCTCGACCTGAGCCGGATGCTGGGTCTCGAGAGCGCCGCCGGCCCGACCCCCGCGGTGACCGTCGTCGCCTGGGTCGGGGCCCCGGAGGAACGCGAGCTGGTCGGCTTGGCGGTGGACGAGGCGCTCGAGGTCGCGGAGCTCGAGATCGGTGCCGCGCTCGCCGGCGGCGGCGAGCTGCTGGTGGGGGACCGGCCGGTGCGGCTGGTCGATCTCGAGCGGCTGGGAGAAGAGCCGTCATGAGCGCAGGAATCGTGGTCGTGCGCCGCGGCGGCGCCCTCTGGGGGGTGCCGGCGGAGGCGGTCGCCGCCGTCGAGCGGGAGTCCGAGGGGCTCGCGGTCCGTCTGGTCTCGGGGCACGCGCTCGATGCCGAGGCGGTGGTCGCGCTGGCCGGCGCGGCCCGTGTCCAATCGCTGTGCCGCGCGGTGCGACGCCACTTCCCGGCCGGCGCGGCCGGGCTCACGCTGTGGAACGCGGAGCCGGTCGTGGTCTTCGGTCCCGAGCCGGTACCCGCGGCGGGGGCGCGGTGAGCGGCCGCCGCGGTCTGGGCCTGATGGCCCTCGCTCCGGGCGCGGGATTGGCCGCCCTGGCGCTCGTCCTGCTCGCCTGGGCCGAGACCGCGGGCGCTTCTCCGTGGCGCGCGGCGGCCGGCGGCGCGCTGGCGGTGATCGTCTTCGCGGTGGCGCTCCCGGCGGCCCGCCGGGGGTGGTTCGGGGAGGACGACGACACGCACCGGGTCCGGATCGTCGATTCGCTCACCGAGCTCGCCGCCGGCGACCTGGTCCGCTCCCGCCAGCAGGCCGAGCAGTTGCCGCCCGACGACGCGGCCGCGCTGGCCACCGCCCTGGGTCCACTCGAGGTCCTGGCGCAGCGCATCCAGCGCTCGTCGGTCGAGGTCTCCGGCGCGGCGAGCGCCGTGAAGCGGATCGCCTCCGAGCTCGCGGCGGGCTCGTCGGAGCAGGCGGCGTCGGTGGTCGAGATCACCGCCGCGATGGAACAGCTCGCGCAGACCGCGTCCCAGATCGCGGGCAACGCCGAGGCGCAGGCCGAGCTGGCCCGCCGGGGCGAGACCACCGGCGACGCCGGCGCCGCCGCGGTCGACCGGGCCGTGGCCGGTGTCGATCGGCTGCGGGAGCGGATTGCGGCGATCGCGCGCCGTGCCGTCGACCTCGAGCGCCGGGCCGAGGAGATCTTCGGGGTCCTGACGCTGGTCGAGGACATCGCGCGCGAGACGCACCTGCTCTCGCTCAACGCCGCGATCGAGGCGGCGGGGGAGAGCGGCGAGGCCGGGCGCCGTTTCGGCGAAGTCGCCGAGGAGGTCCGCCGGCTGGCCGGACGGTCGCGCGAGGCCTCGGGGTCGGTGCGCCGTCTGCTCGAGGAGTTCTCCACTTCCATCCGCGCCACCTCCGAGGCCACCGCTGCCGGCGGCCGGGAGGCCGAACGGGTGCTCGTCCGGGTGCGCGAGACCGCCGGCGCGATCGCCGGGCTGCGCTCGGCGTTGGCCGAGATCGCGGACTCGGCGCGCGAGATCTCCGCCGGCACCGGCGAACAGAAGACCGCCTCCTCGCAGGTAGTTCAGACCCTGCGCGAGGCGTCGTCGGTGGTCCAACAGATCGCGGAAGGGCTGCGCGGCTTCTCGGCGACGGCGCGCAGTCTCGAGGAGGCCGCCGTCGAGGTCCAGCTCCTGGCGCAGGGATTCCGCCTCGACTCGCCCAACTCGCTGCGCGACCTCGCCGAGCGCTGGGCCGAGGAGGTGCGGCCGTTGCTCGGCAGTCCGGACGCGCTCGAGCGGCGGCTCGAGGCGCTGCTCGAGCGCCGGGCGGACGCCGAGTGCGTCTACGTCTTCGACCCGCGCCGCACCCAGACGGCGATCGTGGCGCAGCCCTCGCTGCTCGTGGACCGCGAGATCCCGGAGGCCATCCGCACCGGTCACGGATTCGCCGACCGCCCCTGGTTCAAGGCGGCCGTCGCCGAGCGACGGGCGATCGTGACCCCGGTGTTCACGTCGCTGCTCTCCGAAGAGCGCGTGGTGACCGCGGCGGCGCCTTTCCTCGTCGGCGAACGGGTCTCCGCCGTGCTCGGGATCGACATCAACCTCGAGCGCTGGACCTCGAGCTGAGCCCGTGGAAGACGAGCTTTCCGAGCTCGTACCGGTCTTCGTGGCCGAGGCACGCGAACGGCTGCAGCGTCTCGGCGACCTGATTCCGAACCTGGCGACCGACCCGGGCGCGCTGGCCGAGGCCAAGCGCGAGCTGCACACCCTCAAGGGGGCGGGGCGGATGATGGCGTTGACGCCCTTCGCCGAGCTGTGCCATGCCGCCGAGGAGCTGGTGCTGGCGCGGCCGCCGCGCCTGTTCCCGCTGATGGCCGCCGCCCACGACGAGCTCGCGGCCTTCGTGGACGCCATCGAGCTGGGCGAGGAGTCGGTGGTCGACGATTCGTTGCTCGCCGAGCTGGCGGCCGCCGTGGGCGCCACCGCCGCAGAGAGCGTCGAGGCGGGAGCTGCGCCAGCCGCCGAAGCCGCACCGCGGCCGCCGGCAGCTCCGGCCACGGCGCCGCCCGAGCCTGCGACGGGCGAGGACCGGATCGACGTCGGCAACCTGGACGCCTTCGCCGAGCGCGCGGTGCGCGTGCGCGCTGCGGCGGTCTCCGCGGGGCGTCTGCTGGCGCGTCTCGACGAGCTGGCGCGCCTGGCCGAGGACGGAGTCCGCGACCCGCAGCCGGCGCAGGCGCTGGCGGTGGTCGCCGCGTCGCTGCGCCAGGCCGCGGCGGAAACCGGATCGCTCGAAGCGCGGCTGGCGCGCACCGGAGAGGAGCAGCTCGAGGCCGTCCTCGCGCTGCAGCTGTCGCCGCTGCGGCCGACGCTGCAGTCGCTCGCACGCTACGCGAGGGAGCTCGCGCGAGGGCTCGGACGCGAGCTCGACGTCGAGCTCGCCGGCGGCGAGACGCGGCTCGACCGGCGCATCACCCGCGAGCTCGACGGTGCCCTGCGCCATCTCGTGGCCAACGCCGTCGACCACGGGATCGAAGCGCCGGAGGAGCGCGAGGCGTTGGGCAAGCCGCGCAGCGGGAGCCTGCGGATCGCGGCGCGTCCGGCCGGCCGCGGCGTCGAGATCGCGCTCGAGGACGACGGGCGCGGGATCGATCCGGCCGGCGTCGCGCGCCGCGCGGTCGAGGCGGGTTTCCTGCCGCGGGCGGCCGCCGAGGCGCTGTCGGAGGCCGAGGCCCTGCACCTCGTATTCCTGCCCGGGTTCTCGACCCGCGAGGAGGTCTCGGAGGTGTCCGGGCGGGGAGTGGGACTGGACGCCGTCGAGTCGGCGGTCTCGCGTCTGGGCGGCGACGTCGTCCTGACGCGGCGCGAAGAAGGCGGCACGCGGGTGGCGCTCGACCTGCCGATGGCGCGGCGCGGCGAGCGGGTCCTGCTGGTCCGGGCGGCGGCGCAGCGTCTGGCGGTCCCGGCAGTGGCGGTGCGCCGGGTCTCGTCGCTGGCCGACGTCTCCGTCGAGGAGCGCTCGGGGCACCGGCTCGCGATCTTCGCCGAGCGGGTGGTGCCGTTCGTGCCCATCGCCGGTGCGCTGGGTCTGGGCGAGGACGCCTCGGAGCTGCTCATCGAGGGCGTGGTGGCGGGGCGACCGGTGGCCTTCGCGGTCGAACGGCTGGAGGGCGAAGAGGAGATCCTGGTGCGGCGCCTGGCGCGGCGCGCGCGGGTCTCGCCGCTGGTCGACGGCGCCGCCCTGCTGCCGTCGGGCGAGCCGGTGGCGGTTCTGACGCCGGCCGCGCTGCTGGCGCGCGAGGCGCCGCGGCGCGCCGCCGCGCCGCCGGCCCCGGCGCGTCAGACGGTCCGGCTGCTGCTCGTGGACGACTCCCGGGTCACCCGCGAGATGGAGCGACGGATCCTGGAGGACGCCGGCTTCGTCGTCGAGGTCGCGGCGGACGGCGACGAGGCGATGCGGCGCCTGGCGGGCGAGAGCTTCGACTGTCTGGTCACCGACATCGAGATGCCGGGCCTCGACGGCTTCGAGCTCACCGAGGAGCTGCGTCGGATGGAGCACTTCGCGCGCCTGCCGATCGTGGTCGTGTCGACCCGGGAGCGCCCCGAGGATCGGCTGCGCGGGTTGCGCGCGGGCGCCGACGCCTACCTGACCAAGCAGAGCCTGATCGCGGCCGATCTGGTCGAGACCGTACGCCGGCTGACCGGCGGGTGAGATGCGCACCGTCACGGTCCTGATCGTCGACGACTCGCCGTCGGTGCGGGCGGTGCTGCGGCGCTTCCTCTCGCGCACGCCCGAGATCCGGGTGCTCGGCGAGGCCGCGGACGGCGAGGCGGCCGTCGAGGCGGTCGAGCGCCTGCGCCCCGACGTCCTGCTGCTGGATCTCGTGATGCCGAAGCTCGACGGCTTCGGCGTCCTCGCGCGCCTGGCGAAGACCGGTCCGGTGCCGACGGTGATCCTCACCTCGCGCGCCAACCGGTCGGAGGTCCGCTCCGCGTTCGAGGCGCTGCGCGCCGGAGCGGTCGAGCTGCTGCCCAAGCCGGAGGATCCGGACAGCTGGCGCCAGCTCTCGGAGACCCTGCCCCGGGTGCTGCGCGCGGCCGCGGCGGTGGAGCGTCCGGTTCGCTCCGCCTCGGATGCGCGGGTCGTCGCGGCGCGGCCGCGAAGGGTCGCGGACGAATCGCGGGCCGGGGAGCTGCGCTGGCTGGCGCTCGGGGCGTCCACTGGCGGGCCCGCGGCGCTGCGCGACCTGCTGGCGGTGCTGCCGGCGCCGCCGCCGACGCGGATCCTGGTCGTGCAGCACATCGCGCGCGGCTTCGAGGCGGGCTTGGCCGACTGGCTCGCGGGTTCCCTCGGCCTCGACGTGCGCGTCGCCGTCGAAGGCGAGCGGCCGCGGCCGGGCACCGTGCGGATCGCCCCGGCGGGTGCGCACCTTCTGGTCGGAAAGGACGAGCGGTTGACCCTGGACGCGGCGACGCCGACCCGCCGCGGCCATCGCCCTGCGGTCGACGAGCTGTTCCACTCCCTGGCGGCGACCGCCGCGCGCGCGACCGCCGCGGTGGTCCTGACCGGCATGGGCACCGACGGCGCGGAGGGGCTGGCGGAGCTGCGGCGCGCCGGCGCCCTCTGCTTTGCCCAGGACGAAGCGTCGAGCGCGGTCTACGGCATGCCCAAGGCGGCGCTCGAAGCCGGCGGCGCGGAGGTCGTGGCGCCGCCGCAGGCGATCGGGGAGATGCTGGCGCGCAGGCTCGGGGACAAGCCATGAGCGATCCGCTCGATCCGCTCGACCCGGTCGACCCGCTCGGGCGGCTCGAGACGCTGGTCCGCGACGAAACGGGCAACGAGCTCGCCCCGGGCCGGCTCCCCTTCCTGCGCGAGGCCGCGGAGCGGCGGGCGCAGGCCGTCGGCGCCGGCGGTCTGGAGGCCTACGTCGCGGCCCTGGCCGCGGGCGAGCTGCGCGGCGAGTGGGAGCTGCTGGCGAGCTTCCTGACGATCAAGGAGTCGTCGTTCTTTCGCGTCTCCCAGCAGTGGGAGCAGATCCGGAACGTGCTCCTGCCGGAGCTGGTCCGGAACCGCTCGACGACGCGCCGGCTGCGGGTCTGGAGCGCGGCCTGCGCGGCGGGCGAGGAGCCGGCGACGATGGCGCTGCTGCTCGCCGAGGCGTTGTCGCTCGCGGGTTGGGACTGGTCGGTCGTCGCCACCGACATCGACCCCGAGGCGCTGGCTCAAGCCGAGCGCGGGGTCTACGGCGAACGCGCGCTGGCGGCCGTGCCCCGGGATCTGCTCGGTCGCTGGTTCACGGAGCGCGGCAGGCTCTGGGAGCTCGACCGGCGGCTGCGCGCGCGCATCCACTACCAGCGCATCAACCTGGCGCGGCCGCCCTACCGCCTGCCCGAGGAGCGCTTCGACCTGATCCTCCTGCGCAACGTCCTCATCTACTTCCGCGCCGACCTCCAGCGCCGCGTCGTGGACGAGGCGTCGCGCCGGCTGGCGCGCGACGGCTGGCTCTTCCTGGGCGGCTCGGAGACGCTGTGGCGGATCCAGGACCGTCTCGAGCCGGTCGACCTCGGCGACTGCTTCTGCTACCGGCTGCCGGACGAGCGCAAGCAGGTCACCGCGCGGCGCCCGCCGGCGAAGCCGGCCGCGACCGACGCCGCGAGCCGTCCCGTCTCCCGTCCGGCGGTCGACCACCGGCCGGAGCCGGCGCCCCCGGCCGCGCCTGCCGCGCCCACCCCGGTGGAGCGGCTGGTCGCGGCCACCGGCCACCTCGAGGCCGACCGCTTCGACGAGGCGGAGCGCGAGACGGCCGCGGCGCTCGCGGACGATCCCGCCGAGCCGGCGGCGCACGTGCTCTCGGGTCTGATCCGCGACTATCAGGGCCGCCCGGCCGAGGCGGCGGGCGCCTTTCGCGCCGCGCTCTACCTCGAGCCGGACCTGGCCCAGGTCCGGCTGCTGCTGGCCGGGTGCCTCCGCCGCGACGGCCACCTCGAGCTGGCCGAGCGGCAGTACCGTGAAGTCATCTCGACTCTCGAACGCGGCGGCGGCCGCCGCCTCGCCCTGCTCGACGGCCGCCTCCTGCCCGACCCCGGCGAAGTCCTCCGCCGCGCCCGCGACGGCCTCGCCACGCTGCGCGAGGGCTGAGGAGCGGCGCGCCCGATCGGGCGGGTCAGCTCGAGGTGCGGCCGAGCTGGCGGCGGAGGAGCTCGTTCTCGAAGGCGATGCCGACCTGCGCCGCGGCGACCTCCAGCAGATCCACGTCGCGCAGCGCGTTCTCGCTGTCGCCGTTGTCGGCGTAGACCACGGAGATCACCTTCTCGGTGCCGGAGACCGGGAAGACGACGACCTGCTCGTTCGTGGGTGCGCCGAGCGAAGCCGCGAGCGCACCCGGGAGATCGGCCTGGACGAAGGGCGCGATCTGGACCTGCGACGTCGCCAGGGCGCGTTCGAGGAGTCCGCTCGGCACGACCTCGACGCGCCGCACGGCGAGCGCCAGCGGTCGTCCGTCGGCGCCCGTCCCGAAGGCGCCCAGCGCGGCCAGGCGGTCGCGCTTGACCAGCAGGAGGATGGCGCGCTCGAACGACTCCGAGACGAGCTGCATCAGGTTGAGCGCCACCGTCGCGCTCGCCAGTCCGCTGCGCAGCTCGCCGAAGACGCGCTGCAGGCGGCGCACTCCGCTCTCGGTGAGCGCGGGCTGGCCGAGGCGCGGGCCGGCGGCGTGTCCGGCCGGCGACTCGAGCAGGTTGACCAGGCAGGCGCGCACGGTTTCGATCTCGGCGGGGACCGCGGCCACGGCGCCGTGCCGGTAGGCGAGCTGGAGGATCTCGTCGGAATCGACCAGCACCACGATGCGCGCCTCGGGGCGCGCGGTGCGCAGCAGGCTCAGCCCCTCCGGGTCGAGCGCCCCGGAGCGGGCGTCGACCAGAACCAGGTCGGAGACCTCCCCGGCGGAGGGCTCGGACGCCCTTCCCAGCGCCACCCGCCGGAGGCTCGCGGTCGGCCCCAGCCGCTCGCGCAGGCCGCGGATGAACTCCCGATCCGGGCTCAATACCCGGATCTCGGGTCCCGTCGAGGCGTCCGGCGCCGGCTCGGGCCCGGCGTCGAGCAGACCCTCGAGCGCCTCGTCGGCGACCTCCTCCAGACTCTCGGCGCCGCGGCGGTCGCGCTCGTCGAAGATCCGCGCCGCCTCGAGCAGCACGACGTTGGTCGCCAGGCCGTCTCCGGGCGCCAGCTCTCCGGCGTCCATGCCGATGTCGTCGAGCGGGCGGATCTCGTCGAGGGCGAAGTCGAAGCTGCCGCTCTCCCAGTTCATCACCCGCCCGACCGCGCTCTCGAGCTGGGTCTTGACGACCTCGTGGAGGGCATCGGGCCGGAGCTCGCCGGCCTCGATCAGGATCTGGCCCAGCGACCGGCGGGCGCCGGCGCCGGATTGCGCCGCCATCGCGCGCTGCAGGGCGCCGGTCCCGACGTGTCCGGAACGCAGCAGCAGCTCGCCCAGCCGCGGCGCGCCGGGGGCCTGGGCGCTGATCAGCGCCCCTTCGTGGAAGCCGAACCGGGCGCGCTCGCCCTCGCGCTCGAGCTCGAGCGTCCCGGTCCGCTTCCCGAGGTGGATGAACTGGAGGACGTCGGCGACCGCGACGTCTTCCAGGCTTCCTGAGATGGACATCGGGTCCCGACTCTACTAGGGAACTCCGTCCGGGACACCCTGGGGCGGAGGCGGCCGGCTCCGGACGGGCCGCGGTCCCGGCGCCGAGGCCGACCTCCCCGCGCCGGCATCGCGGATGCAAGAATCACGCGCATGGCCGCGGCCGAGGAGCTGGCGCTGTTCGACGACCTGACCGGGGCGCTCAACCGGCGTTACCTGCGCGAGCTCTTCGAGCACGAGTGGCGGGCGCTGGTGGAGCGTCACGGCACGGTCGCGCTGCTCGAGCTCGACCTCGACGGCTTCAAGCCGGTCAACGACCGCCATGGGCACCTGGTCGGCGACGCGGTGCTGCGCGCCGTCGCGGAGCGCCTGAAAGGCGCCTTCCGCGACGGCGACCAGCTCATCCGCTACGGCGGCGACGAGTTCCTGGTCGTCCTGCCCGGAGCCGGGGTCGACGAGGCGCTGGTGCTCGCGCGTCGGGCGCGATCGGCGCTGGCGGACCAGGGCTGGGTGGATCCGGCGACCGGTGAGCCGGTCGAACCGCGGGTGTCGTTCTCGATCGGCGTCGCTGCTGCACCGGAGGACGGCGTGACCGGAGACGAGGTGCTCGCCGTCGCGGACCGCCGCCTCTACGAGGAGAAGAACGCGCGCAAGTCGGTCTCGGGGGCGCGGCGGCAGCGCGCGCGCCGGGCGCGCCTGGCCGCCGCCGTGCTCGCCGGCGCGGCGATCGCCGGAGTCGCCTTCCTGCTCCTGCGCCACACCGTTCCACCGCCGTCCGGCGCCGTGCCGCCGAAGGTCTTCGAAGCCCCGGACGAGCGCCAGGAGATCGCGAGGCTGCGCGCGGAAGTGGAGCGGCTGACCCGGGCGCTCGCCGAGGAGCGCTCGGCGAGCCACCGCGAGGAGTACGAGAGGCGGATCCGGGAGCTCGAGAGCACTCTCGAGACGGCGATGCGCCGGGACGCCCAACGCGGCGACGCGGCGGAAGCGCCTCCGCCCGTCGGCGGACAGCCCGAGGCCGACGGCCCGGCCGCCGCCACGGCGTCACCGCCAGCCGGCCCCGCGTCGCCGCCGGCCGGTTCCCGCACCACGCGGAGGAGCTCCGCGCCGCCGCCGCCGGCGGCACCCGCGATCGAGCCGCCGCAGCTGATCTCGAACGACTCCCCCGAGTACCCGCCGGCCGCTCTGGTGCGGAGGATGGAGGCGACGGTCGAGCTCAGGGTGCGGGTGGACGCCGGGGGGCAGGTCGTCGAGGTCTCGCCGAAGGGGCCGAGCCGCGGCTACGGCTTCGACGAAGCGGCGCGTCGCGCCGCGCTCTCCGCGCTCTACCGTCCAGGGACGCGGAACGGCGTTGCGGTGGCGATGGAGACGACGCTCGAGATTCGCTTCGTCCTGCGCGACTCCGAGCGGCGCTGAGCCGGTCCGCCGTCAGAGCACCGCGCCGAGCTCGCCGGGGACGATCGAGCGGCACTTCGGGCAAACCAGCACCCGGCCGCTGCGCGGCAGCGAGGAGACGAACGCCACGCGCGCGCGCCAGAGGCGGACGACGTAGAGCGAATCGACCTCGGCGCGGCAGACCGGGCAGAGCACCGGCTGCTCCAGGCCGTAGACCGCGGGAGGCTCGGAAGCCCAGCCCGGGGGCGGCGGGGTAGGGTCGGACATCGCGGGTGATCCTAGCGCGGTCCGGGCCCGGGCATTCAGTCTTCCCAGTCCCAGAACAGATCGGCGTTGCTGAGCTCCTCGCCCCCGGCCGCCTCTCCGGGCGCGGGCGTCGGCGGCAGGCCGCGCTCGACGCGGGCCACGGCCGCTGCCTGCTCCTCGAGATCGAGGGTCTCGCGCTCCCACCCCTCCTCGGTGCCGAAGTGGGGCCAGTTGCGGGGGAAGATCGGATCGTGCCAGCGGCGGGCGAGCCACGCCGCGTAGTGCACCATGCGCAGTCCCCGCAACGGCTCGATCAGGCGCATCTCGGCGCGGTCGAAGGGGCGGAAGGCCTCGTAGCCCTCCAGGAGCGACGCGACGAGCCCTGCGGCCTCCGCGGCGCGGCCGGGCAGCGCGAGCCAGAGGTCCTGGACCGCCGGACCGATCATCGAGTCGTCGAAGTCGAGCAGGCGCAGCTGGCCGTCGCGCTCGAGCACGTTGCCCAGGTGCAGGTCGCCGTGCAGGCGCAGGACCGGGACTCCTTCGGCGAGCCGGTCGTACGCGTCCGCGACGGCGCGCGCCGCGGTCGAGTAGCGGCCGGCGAGCCGGGCCGGCAGCACGCTCCGGTGCTCGAGCCAGTCGAGGTCCGTGCGCAGGTAGGCCGCGCTGGTCAGCGGCAGGCGGTCGGCGTCGGGGCGCCGGGCGCCGACGGCATGGAGACGCCCGACGAGCATGCCGAGCCGGCGCGCGGTCTCCGGCGTCAGCTCGTCCGGCGCCCGTCCCCCCCGGCGGTCGAAGACGGCGTAGCGGATGCCGTCGATCGTCGCCAGCGTCGAGCCGTCCGGGAAGGGACGGGCGGCGCACACCGGGATCTCCTCCGCATCGAGCTCGGCGAGGAAGCGGTGCTCCTCGAGGATCTGCGCCGAGCTCCAGCGCCCGGGCCGGTAGAACTTGGCGACCACCCGCGAGCGGTCGGTGAGCTCGACCTCGTAGACCCGGTTCTCGAACGAGTTGAGCGGATAGCACAGCGGACGCACCGCCAGCCCGGCCGCCTCGACGGCGTCGAGCACGCGCTCCGGGGTCAGAGCGAGGAAGAGGTCGGTGGCGTCGGCGGCGGCGGGCATCGGTCCATGCTCTCAGACTCGGGTCTCCGCCGGCGGCCGGGAGGTCCGGTTCCCGCGCTCGAGCACCGCCCAGGCGGCGGCGCCTCCGCTGGCCAGGGCGCTGACCAGCGTGTGCCGTGTCGGGGGCGGCGGTGCGGGGGCCGAGCCCGGCTCCTGCTGCCAGGGACGGATGTCGAGCTCGGGGTCGACCTCGCCGAAGCCGCGTGTCGGCGGCGCGGCGCAATCGGCGGCGACCAGCACGGCCGCGGCGAGGAAGGCGCCGCCATACTCGCCCGTGCTCCCCTTGGGCGCCAACAGCGGCGGCACGCCGTCTGCGAAGAGTCCGTGCAGCACCGCGGCCTCGAGCCGGTCGCCCCGGCGCGAGCCCGAGGCGCCGGAGACCACGCGAGCGACGGAGCGCGGCTCGAGCCCGGCGCGCGCGAGGGCCCGGTGGAGAGTGCGGGCCAGCTCGGCGCCGCCGTCGCCCCAGTTCCACGACGGCGCGCTGGGGTCGAAGCCGCGCGCGGTGGCGGCGATGCGGGCGTAGCACGGGGCGCTGCGCTCGGCGGCGAGCTCGGCCGACTCCAGCACCAGGACGCACGCGCCCTCGGCGGCGAGCAGGCCGTTGCGCCGACGGTCGAAGGGCCGGGCGACCTCCGCTCCCCCTGCAGCCGCGTCCGCCGCCGTTGCCAGCGCCCGGTAGCGGTCGAGGACGGCGTGGAGCAGCGGGATCATCTCGTCGACCACCGCCACCAGGACGCGCGGGGCGGCCCCGGTCTCGATCAGACGGGTGGCCTCGGCCAGAGCGACCAGGTCGCTCGCCTCGCGCTGGGTGATCGCCAGGTTGGGGCCGCGGGCGCCCAGCGCCAGAGCCATCTGCGAGGCCGCTGCGCTCGCGACCGACTCGGTGAACAGCGCCGGCGAGGCTGCGTCCGGCCCCTGGTGCAGGATCTGGCGCAGAAGCTGCTCGGTGACGAACGCGGGACCGAAGGCGGTCCCTGCGACGATGCCCATGTCGGCGTGGGATCCGACCGGCAGGTCGGCCAGGCCGGCGTCGGCGAGTGCCAGCCGGAGCGCGGCGACGGCGAAGCGCGCGGGCGGGCTCATCCGGCGCGCCTGGGCCGCGGGGACGAGCGCGCGGAGGTCGGCGTCGCCGATCGAAAGCGCCGTCCGGGCGCCGTGCCGGCGGTGGAATCCGGCCGACCGGTCGAGCGCCACGGGGGCCGGCGGACCCTCGCGCAGTGAACGTGTCAGCGCTTCGACTCCGATCCCCAGGGCGCCGACCGTGCCGACTCCCGTGACCACGGCGGAGCGCTTCAGGGCGCCTCCCGGTGGGCGAGAACGCAAGCCGCGTTGGTGCCGCCGAAGGCGAGATTGGTGGACAGCGCGCGGCGCGCCGACGGCACCGGACGCGGCACGCCGACCACGAGGTCGAGAGCGAGATCGGGATCGACGCTGCCCTCGCCGGGGGTCGGCGGCACCAGGCCGTGCTCGAGGGCGAGGACGGTGATCAGCGCCTCGACGGCGCCCGCCGCACCCAGGTAGTGGCCGATCGACGCCTTGGTCGAGGTCGCCGGGAGCCGCCGCGCGCGCTCGCCGAAGACGCGCTCGAGCATGCGCGCCTCGGCGACGTCGTTGTGCGGAGTCCCCGTGCCGTGGAGATTGACCAGGTCGATCTCGTCGGCCGTCGTGCCGGAGTCGGCGAGAGCGGCCAGCACGGCGCGGGTGACCCCGTCGCCCCGGGGATCCGGCGAGGTCATGTGGTAGGCGTCGCACGAGGCGCCGACCCCCGCGAGCCAGGCCAGCGGGCGGCCCCCCCGGAGCGCCATGGCGGCGCCCGATTCGACCACCAGGACGGCGGCTCCCTCGCCGATCGACATGCCGAGACGCTCGCGCCGAAACGGCCGGCAAGGGAGCCCGTCGACCGCGCGCAGGGAGTTGAAGCCGGCGAAGGTGAGTCGGCACAGCGAGTCGGCGCCGCCCACCAGGGCGACGTCGATCTCGCCCGACCGGATCGCCTCGAGCGCCGAGCCGAGCGCGAGCGTCGCCGAGGCGCAGGCCGAGGCCATCGTCTCGACCGGGCCGCGGACGCCGTGCGCGCGCGCGACCGCGTCCCCCGGGCCGCTCGGCTGCTGCGATGCCAGCAGCGACACCGGCGCCCGGCCGGGGGAACCGGTGACGCGGTCGAAGTACTCCTCCGACTCGAGCATGCCGCCGGTGGAGGAGCCGAAGAAGAGTCCCGCCGCGAGCTCGTCCAGCCGCTCGGGCAGACCCGCCTCGGCCAACGCCTCGCCGGCCGCGACGAGCGCGAAGCGGTCGGCGATCGAGAGCCGTGGACCGGACGGGTAGGGTCCGACCGCCGGGACCTCCGGCACCTCGGAAGCGACGTGGGTGCGGTAGGCGGAGTGATCGAAGCGGCGGAAGTCGCGGATCGCCGAGACGCCGGAGAGCGCGCCGTCCCACAGGGCCTCGACCCCCCAGCCGTATCCCGAGACCGCCCCGAGGCCGGTGATCGCGGCCCACTCGCCGCTCATCGCTTCGCCCCCCGTCCGGCCGTCGCCAGCCGCGGCGCCAGCCAGTCGGCGAGCGTCCGCAAGCTGACGAAGGCTTCGCCACCGATCTCCTCCGACGGCACCGCGATGCCGAATTCGCGCTCGAGCGCGACCACCAGCTCGAGCGCGTCCACCGAATCCAGACCCAGCCGCGAGGCGAAGAGCGGCTCGTCGTCGGCGATCGAGTCCGGATCCAGGCCGTCGAGTTGCAGACTCTCGATCAGCAGACGCTTCAGCCGGGGCAGCAGCTCTTCCGGGCTCATTCGACCTCGCCGAGCGCCAGCCGTTCGGTCGGGAAGCCGGCCGACGGATCGCGGCGGGCCAGCGGGCGGACCAGGCGGAACCGACGCTGGAGGGCGACCGCGGCGAAGAAGAGCTCGACCAGCGCGCGCGTGCCCAGCGACGGTCGCCACTGGCCGGCGAGGATCGTGACCACGGCGCGGAAGATCCGCGGCGGCGCGCCGGGCTGGAAGAACAGGTCGCGGAACCAGGGCGTGTAGAAAGCCAGGACGAAGCGCCGGAAGACGTCGTAGCGGCGGCGCTGGATCCGCTCGAAGCGGCGGAAGCGGTGGGCCCGGAGATCGCCGGCGGCGAGCGCGCCGTCGAGCTCGGCGGCCGCCTCGATGCCGCTCTCGAGCGCGACGGCGACGCCGGTCGAGAACACCGGGTCGAGGAACGAGCCGGCGTCGCCCACCAGCAGCCAGCGGTCGCCGGCGTAGGCGGAGGAGCTGTAGGAGAAGTCCTTCTCGACGCGCACCGGCCACTCCCGGCGGGCCGCGCGCAGCAGCTCGGCCACCGCCGGCGTCTGCGCGACGGTAGCGCTCAGCATCGCTTCGGGGTCGCCTCGCTCGAGCCGGCGGTAGAGCGACCGCGGCAGGACGACCCCGACGCTGGTCAGCTCGTCGTCGATCGGGATCAGCCAGAACCAGCCGGCGTCGTCGCGGGCGACGATGCGGATGTCGCCGGCGCGCCTGCCCGGGAGCCGGGGGACGCCGGAGAAGTGGGCGTAGAGGGCGACGTTGGCCAGCCGCGGTTCCGCGCGGCGCAGGCCGAGCTTGCGGGCCAGGAGCCCGGCGCGTCCGGTGGCGTCGACCAGCGCCGCGGCCCGCAGCTCCAGGCGGCGGTCGGGGGCGGCCACCTGGAGCGCCACGCCGTCGGCCCCCAGCGCGCACTCCTCGACGCGGTGGCGCTCCAGGACCTCGACGCCGGCCTCGCGGGCGCGGTCGAGCAGGATCTGGTCGAAGCGCTCGCGGCGGACCTGAAACGTCTGCGGTCGGGGGATCTCGGGCGAGGTCGCGAAGTCGACCGGGCGGCCCGAGGCCCCGTCGTGGGTCGAGAGGCTGGCTCCCCACTTCTCCGGGAAGCCTTCGGCGCGAATCTTCTCGGCGACGCCGAGGGCCTCCAGGCTCTCGTTGATCGTGGCGAGGAGCGACTCGCCGATGTGGAAGCGGGGAAAGCCGTCGCGCTCGACCAGAACGACGCTGCGCCCGCGCTGGGCGAGGGCGATCGCCGCGGCGCATCCGGCGGGGCCGCCGCCGGCGACGGCGACGTCGTAGGGAGTACGGGTCTCGGGGCTCTTCAAGGCGCTCCGCAGGCCGGGGATCCTCGCCGCGTGGCTCGGCTGGCTCGGCTGGCTCAGCTGGCTCAGTATACTGCGCCGACATCGACGATGCCGATCGATCCGATCCTCCTGGCGTTCTCCGAGCTCGCGGCGGGACGGCCCCGGGAGCCGCTCGTGGCCTGCCCCTCCCGCACCTCGACGGTGGCCCGGATCGATGCCGCCGCCACCGCGTTGGAACGCCGTCTCGCGGCCGACGGCTTCGGGGCCGGGGACGTGATCGGACTCGCCGCGGCCCCCGGCCCGGCGCTGCTCTCCGGTTACCTGGCGGTGCGCCGGCGCGGCGCCGTCCCGGTGCTCTGCGACAGCGCGCGGCCGACGCCCGACCGGTTGGCGGCGCTCGACGGACTGGGTGTCGTCGGCTTCCTCGCCAACGCCGACGGCTGGGCCGAAGCCGCGGGAGAGTGGGATCTCGACCGCCGCCGACCGGAGCGGCGGCTCGACGCGGACCCCTCCTGGGGCGCGATCAAGCTGAGCTCGGGCTCGACCGGCGAGTCGCGCGGCATCGCGGTCACCTCGTCCGCGCTGGTCGCCGACGACGCCCAGCTGACCTCCTCGATGGGCCTCGAGGCGACCGACCGATTCCTCGCCAAGGTGCCGCTTTCCCACAGCTACGGCTTCTCCAGCCTCGCCCTGCCCGCTCTGCTGCGCGGCTCGCTGCTGGTGGTGCCCGAGGGGCGGTCGCCGCTGGCGCCGCTCACCGCCGCCCGGGCTCTGGGGGCGACGATCTTCCCCACGGTTCCGGCGTGGCTGGGGGCGTTCGTCCGGCTCTCGTCGGTGCCGGCCTGGCCGCCCTCCGTGCGGCTGGTGCTGGCCGCGGGCGCGCCGCTTCCGGCAGCGACGGCGGCGGCCTTCCGCACCGCGACCGGCCGGCCCGTGCACGTCTTCTACGGGGCATCGGAGTGCGGCGGCATCAGCTACGACCGGACGGGCGACGCGGCCGAACGGGGCGCGGTCGGGACGGCGGTCGACGGCGTCGCGCTCGGAATCGACCCGGAATCGGGACGCCTGGTGGTGCGCTCGGCGGCGGTGGCCGCCACCTACCTTCCCGAGGCGCGGCCCGAGCTCGGCGCCGGCCGCTTCGTCACCGGCGACCTCGCCCGGATCGCCGAGGGGGAGGTCCGGTTGCTGGGCCGCGCCGACGACATCGTGTTCGTGCGCGGCAAGAACGTGAATCCGCGCGAGGTCGAAGCGACGCTGCGCGAGATCCCGGGCGTCGTGGACACGAGCGTGCTCGGCGTGGACGGACCCGACGGGCCGCGCAGCGTCTTGCGCGCGGTGGTGGCGGCGCCCGGCTCCGGACCGGGTTCGGGCGTCGACTACGAGACCATCCTCGCCCACTGCCGCGCGCGCCTGGCCGAGCACAAGGTCCCGCGCAGCGTGATCGTGGTCGCCGAGCTGCCGCGGACCGACCGCGGCAAGCTCGACCGCGCGGCGCTCGCGACCCTCGCCGAATCGTCCGGACGACGGAACTCGTCGTGACGCCGGCGTCGGCTCCCGAGCGCGAGCGCTACGACGTCGTGGTCCTGGGTGGAGCGTTCGCGGGGGCCGCGACGGCGCTCCTGCTGCGGCGCGAGCTGCCCGCTCTCTCGGTCCTCGTGGTCGAGAAGAGCCGCCATTTCGACTCCCGGGTGGGCGAGGCGACCACCGAGATGTCGGCGATGTTCCTCACCCGCCGGCTGGCGCTCTGGGAGCATCTCGAGCGCGAGCACCTGCCCAAGGAGGGGCTGCGCTACTGGTTCGCGGACGAGTCGGTCCACGGCCACGCGGAGGCGAGCGAGACCGGGGGCTACGTGCGCTCGGCGGTGCCGTCGTTCCAGCTCCGCCGCGACGTCCTCGACCAGCACCTGCTGGATCTGGCGGCCGCCGCGGGGGCCGAAGTGGCTCGCCCGGCACGAGCGCGGGCGGTGCGCGTCGGCGACCTCGACCACGCGGTCGAGATCGAGGTCGGCGACGGGAGCGCAGGCGGCGTCGCAGAGGTGGCGTGCCGATGGCTCGTCGACGCCACCGGGCGCGCCTGCGTCGTGGGGCGCGAGCTGGGCCTGATCGAGCGCAACGAGCGGCATCCGATCGCGTCGATGTGGTGCCGGTGGCGCGGCGTGCGGCATCTCGACGACGTCGCGGCGCGCGAGGGGGACGGACTGGCTACGGGCAACGTCGCTTCGCGGCGGCTGAGCACGAATCACTACCCGGGGCGCGGCTTCTGGGTCTGGTTCATCCCGCTGGGCAACGGCGAGACCTCGATCGGCATCGTCTGGGACCGCCGTCTCGTGGCTCTCCACGAACGACCGGACCGCAAGGCCGCGTACCGCGAGTTCCTCGGCCGCCTGCGGCCGGCGTCGGAGCTGCTCGACGGCGCCGAGATGCGCGACGACGACTTCCGCTTCTACTCCGATCTCGCCTACGTCGCCAGGTGCTACGCCGGCCCGGGCTGGGCGCTGGTCGGTGACGCGGCGGCCTTCCTCGATCCCTACTACTCGCCCGGACTCGACCACGCCGCGTTCTCGGTCGAGGCGACCCTGGAGTTGATCCGCGACGAGACCGCCGGACGACTGACGGCCGATCGCATCGCGCACCACAACGAGGTCTTCGCGCGCTCCTACCGCCGCTTCTTCGATGCCGTCTACGAGGGCAAGTACGAGTACATGGGCGAGGCCGACCTGCTCTCGGCGGCGATGCTCATCGACACGGCGCAGTACTACGTCTTCGTCGTCGTCCCGGCCTACCGGCGGTTCGAGCGCTTCCCGTGGATGCCGGTGCTGGGTCCCAAGGAGGCGTTCTTCGCGTACTACTTCCTGCGCTTCGTGAACCGCAGGCTGCGCCGCCTCGCCGAGCTGCGGCGCGCCACCGGCGAAGAGGGCCGGAGGAACGCGGGCCGCCGCATCCGGCTCTACTTCGATCTCGGCTTCGCCCCCTGGCGCATGGGCCTGCGCGGCACCCGCCTCTGGCTCACCGCCGAGCTCGACGGCCTCCGGCTGCAGCTCAAGAGGCTCTTCGGAGCCAAAGGCACCTCTGTTCAAGACGCAGACAAAGACGAAAAGACAAAACAGCAAAGACTTCATAGAAGGGGGCAGGTGGCAGGAACGGACGTTGCGACTGCCGTTCGCCGCCGCGCGGCCTCGGCCGCCCCTCCCGTATGACAGACCTCGAGTCTGCGGACGTGGCGAGGCGGGAGATTCCCCGAGGGGACATGCTGGCTTGCTGGCGTGTCCCCTGGAGACGCCTTCGGTTCGCGCGGCACCCGCTCGCCCGGCGACCTCGATCGTGGCTCCCGTGGACAGACCTGCGATCCGCGCCGGCGAGGCGGGTTCCCCGGGGACACCCTGGCCTGCTGGGTGTCCCCTGGACACGCCTTCGGTGCGCCCGCGGCACCCGCTGGCCGCGGCGCGGCCTCCGCCGGCGACGCCTTCGGTTGGCCGGCGGCTCAGCGCTCGATCTTGTGGCCGTCTGCGTCGTACTCGTAGACGCCCTTGCCCACCTTGCGGCCGAATCTGCCGGCCTGGACGTACTGGCGCATCAGGTTCGAGGGGCGGAAGGTTTCGCCCAGGGTCGCGTGCAGGTGCTCGAGGATCTTCAGCCGGACGTCGAGGCCGACCAGGTCCGCCATCTCGAACGGTCCCATGGGGTGGTTGAGGCCGAGCTTGATCGCCTTGTCGATGTCCGCCGGCGAGGCGACGCCCTGCTCGAGCATGCGGAAGGCCTCGTTGCCGATCAGGGCGTTGATCCGCGAGGTCGCGAAGCCCGGGACGTCGCGCACGACGACGCACTCCTTGCCCATCCGCTCGCCGACGACGGTCATGGTCTCGACGGCGTCGTCCGCGGTCTCCAGCCCGCGGACGATCTCGAGCAGCTTCATCAGGTGGACCGGGTTGAAGAAGTGCATGCCCGCGAAGCGGTCGGGCCGGCCCGAAGCGGCGCCGAGCTCGGTGACCGAAAGCGCCGAGGTGTTGGAGGCGAACAGGGCGTCCACCGGGGCGTAGCGCGACACCTTCTGGAACAGCTCGATCTTGAGCGACATCGATTCCGGAGCCGCTTCGATCACCAGGTCGGCGTCCTCGACCGCGGCGGCCAGGTCGGTGTCGAGCGCGAGTCCCGCCTTGGCGACCTCGGCGCGGTCCGACGGGATCTTGCCCAGCTCGACGCCCTTGTCGAGATTGCGGTGGATCTTGGCCTCGGCGGCGGTGAGGATCTCCTCGTCGACGTCGTAGAGCCCGGTGTCGTAACCGGCCAGGGCGGCGACGTGGGCGATGCCGCGCCCCATGGTCCCGGCGCCGAGAACTGCGATGCACTTGACTTCCACGGTTCGTCCTCCGGTTCGGTCTGCGACGGGGCCGCCCCGGTCGCGGTCTCAGGAAGCGGGGCTCGGGTGCATGCCGGTCAACTCGGTTCCCGCGGGCGCGGCACGCGCTCCGCGCCTTCGTCCACGGTCAGCACGATCTTGCCGAAGACCTTGCGCGAGGCCAGCAGCTCCTGGGCGTCGCGCGCCTGCTCGAGCGGCAGGGTGAGCGCCATGACCGGTGCGAGCTCGCCGCTCTCGAACCAGGGCAGCAGCCCGGCGAGCTCGGCGAGCGAGCCCATGGTCGAGCCGAGCACCGAGAGACTCTTGAAGAAGACGGCGCGCAGCGGGATCTCGGCAGCCGGGCTCGAGGTCGAGCCGCACAGGACGATCCGCCCGCCCCAGGCCAGGCACTTGAAGCTCTGCTCGAAGGTGTCGCCGCCGACGTGGTCGAAGACGACGTCGACGCCGCGGCCGTGGGTCGCCTCGCGGACGCCGCGGGCGAACTCACCGGCGCTGACGTCGAAGCCGTGGGTCGCGCCGAGCTGCTTCGCCCGTTCCAGCTTGTCGGGCGAGGTGGAGGTCACCAGGATGCTCCGGGCGCCCAGCAGCTTCGCGATCTGGATCCCCGCAGTGGTCACTCCGGAGCCGGCGGCGTGGAGCAGCACGTCCTCGTGGGGCCGGAGCTCGGCGCGCGCGGCGAGCATGTGCCAGGCGGTCAGGAAGACCAGCGGCACGGCGGCCGCCTCGGCGTAGGAGAGGCCGCGGGGCAGCGGAAAGAGGTTGCGCCGTGGCACCTCGACGAGCTCGGCGTAACCGCCGTCGCGGTGCTCGCCGAGCAGCCCGTAGCGCGGACAGAGCCAGTCCTGCCCGGCCAGGCAGCGCACGCATTCGCCGCACGAGACGCCGGTGCCGACGAGGACGGGATCGCCGACGGCGACGCCCTCGACGCCCGGCCCGAGGGCCTCGACGTCGCCCGCGACCTCGCTGCCCGGGATCAGCGGGAGGGGGAAGCGGTGCCCGGGAACGCCGTTGCGGACCCAGAGATCGAGGTGGTTGACGCCGCAGGCGCGCACCCGCACCCGGACCCGGCCGGGACCGACCGGGGGATCGGGCCACTCGCCCCACTCGAGGGCCTCGGGCCCGCCGTGGCTCGAGATCCGGAAGCCGCGCACGCGGCGAGTCTACCGCCGGGCAGGCTAGACTGCAGGGCGATGCGCCGGTTCCTTCCCGTTCTCGTGACCGCCTCGCTGCTCGCACTGCCGTCGGCCGCGCGAGCGGCGGGCGGCCGCAAGCCGTTGCCGCCGCCCGGCACGCCGCCCACTCCGGCGGAGGTGGCGGAGCCGGATCCGCTCTCCGGCTATCCGGACCTCCTGCTCCTTCCCGGTCGCCCGGTGGACGTGCGCTACGTCCCCGATTCGCTCGACCGGGCGGCCAACGTGCAGAAGCGGCTCGAGGTCATCGCGGCCGCCCTGGAGCCGATCGCCGAGCGCCCCTTCCCGCTGCGCGGCGTGGTGCTCGACCGAGAGGCCTGGAACGAAGGCCGGCCTCGGCGCCGCCTGGGGCCTGCCGGCGCGCACCGGGCGGTCGGTGTTCGCGACCTGCGCGGACGGCGACTCCGAGCTGGTGGGCCGCATTCGGGGTCTGACCGGCGGCTGGTTGCCGGAACTCGCCGGCGTGCCGATGCGCGGGACGCCCGAAGGGCGCCGCCGCCATGGAGGTCTCCGACGCGCTGCTCGAGCTCGAGGTGGCGCGCGGCTTCCTCGACTTCGAGGGGGTGCGGGCGAGCGAGCCGTGGATCGCCGCGCTGCTCGATCAGGTCGCGGCGCGGCTCGCCTGGGAGGCGACCGACCCCGGCGGCATGCCGGCGCTGGCCGACCTGTTCGATCGCATGGCCGACGTCCAGGGCGCACCGCCCCGGCTCGCCGACTACCGGCGGGACCTGCCGTTCGAGCAGGACCTGCGCTACCAGTCGCGCTTCCTGCGCGGCGCCGACGTCGTCTGGGTGGCGAAGGGGGAGCGGGGGAGCCGGCGCTGGCTGAAGAAGCTCGTGCGTGCAGGCGTCCCGGTCAGCCGCGCGCTGATCGAGAAGGAGTTCCCCGGCCTCGTCGCCTGGGAGCGCGACAGCTTCGCCCCCTGAGCCCCGTCGACGCCCCGCGGCCGGACGCGCCGCTCCGGAGCTTCCCTGATGTCCCCGCCGGCGGGCGGATTCCGTAGGAGAGAGCGGCGGGGAACGGGTCTGCCGGCCCGCTCCCGGCTGCCGCCTCCCGGGGTGGTGCACCCCACCGGAGGCGGGTCCATCCTGGCTCGGGAGGGGAAGGAGTCCTCGCCGTGAGACCTTCTCGAAGAGCCCACCGCACGGCGGGTCCGGCCACCGTCTGCCTGCTCGCCTTCGCCGTCGCGACCCCGGCCCCGGCTGCGGCCGCCGGCATCGCCTACCGCGTCAAGGACCTCGACACCACCCCGGTCGAGCAGCGAGTGGACGTCGAGCCGCTCGCTGCGGTCGGAGACCTCGCTCTCGCCGTCGGCGGAGTCCTGCCCGTGACCTCCCATCTCCCGGTCCGCGAGCTCTGGATCACCGACGCCACGAGCGCGGGGACGCGCCGGCTGCGCGACCTCCACGGACAGGGTCACGGAGTCCTCGGTGCCGTGTCGAGCGGCGCCGGCGCCTTCTTCGTCGCCGAGTCCCCCGCGACGGGCTACGAGCTCTGGTGGACCGACGGCTCCGTCCCCGGCACCCGCCTCGTCCTCGACGTCCAGCCGGGAGCGGCGAGCTCGATGCCGGAGCCGCTGGGCGTCCTCGGTGAGCTCCTCCTGTTCGTGGCCGACGACGGCGTCCACGGCCGCGAGCTGTGGGAGAGCGACGGCACGGCGAGCGGTACCCGGATGGTGCTAGATCTCCGGCCCGGTCCCGACGGAAGCTTCCCGGAGTGGGGCGACGAGGCGCCCGCGGCGGCCGTGTACGACGGGCGGCTCTACTTCGCCGCCGACGACGGCGTCCACGGCCGCGAGCTCTGGCGCAGCGACGGTCACCCGGCCGGAACGTACCTGCTGAAGAGCATCACCGCCGGGACCGGCGGCGGGGATCCGGCCGGGTTCGAGATCGCGGCCGGCGCGCTGTTCTTCTCCGCGACGGACCCCGTTCACGGCGAGGAGCTCTGGAAGACCGACGGATCCGCCTCCGGAACGGTCTCCGTCGACGATCTCGCACCCGGGGCTGCTGGATCCTCGCCCGTGGCTCTCGGCGCGGTCCCGGGCCTTCTGATCTTCGCGGCCGACGACGGAGAGAACGGCTCAGGCGCCTGGGCGAGCGACGGAACGGCGTCCGGGACCCGCCTCCTCAGGACTTTGGCGGTGGTCTCCCGGGGTGCTGTCGCCGGGGGGCGCGTGATCTTCGCAGCCGACGACGGCGTGCACGGCACAGAGCCATGGGCGACCGATGGGACGATCGCCGGCACGCGCCTGCTCGTCGACGCGCTCCCCGGATCCGAAGGCTCGAATCCGAACGGCTTCAGCCGCGTCGGCGGCGCCGTCGTCTTCGGCTCGTTCTTCCAGGGCCCGTACCTGGGAGGGCGCCTCTGGTCGACGGACGGAACTCCGGAGGGGACCGAACCGCTGGCCGACGTGTCCGAGGACACCGGAGAGGAGCTTCTCGGTCGGGCACGCGGTTGCCGCCGGCGGGACCTGGGTGCTGGCCGCCTGTCCCATGGTGTATTGGCCGTGCAGTCCGATCGGCTGCTACTTCTGCGAGCTCTGGCGCACGGACGGCACGCGCGCAGGAACGGCTCGGGTCCCGCTGCCGGCGCCGTCGATCTCTTCGTCGGCGCCCGCCGAGCTCGCCGCGGGCTCTTCGGTTGTCGTCTTCGAGGCCTACACCGGCCCGGAGGTCGGCGACGTCGGCTTCCGCAGCGACGGCACCGAAGCCGGGACCCTGCCGCTCACGACCTCGGGCGGCGATCCGGTCTGGGTCGGGGACTCGGCGGCGCTTCCGGACGGCGAGCTCGCGTTCTGCTCGTCGCGGCGCTCTCTTCCGCACCGACGGCGATGTCGCGACCGAGATCGCCGCTGGCTGCGCCTCGCCGGTGACGCGGGCCGGCGATCTCGTCTACTTCGACGGACTCTCGCGCACCGACGGGACTTCCGGAGGAACGCGGTACCTCCGCGCCATCGACGTGGGCGATCCTCCCGAGGCGGTGGACGTCTTCGGCACGCTCTGGCTGCGCGGGGCGAGCGGCACCGGGTGGACTCTCTGGCAGAGCTCGGGCACCGCGCCGACCACGTTCCCGCGCGATCTCGGCATCGCGACCCGGGAGGGGGAGCCGCGGGGCATCGCGCCGCTCGATCCGGACCGGGGCTCGGTCGCGTTCCGGGTCGGCCGCGGGCTCTACCGGCTGGATCCCGGCACGGGCGACGTGCTGCTGCTCCGGGAGCTCGCGCCCGACCTCGAGGCGTGGCCGGCGTGGGCGCCGATCGCGCAGGCCAACCTGGGCGGCGTCCTCTACTTCTTCGACATCCTGGCGGATCGCAGCTGCGCGCTCTGGCGCAGCGACGGGACCCTCGGGGGAACCTGGCAGGTGCGCGGCTTCGGCTGCTGGAGCACGGGCCCGGGCACGGTCTCGGCGGAGCTGGCGGTGATGGGTGGCCGGCTGTTCTTCCCGGCCTGCGGCCCGTCGAAGGGCTGCGAGCTGTGGTCGAGCGACGGCACGAGCGCCGGAACCCGGCTGGTGAAGGACATCGATCCGGGCGCCTTCTCGTCGGTCCCGCACGGTCTCGTCGCGATCGGCGACCGGCTCTACTTCGCCGCCTGCGAAGCGGCGACGGGCTGCGAGCCCTGGGTCAGCGACGGAACCGCCGCCGGAACCCATCGGGTGGACGACATCGCTCCCGGTTCGAGTCAGTCGTCCATGCCGATCGACACAGAAGCCGACGCACCCGACCGGACCTTCGTCGCCTGGAACGGTCACGTCTTCTTCTCCGCCGACGACGGCACCGGTAGCGAGCTCTGGGCCGCGCCGGTCGAGATCTTCTACGACGGCTTCGAGACCGGGGACCTGTCGCGCTGGGCGGTCTACCCGGCGGCTGGGGGCGGTGTCCCCGCAACGGCGGGGATTCCGTAGGAGAGAGCAGCCGGACCCCTGCCGGGTCCCGGAGGCTCCGATGTACCGTCGTGCTTCGATCCATCCGCTCCTCCTGCTCCTCTTCGTCCCGGCAGGCGTCCTGCTACCTGCGGCTCCGGGCGGCGCCCAGGTCACCAACATGGACGTCAACTCGGACCTCCCCTACACGTTCCTCCCTCCGGGCGCGCGCAGCGCGGGCATGGGCGGCGCTTTCACGGCGCTGGCCGACGACTCGACGGCGGCGTACTCGAATCCCGCGGGCCTGCTGAACCTGTCGCGGCCCGAGGCCTCGATGGAGATCCGGCACCAGGTCTTCTCGACCCCGATCGCCGACGGTCCGGGCAGCTACCAGGTGGGACCCGACGGCTCGCTGGCGGCGTTTCCGCCCTACACGAGCTACACCTCGCGCTCGACCGGGCTGTCGTTCCTCTCCTACACCTACCCGAAGCCCGCCTGGTCGGTGGGCGTCTTCCGCTCCGAGGTGACGCGTTTCTCGATCTCCGCGCAGCCGGATCAGATCGACGGTCCGGGCAACTACCGCGCGCTCGCGCCGCGCGACATCCGGGCCGACCTGCTGATCGAGGTCTACGGCGTCGCCGGCGCCTGGCGGGCGACGCCGACGCTGTGGATCGGCGGCGCGGTGACGGCGCAGAAGATGACCTTCTCGGCGCGCCAGCTCGACCGCCGCGACCCGCACCTGAATTGGGGGCAGCACGCGTCGGGGGACGACACGGCGCCGGCCGGGACGCTCGGGATCCTCTGGCGGCCCACGCGCGACTGGCGCGTCGGGGCGGTGTACCGCGGTGGCGCGAACCTCGACGCCAGCTACGCCTTCATCTGCGGCGAGCATCCGTCCGGCGCGCGGCCCTACATCTGCACCCAGGACCACGTGCCCAACGGCGAACCCGTGCCCTCGCTGTCGGGGCGCACGAAGTTCAAGGTCCCCGACGTCTACTCTCTCGGCGTCGCCTACGCGCTCAACGACCGGGTCACCGCGTCGGTCCAGTACGACCGGATCGAGTACTCGCAGCTGCTCGACGGCCTGAAAAACAGCCTGACCGTGCGCACCGATCCGAGCGCGTACACGATCTCCGACGCCGGCGACGTCCACTTCGGAATCGAGGCGCTGAGCCGCGCGGGATCCGAGCACGCGCTGGCCTTCCGGGTCGGAGCCTGGAAGGAGCACCAGCACTCGCTGCGCTACCAGGGCGGACTGGTCGGCGCGCCGAACGCGCGCGAAGAGGTGGCGGTGGCGCTGTTCTCGACCCCGATCGGCGACGAGTGGCACGGCACCGCCGGCCTCGGCCTGACCGTCGGCGCGCGCTGGCAGTTCGACCTCGCCGCCGACTTCTCCAAGTACCGCGACGCCTATGTGCTGTCGAGCGTCGTGAGGTTCTGAGGTTCTCCTAGAACGGCTTCAGCACCATCAGCAGGACCAGAGCGACGACGCCGAGCGCGGGCAGGTCGGCCAGGGCGCGGGCGAGCTTCGATGACGCCAGGAGCTTGAGCTCGTCGTTGGGCGCGCCGGCGGCGAGGGAGTCCTCGGCGGCGGCCAGCATGCGCTTGGCCCGCGGCCGGAGATAGAGCAGGACCAAGCCGAGGATCACGAGCCAGATCGCAAGCGAGACGTGGACCCAGCCGGGGCGGAAGTCGAAGCCCATCGGGTCGAGCAGCGACAGACCGGTCAGGCCGGCGGCGAGCGCGCCCGGGAGACCGAAGACCGAGCCCATGCGCACGCCCATGCGCAGCGCGGCCACCTTGCCCGGCAGATCGAGCGCCTTGCGCCCCTGGGCGCGCGCGATCGCGCCGCCGAAGGCGCCCGTGGCGAGCCACATCGCCGACAGCACGTGCACGAACAGGATCCACTTCGTCATGTCCCCTCCCGGGTAGCGGAAAGACTCATTCTAGCCGTCCGAGACGGGGCAGCGGCGTTAGGATCGAGGCCGCTGCCCGCGCGACGCTCCACCGCGGGTGAGGAGGTGCCGCCGTGACGCCACGCAGTCGTCTCACGTTCACCTGGCTCGGGCACGCCAGCCTCCGCTGCGACCTGCCCCGAGGCGAGGTCGTGCTCGTCGATCCCTTCCTCGAGCAGAATCCCTCCTGTCCGGCCGAGGCGCGCCGCTTCGATCGGCTCGATCTCATCCTGCTCACCCACGCCCACTCCGACCACATGGCCGACGCCGTGGCCCTGGCGAAGAGGCACGGCGCCACCGTCGTCGCCCAGTACGACCTCTGTGGCTGGCTCGAGTCGCAGGGGGTCGCCAGGACCGCCGGCATGAACCTCGGCGGCACCCAGGAGCAGCTGGGCCTGCGCATCACGCAGGTCCGGGCCGACCATTCGAGCAGCTTCACGGACGGCGGCAGGCTGGTCTACGGCGGGCTGGCCTGCGGCTACGTCGTCCGCGCCGCCGACGGCTTCGCCTTCTACCACGCCGGGGACACGGCTCTGTTCGGGGACATGGCGTTGATCGGCGAGCTGTACCGTCCCGAGGTCGCCTTCCTGCCGATCGGCGACCACTTCACGATGGGCCCGGCGCAGGCCGCGCGCGCCTGCCGGCTGCTGGGCGTGCGGCGGGTCGTGCCGATCCACTGGGGGACCTTCCCGGTGCTCACCGGCACGCCGGCCGCGCTGGCGGCGGAGCTCGAGACGCTGGGGGAGGCGACCGAGGTCGTCGAGCTGGTCCCCGGGCGGAAGTGGACCCCGGGCGCGTGATCGCGGTTTGAACGCGGGCACGGGCGGTCCGCGGGGGTGGCTCGGGTGGCTGGACGAAGTGTCGCCCGCCGGCCGCCGGGCGCTGGTCGCAGCCTTCGCCGGCTGGACGCTCGACGCCTTCGACTTCGTCCTCTACCTGCTCGCGATCCCGACGCTGCGCCGGGCCTTCGACCTCGACGCGGGCGCCGCCGGGATGCTCGCCACCGCGGCGCTGCTCTCGTCGGCGGTGGGCGGAGTGGCCTTCGGCGCGTTGGCCGACCGGATCGGCCGCAAGCGGGCGCTGTCGCTGACCATCCTGATCTACTCGATCGCGTCGCTCGGCACCGCGACTTCGTCGTCGGTCGGCGAGCTGCTGGCCTGGCGGACGCTGCTCGGGCTCGGCCTGGGCGGCGAGTGGTCGGCGGGGGCCGTGCTGGTCGCCGAGAGCGTCCCGGCCGAGCACCGGGGCAAGGCGATCGGCTGGATGCAGTCGGGCTGGGCGGTGGGCTACCTGGGCGCGACGCTGGCCGCGGCAGTAGTCCTGCCGACGCTCGGCTGGCGGGCGCTGTTCGCCCTCGGCGTGGCGCCCGCGCTCCTCGTGCTCTGGATCCGGCGCCGGCTGGAGGAGCCGCGGATGTTCCGCGCCGCCGCCCGCCGTTCGGTGCTGTCCACTCTCGCCGCGCTCCTGAAGCCGCCGCTCGTGGGGCGGACCCTGGTCGCGACCGCGCTGTCGAGCGCCGTGATGTTCGGCTACTGGGGGTTCTTCACCTGGATGCCGTCGTTCCTCGCCGGGCCGGTGTCGGCCGGGGGCGCGGGCCTCGGCCTGGTGCGCTCGGCGGCCTGGATCGCGCCGATGCAGATCGGCGCGTTCTTCGGCTACGTGACGTTCGGCTACGCCGCCGATCGCTTCGGGCGGCGCCGGGCGTTCGCCGCCTATCTCGTCGCCGCCGCGGCGCTGGTCGTCGCCTTCGGCTCGCTGGCCCGCTCCCCGGGCGGACTGCTCCTTCTCGCCGCTCCGGTGGGCTTCTTCGGCCACGGCTACTTCAGCCTGTTCGGCGCCCAGCTCGCCGAGCTCTTCCCCACGGCGCTGCGCGCCACCGCGCAGGGACTCTGCTACAACGCAGGGCGGGCCATCTCGGCCGCGGCGCCGACCGTGATCGGCGCCCTGGCCGACGCCCGGGGCCTGGCCGGCGCCCTGGCGGCGACCGCGGCCTTCTTCGCCGCCGGCGCGGCGCTGGTGGCGTTGCTGCCCGAGACGCGCGGCGTGGACCTGGCGGAGGTCGAAGCGTGAAGGAGACGCCCGCCACCACGGCGGGGACCTTCGAGATCCTGCGCGTCGCCGAGCGCGCTCTCCTGGTCCGCTTCCACGACGACGACCTCGCGACCGCCGTCGCCCGGACCCACGCCCTCGTGCGCGCCCTGAGGGCGCGCAAGCCAGACACCAAAGACAAAGACTTTCTGTTTAGGGGGGAATGGGTTCCCGGCGCGGGAAACCTGCTCGTCGTGCTCCCGCGGGAGGCTCGCGCACGGGACGTCGAGGCGGCGAGACTGGACCTCGAGGCCGAAATCCCGAGTCTTTCCATCTATGGAAGTCTTGGTCTTGGTCTTGGTCTTGGTCTTGGTCTTGGTCTTCTTGGTCTTGGTCTTGGTATGGATGTGGATGCCGTTTCCGGTTCCGCAGCCGAGCACGTCTTCGAGGTGCGCTACGGCGGCGAGGAGGGCCCGGACCTCGAGGCGGTTGCGCGCGAGACCGGGCTCGCGCCCGAGCGGGTCGTCGAGTTGCACTCGGGCGCGCGCTTCCTCGTCGCCTTCGTCGGCTTCTCGCCCGGCTTCGGCTACCTGCTCGGACTGCCGGCCGAGCTCGAGGTGTCGCGCCTCGCGTCGCCGCGCACCCGGGTGCCGGCGGGATCCGTGGCGATCGCAGGAGCGTTCTCGGCCGTCTACCCGTCGGCGACGCCCGGCGGCTGGCGCCTGATCGGCCGGCTCGCGGACCCGGAGGCGCGGCTCTTCGACGCCGCCGCGGCGCGGCCCTCGCGCCTCGCCGCGGGCGACCGGGTGAGGTTCGTCGCGTGCCGGTGATCGAGGTGCTGCGCGCCGGCGCCCTGACCACCGTTCAGGACCTCGGGCGGACCGGATGGCGGGCCAGCGGCGTGCCGTCCGGCGGCGCCTTCGATCCCTGGAGCGCACGCGTGGCCAACCGGCTGGTCGGGAACCCCGACGGCGCGGCCCTGCTCGAGATCACCCTCACGGGACCGGCGCTGCGCTTCTCCGAGCCCGCCGTGGTGGCCTGGGTCGGCGCTCCCTTCGAGTGCGAGCTGGACGGCCGGGCGGCGCCCGCCGCCGAGCGCCTCGAGGTCGGGCCCGGCGGGACGCTGCGGATGCGCGGAGCACGGGGCGGCGTCCGGGCCTGGCTGGCGGTCGCGGGGGGCCTCTCGGTCGAGCCCCGCTTGGGCAGCTCGGCAACCGAGATCTCGGCGGGCTTCGGCGGCCCTCAGGGGCGGGCGCTGCGGACGGGGGACCGCCTCGAGTTTCGGCCGGTGCGCCCGGGAGCTCCGTGGCGCCGAGTCGCTCCCGGCTTCCTGGAGCGACTCGTGGAGCCCGTGCTCCGGATCGTCCCCGGACCCGATGAGAGACTTGTCGCCGGGATGGGATCGAAGCGGCTCGCCGGCCGCACGTTCACGGTCGGCGCGCACTCGGACCGCCGGGGGATCCGCCTGGAGGGTTCGCCGGTGACTCTCGCGACGCCGGTCGAGATGAGATCGCAGGGGATCCTGCCCGGCGCGGTCCAGCTGCCGCCTTCGGGCGAGCCGATCGTCCTCGGAGTGGACGCGCCGGTCACGGGCGGCTATCCGTGGATCGCGCAGGTCGTGGAAGCGGACGCCGGTCGGCTCGCCCACCTGGCGCCGGGCGACGAGGTGCGCTTCGAGCTCGTGGATCTCGCCGCCGCCGAGCGGGCGCTCGCCGAGCGGGAACGCGCCCTCGCCGCGGCGCTGGAGCCGGCATGATCCGCGAGCGGACGGAGCCGCGGATCGACCTCAACGCCGACGTCGGCGAGGGCTTCGACGACTCCGGCATCTCGCGCGCGGTCTCGTCGCTCAACATCTCCTGCGGCGCCCACGCCGGCGACGAGCGCACGATGCGCGCGGCGCTGGCGCTGGCGCGCGACCTCGGCCTGGCCGCGGGCGCCCATCCCGGTTATCCGGATCGCGAGCGCTTCGGGCGCGTCGAGACCGGGTTGCCCGCCGAAGCGGTGGCGACCGGCGTCCGGCACCAGGTCGAGGCGCTGGCGGCGCTGGCGCGCGAGGGCGGCCTCCACCTCGCCTACGTCAAGCCGCACGGCGCGCTCTACCACCGGATGACGCGCGACCGGGAAACGGCGCAGGCCGTCGTCGAGACGATCGCCGCGATCGACCCCGGACTCGCCGTCCTCGGCTGGCCCGGCGGCGAGCTGCTGGCGGCGGCGCGCGAGGCCGGGCTCGCCGCGATCCCGGAAGGGTTCGTGGACCGCCGCTACGCGCCCGACGGCACGCTCGTCTCCCGCGCCGAGCCGGGCGCGCTGCTCCACGGCGACGAAGCCCTGGCCCAGGCCGTGGCCCTCGCCACCGGTAAGAGCTTTCAGGTGGCGGGGAAGACCCGAAGAAACCAGGAAATTCAAAGACTTCCATGAAGGGAAAGACTGGGCGGGATCCAGCGCCCGTTCGCGGGCGCGCGCCGCGGACGATCGTAAGTCGGCGGTCGGAACGAGCGGCGGGACCGAGCTCGACTCGGAGGCCGGCCCGGGTCCCGTCTTTCCCTTCTATGGAAGTCTTTCGGTCTTGAAAGGACTCTCCGTAAGAAGCCTCTGTCTGCACTCGGATTCGCCGGGGGCGGTGGCGCTGGCGCGGGCCGTGCGGCGCGCCCTGGAGGGGGCGGGAGTCGTCGTGGAGCCGTTCGCGGATCCGGCGCGGGTGCCGGCGATTCCGGTCGTCCACGTCGTCGGCGCGGCGATCGTCGAGGCGGGGAAGGTGCTGCTCACCCGGCGCGGCGAGCGCATGTCGATGGCGGGCAAGTGGGAGTTTCCCGGCGGCAAGCTCGAAGCGGGCGAATCGCCACAGGCCGCGCTCGCCCGCGAGGTGTCCGAGGAGCTCGGCCTCGAGGTCGCCGTGGGGGAGCGGCTGGGCCGGGGCACCTCGCTCCACGACGGGCGGCGGATCGAGCTCGAGGTGTTCGTCGCGCAACGCCTCGGCGGCGAGCTGCGGCTGGTCGAGCACGAGGAGCACGGCTGGTTCGGGGCGGGCGAGATCGCCGCGCTCGACTGGCCCGAGGCGGACCTGCCCGTCCTGCCCGCGCTCGAGCGCCTCCTGCGCGCCGGGGAGAGTCTGGGCTAGCCTCTCGCCGTGCGCCGCGCCGACCGTCTGTTCCGCCTGCTGCTCGAGCTGCGCCGCGGCCGGGTGGTGACCGCGCGCGAGCTGGCCCGCCGTCTCGAAGTCTCGGAACGCACGGTCTACCGCGACGTCGCCGACCTGTCCGCCTCAGGAGTTCCGATCGCCGGCGAGGCCGGCGTGGGATACCGGCTCGCGGGCTTCGAGCTGCCGCCTTTGATGTTCGACCGCGACGAGGTCGAGGCGCTCGCGCTCGGCGCCCGCGCCGCCGAGGCTTGGGGCGACGCCGAGCTCTCGTCGGCCGCGCGCTCGGCGCTGGCCAAGATCGAGGCGGTGCTGCCGCGCGGGCGCGAGCGCCTGGTCGAGGAGACGCGCCTCTACGTGCCCGTCCACGGCGAGCCCCCGGGCGAGCGGATCCCGCTCGGCGACCTGCGCCGCGCGATCCGCGACCGACGCCGTGTCCACATCCTCTACGCCGACGTCGAGCAGCGCGCGAGCGAGCGCACCGTCCGGCCCCTGGCTCTCGCCTTCTACCCGCCGGTCTGGCTGCTCATCTCCTGGTGCGAGCTGCGGCTGGACTTCCGCAACTTCCGCCTCGACCGCATCCGTGGCCTCGCCCTGCTCGAGGAGCGCTTCGAGGACGAGCCGGGACGTACGTTGGCCGACTACCTGGCGCGGATGGAGGTGGAGGCCGCCGCCCGGGCTGAGGCCGGGCGACGCGGCTCCGCTCAATCCTCCACGTAGGGCATGTCGGGAACCCGGCCCAGCAGTCGTCCGTAGACCGCCAGCGAGCCGCGGTGGTGCGCGGTGTGATCGATGACGGCCTCGACGACCTGATATCGCGGGCGCGCGCCGAGGATCGGGTTGTCGGCCATCGGCGACTCGAGATCCGCGTCGGAGAGACCTTCGATCCGGTCGTGCAGATCCTTCCAGGCCCGGGCGAGCCTGTTGCGGGCGTCGCCGAGTGAAGTGACTGCGGCGACCTCGGCCAGCGCGGCCTCGAAGTCCATGTCCCAACGATCGTCGAACACTCCGCTGCGGAACCAGTCGATGGTGTGCGCGACGTGGGCGACCTGGTGGGCGACGCTCCAGGTCTCCGGGGTGGCCCGGAAGCCGGAATCCGCCTCCGCGAGGCAACGAGTGGTGCGGTCGAAGAACTTGCGGGTGGCCTCGAGCTGGGCCAGGGCTTGGACTTTGAGCTGCATCGGCGGACCTCCGGGGAGCGCTTCCCGCACACCATTGCGCAGGACGGTGGCGAGTCTGCGTCGGGCCTCCTGACAGGGTCCTGTCAGGAGTCTCCGGAAAGGCGTGGAGTCAGTCGCGCGGGGCGCGCAGGAGGAGGACCGGGATCTCGACCTCGTGGCGGACCTTGTGCACGGTCGAGCCGTAGATCAGGTCGCCCAGGAAGCGGTGGCCGTGGGTGCTCATCGCGATCAGGTCGACGCCGCGCTCCTCGGCCAGCCGCACGATCTCGTCCGCCGGCTCGCCGCGCAGCAGCACCGTCTCGACGGGGATGCCGGCGGCCTCGAACCGTTGCCGGACCTCCTCGAGGTAGGCGCGGTCCTCCTTCATCTCGGCGGACTCGGCCAGGTTCAGCCGATCGAAGTGACGCGCGACCCAGCCGTCGGCGACGTGGACGAGCAGGATTTCTGAGCCGAGGCCCCGGGCCAACGGCTCGATGTGGTCGAGGATCGCGGCGTCGGTCCGCGAGTTCTCGAGCGCCACCAGGATCTTGCGGTACATGTCAGTCTCCACGGTAGAAGTAGCGTACCCAGATCGTGAAGGCCAGCGCCAGTCCCGCCAGGAGGAGGCTCCAGAGGGTGCCGATCACCTGCCACAGCAGGGCGACGTTGAGCGCGGCGATCAGGACCGAGGTGGCGTAGCCGGCGATCTTGACCGGGAGGGAGTTGACGAACTCGCCCATCAAGGCGCGGTCGGAAGTGAACTTCATCAGCGGGAAGATCGCGAACGGGAGCTGCATCGAGAGCACGACCTGCGAGAAGATCAGCAGGGCGACCGTGTTGCTGCCTCCCGACGCCGAGATCAGGAAGACCGCCGGGACGATCGCCAGCGACCGGGTGATCAGGCGCCGCAGCCAGGGGCGGATCCGGATGTGGAGGAAGCCCTCCATGACGATCTGGCCGGCCAGGGTGCCGGTGATCGTCGACGACTGGCCCGAGGCGAGCAGCGCCAGCGCGAATGCGGTCGACGCGATGGGCGCGCCGAGCAACGGAGTGAGCAGGCGGTATGCCTCCTGGAGCTCGCCGACGTCGAAGTAGCCGCTGCGGTGGAAGACCGCGGCCGCGACGACGAGGATGCCGCCGTTGACGAAGAACGCCGCCCCCAGCGCGACGATCGTGTCCGTGATGTTGAAGCGGATCGCCTGACGCTTGCCCTCGTCGGGTCGCCTCGACGTCGCGGGTCTGGACCAGGGCGGTGTGGAGATAGAGGTTGTGCGGCATCACCGTGGCGCCGAGGATGCCCAGCGCGAGGTAGAAGGCGGCCTGGTCGGGCAGGGTCGGGACGAGCATCCCGAGCGCCACCGCGCCCCATTCCGGCTTCGACAGGAAGATCTGGATCGCGAAGCTGACGCCGATCGTCGACACCAGGGTCAGGACGATCGCCTCGATCTTGCGGAAGCCGAAGTGCATCGCCGCGAGCAGGAGCATGACGTCGAAGCCGGTGAGCACGACGCCCAGGACCAGCGGCATCCCGAACAGGAGGTTGAGGGCCACGGCGGAGCCGATCACCTCGGCCAGGTCGCAGGCGACGATGGCGATCTCGCACAGCGCCCAGAGGACGTAGGCGACGGGGCGCGAGTACTGCTCGCGGCAGGCCTGGGCGAGATCCCGGCCGGTGGCGATCCCCATCTTGGCGCACAGCGACTGGAGCTGCATCGCCATGAGGTTGGACAGCAGGACCACCCAGAGCAGCGCGTAACCGTACTTGGCTCCGCCGGCGAGATCCGTGGCCCAGTTGCCCGGGTCCATGTAGCCGACGCTGACCAGGTACCCGGGGCCGGCGAAGGCCAGGAAGCGGCGCCACCAGCCGCGGCCGCGGGCGACGGCGATCGAGCTGTGGACCTCGGGCAGCGAGCGGGGGGCGGCGGGATCGGAGCTCATGGCGGCGGGGCCGGCGTCCGGCACCGGCTTTCGAGCGATCGAAATTAGAATCTTTATTAGACATGATGTCAAGTCTTGAGGACTCTGAATCACTGCGATAGCCTGCCCGGCGATGCCCACCTCCACCGTCGAGGACTACCTCAAGTGCATCCTGCTCGAGGAGCAGCGGGAGGAGGGCGAGCGCGTCCCGACCGGGCGCATCGCGCGGGCGCTGGCGGTGACTCCGGGCACCGCGACGGCGATGGTCAAGACCCTGGCGGACGGCGGCCTGGTCGACTACGAGGCCTACGGCGGGGTCCGGCTGACCGGTCCCGGGCGCCAGTTGGCGCTCCACGTCCTGCGCCGGCACCGGCTGATCGAGCTCTTCCTGGTCCAGGTGCTGAAGGTGGACTGGAGCGAGGTCCACGCCGAGGCCGACCGGCTCGAGCACGCGGTCTCGGACTCCCTGGTCGAGCGCATGGACGAGATGCTGGGCCGGCCGGCGGTCGATCCGCACGGCGACCCGATCCCGACCGCGGCGCTCGAGGTTCCCGCGGCCGGTTCCGAGACGCTCGCCGACCTCGCGCTCGGCCGCCGCGCCCGGGTCGCCCGCGTCGCCGATCAGGAGGCGGATTTCCTGCGCCTGGTCGAGCGTCTCGGCCTGCGCCCGGGAGCCCGGGTCAAGATCGTCGCCCGCGACGACGCCGCCGACACCATCGAGGTCGAGCTGGATCGCGGGGCGGTCGCCCGGCTGGGGCTCCGGGCCGCCGGCAAGATCTACGTCGAGAGCTGAGACCGGTCTCGGCCGACCGTTGAGGCGGTCGGCTGGTAGAGCTGGGGATCCCTCCTCCGGCGCCTTCGGGCTCCCTGGCTCGACCCAGTCGCCTGCGGAGGGATCCCTCAGCTCACCCAGCCTCGGCAATACCGTTCAGTGGTGCGCCGGCGTCTCGGCGCCCCGACTCGGCGCCGCGCCCAGAGGGACTGCCTTCCGTCCAACGCGCCGTCTGCTTGCGCTGACCTCAGCCGAGCGGCTCGCGCCGGGCCTGCCAGAGCGCCCGGCGCCGCGTCCACCAGCCGAGCCGCGGCTCGCGCCCCGCCACCGCCTCGGGGTGGACCTCGATCTCGGAGAGCAGGTGGACCCCGACCGTCAACAGGTAGGACAGCAGCCGGTGGAAGGTCAGCGGCGCTTCGGCCAGCGCCCGCGCCCCGCGCAGCAGCAGCGGCCGGATCGCCTCGCACTCGCTCTCGACCGCGACGCCGATCTCCATCGGACTGCGGAACTGGAGCGGCTCGTGGAGGTCCTCGGCCGGGAGGTGGACCCGCCCCGTCGGTAGCGCCACGGAGAGGTCGCGCAGGGCGAGCAGGCGGTGGAGGGCGGAGGCCGCGTCCACGGTCGCCGGCGTCGGCACGGCGCCGAACAGCGCCGTGACGTAGGCCGTGGCGAGGTCGCGCGAGCGCCGGGCCCACTCCTCGCGGCTCCCGGCGCGCGGGCTCTCGACCTGGCGCCGCGCGGCCGCCAGCAGGGTGTCGAGCGCGGGGCGCGTGAAGCTGCGGCGCAGCGCCTCGGCGGCGAAGGCGCGCACGAAGGGGGAGTCGGAGGGCTCGCCGGCGAGCGCCCGGGCCACCAGGTACGCCGAGCGGTGGAGCCGCGCCGTGCGCTGCTCCGGAGGGTCGGCCTCGGCGGCGGTCGCCAGCAGGGCCTCGACCCAGCTCGTCAGCACCGCGGCGCGCTCCCGCTCGTGCGGCGGCAGCAGCGTCATCGCGGGAGCGAGCTCGCGCAGCAGGCGCGCCGGGGCGGTCGCGACGTGACGCCCCATCGCCGCTTCCGAACCCACGTCGGGCGCGGGCGCGAACAGCGCCCCGAGCGCGGTGCCCGGATCGATCGGTAGCTCGCCGACGAGGCCGGAGTCCGGCACGCGCCGGCGCGCCGTCGGGCCAGGGACAGTGAGCACGTGGACGGTCACTCGAGGAGCCGGAGCAGCTCGCGTTGCGGTTCGCCGCCGGTGACCTCCGCGACATCGGAGGTCAGCGCGATGTTGACCTCCGAGCGGACCCCGATCTCGCCGGGCAGGTAGACGCCGGGCTCGATCGAGAAGCCGGTCATGGCCAGCAGCCGCCGGGTGTCGTGGGTCTCGAGGTTGTCCATGTTGGCGCCCTGGCCGTGGTCCTGGGTGCCGATCGAATGGCCGGTGCGGTGGATGAAGTAGTCGCCGTAGCCCGCCTGGCGGATCACGGCGCGCACCGCGTCGTCCACTTCGAAGCCGCGCACCGGCGTGGCCGGCCAGCGTTGGCGGACGAGCTCGATGCCGGCGTCGCGCGCATCGCGCACGATCGTCCAGATCTCCTGCTGGCGGTCGCTGGGCGCCGCCGAGCAGACGCCGCACCAGGTGATGTCCGCGTAGACGCTGTCCGCCACCTTCTCCTTGGCCCAGAGATCGATCAGCAGCAGGTCGCCGCGCGAGACCGGCACCGAGGTCTCCGGCGTCGGCTCGTAGTGCGGGTCCGCGGCGTGGGCGTTGACGCCGACGATCGGCTCGGCCTCCGCGTGCAGCCCCGCCCGCTCGAAGGCGTCGAGGATGAAGCGCTGCACGCGGTACTCGTCGACCGGCCGGTCCGCGCGCAACTCGCCGGCGGTGAAGGCGAAGGCCTCGCGGACGATGCGGTGCAGCTGCACGTTCGCCCGCCGGTGGCCCTCGAGCTGCTCGGGGGTCCACACCGCGGCGAAGCGCTGGACGAGGTCGGCCGAGGAGATCAGCTCGGCGCCGAAGCCGGTGAGCAGCTCGGCCGTTCCGGCGTCGAGCCGTGAGCACGTCGGCAGCTCGTTGCGCGGGCTGTACTGGGCGGCGAGGCGGCCGCAGTCGCGCACCAGCCGTTCGAGCTCCTGCCGGTGCTCCTGCCAGGTGCGGTAACGAGCCTTGGTTCCCGGCAGGTGGTCGAGCATCGCCGGCTCCAGGTCGGCCACCAGCCTCCGGGGCTCTCCTTGCGACGGAATGAGGTAGTAGCAGCGGCGGGTGATCAGACCCTTGCCGGCGAGCCCGAGCAGGTCGACGCTGATCGGATCGTTGCCTTGGAAGACCGCGAAGAACCAGCCGTCGAGCTCCGCCTCGGTGAGGGCCTGTTGGATCTCCGCGATGCGCTGGGCGAGCATGGCACCTCCCCGGGGGCCTCCTCCGAGGCCTCCGATTGCACAAGGAATTGTACAGGAGCCGGCAGCTTCCGCCCCGCGGATCCACGGGGACCGCTCGTCGCCGGTGGGGACCGTTCCGTCCCCGCGATCCGCAGGCGCGCGGGAGCAGGGGATAGAGTCGCGGCCCGAGCCATGTCGCGACGGAGCTCGATGCTGCGCAGGGCCCTGTTCTGGGTGCTGCTGTGGACCGGCCTCGGGCTCTTCTTCGCCTCCGAGGCCGCGATCCGGCAGTACCCGGGAAGCGAACGCAACATCCCCTGGGGAGCGGCGCTCGCCGTCAACATTCCGTTCTACCTCTCCTGGGGCGTGCTCGCCCTCGGCGTGCTCTACCTCGCACGCCGGTTCCCGATCGCCGGCGACCGGCGCCGTCGCGCGCGCAACGTCCTCGTCCACGTGGTGGCGAGCTTCGTGGTGGCGTCGCTGCACCTGGCGCTGGCCGAGGGGGTGTTCGAGCTGGTCCGCGTCTGGCGCGGGATGTCGGTGAACTACTTCGATGCCGTGATCTTCTCGTTCCGGCACAACATCCACATCAACCTGCTGACCTACTGGGCGATCGTCGCGTTGCGCCACCTGCGCGACTACGACCGCGGCCTGCGCGAGAAGGAGCTGGTGGCCAGCCGGCTCAAGGAGCAGCTGGCCCGCGCCGAGCTCTCGGCGCTGCGCATGCAGCTCCAGCCCCATTTCCTGTTCAACGCGCTGAACTCGATCTCCTCGCTGGTCTACGAGCGTCCGGAGCTGGCCGACCGCATGCTGGTGCGGCTCTCGGACCTCCTGCGCCAGTCGCTCGAGACCAGCGGCCAGCAGGAGATCCCGCTCGAGCAGGAGCTCGACTTCGTGGCGCGCTATCTCGAGATCGAGCGGATGCGCTATCCGGACCGGCTCGAGGTCACTCGCCACGTCGATCCGCTGCTCGTGGACGCGGCGGTCCCGGCCTTCGTCCTCCAACCGCTGGTCGAGAACGCGGTCGTCCACGGGGTCGGCCGGAGCGCGGAGCCCTGCCGGGTCACGCTGCGGGCCTGGCGCGAGGACGGCGAGCTGATCCTGGAGGTCGAGAACGACCACCCGGCGGGCGCCGGCTGGGGGCCGGGGCCGTCCGGCTCGGGGGTCGGGATCCAGAACACCCGGGCACGCCTGGAGCAGCTCTACGGCGGCCGGGCCCGGCTGGAGCTCGACCTGCGGCCCGGCCGGCGGGCTCTGGCCCGGGTCTTCTTGCCCTTCCGAGAACTCGGAGACTCCCGCTCCGTACATTAGGAGAGAACGATCGGGAGGCCTCGAGATGACCGAGCCGATGCGAGTGGTTTTGGTCGATGACGAACCGCTGGCCCGCTCCAAGCTCCGGCGCCTGCTCGCCGGAGAGGAGGGGGTCGAGATCGTGGGCGAAGCCGCTTCGGCGGCCGAGGCCCGCGAGGTGCTGCTGGCGGAGCGGCCCGACTTGATCTTCCTCGACATCCAGATGCCCGAGGAGGACGGCTTCACGCTGCTCGAGAGCCTGTCGCCCGACGTCGCACCCGCGGTGATCTTCGTCACCGCCTTCGACGAGCACGCGCTGCGGGCCTTCGAGGTCCACGCCCTCGACTACCTGCTCAAGCCGTTCGACCGCGAACGACTGCGCCTGGCGCTCGAGCGCGCCCGGGAGGCCGTCGACCGCAGCGCCGCGGGACCCTTCGACGAGCAGCTGCGGATGATGCTGCAGGAGCTGCGCGGCGAGCAGCCCTATCTGAGCCGTTTCGTGATCCGCAGCGTCGGGCGCATCGTCTTCGTCAACGCCCCCGACGTCGACTGGATCGAGGCGGCGGGCAACTACGTCCGGTTGCACATCGGCAAGGAGAGCCACCTCCTGCGCGAGACCATGAGCTCGCTCGAGACCCGGCTCGATCCGCGCGTCTTCGCCCGCATCCACCGCTCGACCATCGTCAACATCGAACGGATCCGCGAGCTCCACCACATCTTCCACGGCGACTATTCGGTTCTGCTCAAGGACGGAACACGGCTGACCCTGTCGCGTGGATATCGCGAGCAGTTCGAGCGGCTGGTGGGAGGCTCGGCGGAGGCACAGATTCCGGTCTGAGAAGCGGCCGCCGCGGATCGGTCCCGAGGTCCGCTGCCATCAGGTCGCGGCCGGTGCCGAGCGCCCGCTCGAACGCGGTCGTGAAGCCACGCCCCGCCACACGGCACTCGTCCGGCTGGACCCGCCGGGCAGCGAGCAGTCCGTCGCGGCCGCGCGCGAGCTGGGCCATGATGTGGTCCGAGCAGGCGGGGTCGAACTGATCCACCAGGCCGAGCGCGTGGCCGAGCTCGTGGGCGAGCGTTTCGACCAGCCGGTCGCGGCCGCCGCAGCTCACGAGCCGCCCGTCGCGCGGATCCCGGAACCTGCCGTGGAGGACGATGCGGGAGCCGACGAACTCGCCGCACGCCGAGGGCAGGACCGTCGAAGGACCCGGCCGGTAGAGCACTTCGATCCGCCGCTCGCCGGATCCCGGGATCAAGGTGAGGACGGGGAAGTCCGCGTCGCCGATGCAGTCGCGGCGGGTCCAGAGAGCGACGGCGCGCTCGGGGACGCCGGCGCAGGCGGCCGGAAAGCCGCGCGGGTCGAGCTCGATCGAGGACAGCGCCTCGACCGGAGCTTGGCGCCGGAGGGCGCAGGTCCCGGCCGCGCCCGCCGGCAGGACGCCGGCGGCCGCCAGGAGGAGCGCGGCGGCGGCGTTCCACTTCCACGGCGGGGGCCAGGGAAAGAGGGCGACTCGCGGCATGGCACGCTTCCTCCTCGAATCGGGCTACGGAGGGGGGAGCGGCGGCGTTACCCGCCTTGGGCCGGAGCCGGCGATCCGTGGCGTCCGCCGGTCCCCGCGCGGGACGCAGGCGCCGGGTCGGACACGGGCGTGGGAGCGGGCGGTGGCTCGCCTGTACGGACAAAAAAAGGGCGGCCGAAGCCGCCGTACCCAAGAAGGAGGCGGAGAGTCGTGACTCTCGCGTCCTCGACCGGCTCTACGGCGCCGGGGCCTCCCGGGTTACCGCGGCGGGGACGAACCGGCTCTGCGGTGACGCGGACACCTCCCGTTCCCGTCGCGTAGAATCCCGGCATGCCTGCCCCGTTCCCGGCGACCGTCGGCCGCTACCGGATCCTGGGCGAGATCGGACGCGGCGCGATGGGCGCCGTCTACCGCGCCGAGGATCCGAAGCTGGGCCGCCAGGTCGCGGTCAAGATGATCTCTGCCGCCGTCGCCGCGGGCGAGGACCGCGACGAGATCGCGGCGCGCTTCGAACGCGAGGCCCGGGTCGCGGCGCGCCTCCAGCACCCCAACGTGGTCGCCGTGTACGACGCCGGCAGCGAGGCCGACTCCCTCTTCCTGGTCATGGAGCTGGTCGACGGCGATCCGCTCTCGCGGCGCCTGGTGCGCGGCGAGTTCCCCTCGACGGACGATGCCCTGGAGCTGGCCGCGCAAGCCGCGGACGCGCTCGCCGCGGCGCACGAGTCGGGCGTCATCCACCGCGACGTCAAGCCGGGAAATCTCCTCATCGACCGCAGCGGGAGGGTCAAGGTCAGCGACTTCGGAGTCGCCAAGGCGGTCGGGGAGAAGACCGACCTGACCCGCACCGGGATGATGGTCGGCAGCCCGGCCTACATGGCGCCGGAGCAGGTCAAGGGGATGCAGCTCGACGGCCGTTCCGACCTGTTCTCGCTCGGCGTGGTCCTGTTCGAGATGATCCTGCGGCGCAAGCCGTTCCCCGCCGACACCGTCACGACGCTCGTCTACCAGATCCTCCACGAGGACCCGCTCGAGGACGTCGCCATCGTCTCGGCGCTGACGCCCGAGCTGGCGGCCTTCCTGCGCTGGACGCTGGCCAAAGACCGGGAGGCGCGGATCCCGGACGCTCGGACCTTTGCGTCGCGCGCGCGCGCGCTGGCTGCGGCCGGGCAGAACGCCGGCGCCACGGCGCCCACGGCGATGCTGCCCCGGACGCCGCCACCGCCGCCGCCGGTCGCCGCTCCCGTGGCCTCGACCGGCGTCACGCTGGAGCCGCCGCGGCGCACCGCGCTCTGGTTGGGATTGGGCGCGCTGGTCGTCGCGGCGGTGGCCGGCGCCTTCTGGCTCGGCCGCACGCCGAAGGCCCCGGACGTGGGCCGTCCGGAACCCGCGGGGCCGATTCCGGCGGCGCCCCTGACCCAGCCTGCCATCCCCGTCCCGAGCGCGACCGAAGAGACGGCGCCGGCGCGCCGCCCCGAGCCGGGGCCCGCGGCTCCCGAAGCCGCGCCGGGCCCGGCAGGGCCGGTGGCCGGTACCTTGGTCGAGCCGGTCCGAACCGTGCCGCCCGGTGCCGCCGCCGCGCCCGCTCCCGCGCCGGCGTCCACGGCGCCGCCGGCCGGTCCGCCGGCAGCCGCGCCCGCTCCCGCGATCGCCGCGCCGGCGGCCGCGCCCGCCGCTCCCGCGGTGAAGCTCGCCGGCGTCTTCGAGGCCAGCCGCGGGGCGGAGTTCCACGTCGATCCCGAGGACACGCTTGGTGACGATCGACGGCAACGTCCTGGGCATCGCCGACGACTGGGACGGCATGGGGGGCGGCAAGCAGTGGGTCGCGCCGGGCCCCGGCGAGTACCTGGTCAAGCTCACCCTCGAGGGCTACCAGACGACCTGGATCAAGATCGTCATCCAGCCCGGAGCCAAGCGGAAGTTCGCCGACGTCGACACGGACCTCGAGGAGGTCGACAACTGAGCCGCGGCCGGTTCAGTAGATCTTCTTGCCCAGCAGGCTGACGGCGAGGTCGACGAGCAGGTCGGCGGTGCGGTTCTCGCGGTCGAGGATCGGGTTCACCTCGACCAGGTCGAGGCTGGTCACGCGGCCGGAATCGGCCAGCAGCTCCATCAACAGATGGGCCTCGCGGAAGGTCAGGCCGCCGGGGACCGGAGTGCCGACGCCGGGCGCGAGCTCGGGATCGAGCGCGTCGGCGTCGAAGGAGACGTGGAGCCGCGGCAGGTCGCCGAGCCTGCCGAGCGTGGCCTCGGCGATGCTCGAAAGGCCCAGCTGATCGACTTCCTTCATCGTGTAGACGGTCACGCCTGCCTCGTGCATCAGGTTCCGCTCGCCGTCGTCGAGGTCGCGGATCCCGATCAGGACCACGTCCTCGGGCCGGATCTTGGCCCCCGGCCAGGCGAGGTCGATCAGGCGGCGGTCGCCGTAGCCGCACAGGGCGGCGAGCGGCATGCCGTGGATGTTGCCGGTCGGCGAGGTCTCCGGGACGTTGAAGTCGCCGTGGGCGTCGACCCAGATCAGGCCGGTGCGTTGCCGTCGCGAGCAGCCGGTGACCGATCCCATGGCGATCGAGTGGTCGCCGCCCAGGATCACCGGGAACGCGTCCTCGGGAAGCTGCGAGAGGATCTCGACCGTGGCCTCGCAGGCGCGTCGGATCTCGTCCAGGAAGGCCATCCCGCCGCCCGGGCCGGTGTGGGACAGGCGCAGCTGCTCGGCGCCCGGAACGTCGAAGTCACCGAGGTCCAACACCTCGTGGCCGAGCCGCTCGAGGCGCTCGTCGAGCCGGCCGTAGCGCAGCGCCGAGGGGCCCATGTCCACCCCGCGCCGGCCCTGTCCGAGGTCCATCGGAACACCGAAGATGGCGACGTCGCGTGGCATGGCGGCGGATCCTACCAGCGCGGCCGGCGGCGTCGCGGACGTGTTAGCTTGTGCCGGTGAGCGTCGAGACGCATCGGATGGAGGCGGCGTTGGCCGTCGAGCCTGCGTGGGCCGTGGTCACGGTCTCGGACAGCCGGTCGCCGGAGACCGACGCCGGGGGCTCCTGGCTGGTCGAGCGGCTCGGTACCGCCGGCTACAAAACCACCCGCAGGTCTCTGGTACGTGACCGCGAGATCGCGATCCGCGACGCCGTGCGCGACGCGCTCAACGACGCCCGGGTCGACGTGGTCCTGGTCACCGGAGGCACCGGCGTGGCGCCGCGCGACGTCACCGTCGAGGCCGTGCGCTCGCTGCTCGAGAAGGAGATCCCGGGCTTCGGCGAGATCTTCCGCGCCCTCTCCTACGCCGAGATCGGACCGGCGGCCATGCTCTCGCGGGCCACCGCGGGCGTGCGCTCCGGCAAGGCCGTCTTCGTCCTGCCGGGCGCCCCGGCCGCGCTCGAGCTGGCGATGGAGAAGCTGGTGTTGCCCGAGGTCGCGCACCTGCTCGCCCAGGCCCGCAGTCCGCGCTGAGCGCCGGCGCGGGCACCGACTCCGAGGCCGCCGGGGATCAGCGCCGGCGCGCCGGCCGGACCAGCCGCAGCAGGATCAGGAACAGGATCGCCCCCAGGGTGGCGACGATCAGGCTGTGGACGTCGTAGCCGCGGAAGCCGCCGAAGCCGAGCAGAGTGGCCACGGTGCCGCCGACCAGCGCGCCGATGACGCCGGTCGCGATCGTCGCCAGGCAGCCCATGCGATCCGGACCGGGCAGCAGATAGCGGGCGAGCGCGCCCGCGGCGAGACCCATGAAGATCCAGGAAACCACCCCGACGCCGTCGAACTGAGGCAACGCCCACCTCCCAGTGACAGCCTCCGAGTCTAGACCGGAAACCCGCAGGACCGATCTGCTGGAGACGAAGGACCAAGAACCAAAGACTTTCCCGTAGGAGAAGGGGGTGGGGCCGCCCGCGCCTGGGCGAGCGGGTGCGTAGCGTGCCGAAGGCGTCTCCAGGGGACACGCAGCAAGCCAGCATGTCCCCTCGGGGAATCTACTGCCTCGCCAGTCCGCGGGGCCGAGGTCTGTCCACGGGAGGGGCGGCCGAGGTGGCGCGGGCGCAGAGGTGACAGTCACGCCACATCTCGGATGTGGCATGACTGTCACCGGCACGAGCATCCACCATCTCCCCGGCGAAGGCCGCGCCGGGGCGGGCGGGTGCTGTGGCGCACCGAAGGCGTCTCCGGGGGACGCGCAGCAGGCCAGGGTGTCGCCGGCGGGGCCGCGCCTCGGCGGGCGGGTGCCGGTGCGCACCGAAGGCGTCTCCAGGGGACACCCAGCAAGCCAGGGTGTCCCCTCGGGGAATCCACTGCCTCGCCATTCCGCGGACTAGAGGTCTGTCATCGGGAGGGTCGGTCGAGGCAGCGCGGCGGCGAACGGCAGGCGCAACGGTCGTCCTGCCACCTTCCCCTTCTATGGAAGTCTTTGCTTCTTGTCTTTGTCTTGGTCTTTGTCTTGAACAGAAGGGTCCTTGCTTCTGTTGGGCGGGGCCGCGGCGCTGGTAGGCTCGCGCGCGTGTCCGAGCGCCAGCGGCTGCTGCTGATCGACGGCTACCACAACATCTTCCGGGCGTTCTATGCGATCCGGGAGCTGACCAACTCGCGCGGCGAGCCGACCAACGCCGTCTTCGGCTTCGTCCAGATGCTGCGCAAGATCCTGCGCGACGAGAAGCCGGACCTCGTCGGCGTCGCGCTCGACGTCTCGGACCGCACGGTGCGCACCGAGAAGTACGCCGATTACAAGGCGAACCGGGCGCCGATGCCCGAGGAGCTGCGTTCGCAGATCCCCTACATCCGGCGCCTGATCGAAGCCTTCCGCATCCCGGCGCTCGAGCTCGACAACTACGAGGCCGACGACGTCATGGGAACGCTCGCGCGGAAGGCCGCCGCGGCGGGCTACGACGTCGTGCTGGTGACCGCAGACAAGGACATGCTGCAGCTCGTCGCCCCGGGGATCACGCTCTACCACACCGGCCGCAACCGGATCTACGACGCGGACGCGGTGACCGCCGAGTGGGGCGTGCCGCCCGAGCGCGTCGCCGACGTGCTGGCCCTGATGGGCGACGCGGTGGACAACGTCCCCGGGGTGCCGGGAATCGGCGAGAAGGGCGCGCGCAAGCTGGTGGCCGACTTCGGCAGCGTCGAGCAGATCCTCGAGCGCGCCGCGGAGGTCTCCCGCAAGTCCTACCGCGAAGGGCTGATCGAGCACCGTGAGCAGGCGCTGCTGTCGAAGGAGCTGGTGACGATCCACACCGGCCTGCCGATCGAGCTCCGGCCCGATGCCCTGCGCACCGAGGAGCCGGACGTCGAGGCGTTGCGGCGGCTCTACTCGGAGCTGGAGTTCCGGACCCTGCTCGAGGAGCTCGGCGGCAGCGCGCAGGCCGCGGCCCCGGCGGCCGTCGAGCTGGTCGAAGTCGAGTCGGCGGCCGACTTCGAGCAGCGCACGGCGGCGTGGGCAGGGCCGGTCCGCGTCGCCCTGCTGCCGCCCGAATCGCCGGCAGCGGTCGTCCTCGCCGCCGGCGACGGGCCGGCGCTGCTCGTGGATCTGCGGCGCGACGGGCTCGCGGCGGTGCTGCGCCCGGCCCTGTCGCGCTGGCTCGCCGCGCCCGAGGTCCTCCTGGTCGGACACGACCTCAAGGAGGTCCTCCGTTTCGGCGGCGACGCGGGCGCCGTGCGCTGCCGGCTGTTCGACCTGATGCTCGTCTCCTACCTGGTGCGCAACTCCTCCCACGGCCACCCCTTCGAGGAGGTCGCGCTCGACCGGCTGGGAGTCCAGCCGCGGACCGTGCGCGAGGCGGGCTTCGAGAAGGGCGGCGAGCCGCCGGTCGGGGATGAGCGGCTGCGCGCGCTGGCCGCCGAGCGGATCGGCCTCGTCGCGCGGCTCGAGACCGACCTCGCCGCCGCGCTCGGCGACGGACCTCTCGCCGACGTCTACCGCGAGATCGAGGCGCCGCTCGTGCCCGTCCTGGTGGCGATGGAGGAGGCGGGCGTCGGTCTCGACGTCGCTTACCTCGAGACCATGTCGTCCGAGATGGCGGCGGACCTCGCGCGCCTCGAGGGCGAGATTCACGACGCCGCGGGCGAGACCTTCAACATCCAGTCGCCGCAGCAGCTCGGGACGATCCTGTTCGAGAAGCTGGGACTCCCGGTCCTGCGCCGGACGAAGAAGACGAAGAGCTGGTCGACCGACGCCGGGACGCTCGAGGAGCTCGCCGCCCGCGGCCACGAGCTGCCGCAGAAGGTGCTGCGCTACCGCGAGATCTCGAAGCTGAAGTCCACCTACGTCGACGCCCTGCCGGCGCTGGTGGCCGCGGACGGTCGCGTCCACACCCGGTTCCAGCAGGCGGTCGCCGCGACCGGGCGCATCTCGTCGGTCAACCCGAACCTGCAGAACATCCCGATCCGCACCGAGCAGGGGTCGGCGATCCGGCGCGCCTTCCGGGCCGCCGGGGGGAACCTGCTGGTGGTCGCCGACTACAGCCAGATCGAGCTGCGGATCCTGGCGCACATCGCCCGCGAGCCGGCGATGATCGAGGCATTTTCCCGCGAGGAGGACATCCACGTCTCGACCGCCGCGGCGATGTTCGGCGTGGCGCCGGACCTGGTGACGGCCGAGCAACGCCGGGCCGCCAAGACGATCAACTTCGGGTTGATCTACGGTATGAGCGCCTTCGGTCTGGCGAACCGCCTGGGGATCCCCGCGGCGGAGGCCGAGCGCTTCATCGCCGCCTACTTCGCCCGCTACGGCGGCGTCCAGGACTACATGCGCGAGACGGTCGAGAGCGCGGAGCGCGAGGGTAAGGTCGAGACGCTCTGGGGCCGCGCGCGTTACCTGCCCGAGATCACGGCCCAGAACCGCGCCGTGCGCGAGAACGCGCGGCGGATGGCGATCAACGCCCGCATCCAGGGCTCGGCCGCGGACCTGCTGAAGCGCGCGATGATCGCCGTGGACCGGCGGTTGCGCGCCGAGCACCCGGGCGCGAGGCTGCTGCTCACCGTCCACGACGAGCTCGTCGCCGAGGCGCCGGCGGACGGCGCGCCGGCGGTCGCCGAGCTGGTCCGGCGCGAGATGACGGGCGCCGCCGAGCTCGCGGTGCCGCTGGTCGTGGACGTCGGCACCGGTCCGACCTGGTACGACGCCAAGGAGTGACGTCGCGGACGCCGGCGTATGATGCGCCGGCCCGTGTCCGAACCCTCCGTTTCTCCCCCGCCGGTCACCCGGCTCGAGATCTTCTCGTGGGCGATGTTCGACTTCGCCAACTCGAGCTATACGACGGTCGTCGTCACCGTCGCCTTCAGCGTCTTCTTCACCCGGCTGGTGGCGGCGGGACCGGACGCCGACCTGTGGTGGGGACGCGGGGTGTGGGCCGCCAACGTGATCGTGCTCGTTCTGTCGCCGCTGATCGGCGCGATGGCGGACGAGTCCGGGCGCAAGAAGGCCTTCCTGTTCGGCACCTACGTCCTGTGCGTGGCGGGGACGGCGGCGCTGTGGTGGGTGGGGCCCGGCGACATCGCGCTCGGGCTGGCGCTGTTCGTCGTCTCCAACGTGGCGTTCTCCTTCGGCGAGAACTTCGCGGCGTCCTTCCTGCCCGAGATCTCGACCCCGGACAACGTCGGCCGGGTCTCCGGATTCGGCTGGGGGCTCGGCTACTTCGGCGGCCTCGCTGCGCTGCTCCTGGTCAAGCCGCTGATCGCCGGCGGGTTCACCGCCGGCAACCTGCCCTCGCTGCGCCTGGCGTGGGTCGTGACGGCCGCGTTCTTCCTGGTCGCCGCCCTGCCCACCTTCCTGTTCCTGCGCGAGCGCGCGCCGCGCCGGTCCGAGCCGCTGTCGTACTACCTGCGCAACGGCTTCGGGCGCATGGCGACGACCGTGCGCTCGGCCGCCCGATTCCGCGAGCTGATCAAGTTCCTGAGCGTCTTCTTCGTCTTCTCGATGGGGCTGACCAGCATCATCGCCTTCGTCGGCGTCTACGCGGAGCGGACGGTCGGCTTCAGCGCCGCGGAGCTGATCCTGCTCTTCCTCCTGGTCCAGATCTCGTCGGCCGCCGGGGCCTTCGTCTTCGGCGCGATCGAGGACCGGCTGGGAGCGCGGCGCACCATCCAGGTCACGCTGGTGCTGTGGATCGCCGTCTGCGTCGTCACCTACCTGACCCACGACAAGACCGTGTTCTGGGTGGTCGCACTGGTCGCGGGGCTCGGCATCGGCTCGCTGCAGTCGGCCTCGCGCGGGCTCGTCGGTCTGTTCTCTCCAGTCGACAAGAGCGGCGAGTTCTTCGGGCTCTGGGGCCTGGCCGGAAAGGGCGCGTACGCCTGCGGGCCGCTGATCTTCGGCTGGATCTCGTCGGCGAGCGGCTCGCAGAGCACGGCGATCCTCTCGACGGGGACCTTCTTCGTGCTCGGGTTCGTCGGCATGTTCTGGATCGACGAGGAGCGCGGCCGCGCCGCCGCCGAGGCCTGGAGCCCGGGCGCCGGAGCCTACTGAGAGCCGACGTCCGGCTCCCCGGCGAGGGCCCGGAGCAGCCGCTCGTAGTCGGCCTCGGAATCGACGTCGAGGCGGCCGCCCGGGAAAGCGACCAGCGGCAGGCTTCCGGCCGCGCGGCGCCGCTCGAGCAGCGCCTTGGCGCCGCGGTCGCCGGAAAGGGTCGCCAACTCGGGAAGCGCCGAGGCCGGAAAGCGGGCGGGCACCCCCCAGGCGCCGTCGCCGTAGTCGCAGGCCGCGTAGCCGTCGCCGCCAGAGCCGGGGCTCGCAGCGCGCTCGAGGCGCGCGAACAGGTCGCGGTCGGCCATCGGCTGGTCGACCAGCGCGACGAGCACTCCCGCGAATCCGCCACCGGACTCCGATCGCGCGAGCAACTCTCGCGCGCCGAGCGCGAGCGATCCACCCATGCCGGCAGAGGAGTTCGGGTTCCAGACGATGTCCGCAGAAAGGTCGCCCAGCTCGCGCAGGAGGTCGTCGCGGCCGGCCGCGAGAACGACGACGAGCGGCGACGCGACGGCAGCCATTTCTGTGGCGACGAGACCCAGGAAAGACTTTCCCAGCACTGAAAGTCTTTGCTTCTCCCGACCGAGCCTCGACGAGGATCCCGCCGCGAGCAGGATCCCTGCCGGCCCGCTCACGGCTCGCGGGCCGCGACGCCGGGCGCCGCCGCGCCGGCCCCGGCCAGCGGGCGGGCGTCGCGGCCGCCGAAGCTCGCCGCGATCTCGGCCGCGACCGCCAGCGCCACTTGCTCGGGGGCGCGGCCGCCGAGGTCCAGCCCGGCGGGCCCGCGCAGACGCGGGCGCACCGCGGCCGCGGCCTCCGGCGAACGGCGGGCGAGATCTGCGAGCAGCCGTTCCCGACGGCGCGCGGGGCCGAGCAGCCCCAGGTATCCGACCGGCGCTCCGGAGATCGCCTCGAGGTACGCCAGGTCGTCGAGATAGCGGTGAGTCGCCAGCAGCACGGCGGTGCGTCCGGAGAGCTCGACGCGGCCGGAGATCGCGCCGGGGCGCAGCGATTCGAGCCGGGCGAGAGCGCCGATCCTCTCCGCCGCGCGCGGGTCGTCGCGCGGCTCGACGACCGTCGCCGCCCAGCCCAGCTCGTGCGCCTGGCGCAGCAGCGGCAGCGTGTCGCGCTCGGCGCCGACCACCAGGAGGTGGATCGGCGGCAGGAGCGACTCGAGCAGGAGGCCGCAGCGCTCGCCGGCGCCCTCGAGCTCCACGTAGCGGGCGCTGCCGGGCGCGAGCGCAGCGAGGGCCGCATCCAGCCGGATCCTCTCCTCGCCAGAAGCAAAGACGGAAAGACTTTCAGCTAGGGAAGACGAGGCCAGTTCGCCGGGCGCGGCGGCAGGATGCGCTCTGCCGTTCTCTCCGTCCCGGGAGAGGCTTGCTGCGATGACCGTGGCGGTGCGAACTTCGCGCCGCTTCTCGATCGCTTCTGCGAGCTGCTCGATCATCCGTGCGCGGCGCGGTCCGTCCAGCGGCTCGACGAGCAGGGTGATCACGCCGGCGCAGCCGGTGCCGGTGCCCCAGTAGGCCTCGTTGTCGGCGGAGAGGTCGAAGGTGACGACGCGCGGGGTGTGGTCGGCCAGGACCTCGCCGGCGAGCGCGACGAGGTCGCGCTCGAGGCAGCCGCCGGTGAGCACGCCGGTCAGACGGCCGCCGGGCTCGACCAGCATCCGGGCGCCCTCGCGCCGGTAGCTCGAGCCCTCGACCCGCGCCACGGTCGCCATCGCGGCCGGTGCGTCGGCTGCGCCGAGCTCGCGCAGCCGGGTCAGCAGATCGTGGAGCTCGCGCATCGCGCCGAGGATAGCCGACCCGGCCGGCGGGGGGACCCGCGGGGGTCAGCTCCCCGGAGCGCCGTACTTCCGGGCGAGCTCGCGGGCACGGCGGCGGTAGGCCTCGGCGCCAGCGTGGTTGCCCAGGTCGTCGAGGGTCCGGGCGGCCAGCGCGCAAGTCGCCGGCGTTGGCTTGGCAGCGATCATGGCGTCCAGGGCGGGCTGGATCTCTTCGAAGCGGTGCTCGGAGGCGAGCAGGATAGCGAGACGTCCGTAGGCCTCCTCGGTACGCGGGAAGGCCGCGATCTCCTTGCGGAAGGCGGCCTCGGCGTCGCCCTCGCGGCCCAGCCGCGCCAGCAGGTCGCCGCGGGTGGACTCGAGCGTGGGCAGCGGCCGCGCTTCGCCGGAGGCGATGCGCCGGTCGATCGCCGCCAGCAGGTCGAGTCCCTGCTCGTTCTGGCCGCGCTGGCCGAGGATCTGCGCCAGCAGGAGCATCGCCGGGATCCGCGGACGGTCGCCGTCGCCGAAGGCGGTCCGGGCTTCGCTCTCCGCGCGGCCCCACTCGCCGCGGCGGGCAGCCACGGCGGCGAGCAGCAGGTGCGCCTCGTCCGGGGAGGAGGGCATCGCGATCTCGGCGTTCTGCTGCGCGGCGTCGAGGTTGCCGAGATCGAGCTCGATCTTGCCGATCTCGATCGCCACGGTCTGGAGGTAGCCCGGCTCCTGGCGGATCACCTCGCGGTAGTTGGCGCGCGACTCCTCGAAGCGGCCGAGCCGGCGCTGGACGGCGGCGAGCTGGACCCGCGCGTCGATCATCTCCGGGTTGGCGCGGACGAGATCCCGGAGGTCCGTCTCGGCCTCGGTGAGCTGGCCCTTCTCGACCCGCTCGAAGTCCTGCTGCAGGCGCTCGAGCTGGCCGATGCGGCTCTTGGGATCGGGGCGCGGGCCGCCGGTCTCGGCGGCGGAGCCGGTGAGGTAGCCGAGCGCGGACAGCTTCTGCCGCTCCTCCTCGGTCGCCGGCGCGGCGGCGGTCAGCGCCTCGGGCACCTTCGCGAGCTCGTGGCGCCGCTCCTGGAAGACCCGCCGCGCGGAGTCGCGCAGGTTGTCGCGCTCCCGCGGGTCGGCGTCCAGGTCGTAGAGCTCCGGGTCGGGGCCGTCGATCAGCTGGTAGCGGGAGTCGACCAGAGAGCGCAGCTCGCTCCAGCCCAGGTGGATGCGCGGGTAGAAGGTCTCGGCGTAGAGATGGCGGTCGGGGGCGGCTGCCGCGAGCAGGTCGCTTCCGGCGAGCTCCGGCGGCGCCGGCAGTCCGAGGTCGGCGAGCACGGTGGGCAGGACGTCCACCAGCCCGACCGGATCGCGCTCGGTCTCGCCCGCGCGCCGGCCGCCGGGCAGCTTGATCACCAGGGGAACGTGGAGCGACTCGCGGTAGAGCAGGATGCCGTGCTCCTGCTCGCCGTGGTCGCCCAGCCCCTCGCCGTGGTCGGAGGCGAAGACGATCAGCGCGCGGTCGTAGAGGCCGCGCCGGTCGAGCTCGCCGAGCAGACGTCCGAGGACGGCGTCGGCGGCCTCGATCTCGCCGTCGTAGAGCGAGGGCGCGCGCGACCGGAACGGCTCCGGCGGGTCGTACGGGCTGTGCGGCTCGAACAGGTGGAGCCAGAGCAGGAACGGTCGTTCGCCGACACCGTCGAGCCAGCGCAGGTCGGCGTCGAGCGCCTGGCCGCCGGGACGCTGGAGGGCGCCCAGCGGCTCGTCCTGGCGCACCTCCATCGAATCGTCGTAGCGCTGGAAGCCGGCCGAGATCCCGGTCTCGGAGCGCAGCACGTAGGCCGAAACCGCGGCGCCGGTGGCGTAGCCGTGGCCGGCGAGCAGCAGCGCCAGGGTCGGATGCGCGGCGCCGTCGAGCCGGAAGCCGATGTTGCTGCGCACGCCGTGCTGGTAGGGCAGCAGGCCGGTCATCAGGGTCGAGTGCGAGGGCAGGGTGAGCGGGACCTGCGAGTAGGCGTTGTCGAACCGGATGCCGTCCTGGACCAGCCGGTCGACCGCCGGCGTGACCACCCCGGCGTCGCCCCAGGCGGGGAGGTGGTCCGCGCGCAGGGTGTCGATGGTGACCAGGACCACGGGGGCGTCGTGGTCGACCGTGCGGCCGCCGCCGCCGCATCCCGCCAGCCCCAGCGCGACGGCCGCGAGCAGCGGCGCCGCGCGACTCACGACGCGCCTCCGAGTCCCGCCAGCGCCTGCTCGGCCCGCTCGCGGTCGCCGGCGCGCGGTCCCCCGGCCGGGGCGAGGTCGAGGAAGCGGGCAAGGGCGCGGCGGGCGAGATCGCGGTCGCCCGCGTGGGCGGCGGTCAGCCCGAGGTTGAACCAGGCGTCGACGAGCGAGGGATCGGCGCCGACCGCGTGCCGCCAGGCGTCGATCGCGCCGCGGGCGTCGCCCGCGCGGGCGCACGCCACGCCCAGCGTGTTCCAAGCCGTCGCGGCGCCGGGATCCAGCTTCACCGCCTGCTCGAGGGCGGTCCGGGCCTTGTCGTCGCGCCCGAGGGTCAGCAAGGCGACCCCGAGATTCTCGAAGAACGACGCCTCGGGGCGCGAGGCGCGGCGGGCCTTCTCGAGCCAGTCCACTCCCTCCTGCTGCCGTCCGGCGTCGGACAGCGCCAGCGCGAGCAGGATCCAGGACTCGGGCTCGCCCGCCTTCTCGGTCGGCTCGAGCAGTTCGACAGCGCGCTCGGGCTCGCCGCTCGAAAGCGCGTCGAGGGCGAGGCGGCGGCGCGCGGTCTCGCTGGCGTGCCCGGTGGCGACCGCCCGCTCGAGCTTCGCCTGGCCCGCGGCGTCCTTGCCCTGGGCGAAGTCGACCTCGGCGAGGAGCTCCTCGGCGCGCTCCGGCTCGACCGCGGCGGCGGCCTCGGCCAGGCCGCGTGCGCGCTCGACGTCGCCGGCCGCGAGGTGCCGCTCGCCGACCAGCAAGGCCATGCCGGCGTCGCCTTCGGAGAGGTCGAGCAGCCGATCCCAGGCCGCCAGCGCTTCGGCGGTGCGGCCCTGACGGTCGAGCGAACGGGCGACCATGCTCCAGACGTCGCGCATGTCCGGGTTGCGCGCCAGCACCTTGCGCAGCAGCTCGAGCGCCTGCGGGTCGTCGCCGGCGAAGTAGGCGTCGGCGCCGGTCTCGAGCGCGGCGAGCAGGTCGCGCTGGCTGCGCGGGTCGGGCAACCGGTCGCCGCCGGCCGCGACCGTCCCGGTGAGATATCCGAGCGACGCGAGCTTGGCCGCGGTCGCGGAGTCGACGGCGGACGGCGGGGCGAGGGGCGCGTCGCGCCGCGCGATCTCGGCGCGCATGCGGGCGGCCTCCCGGCGCTCCTGCGCCAGCACGTCCCGGGTCTGCCCGGGATCGGCGGCGAGGTCGAACAACTCCGGGGTCGGCCCGTCGACCAAGGACCAGCGCCTCTCGGTCCAGGCCCTCAGGTCGCTCCAGCCAAAGTGCAGGCGCGGGTAGAAGGTCTCGGCGTAGAGGCCCCGATCCGCCGGCTGCCCGGTGGCGCCCGCGCCGCCCAGGAGGTCGACGCCGTCGAGCCCCTTCGGGACGTCGAGCCCGGCCGCGGCGAGCAGCGTCGGGACGAGGTCGACCAGCCCCGCCGGCGAATCCACCTCGGTTCCGGCGCGCCGGGCTCCGGACAGCTTGATCAGCATCGGGACGTGCAGCGTGGTGCGGTAGAGGAAGACGCCGTGCTTCGACTCGCCGTGCTCGCCGAGGCCCTCGCCGTGATCGGAGACCAGCGCCACCACCGCCCGGTCGTAGAGCCCGCGCTTGCGCAGGTCGTCGAGCAGCGTCCCGACCGCGGCGTCGGCGGTCGCGATCTCACCGTCGTACGGGTGGCCGGGGTAGCGGCTGCGGAACGGCTCCGGAGGCGCGTAGGGCGCGTGCGGCTCGTAGAGGTGGACGAAGAGGAAGAAGGGGCGGCCGGAGCTCTCGAAGCGTTCGCGGTCGAGCCAGGAACGCGCCGCCGCCACGGTGACGGTGCCGGGGCGCTGCGCCAGGTCGAGGATCTGGGCCCGGGGCCCGGGTCCGGGAGCGTCGTAGACCTCGAAGCCGTCGCCGACGCCGGTCTCCCGGCGCAGGACGTAGCTCGAGACGAAGCCGCCGGTGGCGTAACCGGCGCCGGCCAGACGTTTCGCCAGCGTCGGGTGCGCGACGGTGTCGAGTGTGTAGCCGATGTTGTCGCGCACGCCGTCGTGCGGCGGCAGCAGCCCGGTGAGGAACGACGCGTGCGAGGGCAGGGTCAAAGGGTATTGGGAGTAGGCGTCGGCGAAGCGGACCGCGTCGCGGGACAGGGCGTCGATCGCGGGCGTCTCGACGCCCCGGTAGCCCCAGGCGGGGAGATGGTCCGCGCGCAGCGTGTCGATCGAGATCAGGACGACCGGCGAGCGGGCCGCCGGTTTCGAGCAGGCGCCGAGTCCGAGGAGGAGCGCGAAGGCGAGGAGGAGTCTGGAGGCCGGGATCCGGCGAGCGATCCTGGCCGCGGGAGCGGGGACGACCACGCCGCGATCCTACTTCAGGGTCGCGGCACGGCCGGCCGCGCGCCGGTCCCCGAGGACAAAACAAAAGGGGCGGCCGGAGCCGCCCCTTTCAGAATCCGGCCGCTCGGGTGAGCGACCGGGGTCGATCAGGACCGGATCAGAAACGGATGCCGGCCGAGATCAGGTACTCGCGCGGCGTGATGTAGTTGGCGTTGCTGACACCCTTGCCGAAGTTGGTCTGCTTGGTGTAGCCGGTCGGCAGGCCGAAAGCGTCCTTCGGGCTGTTGGGGTCGGCGTTGATCCCGGTGTTGTAGCTCACCAGCTTGTCCTGGTTGAGCACGTTGTTGACCTGGAACTTGATCCAGGGCGCCAGCGTCTTCCAGATCGGGACCTGGTAGTTGAGGGCCAGATCCGCGCTCCACACCGAGTTGAACTCGCCCGCGCCGCGGTCGCCGAAGTACAGGGTGAAGCGCGGCAGCGAGACGTAGCCGGGGTTCGTCTGCGATCATCTCGGGCGTCGGCGAGGTGTTCGACCGCGAGTAGCTGAACGTGAGCGGCGAGTCGTAGCGCAGCACGCCGCCGATGCCCAGCGTGCCGGCACGGCCGAGGTCGAGGTTGTAGTTGGTCCAGACGCGGATCTTGTGCGCCTGGTACTGCAGCAGGTGCCCATCCGGGGCCGTCCGGCCGATCGGATAGATCTCGGGCCGGTCACCGAACGGCGAGGTGCCGATCGACTGGCCGCCTTCACCTTCGTAGGTGCCGTCGTTCTTGATCTGCCAGGTCCAGTTGCCGGCGATCATCCAGTTGTCGGTGATGTTGTACTGACCCTGGAACTGCAGACCCTCGTACTTGCGGGTCGGCGTGCTGGTGTTCTTGAACACCCGGTTGTCCACCGCGCCGTAGTCGACGCCGTCGACGATGATCTCGGACGTTCCGTTGTCGAGCGTGATGAAGTCGTCGATGAAATTGTCGGTGTCGCGGTTGACGTAGGTCATCTTGCCATAGCCGCCCTTGGGCAGCTGGAAGCCGAACGACACCGTGATCTCGTGCGCCACCGGCGAGGACAGGCCCTTCTTGAAGGAAGTGTTGACCGTCGGCAGGGCCGCGTCGTAGATGACGTAGTTGTTGAGGTCGAAGCCGGGAGCGAAGTCCAGGCCCTGACCCGCAGGTCCGACGTAGTAGGAGTAGATGCCGACCGGATTGCCCACCGGGCTGTTGCGGCCGAAGATCGACGGATTGTAGCGGCCGGCATAGTCGGCGTAGGTGACGTCCACCTTCCACTTGCCGTCGCCCTTGATGTCGTACGACGCGCCGAGGCGCGGTGCGAGGGTGCTGGTGTCGACGGTGTCGATGCCGCCGGTGGCCGTCGAAGTTACCTTCTCGTAGCGCAGACCGAGGTTGAACGACCAGTGGTCGTTCAGGTTCCAGCGGTCGTTGACGAAGAGGGAGTCGGTCGTGATGTCGAGCTTCGCGCCGCGGGTCGGGATGTAGTTCCAGAGCAGGCTGAATCCCGGAGTGAACATCGGAATCAGGCGGCCGTCGGCGCCGATCACCGGATTGCCGTCGGGACCCTGAACGTAGTCGGTTGCGAACACGTAGTTGGTCGAGCTCTGGGAGTTGCCGCCGGTGCGGGTGGTGGTGAAGCGCTCGACGCCGAACTTCATGTCGTGGCTACCGGCCTTCTCGGTCGACAGGAAGTAGGACAGCGACCCGGCGTACTCCGTGTTGTCACGGTCCTCGGGGTCGGTGGCGTCGAAGTACGGCTGGTTGTACAGGCCGTAGTCGTTGAAGAAGCCCAGCGAGTAGAACGGCGAGTCGTGGATGTCCTGGCTCGACCCTCCGAGGCCCTTGAACTGGAACTTCTTCTCGGAGTAGCGCAGCTCACCGTACAGACTGTTGGTGAAGACGCCCGAGTAGCTCACCGACGTGCCGTCGTTGGGGAACTGGCCGTCGGGGATGAGCGAGTTCGTGTCGATCACCCGCAGCTGCCGGTTGTTCTTGTCCTTGCGGTCGTTGTTGATGTAAGAGACCTGCAGGTTGTGGTTCGACGTGATCGCGCCGGTCAGCTTGATCTGGTACCGGGGGTTGTCCGTCGTGGTGACGTACGCCTCGCTCGACACCGGGGTGGTGCCCGCCGTGTCGCGCTTGAACTCGCGGTCGGCGACGAAGAACCACAGCCGGTCGCGCACGATCGGGCCGCCCAGGGTGGCTTCGTAGGTCTTGTTCATGTCCCCCGTGCGGGTAATGCCGTTCTCCTTCTCGTACGGCGTCTCGTCGCGCCAGTCGGGCTTGTCGAGGTCGACCCGGAAGGTGCCCGAGAACTGGTTGCCGCCGCTCTTGGTGATCGTGTTGATGACGCCGCCGGAGAAGCCGCCGTACTCGGCCGAGATGCCCGAGGTCAGGACCTGCGTCTCTTCGATGGCTTCCTGGATGTACAGGTTGTTGGTCTGGCCGAAGATGTTGTCCTGGACGTTGGTGCCGTCGATCAGGATCGCGTTGTCGTAGGCCATGCCGCCGTTGATCGCCACCTGGCCGGCGACCGGAGTGTTGACGGTCAGGCCGGCCGAGAGCTCGGCGATGTTGGTCGGGGTGCGCGTGATCGGCAGGTTGTCGATCGTCTTCTTCTCGAAGTTGGCGCCCACGGTCGTGGTCTCGAGCGCGGACGGGGCCTCGCCGGTGACCACGATGGTCTCGGAAGCCGCCGCGACCTCCATCGTCGCGTCGGCCTTCGAGGTGCCGCCGAGGGCCAGGGTCGAGCTGCGCTCGACGGCCTGCATCCCCTCGAGGGTGAACTTCACGGTGTACTGCCCCGGGGGCATGCCGCGCATGATGTAGTCGCCGTTGACTCCCGACGTCGTCGCCCGCTCGCCGAGCAGCGCCGGCGAAGTGGCCGTCACGGTGACGCCCGGCAACGGCTGGCCGTCGTTCGACGTGACCGTGCCGATGAGGGTCGAAGTCTGGACGCCCTGCGCGTGTCCGGCGCTCGCGATCGCGAAGCCGAGAACCAGCGCGAGGCAGGCCATGAGAACTCTTCGCATCCTGCATCCTCCTTTTGGTCCATCAAAGAAGTCCGCGTCCGCCGCGGACAATTGTTCACAGTCTTGATTCGCTAGTTTCGTGCCATGAACAGGGCCTGCGGAGGTTCCGGACGGATGCGTCCTATTCGTTGACGTCAAAGCTCGTTACGACCTGCGGTAGAGCCTCGCCGACCCACCGCGGCGGGTTCCGGGGAGCCGGGATTCAAGATCTTGAGCGCTGCTCCATGGGATTGGATCGCGGGTGCGCGGAGGCAAAGCAAGAGGGGCGGCCGGAGCCGCCCCTCGGAGGACCGGCCGCTCGAGCGAGCGACCGGGGTCGATCAGGTCCGGATCAGAAGCGGATGCCGGCCGAGATCAGGTACTCGCGCGGCACGAGGTAGTTGGCGTTGCTCGTCCCCTTGCCGAACGTGGAGTTCTTGGTGTAGCCGGTCGGCAGGCCGAAGGCGTCCTTCGGGCTGTTGGGATCGGCCGCGATGCTCGTGCTGTAGGTCACCAGCTTGTCCTGGTTGAACACGTTGTTGACCTGGAACTTGATCCAGGGCGCCAGCGTCTTCCAGATCGGGACCTGGTAGTTGAGGGCCAGATCCGCGCTCCAGACCGAGTTGAACTCGCCCGCGCCGCGGTCGCCGAAGTACAGGGTGAAGCGCGGCAGCGTCGCGTAGCCGGGGTTCGCTGCGATCATCTCCGGCGTCGGCGAGGTGTTCGACCGCGCGTAGCTGAACGTGGTCGGCGAGTCGTAGCGCAGCACGCCGCCGATGCCCAGGGTACCGCCGCGGCCGAGGTCGAGGTTGTAGTTGGTCCAGACGCGGATCTTGTGCGCCTGGTACTGCAGCAGGTGGCCGTCCGGGTTGACCCGGCCGACCGGGTAGACCTCGGGCCGGTTGCCGAACGGCGAGGTGCCGATCGACTGGCCGCCCTCGCCTTCGTAGGTGCCGTCGTTCTTGATCTGCCAGGTCCAGTTGCCGGCGATCATCCAGTTGTCCGTGACGTTGTACTGGCTCTGGAACTGCAGACCCTCGTACTTGCGGGTCGGTGCGTTGGTGTTCTTGTAGACCACGTTGTCCACCGCACCGTAGTCGACGCCGTTGACGACCACCTCCGACGTACCGTTGTCGAGGGTGACGAAATCGTCGATGAAGTTATCGGTGTCGCGGTTGACGTAGGTCAGCTTGCCGTAGCCGCCCTTGGGCAGCTGGAAGCCGAACGACGCCGTGATCTCGTGGGTCACCGGCGAGGACAGCCCCTTCTGGAAGGACGTGTTGATGGTCGGCAGGGCGGCGTTGTAGATGACGTAGTTGTTGAAGTCGAAGCCGGGCGCGAAGTCCAGCCCCTGGCCGGCCGGGCCGACGTAGTACGAGTAGATCCCGGTCGGATTGCCCACCGGGCTGTTGCGGCCGAAGATCGACGGGTTGTAGCGGCCGGCGTAATCGGCGTAGGTGACGTCCACCTTCCACTTGCCGTCGCCCTTGATGTCGTACGAGGCGCCGAGGCGCGGCACGATGGCGTCGGTGTCGACGGTGTCGATGCCGCCGGTCGCGGTGGACCGCACCTTCTCGTAACGGGCGCCGAGGTTGAACGACCAGTGGTCGTTCAGGTTCCAGCGGTCGTTGACGTAGAAGGAATCGGTCGTGATGTCGAGCTGGGCACCGCGGGTCGGGATGTAGTTCCACAGGATGCTGAAGCCCGGGGTGAACAGCGGGACGAGACGGCCGTTGGCGCCGATCACCGGGTTGCCGTTGGCGTCGGCCACGAAGTCCGTCACGAAGACGTAGTTGGTCGAGCTCTGGGAGTTGCCGCCGGTGCGGGTGGTGGTGAAGCGCTCGACGCCGAACTTCATGTCGTGGCTACCGGTCTTCTCGGTCGACAGGAAGTAGGACAGCGACCCGGCATACTCCTTGTTGTTGCGGTCCTCGGGATCGGTGGCGTCGAAGTACGGCTGGTTGTACAGGCCGTAGTCGCCGAAGAAGCCGTAGGAGTAGAAGGGCGAGTCGTGGATGTCCTGGCTCGACCCTCCGAGGCCCTTGAACTGGAACTTCTTCTCGGAGTAACGCAGCTCACCGTACAGGCTGTTGGTGAAGACGCCCGAGTAGCTCACCGACGTGCCGTCGTTGGGGAACTGGCCGTCGGGGATGAGCGAGTTCGTGTCGATCACGCGCAGCTGGGCGTTGTTCTTGTCCTTGCGGTCGTTGTTGATGTAGGAGACCTGCAGGTTGTGGTTCGACGTGATCGCGCCGGTCAGCTTGACCTGGTACCGGGGGTTCTCCTGGGTGTAGACGTACGGCTCGGAGGAGACCGCCGTGGTGTTCGCCTGGTCGCGCTTGAACTCGCGGTCGGCGACGAAGAACCACAGCCGGTCGCGCACGATCGGTCCGCCCAGGGTGGCCTCGTAGGTCTTGTTCATGTCCCCCGTGCGGGTGATGCCGTTCTCCTTCTCGTACGGCGTCTCGTCGCGCCAGTCGGGCTTGTCGAGGTCGACCCGGAAGGTGCCCGAGAACTGGTTGCCGCCGCTCTTGGTGATCGTGTTGATGACGCCGCCGGAGAAGCCGCCGTACTCGGCCGAGATGCCCGAGGTCAGGACCTGCGTCTCTTCGATGGCTTCCTGGATGTACAGGTTGTTGGTCTGGCCGAAGATGCTGTCCTGGACGTTGGTGCCGTCGATCAGGATGGCGTTGTCGTAGGCCATGCCGCCGTTGATCGCCACCTGGCCGCTGTTGCGGCCCAGCGCCACGTTCTCGGTCAGGCCGGCCGAGAGCAGGGCGATGTTGGTCGGGGTGCGCGTGATCGGCAGGTTGTCGATCGTCTTCTTCTCGAAGTTGGCGCCCACGGTCGTGGTCTCGAGCGCGGACGGGGCTTCGCCGGTGACCACGATGGTCTCGGAAGCGGTCGCGACCTCCATCGTCGCGTCGGCCTTCGAGGTGCCGCCGAGGGCCAGGGTCGAGCTGCGCTCGACGGCCTGCATCCCCTCGAGGGTGAACTTCACGTTGTACTGCCCCGGCGGAAGACCGCGCAGGACGTAGTCGCCGTTGACGCCGGACGTCGTCGCCCGCTCGCCGAGCAGCGCCGGCGAGGTCACCGTCACGGTGACTCCCGGCAACGGCTGGCCGTCGTTCGACGTCACCGTGCCGATCAGGGTCGACGTCTGGACGCCTTGCGCGTGCCCGGCGCTCGCCGAGGCGAGCGCGAGGAGCAGCGCCAGGCAGATCATCAGGTTCTTTCGCATGCTGGTGCCTCCGTTCTGGGTCGACTTCTCGGCCGCGTACGCCGCGGCGGACGCCCCAGGACAGCGCGAGGCGCGTGCCAGTCGGCGGTCCCAGAGACGGGTCGCCGAGAGAGTACGCAAATCCTTTGAAACGTGTGGTTTGAGAATCGGACCCCGAGCCGTCGGTCCGGCTCGTCCCAGACCGGTCAGGATTCCGGAACCGGGCTCCGGGAGTCTGGATCGGGCGGCCGCGCCGCGGCGCGCAGGAGCTGCCGCTCCTCGCCCGCGCGGCGGGTGATCGAGAGCGCGTCGAGCCGTTCGAGCAGCGGGATCGCGAACTTGCGCGACAGGCCGAAGCGCTCCTTGAACTGGCCCACCGTGAATCGGGTCCAACCGCTGGCGTCGAGCTCGCCGCACAGCCGGTCGAACGCCGAGGCACCCAGGATCATCCCCTGGGGCAGCTTGATCAGGCGCTGGCGCGCCACCAGGTGGCGCACCAGGCCCTCGACCATCGCCGGCTTGGCGCCCAGGCGGCGCGCGACCTCGGCCGGTGACGGCGGTTCCAGCCCGGCGCCGTCGTAAGCCTCCAGGATCCGGGCCGCGAGCCCGGTCTCCTCGGCCGACAGGTCCGCCTTCCGGCCGGGCGGACGGACGTGCTCGCCGTCGACGATCAGGATCTTGCGCTTCGCCAGCCAGCCGAGGTGGAAATCGGCCAGCGTCGCGGCGCGCCGGCCGAGGAGCTTGCGCACGAGCTCCGCCTTGGGCATCTGCTCGGCCAGCCGATCGCGCGCGAAGTACTCCGCGAGCAGGGCGCGGGCGTCCCGCTCGAGGGCGGCCAGCGCCGGGGGCACGAACCAGCGTCCGGCGCCCTCGACCAGCGCGCCGTCCGCCGCGAGTCGCGCCAGCGACGCCGCGGCCGGCGCCTCGCCCCGCCCCAGCCGCAGGGCGATCTCCGCGGCGGAGGCGCCGGCGCGGCCGCCGGCCTCGACCCAGGCGCGCAGGGCGTCACGCTCGGAGCCCGACAGGGCCGACAGTCGCCGCTCCAGCTCGGCGCCCCGGGGCCGGCGCCAGCGCGGGTCGAGCACTTCGCCGCCGCCCAGGGTGGCGGCGGGGGAGAGCCGGCGCAGGACGAAGCGGTCGCCGCGGGCGGCGACCAGCGGCCGGCGCGGCCGGATCTCGACCAAGCCTTCGGCGCCCGGCTCGAGCCGGGCCGGCAGGAGCGGCCGCACCCGGGCCGGAGTCTCGGCGGCGAACAGGTGGAGGCGGGCGTCGCTCGTCCCTTCGAGCGTGGCCGGTGCGTCGGCCAGCAGGCGCACCCGCGCCAGCAGGCGGCGCGCGGGCAGCGGTCCGCCGGCGCCGACGAGCTCCTGGCCGCGCTCGACTTCGCCGGCCTCGGCGCCGGCCAGCAGCAGCGCGGTGCGGCCGACCGCGCGCGAGATCTCGCGCGGGTGGCCGTGGACCTCGAGCGAGCGCACCCGCACGTCGCGGCCGAGCGGCTCGAGCCGGAGCGCGTCGCCGGCCGCGATGGCGCCGCTGACCAGGGTGCCGGTCGCGACCACGCCCTGGCCGCGGACCACGAAGACCCGGTCGACCGGCAGCCGGGCCGGATCCTCCGCGGCGCCGAACGGGGCCTCGGCGCCGGCGCGGGCGACGAGCTCCGCGGCGAGCGCCTCGACGCCTTCCCCGGTCGCGCTCGAGACGCGGAACACCGGCGCGCCGGCGAAGCGGGTCGTCGCCAGGAGCTCCTCGACTTCGAGCTCCACCAAGTCGACGAAGTCGGGCGCGACCAGGTCGGTCTTGGTCACCGCCACGACCGCCGCCGGGACGCCGAGCAGCTCGGCCACGGCCAGGTGCTCGCGGGTCTGCGCCCGGACCCCCTCGTCGGCCGCGACGACGAACAGCAGCAGCCGGATGCCGCCCAGGCCGGCCAGGGCGTTGTGCAGGAAGCGCTCGTGGCCCGGGACGTCGACGAAGCCGACCTCCACGCCGTCGCGCTCGAGGTGGGCGTAGCCCAGGTCCAGGGTGATGCCGCGGCGCTTCTCCTCGGGGAGCCGGTCGCAGTCGATGCCGGTCAGGGCGCGCAGCAGGGCCGTCTTGCCGTGGTCGACGTGGCCGGCGGTGCCGACCAGCAGCGCGCTCACGACGGCGTGCCCCGCTCGGGGCCGGCCGCGCCCGACGCGCCGCGTGCCGGCAGCCGGATCCGGAACACCGTGCCGCGCGGCTGGTTGTCCTCGACGCGGATCTCGCCGTCGTGGTCGGTGACCACCCGGTGCACGATCGCCAGGCCCAGGCCCGACCCGCGCCCCTTGCGCGAGAAGAAGGGCAGGAAGAGGCGGTCGCGGTCCCGCGGCGGGATCCCGCGCCCGCTGTCGGCGACCAGGATCTCGACCGCGTCGCCCTCGCGGCGCACCGTCACGCCGACCTCTCCCGGCGGGTCGGTCGCCTCGACCGCGTTGTCCAGGAGGTTGATCAAGATGCGGCGGATGAGCTCCGGATCGACCCAGATCTCGCCCATCCCGGGCTCGACCTGCGCCACGACCTCGACCCCGGGCTTGAGGTCGCGGTAGAGGGCGACGACGTCGGCGACCAGAGGCTCGAAGTCGGTGGCGGCGAGCTGCGGTCCGGGCATGCGCGCGTAGCGCGAGAACTCGTCGACCAGGTGCTGCATGTTGCCGACTTCGCGGACGATGATGTCCACCGCGTCCTCGACCAGCTCACCGGCGTCGGCGTCGCCCTGGCGGTGGCGCGCCCGCAGCCGCTCGGCCGAGAGGCGGATCGGGGTCAGCGGGTTCTTGATCTCGTGCGCGACGCGGCGGGCCGCCTCGGTCCAGGTGGCGAGCTTCTGCGCCCGGATCAGCTCGGTCAGGTCCTCGACCACGACGACGCGGCCGGTGGCGGCGCCCGGCGGCCCCGGCAGCGGCGCGATCTTGACCTCGAACGTGCGCCAGGTTTCGCCGACCGGGAAGGAGACCTGCGACGTCGTCCGCCCCTCTTCGCCCGCGGCGTCCACCAGGTCGGCGAGCGGCGCGCGCACGTCGTCGGCGAGCACCTCGCGCAGCGTGCGCCCCGGCAGCTCGTCGCCGCGCAGGCGCAGCATCTGCAGCGCGGCGCCGTTGACCGTCAGCAACCGGCCCTCGCCGTCCACCGCGATCACTCCCGCCGCCAGACCGTCGAGCATGGCGCCGACCAGCGCCCGCTCCTCGGCCAGCACGCGGTTGGCCTGGGTCAGCTCGCGGTTGCGCGTCTCGATCAGCTGGCGGCTGCGCGACAGCTCCTCGGTCATGCGGTGGAACGAGTCCACGACCACCGCCATCTCGTCGTCGGCGGGCACCTCGATGCGCTGGTCGAGGTCGCCCGAGGAGACGTGGCGCATCGCCTCGGCGAAAGCCTGGACCGGCGCCATCAGGCGGCGGGCGAGAAAGAGCCCCATCCAGGAGGATGCGAGCAGGATGAGCAGGGTCACCAGGATGAAGGTCAGCAGGTAGCTGGTCTTGAACTCGCCCTTCTGGACTTCGAGCTGGCGGTAGCTCTGATAGGCGCGGATCAGCTTCTCGCTGCGCGTCGCGGTGGCCGGATCGAGCAGCGTCCCGACCACCACCACCGTGCGGCCGCTCGGGCGGCCGCCCGCGGTCGCGGCGGCGAGGATCAACCGGCCGCGGGTCCCCGGCGGCTCGAGCACGCGCACCGAGCGGCCCCGCTCCGAGGCCTCGCGCGGCAGCGCCCGGCCCGGCTCGGGCAGGTCGGCGATGCCCGACCTCGGGTCGAGGACCGCCTGGACGAAGTCGTCGCGGTCGTAGAGCGCGATGAAGTCGGCGCCGGTCTCGAGGCGGCCCCGCTCCAGGCGCTTCGCCGCCGTGGCGCGGCCGGAGGCCTCGCCGAGGTCGAGCCCCTCGAGGTCGCGGGCGAGTCGGGCCGCGTCGCGCCAGTTGCGGTCCTCGATCGTCTTGGACAGCGCCTGCGAGACGGCGTTGCCCTGCTCCAGGACCTCGGCCAGGGAAGCCGAGAACCAGCGGTCGATGGCGCCCTGCAGCAGCTCGTTGGCGTAGAAGAACAGGGCCAGGACGGGCAACAGCGAGAGGCCGATGTAGGTGGCCACCAGCTTGGTCTTGAAACGCGAACCGAGGACCCGGCGGCGGCGCTCGTTCCAGAGCTTGAACAGGTTGCGGAAGAGGACGAACAGGATGACCGCGATGAGCACGCCGATCAGGTCGCGCAGGACGAACAGCAGGACCCGGTCGGTGACCAGGGTCGGCGGCAGCTGGCTGCCGCGCTGGACCAGCCAGTAGATGACGACGGCGACGACGAGGCCGACCGCCAGGACCGCCGCGACCCAGCGGGTGTCGCGGCTGCGGCGCGCGAGCTGGGCGCGGAAGTCCTTCACAGGCTCACAGCTCCGGGACCCGGACCTTGTTCGACTCGACCCACGAGGTCGAGCGCATGACCGGCACGAAGCCGAGGACGTTGCCCGTCCCCAGCTCGGCGCGGACGCGGATCAGGTAGCGCTCGCGCTTCGACGGGTTGTGGATCACGAACACCGGCAGGGCCATGAACCGGGTCATGGCGCGCTCGAGCTCGCCGAAGTCGCGCAGGGTCCGGCTGTCGATCAGCTTGCCCTCGAGCTTGGTGTTCAGCAGGTATTCGCGGGTGACCGCGTTGAACATCGCGACCACCTCGAGGTGGGTGGTGTCGAGCGACTCGTCCCACCAGCGCTTGCGGTCGCGCAGCAGATCGAGGTCGAAGACGAATCCGGTCGGCAGACCGCTCTCGATCCGCTCGCGCAGGTCGGGCGTGAAGCCGCCGTCGAGCCGGAAGGTGGCGAGAACCTGGACGCCGTTGAGCGCGATCGAGAGATCCCGGACGGCCGGCTCGCCGCCGGTCGCGGGAGCCGCCGCGATCGCCAGGAGCCCGGCGAGGAGGAGGGCCGGGGGCGCCTTCATGGAAGCCGAAACTGTAGCATCCGGGAGCCGTCGAGGGAGAGATCGTGACCGAGAAGCCCGCCGCCGTCCGGCCCCTGGCCGCCAACCGCAAGGCGCTCTACGACTACCACGTGCTGGAGCGCTTCGAGGCCGGGCTCGCGCTGACCGGCACCGAGGTGAAGTCCTGCCGCGCCGGGCGCGTCCAGCTGCGCGAGGGCTACGTGGACTTCCGCGGCGGCGAGGCCTGGCTGGTCGGCGTCCACGTCAGCGCCTACGCCCACGGCCACCGGGACAACCCGCCGCCCGAGCGCGACCGCAAGCTGCTGCTCTCCCGCCGCGAGATCGACCGGCTGGCGGGCAAGGTGCGCGGCAAGGGCCTCACCGTCGTGCCGCTGGCCCTCTACCTCAAGGGCAGCCGGATCAAGGTCGAGATCGCGCTGGTCCAGGGCAAGAAGCTCCACGACAAGCGCGAGACCGAGCGGCGCAAGGAGCTCGAGCGCGAGGCCCGGCGGGCGATGGCGGGCGAGCGGGACTGAGCTGCCGGATCCGGCGAAAAACCACCCCGTGGCGCGATTGACACTCCCCGGAGGGGGCCTTATGTTCTCGGGCGTCGATTCCCGGGCCCACGGGCCCTCGAGGGAGGTTGCGATGATCATGCGTCTCGTCAAGAGCGCCGCGTTGGCCGTGGTCGGCCTCGCGGTTGCGGTTGCTCCGGCCGCCGGGGCCGGATTCGGTCTCTTCGAACAAGGTGCACGCGCGATGGGACTGGCCGGCGCCTTCACGGCGCAGGCGGACGATCCGTCCGCGCTCTTCCACAACGCCGGCGGGCTCGCATTCCTGGACCAGCGCGCGTTCGCGATCGGCGGCACCTATGTCACCTTCACCACCGCCGACTTCAAGGGCGGCAATCCGTTCCCGGGCGAAGGCGTCAACGCCGAGCAGGTGACACTGTCGCAGGTCGTCCCCCACGGCTACTGGATCCAGCCGCTCACCCGCGACTGGAACTTCGGCCTGGGCATCGAGTCGCCCTTCGGTCTCAAGACCGAGTGGAAGGACCCGGCCAACTTCTCCGGCCGCTACCTGTCGACCTTGGCGTCGCTGCGCGCGGTCGACCTCAACCCGACCCTGGGCTGGAAGGTGACCCCCAACTTCGGCGTCGGCTTCGGCGCCATCGTCCGCTTCTCGGACGTCGAGCTCGAGCGCTACCTGCCGGCCTTCAACCCGTTCACCTTCTCGGTGTTCGACGCCGGCAAGGTGAAGCTCGACAGCAGCTTCGAGAACGGCTACGGCTGGAACGTCGGCATCCTCCACCGCTACAACGACAGCTTCTCCTGGGGCCTCTCGTACCGGAGCAAGATCAAGGTGGATTACGACGGCACCGCCCACTTCACCCAGATCTCCTCGGGCAATCCGGTGCTCGATGCGGTCGTGGCGCAGCAGATCCCGTTCAACCAGGCCGTCCACGTCGGCACGTCGATCGACTTCCCGGACATGGCGAGCCTGGGCGTCGCCCTGGCGCTGTCGCGCGACCTCCGGCTCGAGCTCGACGCGAACTGGACCGGCTGGTCGAGCTTCGACAAGCTGAACCTGAACTTCGTCGACTTCCCGCAGCTCTCCTCGACGATCCCGGAGAACTGGAAGGACGCGATGAACTACCGAGCCGGCTTGCGCTGGACGCGCTCGAGCGGCAACGAGTGGCGCTTCGGCTACGTCTACGACGAGACGCCCCAGCCGGACAAGAGCGTCAATCCGCTCCTGCCGGACGCCAACCGCAACGGGTTGACGGTCGGCTACGGGCACCAGTTCTCCGCGTGCAGCCTGGACCTGGCCCTGATGTACCTGAAGTTCGACGAGCGCACCACGACCACCAACTCCGACAACTTCAACGGCACCTACAACACCACGGCCTGGCTGCTGGGCGCGACGGTGGGATTCTGAGCCACCGCCGGGACGCGGCGCCACGGCCTTACCGAGGGGGTACGTCATGAGGAAGCTCGCATTCGCGACCCAACGGGTCATCGCGGCGTCGGCGGCGCTCCTGCTCCTCCCTGCCGCGGTCTTTGCGCAGGGGGGAGGCGTCGACTTCAGCCGCTACGTCGCTCTGGGCGACAGCCTCACCGCGGGCTTCGCGAGCGGCGGTCTCGCGATCGACTCGCAGCAGGGGAGCTACCCGCTGCTGTTGCACGACAAGGCCGTCGGCGGCGACTTCGAGCAGCCGCTGGTCTCGAATCCGGGGATCCCGGCCCAGCTCAAGCTGGCCAGCCTGGTGCCGCTGGTGATCGCGCCCAAGGCGGGACTGGGCCATCCGCTCAATCTCAACCTGCCGCGTCCCTACGACAACCTGGGCGTGCCGGGATCGCGGATTCACGACACCGTCGCGACCGTCACCGACCACGGCGGCCTCCACGACCTGATCCTGCGCGGATTGGGCACCGCCCTGCAGGAGGCGGTCGCGCTCCACCCGACGTTCGTCACCGTCTGGATCGGCAACAACGACGTTCTCGCGGCGGCGACCAGCGGCATCGTGATCGAGGGCGTCACCCTGACGCCCGTGGCGCAGTTCAACCACGACCTGAACACGATCGCGAGCGCGCTCGCGACGACCGGCGCGAAGATGGCGTTCGCGACGATCCCGCACGTCACGTCGATCCCGTTCGTCACCACGATCCCGCCGGTGGTGGTCAATCCGGCGACCCAGCAGCCGGTGCTGATCAACGGCCAGACGGTGCCGCTGATCGGCCCCAACGGCCCGCTCGGCGCCAACGACCACGTGCTGCTCACCGCCCAGACCGAGCTCGCCGCCGGCAAGGGGATCCCGGCGGCGCTGGGCGGCTCCGGCCAGCCGCTGTCCAACTCGGTGGTGCTGGACGCCAACGAGGTGGCGCAGATCCAAGCCCGGGCGGACCAGTTCAACGCGGCGATCCGCAACGTCGCGAGCCAGCAGGGCGCCGCCCTGGTCGACGTCCAGGGGATCTTCGACCAGATCGTCGCCTCGGGTTACAGCGCCGGGGGCGTCCACGTCGACGCCAAGTTCCTGACCGGCGGATTGTTCTCCTACGACGGCGTGCACCCGACGCCGTTCGGCTACGCCCTGATCGCCGACGCCTTCGCCCAGGCGATCGACGCCAACTACCGCTCGCACATCGGCCGGCTCAACCTGGGACGCGTCCTACGCCAGGGCGGCGCGATCACCGCGCCGGTGACCCAGGCCCAGGCGCGCGCAGCGGAGCTGACGACGCGGGCGGTCAACAACTGGCGCAACGTTCTGCGCCTGCCCAGCCAGAGCCGCCTCGAGCAGCTCGCCGCCCGCCAGGGCGGAGGCGGCGGGGGCGGCGGCAACTCCGGCGGCGGCCACCACGCCAACCACCACCGCCATCACCGTCACCGCCGCGGCTGACCTCCGGCTCCTTTCCGGCGGCAGCCTCATCGAGGGCCGCGAGGGTTCGCCCCCGCGGCCCTCGTCGCGTCCTGAAGGACCCGCGGCAGCGCGCGATCAGGCGCTGGTGCCGGTGCTAGAGTTCTTCGTCCGATGGATTCGATCGTCATCCGGGGGGCGCGGGAGCACAACCTCAAGAACCTGCGCCTCGAGATCCCGCGCAACCGGCTGGTGGTGATCACCGGGGTGTCCGGGTCGGGCAAGTCGTCGCTCGCCTTCGACACCCTGTTCGCCGAAGGGCAGCGGCGCTACGTCGAGTCGCTCTCGGCCTACGCCCGGCAGTTCCTGCCCCAGGTCGAGAAGCCCGACGTCGACTCGATCGACGGCCTGTCGCCGGCGATCTCGATCGAGCAGAAGTCGGTGTCGCGCAATCCGCGCTCGACGGTCGGCACGGTCACCGAGATCCACGACTACCTGCGCCTGCTCTACGCCTCGATCGGCGTGCCTCACTGCCCGAACTGCGGCCAGGAGATCCGGCCCCAGACCGTGCAGCAGATGGTCGACCGGCTGCTGGCACTGGCCGAAGGCACCCGCCTCTGGCTCTACGCGCCGTATGTCCGGGGCAAGAAGGGCGAGTACCGGAAGCAGCTCGGTGAGATGGCGCGGCAGGGGTTCGTCCGCGCCCGCATCGACGGCGAGGTCGTCGACCTGTCGCGCGACATCCCCGTGCTGGACAAGCAGAAGAAGCACTCGATCGACGTCCTGGTCGACCGGTTGGTGATCAAGCCCGGGCTCGAGAAGCGGCTGGCGGACTCGCTCGAGACCGCGCTCCGGGTGGGCTCGGGCCTGGTCCTCGCGGCGCCCGAAGGCGCGGCCGAGGAGATGCTGTCGCAAAACTTCGCCTGCGCCTCGTGCGGCACCAGCCTGTCGGAGATCACGCCCCGGCTGTTCTCGTTCAACAGCCCCTACGGCGCCTGTCCGACCTGCTCGGGGCTGGGTACGCTGATGCGCGTCGACCCGGACAAGATCCTGCTCGACCCGGACCGCTCGATCGAGGCCGGCGCGCTGGCGCTGTTCCAGCCCGGCTCGAAGTCCTGGCGGCTGCAGATGCTGCGCAGCCTGGCGCGGGCGATGAAATTCTCGCTCGCGACGCGCTGGAAGAAGCTGCCGAAGCGCGCGCGCGAGGCGATCCTGGGCGGGCACGACGCCGAGGAGCTGACCTTCGAGCTCAAGGGGAAGAAGTCGAGCTACTCCTGGGAAGGGACCTGGGAGGGCATCGTGCCGATGCTCGAGCGGCGTTACCGCGCGACCGACTCGCAACTGGTCCGCGGCGAGATCGAGAAGTACATGTCGGTCCAGATCTGCCCCGAGTGCCGCGGCCGCCGGCTCAAGCCCGAGGCGCTCTCGGTCGCCGTCGCCGGACGCGCCATCGACCGGCTCTCGGCGATGGCCGTCGTCGACCTGCGCCGGACCGTCGCCGGGCTCGAGCTCTCCGAGCGCGAGCGAACGATCGCCGGCAAGGTGCTGCAGGAGATCTCCGACCGCCTGCGCTTCCTCGACGACGTCGGGGTCGGCTATCTGACGCTGGACCGCTCCTCGGCAACGCTGTCCGGCGGCGAGAGCCAGCGCATCCGGCTCGCGACCCAGATCGGCTCGAAGCTGATGGGCGTCCTCTACGTCCTCGACGAGCCGTCGATCGGCCTGCACCAGAAGGACAACGAGCGTCTGCTCGGGACCCTGCGCGGCATGCGCGACCTGGGCAACTCGGTGCTGGTGGTCGAGCACGACGAGGACACCATCCGCGCCGCCGACTGGGTCATCGACCTCGGTCCCGGAGCCGGCATTCACGGCGGCGAGCTGGTCGCCGTCGGACCGCCGGAGACGATCGCCGCGGCCGACTCGCTGACGGGCCGCTACCTGCGCCGCGAGCTCGAGGTCCCGGTGCCGCGCAAGCGGCGCAAGGGCAGCGGCCAGAGCCTGGTGGTCCACGGCGCGCGGCACAACAACCTGAAGGACCTCACCGTCTCCTTTCCGCTCGCCACCTTCACCGTGGTGACCGGCGTCTCCGGCTCGGGCAAGTCGTCGTTGGTCAACGACATCCTGCACCGCGCGCTGGCCCGCCACTTCTTCCGCGCCGGCGAGCGCGCCGGAGAGCACGACCGGTTGACCGGGCTCGACCTGCTCGACAAAGTGATCGCGATCGACCAGAGCCCGATCGGCCGCACGCCGCGCTCCAACCCGGCGACCTACACCAACGTCTTCAATCCGATCCGCAACCTCCTGGCGATGACGCCGGAGGCGCGGGCCCGGGGCTACAAGGCCGGACGCTTCAGCTTCAACGTCAAGGGCGGGCGCTGCGAAGCGTGCGGCGGCGACGGGCAGATCAAGATCGAGATGCACTTCCTGCCCGACATCTACGTCAAGTGCGAGGTCTGCGGCGGACGCCGCTACGATCGCGAGACCCTGGCGGTCCGGTACAAGGGCCTGAACGTCGCCGAGATCCTCGACCTGACCGTCGAGCAGGCGCGCGAGTTCTTCCGCGCCGTGCCCTCGATCGAGCGCATCCTCGGGACGCTCGACGAGGTCGGACTGGGCTATCTCCACCTCGGGCAGCCCGCGACGACCCTCTCCGGCGGCGAGGCGCAACGGGTCAAGCTCGCCGCCGAGCTGTGCCGCCGCTCGACCGGTCGGACCCTCTACCTGCTCGACGAGCCCACCACCGGGCTGCACTTCGACGACGTCCGCAAGCTGCTCGACCTGCTGCACAAGCTGGTCGAGAAGGGCAACACGGTGATCGTCGTCGAGCACAATCTCGACGTGATCAAGACCGCCGACTGGGTCGTGGACCTGGGCCCGGACGGGGGCGACGCCGGCGGGCAGTTGGTCGCCGCGGGCACGCCCGAGAAGGTGTCGCGCGCCGGGGAGAGCTACACCGGCCGTTTCCTGGCGCGCGTGCTGGAGCCGCCGACGCCGCGGCGCCGGATCCGCTCGGCCGCGGGCTGACCCGGCCGCAGGGCGGTCGCGCGCCCGCTCAACTCCAGAGCGCGTTGCGGCGTGCGTCGAAAGCGGCAGCGTGGATCCGGTCGCCGCCCAGCCTTCGGGCGCCGCGCTGGCAGCGGTCGACCAGGTCGAGCCACTGCTGGAGCTCCTTCTCGCCCTCGACCGACACGCCCGCGACCAACCCGATGCTCGCGGTCAGCTCGATCGGCCCGTCGCCCGGCAGTTCGATCGGCTGGTCGCGCAGGCAGCGGCCGACGCGCGCGGCGACGGTCTGGGCCTGCGCCAGGCCGCAGCGCACCAGCAGGATCAGCAGGCCGTCGGTGCCGAAGCGCCCGAGGGCGTCGAAGGCGCGCAGACCTCGCCGGGTCCGGGTCGCCGCCTCGCGCAGGACGTCGTCGGCGACCTCGTCGCCGAAGGCGAAGCGGACCCCCTCCAGACCGTCGATCTCCAGGCGCAGAGCCGCGACCGGGTCGCCGTGCCGGCGGCTGCGTTCGAGCTCGCGCGCGAGCACGTCCTCGATCGCGGTGCGGGTCCAGGCGCCGGTCGCCGGATCGAGCAGCGCCGTCCGGCGCAGCTCGTCGACCTCGGCCAGGAGCCGCCTGCGGGTGGCGTCCACGGCGTTCAGACGCAGCTCGGTCTCGGCCCAGCCGGAGAGGTCCTCGAGGGTCGCCAGGTCGTGCTCGGTGAAGTGGCGGGCGCGGTGGTCGAACACGCACAGCGAGCCGATCCGGCGGCCGTCGGGCGCGTGCAGGGCGCGACCGGCGAAGGCGCGCACGTACGGCTCGCCGGTGACCAGGGGGTGGCCGGCGAAGCGCAGGTCGCGGCTCGTGTCCGGCACCACGATCGGCTGGTCGTCGAGCACGACGTAGGCGCCGAGCGAGAGGTCGGGAGGAACGACGGAACCAGGACGCGGACGCGGTCCGTCGTCGGGATCCGCCAGGGTGACGACGGCGATCGGAACGTCGAGCAGCCGGGCGACGACGCGGGTGACGTGGTCGAAGCGGTCTCCCTCGGTGGTGTCCGGCGGCGCGGAGGCGAGCCGGATCGCCGGCGCCGGGCCGGGGTCGCGGTCGGGTGCGGGAACGGGCAACGGGGTCGGTGCGATCATGCCGGTCTTTGGGAGCACGCTTCGCGCCAGCCAGCCGTAGCTTTGGAATCAGCGAGTTACGACCGTTCACGGGGGGCCGGCGGAGTCCAGAGGCCGGAATCCGGACGGATCCCCGGGGCGGGCGGACGCGTACAATCCGGACATGGCGGGCCATCCCCAGAGCTTGGCCGACAAGCGGCGCCTGCTCCAGCTCGAGACGCTCCACGACCTGGCGCTCGCGCTCTACGGCGAGCGCACCGAGCAGGACCTGCTCGAGGAGCTGGTGGGCCGCGTCTGTCTGGTGCTCGATCCGGCGGTGGCGGTGGCCGTGACCCGCGACGAGGTGGCGGGCAGCCGGGCGGCGGCGGTGGTGGGCTGGCCCGGCGCGGAGCCGACGGGCGCGGACCTGCTGGTCGATCCGCTCTGGCGCGATCTGCTGGCGCAGGGCGGACCTCTCTCCCGGCACGGCGGCGAGCTCGCCGGCCTGGCCTTCCGTGAGCTGGTGGCGGCGCCGCTGGCCTACCGGGGGGTCTTCCTGGGCTACCTCGCGTTGCTCGACAAGGAGGAGCGCGGCGGGGCCGGCTCCGAGTTCAGCGCCGAGGACCGGCGCTTCCTGGAGTCGATCGCGGCGCTCGCCGGCGTCGCGCTCGACGGCGCGCGCCAGGTCGAGAGCCTGGAGGTGCAACGCGAGCGGCTGGCCGAGGAGAACAAGGTGCTGCGGGGTCAGCTCGCGGCCGAGGTCGGCGGGCGCCGGATCGTCGCCCACGCGCCGTCGATGCGCCGGGTCCTGGACCTGGTCGAGCGCGTCGCGCCGCGCGGCGTCTCGGTCCTGCTGCGCGGCGAGAGCGGCACCGGCAAGGAGCTGATCGCCAAGCTCCTGCACCACCTGTCGGGAAGGAGCGGTCCGCTGGTCGCGATCAACTGCGCGGCGCTGCCCGAGAGCCTGCTCGAGAGCGAGCTGTTCGGCATCGAAGGGGGCGTGGCGACGGGGGTGACGGCCCGGCGCGGGAAGTTCGAGCTGGCCCACGGCGGCACCCTGTTCCTGGACGAGATCGGCGACATGCCGCCGGTGCTTCAGGTCAAGCTCCTGCGCGCCCTGCAGGAGCGCGAGGTCGTGCGGCTGGGCGGCGAGGAAGCGGTGCGGGTCGACGTCCGGGTGATCGCCGCGACCCACCACGACCTCGAGCGCCTGGTGGCGGACGGCCGCTTCCGCGAAGACCTCTACTACCGCATCCGCGCCGTCGAGCTCGAGCTGCCGCCGCTGCGCGAGCGGCGCGAGGACGTTCCCCACCTGGTCCGGCACTTCCTCGAGGACTTCTGCCGCCGCGAGGGGATCCGCCCTCCCCAGCTCTCGCGCGAGGCCCTCGCCCTGCTGCTCGACTACGACTACCCGGGCAACGTGCGCGAGCTCCAGAACCTGATCGAGGGCGCGGTCAGCCTGGCGACCGGTGCGCTCGACGCCGAGGTCCTGCGGCCGCTGATGGGATCTGCCGCGGCGGCCGTCCCGGGCCCGGAAGCGCTCGACCTCGACTCGGTCGAGCGCCGCCACATCCAGCGCGTCCTGCACCTGGTCAAGGGCAACAAGAGCGAGGCGGCGAGGGTCCTCGGGCTCGACCGCCGGACTCTGCTGCGCAAGGGATTCTGAGAGAAGAGACAAATTGTCTCATTGGGGCAATTTGACCCGAATCCGGGCTCGGGCCCGCGTGGACGCCCCGAACCGTCCCGGCGCCGAGACCACCGGCGATCCGATCCGAGACAAAATGTCTCATGCCCTCCACGGCCCCGACCCGCTACGGCGTCGGGATTCCGAAGGAAAGTCTTTTGTTTGCAACACTTGCGCGCGAGTTGTCGGGAACCCGCCGGGGTTGGCAGCGGGGTTGCCTCGTCTCCGGGGCGGGAGGAACCTCCATGCTCCAGTCCGCGGCACGACAGGCTTCGACGCTCCGGATTCCGGTCGACCGTCTGCTGGCGGCGGCTTCGGTTGCGAGCTTCCTCTGGCTCCTGCTCTCCGACCGCATCCATCCGCTCGTGGTCATGATGCTGGAGCTCTACCTGACGTTCTGAGCCCTCCCCCCCGCCCCCGATGACCGCGCGCCCCCCTCTGCGGGAGGTCACCCTCGTCCTCCCGATGGCGCCGGAGATGGAGCTCGTCGCCAGCCAGGCGGCGAGCGCCCTGGCCGGCTTCGTCGGCATGTCGGCGGACCGCGTCGACGAGGTGCGGATGGCGGTCGTCGAGGCCTGCGTCAACGCTTTCGAGCACAGCCACGCCGACGACCGGAGGGTCGACATCACGTTCTCGATCTGGGGCGATCCCGAGCCGAGCCGGCTCGAGATCCGGATCCACGACGCCGGAATCGGCTTCTCTCCGGCCGCGGTCGAGGACCCGCGCATCGAGCAGAAGATCCGGGGGGAGAGAAAGCGTGGCTGGGGGCTTAAAATCATGCAAGGCCTGATGGACGAGGTCCGGATCCAGTCCGGAGCCAAGGGCACGACCGTGATCATGAGCAAGACGCGCGAAGGGGGGATCGGGAGATCATGACGGAAGGGCTCAAGCTCACGATCGACCGACGCGGCGAACTCGCCGTGATCTACACCGACGGGTACATCAACAACCAGGGCGGCGAGGAGATCGCGCGCGCCGCCTACGCCCTGCTCGACGAGGGGTACCGCCGGCTGCTGCTCAACCTGACGGGCACGCGGATCATCAACTCGATCGGGATCTCGATCCTGATCGAGATCATCGAGAAGATGCTCGAGATCGAGGGCGAGCTGGCTTTCTGCTCGCTCACCCCGACGATCGAGAAGACCTTCCACATCATGGGCCTCGCGCAGTACGCCTCGATCCACCCCGACGAGGGCGCTGCGGTGGCACAGCTCGGCGACTGAAAGTGGCGCCCCCGGCCCTGGCGGCGGCCGAGCTGCGCGCCGAGCTCGACCTGCTCGCCCGCGAGGTCCTGCCCGGCGGACGGCGCGCCCTGGAGCGCCTGCTGCCGCTGTTCGCGCGCCTGGCGGGCGGCGGCGCGGCGGTCTACCGTCCCTCGGAGGGCGGCTACCAGCTCGACGCGCACGCTGGCCGGGGCGCCTTCCCCGACCGACTGGACTCCGCTCCTCCCGGCTCCCTGGCGTTCGCGGGCGGACTGCTGACCTGGGCGCCGCCGAGCGCTCCCGGGGAGCTCGCGCCGGAAGCGACGGCGCTCGCTCTGGCCGTGGCGGCGGCCGCTCGCGAAGTGCAGCTCGACCGCCGCCTCCGGGTCCAGGACTTCGAGAGCAAGACCCGCGGAGTGCAGCTCGAGGCGCTCTACGACGTCGGCCTCGCGATCGCCTCGACGCTCGATCTCGAGCGCCTGTGCGAGGAGATCCTGATGCGCGCCGTCTCCCTGCTCGACGCCCGCCGCGGCGCGCTCTACCTGCGCTCGGGTGCGGTGATGAAGCTCCACCGCGTCTTCGGCGGCGAGGCGGAGGAGGTCATCGACCCGGAGTCCGACGAGGGCCGCGAGCTGGTTTCCGGCACTCCGCGTCCCTCGTGCTGCGCGCTGCCCGGCGCCGAGCACCTGCTGGGAGTGCCGATCCGGGTCGAGGGCGAGCCGAAGGGGATCCTGGTGGTCGGCGACAAGGAGAGCCGGACCGGGGTCGGTCCCTTCCCGGAGTCGGACCGGCGCACGCTCGAGCTGCTCGCCAACCAGGCCGCCATCGCGCTCGAGAACGCCGAGCTGCACCGCGAGTCGCTCGAGAAGGAGCGCCTCGAGCGCGAGATCGAGCTGGCTTCCGAGATCCAGCGCGAGATCCTGCCCAAGAGCCTGCCGGACGTCGAGGGCTGGGAGCTCGCGGGCTGGAACCGGCCCGCGCGCCACGTCGGCGGCGACTACTTCGACCTCTTCCGCCACGGCGAAGGGGGCGGCCATCTCGCCCTCGTGGTCGGCGACGTCTCGGGCAAGGGCGTGCCGGCGGCGCTGCTGGTCTCGACGCTCCACTCCTCCCTGCGGCTCCTGATCGAGAGGATGTCGGTCTCGCCCGAGCTCCTGGCCCGGCTCAACCGGCACATCCTGGAGTCGAGCAGCTCGAACAAGTTCATCACCCTGTTGGTCGGCGACCTCGATCCCGTCTCCGGCGAGCTCGTATTCCTCAACGCCGGCCACAACCCGGGACTCGTCGTGCGCGCCGGCGGCGGAGTCGAGCGGTTGGGCTCCGGCGGGCTGCCCCTCGGCCTGATGCCCGACGCCACTTTTCGCGCCGAGCGCCTGAACCTCGCACCCGGGGACCTGTTCTGCCTCTACACGGACGGCATCACGGAAGCCGCGGCGCCGGACGACGAGGAGTTCGGCCTGGGCCGGCTCGAGACGCTGCTCGGCGCCGAGCGGACGCGGCCGCTCGGCGAGGTCGTCTCCGCCATCGACGACGCGGTGTCCTCTTTCGCCGCGGGACTCGCCCAGGGCGACGACCAGACCGTCGTGCTGCTGCGTCGCGTGGGCTGAGTCGGCGGCCACGGTCGCCGTGGCTTGAACTTTGCACCTCGGGACGGTCAGAATGGCGGCTGCGAACCGGTCCATGCGCACGTCCCCCGAGGTTCTGACGGCCGTCTTCGGCCTGCTCTCGCTGATCTTCGCGTTCGGCCCGGTCGCGGCGCACGCGGACGAGTTCGCCGCCCTGCGGCGCAAGATGGTCGACAACCAGATCCGGGCGCGCGACGTGCGCTCGCCGCGGGTCCTGGCCGCGATGGAGAAGGTTCCGCGCCACCTGTTCGTGCCCGAGATCTACCGAGCGCAGGCCTACGACGACTACCCACTGCCGATCGGGGAGAACCAGACCATCTCGCAGCCCTATATCGTGGCGTTGATGACGTCGCTGCTCGAGCTCAAGGGCGGGGAGAAGGTGCTCGAGATCGGCACCGGATCGGGGTACCAGGCGGCGGTGCTGGCCGAGATCGCGGGCGACGTCTTCACCATCGAGATCCTCGAGCCGCTCGCCAAGCGGGCGCAGACGACACTGACTTCGCTCGGCTACACCAACGTCCACGTCAAGAACGGCGACGGCTACGCGGGCTGGCCCGACGAGGCCCCCTTCGACGACATCGTGGTCACCGCCGCGCCGCTCAAGGTGCCGCAGCCGCTGCTCGACCAGCTCAAGGTCGGCGGCCACATGGTGATCCCGCTGGGCAAGGTCTTCCAGGACCTGGTCGTCTACACCAGGACCGCCACCGGCTTCGAGAAGAAGAACGTCGTCCCGGTCCGCTTCGTGCCGATGACCGGCGAAGCCCAGCAGCCCGCCAAGAACCACTGACGAGGGCCCCCGCGCCCCACCCGCCGAGCGGCGGAACCGGCCGTCACGTAACCTGGCAGCTCCGGCTCGGGAAGACCGAAAAACCCAAAGACCTAAAGACTTTCTGTTTAGGGGAAAGGCCTGTGATCACCGGCCGCCTCGGGACCGGGATCGGTGGCCTGGGCCCGGTCTTTCCCTAGACAGCAAGACTCTCTGTTGGGAATGCCTCGAGGTAGCGAGCCGCCTCGGGACCGGGGGCGGCGGCCGGAGCCCGGGTCTTCCCTTCACTGAGAGTCTCTGCCCGGCCGAACCTCGGAGCGGTCCCTGGCTCCGCCTACACGAGCGCGAAGGCGCGCTCGTAGGCGAGCTCGGCGCGGCCGGCGTCGCCGGTCAGGGCGACGCCGAGCTCGATCAGCGCGTCGCGCAGGCGGCGGTGGCTCTCCTCGAGGCGGAACAGGATCAGCCGCGGCAGAGATCCGGCGGGGCCAGCGGGGTCGGTGGGGTCGGCGGGCGCCGCCAGGACCCGGACGTGCCCGGTCGGCGCGGCGCTCGTCGGGTCCTCCGCCGAGCCGGCGCCGAAGGGGACGATCAGGGCGTCGACGTTGCGGCCGACCTGGCGCAGGTAGCCGCGCAGCCGGTCCACGGCTTCGCCCGCCCCCTGGAGCTTCTCGAGCCGATCGGCGCCGAGCTGCTGGAGCTGCTCGGTAGTGCTGATCACCTTGACTCCGAGCTCGTGGAAGAACTGCTCGAGCGCGCGCCGGGTGCGCCCGTGCTCGAGCAGCGGCGCCAGCGAGACGGTCGGCCGGCCGCCCGCCTCGAGGCGTCCGGCGCCCGGCGCATAGCCCTCGCGGTCGAGCGCCTCGGTCCACGACGCGCCGGCCGACCAGTGCCGGAAGCGCGGCGCCCAGCGCCGGAGCAGCGCCAGCTCGCCGGCCTCGCGCAGGCAGGCCTGAAGGGCGGCGTCGAAGCTTGCGCGGTCGGGCAGCAGGCTCTGGCGGAACTCCGGGCGCAGCCTCCGGTGGATGCGGCGCAGGCGCCGGCGCGCCCGGCCGGCCTGGCGGCGCAGCGCCGGCAACAGTCCTTCCGCGCCCTCGCCGGCCTCCTCGGCCAGGGCCTCGACCCGGCCGTAGCCGTCGAGCGCCGCGGTGCGGAACTCGTGGGCGGCGAGGGTCTGGGCCGTGAACTTGCGGAAGTGGTAGCCCTTGATCGCCTGCCGGACCGCCTGGTCGATGAGGCGCGGCCGGTGCAAGAGCACGCGCGCCAGGAGCTTGAGGTAGGCGGGTCCCTGGCGGGAGAAGAGCTGGACGCGCAGCGACCGGAACAGCGCCCGCAGCTCGGCGGCGCGGACCCCGGAGCGCGGCCGGCGGCGCTCGCCCAGCCGCCGCAGCAGCGTCCAGCAGCGCTCGAAGTAGTTGTCGAGGCCCGGGTCGTAGAGGGTGTCGAGCACCCGCCGGTAGCCGGAGATCAGGACGTCGCGGTCGAGCTCGGAGCGGAAGTTGAGCGTCACCTCGACGTTGTTGCCGCTCGACTCCGCGAGCAGCCGTCCTTCGCGCTCGAGCCGGTCGTAGAGGTCGGTGCCGCGCAGGGCGGTGAGCAGCCCGACCATGGCCATCGGGATCCCGGCTTCCTGGATGAACGCGACCTGGGCGTCGAAGACCTCCGGCCCGTCGCCGTCGAGGCCGAGGATGAAGCCGCCGCTGACCTCGAGCCCTTTCGCCTGGATCGCGGTCACGGCGTGGAGCAGGAAGTCGTCGTCGCCGCGCGAGGTGTTCTGGGTCTTCTGGGTCTGGCGCAGCGCCTCCGGGTTGGGGCTCTCGATGCCCAGGAAGACCATGGTGAAGCCGGCGTCGACCATGGCGTCCATCAACGGCTCGAGCTTGGCCAGGTTGACGCTCGCCTCGGTGTAGAAGTCGAACGGGAAGCCGCGCTCGCGCTGCCACTGGGCGACCGCCGGCAGCAGACGCAGCGCCTCCTTCTTGTTGCCGATGAAGTTGTCGTCGACCAGGAACACCGGCCCGCGCCAGCCCAGGTCGTAGAGCCCCTGGAGCTCGGCCACCATCTGCTCGTTGGACTTCGTCCGCGGCACCCGCCCGAACAGCTTCGTGATGTCGCAGAACTCGCAGTTGAAAGGGCACCCACGCGAGAACTGCAAAGCCATCGAGGCGTAGGCGCCGAGGTCGAGCAGGTCGTAGCGCGGCGGCGGCGTGACGGTGACGTCGGGCTTGCGCCCGGGGCGGTAGACGCGTTCGGCGCGGCCGGCTTCCCAGTCGGCGAGGAAGCGCGGGAACGACTCCTCGACTTCGTCGAGCAGGTAGTGGTCGGCGTTGGCGATGTCGTCGGAGAAAGAGGTCGGGTGCGGACCGCCGACGGCGATCGGCTTGCCGGCCCGGTTGGCGCGCGCGATGACCTCGCGCAGCGACCCCTGCTGGACCACCATGGTCGAGGTCAGCACCAGGTCCGCCCAGGCGAGGTCGGCGTCCGTCAGCTCGGCGACGTTGAGGTCGACGACCCGCAGCCGCCAGTGCTCCGGGAACAGCGCGGCGACCGTGAGCAGGCCGAGCGGCGGCATCGCCGAGCGCTTGCCGAGCATCTCGACCGCGTAGCGGAAGCCCCAGTACGAAGGCGGGAAGCGGGGATAGACGAGGAGTGCTTTGGGGGTCGGGTTCACCGCTGCCTCCCGGGAAGTGCGGGGCGGCGCAGCCGGCTCTCGGGAGCGGCGCCTCGCAGGGAACGGTCTCTGCCGGTTTCCCGAGCGTACGCCCGGAGCGAAATCCGGACAAGCCGCGGTCCGGCGAACCGTCCGGGGGCGGTCTCAGTCCTTGCGCCGGCGGGTGCTCGTGGCCTTCCCGGCCGCCTTGCGCGCCGTCTTCCGGGCCGGACGGCGTGTCGTCGGGGCCGACTCGGGAGCGGTGGCCAGCGAGCGGTAGAGGTCGTAGGCGCGCTCCGGGCTCTCGCCGTCGTGGACGACGGCGCGCACGGCCCGGATCATCGCCTCGGGGGCGGCCGACTGGAAGATGTTGCGCCCCATGTCGACGCCGGAGGCGCCGCGCTGGACCGCGTCGTGGGCCATCTGGAGCGCGGCGCGCTCGGGGATCTTCTTGCCGCCTGCGATCACGATCGGCACCGGGCAGCAGGAGGTCACGGTTTCGAACCCCGGCTCGACGTAGTAGGTCTTGACGTAGTGGGCGCCCAGCTCGGCGCAGATCCGGGTCGCGAGCCGGAAGTACTTGGCGTCGCGCACCATCTCCTTGCCCACCGCGGTCACCGCCAGCACCGGGATGCCGTAGCGCATGCCCAGGTCCACCAGCCGGGTCATGTTGTGGATCGAGCGGGTCTCGTGCGTGCCGCCGACGAAGACCTGGACCGCCAGCGCCGCGGCGTTGAGCCGGATCGCGTCCTCGACGTCGACCGCGATCTCCTCGTTGGAGAGCTCCTTGAGGATGCTCGGTCCACCCGAGGCGCGCAGGACGATCGACGGCCTGCTGGCCGGCGGGATCAGGCTGCGCAGGACGCCGCGGGTGAGCATCAGCGTATCGGCATAGGGGATCAGAGGCGCGATCGACAGGTCGATGCGCTCGAGACCGGTGGTCGGGCCCTGGAAGTAGCCGTGGTCGAAGGCGAGCATGACGGTGCGCCCCGAGCGCGGGTCGAAGATCCGGCCCAGCCGGTTCTGCAGCCCCCAGTCGAGGTGCCCCGAGCCCTTGAGGAAGAAGCCCTCGGTGCGCTGCGGCACGTCGGCGTGGAAGTCGCGGCTCTCTCGAGCTCCGTCACGGTCGGCCATGGTCCCTCCGGGTCGCCCAAGGCTACCGCGTCGCGGGGGGCGGCCGCCGCCGCGCCCCGGGGTGGTTTCACGACCGGCGCTCTCCTTGACACCCGCAGCGGCCTCGGCTACGTTGCCGCCGCTCCGCCGGACCCGCGGCGGCACGAGCCGTCCGGGCGATCCCGTACCCCCAATGACCTCCGTTCCGACCGTCCCGAGCCGGGTGGCCTCCCGCCCGGGCGCCGTCCCGGCGGTGCTGCTGCTGGCGGCGGCGGTGCTCTTCTTCGTCCGTCTCGGCGCGCTGCCGCTGCTCGAGCCGGACGAGGGGCGCTACACGGAGATCCCGCGCGAGATGCTGGCTTCCGGCGATCTGGTGACGCCGCGGCTGGACGGCGTCCTCTACTTCGAGAAGCCGCCGCTGTACTACTGGCTGACCGCCGCCGCGGAGTCGGTGGTCGGTCCGAGCGAGCTCGCGGGACGATTCTGGAGCGCGCTGCTGGGCCTCGCCGGCGCGCTGGTCGCGGCGCGCCTGGCGGCGACGATGGCCGGACCGAGAGCGGGCGAGGCCGCGCTGGTCGTCCTGGCGACCTCGCCCCTCTACCTGGGGCTGGCGCGGCTGGCGATCATCGACATGACGGTCGCCTTCTTCGTCACCCTGACCCTGGCCTGCTTCTGGTGGCTCCAGAGCGCGGACTCCGAGAGCGCGGCGCGGCGCTTCGGCTACGGGATGTTCGCAGCCGCGGCGCTGGCGGCGCTCGCCAAGGGACTGATCGGGATCGTCATCCCGGGCGCGGTGGTCTTTCTGTTCCTGCTGGCGACCGGCAGCTGGCGGGTCCTGCGCCGGGTGCCCTGGACGGGGGGGATCGCCCTTTTCCTGGCCGTCGCCGCGCCCTGGCACGTCGCCATGGCGATGCGGCACCCGCGCTTCCTCTGGTTCTACTTCGTCCACGAGCACTTCCTGCGCTTCGCGACCGACGCCACCCACCGCTGGGAGCCGGTCTGGTTCTTCGTCCCGGTGCTGATCGGCGGCTTCTTGCCCTGGGCCGGGCTGTTGCCCGCGACGGCGGGGCAGCTGCGGCGCCGGCGGCCGGAGGCGGTCTTCCTGCTCGCCTGGGCCGGATTCGTCTTCGCCTTCTTCTCGGCCTCGCACTCCAAGCTCATCCCCTACGTCCTGCCGGCGCTGCCGCCGCTGGCGGTCCTGGCCGGACTGGTCCTGGGCGACGCGGCGGGGGAGCCGGCGGCATCCCGTGCCTCCGTCCGGCGACGGGCCGGGAGGGGGCTGGCGGGCGGGGCGCTGGCGGTCGCCCTGCTCGCTCTCGGACTGGCGGCGATCGGTTCCGGGCACTGGCCCTGGCTGGCGGGCGGGCGCGTGCCCGTGGGCTCGCCGGCCCTGGGCTGGGCGTGGGCCGCCGGAGCGCTCGTCGCGGCCCTGGTGGCCGCGGTGCTCGGCTTCCGTGGCCAGCCGCGGCAGGCATTCCTCCCGGCGGCGGTCGCGGCCGCTCTGCTCTTCTTCAGCTTGGCCTCGATCGCCGAGCGCCTTCCCGACGAGCGCACCACCCGCGACCTGGCCGCGCGGCTGGCCGCCCGGCTCGAGCCGGGCGACGAGGTGGCCTCCTACCGCGACTACCCGCAGAGCCTGCCGCCCTATCTCGGACGGACGATCGACGTCGTCGACTACCGCGGCGAGCTCGATTTCGGCATCTCGTCGCTGCCCGAGGCCGAGAGGCGGCAGCGCTTCCCCACGGCGCCCGAGCTCCGCGAGCGCTGGGAGTCGCCGGGGAGGATCTTCCTGGTGACCGAGGAGCGGGACCTGTCGCGTCTGCGCGCAGCGGGGATCGACCCGGGGCCGGTCCTCGACCGCCAGGGGCGCCGTGTCCTGCTCTCGAACCGGCTGCCGGTCCACGCGCCGGAGGGCGCCGCTGCGGAGGCATCGCGGTGAGCGGCGCGCTCACCGGCTGGCACCGGGCGGCGCTCTGGGTCGCGCTGGCGGCGCTCCTCGCGGTCGGACTGACGCGCGGCCTGTGGACCCCGGACGAGCCGCGCGAGGCCGAGATCGGGCGCGAGATGTACCTGTCTCCAGGGTTCGTGCCGACGCTCAACGGCGCCCCGTTCGTCGAGAAGCCGCCGCTCTACTACTGGGCCCTGGCCGGCGCCTACGCCGCGACGGGCGGTCCCTCGGCCGCGGCGGCGCGCGCGGTCAGCGCCCTGGCGGCGCTGGCCACCCTGGCGCTGCTCTTCGTCTGGACGCGGCGGGCGGTCTCGGAGCGCGCGGCGTGGATTTCAGTGCTGCTGCTGGCCACCAGCTCCCAGTTCGCGCTCTCCACCCACTGGGTGCTGCTCGATCCGCTGCTGATGCTGTGGACGACGCTCGCCGCCTGGGCCCTCTGGGAGCGGATCGAGCGCTCGGCACGGGCGGATGCCGCGCCCGGAACGGCCGCGGACCGGGGCGCCGGGTATCTCGTTCTGGGCTACGCCGCGCTGGCGCTCGCCGCCTGGACCAAGGGGCTGGTCGGTCCGGTGCTGCTGGTCGCGGGGCTGGCGCTCCACGGTCTGGTCGAGGACCGGCGGCGGCCGTGGCGCGCCTGGCGGACCTGGCGTCCGGCCTGGCTCGCCGGCTTCGGCCTGCTGGTCGTCGCCAGCCTCGGGCTGGCCCTGGGAGCGGGCGGCGGTTGGCGGGCGGTGTCGACCTGGGCCTGGCAGAACCACGTCCAGCGCTTCCTCGATCCCCAGGGTACCGGCCACAGCCACGCCCCGCACTACTACTTCGTCAATCTGCCGGTCGCGGTGCTGCCCTGGATCGTGCCCTTCGCGGCGCTGTTCGCCCCCGAATTCTGGCGTCGGCTGGGAGCCCGGCTGCCGGTCGCTCGCTACGCGGCGGCGCTGGTGGGCGGCGGCTTCCTCGTGCTGACGCTCTCGGCGACCAAACGTGAGACCTATCTGCTGCCGCTGCTGCCGCCGCTCTTCCTGCTCGTGGCGCTGGTCTGCGAAGACTGGCTGGAGCGGCTCGACAGCCGGCGCGGAGCGGGTGCGGCGGCGTGGGGCCAGGCCGGCCTGCTCGCCCTCCTGGTGGTGGCGCCGCCGGTGGCGACGATGGTCTACCTGCGGCAGCTCCGGCCCGCGGCGCTGGCGGCGGCGCTCGCCACCGCCGCCGTGGCCGTGGCCCTGCTCGCCGCGACCGCCCGGCGCAGGCTGCGCGGCGCCTTCGCTCTCGGGGTCGGCGCGGCGGGCCTGTTCGTCGTGGGCGCTCTGGCCGTCGCCGCGCCCGCGCTCGAGGCGCGCAAGAGCTTCGCACCGTTCCTGGCCTGGGCCGACCGCGAGCTGCCGCCGGGCGCCCCGGTATACGCTTGCGGCGCCGACGAGACCCTGCTCGGCATCGTCCCCTTCCGGACCGGGCGTCCGGTGGTCGAGATCGGGGACGAGCACCGGTGCGAGCCGGGCGGGGGAGCGGCCGGTCCGGCCTACGTCCTGCTCCAGGTCAAGGGCAGAGGCGCCGGGCGGCCGGGCCCGGTCGGCGGCTACGACCTGCTGCGGGTGGAGGAGATCGGATCGGGGCGGACGTTCTCGCTCTGGCGGCGCCACCTGGAGGTACCCGGAGGGAGCGGATGACCAGCCCGTTCGTGAAGCGCGAGACCTTCCTGCCCTTCTCCCGTCCGACGATCCGTCAGCGGGAGATCGACGAAGTGGTCGATTCGCTGCGCTCCGGCTGGATCACCACCGGACCCAAGGCGGAGCGCTTCGAGAAGGAGTTCGCCGCCTACGTCGGCACGCCGGCCGCGTTGGCGCTCTCCTCGGCCACCGCCGGGATGCACATCGGCCTGATGGCGCTCGGCCTCGGGCCCGGCGACGAGGTCGTCACCACGTCCCTGACCTGGGCCTCGACGGTCAACATGATCGAGCTTCTCGGCGCGCGCCCGGTCTTCGCCGACATCGACCCGGACACCCTGCAGATCGATCCGCAGGCCGTGGCGGACGCGGTGGGCGAGCGGACGGTCGGAATCCTCCCGGTGCACTTCGGCGGTGCGCCGTGCGACCTCGACCCGTTGCTCGCGACCCGCGAACGGCGCGGCCTGTGGCTGGTCGAGGATGCCGCCCACGGCGTCGGCACCCGCTACAAGGGGCGCCACGTCGGCACCTTCGGCACGCTCGGCATCTTCTCCTTCCACCCGATCAAGAACATGACCACGGTCGAGGGCGGGGTCGTGACGCTCGAGGACGAGGAGATGGCGCGCCTGCTGCGCTCGCTGCGCTTCCACGGCCTCGAGAAGTCGGCCTGGAACCGCTACGCGGAGGGCGGCACGCCGCAGGTCGAGGTGGTGCGGCCGGGCTTCAAGTACAACTTCACCGACCTGCAGGCGGCGCTCGGCATCCACCAGCTCGCCTCGGTCGACGAGTTCAACCAGCAGCGGCGCGAGCTGGTCGCGGTCTACCACGAGTTGCTCGCCGACGTGCCCGAGATCGGGCGCCCCGCGGCGCCCGCCTTCGACCACTTCCACACCTGGCACCTCTACGTCGTCAAGGTGCTCGACTCCGCGGGCCTCTCGCGCGACGCTTTCATGGCCGCGCTGCGCGAGCGCAACGTCGGCACGGGGCTGCACTTCCGCGCCGTCCACACCCAGCCCTACTACGCCGAGAAGTACCCGCAGTGGACGGGGAATCTGCCGCAGTCCGAGTGGGTCTCGGAGCGGATCTGCTCGCTGCCGCTGTTTCCGGAGATGACCGCCGACGACGTCGCCTACGTCGTCGCGGCGATCCGCGACGTCCTGGCGAGCGTCGGCAGCCGGGTGGCGCTTTCGTCATGACCTCGATCGCGGCCTCCGCCCCGCGCGCCGCGGCGCCCGAGCTGTCGATCGTCGTCCCGGTGTTCGACGAGGAGGCGAACCTGCCCGAGCTGCTCGACCGGCTCGGCAAGGTCGCCGCGGAGATGGGCCACAGCTACGAGATCGTCCTGGTCAACGACGGCAGCCGCGACCGCTCGTTCGAGCTCCTGCGCGCCGCGGCGGCCGAGCGGAAGCACCTGGTCGTGGTCGACCTCAACCGCAACTACGGCCAGCACGCCGCCGTCTTCGCCGGCTTCGAGGTCGCCCGCGGCGAGATCGTGGTGACGCTGGACGCCGACCTCCAGAATCCGCCCGAGGAGGTGCCCAAGCTGGTCGCCAAGATGGCGGAGGGCTACGACCTGGTCGGCTCGGTGCGCATGGCGCGCGAGGACACCTGGTTTCGGCGCGCCGCCTCGCGCCTGATCAACCGCCTGACCGCGCGCGCCGCCGGCGTCCGCCTGACCGACATCGGCTGCATGCTGCGCGCTTACCGGCGCGACGTGGTCCGGCACCTGGTCGAATCGCGCGAGATCTCGACCTTCATCCCGGTCCTGGCCGAGCTCTACGCCGGGCGGATGACCGAGATCCCGGTGGCGCACTCCGAGCGCGCGCGCGGCGAGAGCAAGTACAGCCTGTGGAAGCTGATCCGGCTGCAGTTCGACCTCGTCACCAGCTTCAGCCTGCTGCCGCTCCGGGTCTCGATGGGCATCGGCGTCGCGACCTCGGTGCTGGCGCTGGTCGCGGCGGCGGTGCTGATCGCCGGCCGTCTGATCTACGGCCGCGAGTGGGCGGTGAGCGGGGTGTTCACCCTGTTCGCGGTGCTGTTCGCGCTGCTCGGCGTGCTGCTGTTCGCGATCGGCCTGCTCGGCGAGTACGTCGGGCGGATCTACATGGAGGTGCGCCACCGGCCGCGCTTCGTCGTGCGCGAGGTGATCCGCAGCGGCGAGGGAACGCCGGAGGGGGCGGGCGGCGCGTGAGGACCGTCGTCTTCGGCTACCACACGATGGGACGCCTCGGCCTCGAGGCGCTGCTCCGGCACGGCTGGGAGGTCGCCGCGGTGGTCAGCCACCGCGACGCGCCGGGCGAGGAGATCTGGTGGGGATCGGTGGCCGAGCTGGCGGCCGAGCACGGCATCCCGGTGATCCTCCCCGAGAGCGCCTCCGACCCGGCGATCGCCGAGACCGTCGCCGCCGCCGAGCCGGACTTCCTCTTCTCCTTCTACTTCCGCTGGATGATCCCGGCGCCGGTCCTGGCCGGGGCGCGCCGCGGCGCCTTGAACCTCCACGGCTCGCTGCTGCCCTACTACCGCGGCCGGGCGCCGGTCAACTGGGTGCTGGTCCGGGGCGAGCAGGAGACCGGCGTCAGCCTCCACTACATGGTCGCCAAGCCCGACGCCGGAGATCTGGTGGACCAGGAGCGGGTGCCGATCGATTTCGAAGACACCGCGTTCAGCCTCTACGTCAAGCTCGAGCGCGCGGCGCGCGCGCTGCTCGACCGGGCGCTGCCGGCACTGGCCGCGGGCAGCGCACGCGCGACGCCGCTCGACCTCGCAGGCGGCTCGTACTTCGGCGGCCGCAAGCCCGAGGACGGGCGCATCGACTGGTCCGCGCCCGCGGCCTCGATCTACGACCTCGTGCGCGCGGTCACCCACCCCTACCCGGGCGCCTTCACGGTCTGGAACGGGAACCGGCTCCTGGTCTGGTGGGCGCAACCGGTCGCCGCGGCACCGCGCGAGCCCGGGGTCCGCGACCCCGAGCCGGGCACCGTCGTGGCATGCGGCCGCGAGGGGATCACCGTCGCCACCGGCGGCGGCGCGCTGCGTCTGATCACCGTCCAGCTCGCGCGGCAGCCCGAGCTGCCCGCGTGCACCTTCGCTCGGGTCGCCGGCGTCTCGCCCGGCGACCGTCTCGGCACTCCGGAGGGTTCGCCATGAAGGTCCTGATCCTGGGCGTCAACGGCTTCATCGGCAACGCCCTGACCCGCCGCATCCTGACCACGACGGACTGGGAGGTCTACGGCATGGACCTCGCCTCCGGCAAGCTCGACCACTCTCTGGGCGACCCGCGCCTGCACTTCCTCGAGGGCGACATCGCGATCAACCGCGAGTGGATCGAGTACCACGTCAGCAAGTGCGACGTCGTCCTGCCCCTGGTCGCGATCGCCACGCCGGCGACCTACGTCAAGAACCCGCTGCGCGTCTTCGAGCTCGATTTCGAGGAGAACCTGCGCGTCGTGCGTCAGTGCCTGAAGTACCAGAAGCGGGTGGTCTTCCCCTCGACCTCGGAGGTCTACGGCATGTGCCCGGACCCGGACTTCGACGAGGACTCGAGCCCGCTGGTCTACGGTCCGATCAACAAGCCGCGCTGGATCTACGCCTGCTCGAAGCAGCTGATGGACCGGGTCATCGCCGCGATGGCGCAGCAGCGGGGGCTGCGCTACACCTGCTTCCGCCCCTTCAACTGGATCGGCCCGCGCCTGGACGACATCTACGCCGCCAAGGAGGGCTCTTCGCGGGTGTTGACCCAGTTCATCGTCGACCTCATGCAGGGCAGTCCGATCCAGCTCGTCGACGGCGGCAGCCAGAAGCGCTGCTTCACCTGGCTCGAGGACGGCATCGACGCGCTGATGAAGATCATCGAGAACCCGGGCGGAGTGTGCGACGGTCAGATCTTCAACGTCGGTAACCCGGACAACGAGTGTTCGATCACCGAGCTCGCCGAGCGGCTGGTCCGCATCTACGAGTCGCGACGCGACGAGATCCCCGGTTACGTCGAGCCGAAGATGCAGGGGGTGGACGCCGGCACCTACTTCGGCGGCGGTTACCAGGACATCGTCAGCCGCAAGCCGTCGATCGCCAAAGCGCGGAAGCTCCTGGGCTGGAACCCGTCGACGACGCTCGACGACGCGATCGCGCGCACCTTCGACGCCTTCCTGGCCGACTGGAAGCAGTCGCAGGGGCCGTCGGCGGCGCCCGAGGCCTGAGCCGCGCCGTGACGGCGGGCGACGCCGCTCCCGCGCGCCGGCTCCTCGGGCTGCGGGTGGACGTGGACACCCACGAGGGGATGCGCGACGGCGTGCCGAGCCTGCTCGACGCCTTCCGCGCCGCCGGCGTCCACGCCACGATCTACCTCTCGTTCGGTCCCGACCGCTCGGGGCGCGCGGTGCTGAACCTCTTGCGCCCCGGCTTCCTGGCCAAGATGCGGCGCACCGGCGCCGCCCGCGTCTACGGCCTGCGCACGATCCTGTCGGGGACGCTGCTGCCCTCGCGCCCGATCGCGCTCGCCTTCCCGCAGATCGCGCGCCGCGCGCGCGCCGAGGGGCACGAGACCGGGGTCCACGCCTGGGACCACCGGAGCTGGCAGGACCGGCTGCTCGGCTGGCCCGAGGCGCGGGTCGCCGCCGAGCTCGACCGCGGGCGCGCCGCCTATCTCGAGGTCTTCGGCGAGCCGCCCAAGACCTACGCCGCGCCGGCCTGGCTCTCGCGCGACGCGGCGCTCGTGCACCAGGAGACGTTCGGTCTCGACTACGGCAGCGACTGCCGCGGCCGCGAGCCGTTCCTGCCCGTGGTCGGAGGGCCGGACGCTGGCGACCCCGCAGGTGCCGAACACGCTGCCGACGCTCGACGAAGCGCTCGGCGACACCCACGCCGACGCGCCCGCCTACTTCCGCGACATGGTCGCCCGGGCGCGCGCCGCCGACTGGCCGGTTTTCACCCTCCACGCCGAGCTCGAGGGCGGCCCCTACGCTGCCGAGTTCGCGAGGTTCCTGTCCGACCTCGGGACGGCGGGAATCGAAGGCGTCCCGCTGGGCGAGCTGCTGCGCGCCCGGCGCGCGGCGGGGCCGCTCCCCGAGTGCGCGCTGGTCCACGCGCCGGTCGCCGGCCGCCACGGCGTGCTGTCGACGCAAGCGGAGAGCTGAGCGCGGCGTGCCGGTGACAGTCACGCCACATCTCAGATGTGGCGTGACTGTCACCTCTCCGTCGAGTCGAGCAGGACGTACTCCTTCGACACCGGAATCCGTTGCGGCGGGAAGCCGGCCCCGGCGAGAATCTCCGAAACTTCGCCGGCCTTTCGCGTCTCGACCAGGAAGCTGCGTTCGATCCGGTCCTGCTTCATCTGCTCGACGAGATCGTCGAGGCGCGCCAGCGGCGAGTAGAAGGGGTAGGGGACGTCGGCCTGGGTGGCCTGCTCGAGCGCGGCGTAGCCGTAGAAGGCGAGGCCGTTCTTCTTCAGGTCGACGGTGACGATCCGGCTCGTCGTCGCGACGCCCGCGGCGCGCAGCTCCTGCGCCAGCCGCCGCGAGTCGAGCGGCGTGTCGTAGAGCGCAGCGCCCCCTTTGAGCGCGAGCAGGAGGACGACCCAGGCCGCGAGCCCGATCCGTGCCGCCGGCCCGGTGCCGTGCTCGAACCACCCGCCCGGTCCGGTCAGCCGGCGCGCGGTGGCGAGCGCGAGCGGCGCGAACAGCGGCAGGACGTAGAGCGGCAGGCGCGAGCTGGCGGCGAGGAAGACCGCCAGCGGCAGCGCGAACCAGACCGCGAGCTCGAAGGCCACCGGGCGCCCGGGCAGCCGCGACCAGAACGCGCGCGACAGGATCCGGTGCTGGCCGGAGCTGCGGCGAAGCCAGGCGAGGCACCACGGCAGCGAGCCGAGGAAGAGCGTCGGCAGGTACACCTTGAATCCACCGAGCGGACCCGGGTTGCGCGCGTAGCCGGCGTGGACGAGGCGTCCGGCGACCTGGTTGTCCCACAGGTACTCGAGCCCGCCGGGCAGGTGCCCCCCGACGAAGAGCGGCCAGGGCAGGGCGAGAGCGAGCAGCGCGACCGCCGCGGCGAGGTAGCCGGGGTCGGAGCCGATCGCGACGATCCTGCGTCCGGCGCTCCACAGCCGACGCGCTGCGACGATCGCCAGCGGCGCCGTGACCACGAGGATCGCCGGCCCCTTGGCCAGCGCGCCGAGGCCGATCGCGGCGCCGACCGCGGCGCCCCACGCGCCGCGGGCGAGCACGCCGCGGCTCTGCCCCAGTCGCCAGAAGAGCGCCCAAGCCAGTGCCGCGGCGAAGGCGAGCGGCGCGTCGGGGGTCAGGACGTTGCCGGCGAGGAAGGGCAGCAGCATCGTGGCGTAGACGAGCGCCGCCCAGCGCCCGGCGCGGCGTCCCCACCACATCCCCGCCAGCCAGCCGAGGAAGAGCGCGGTGCCGGCGAACCAGAGCGCGTGCGCCGCGCGCGCCGCCCATTCGTTCGTGCCGCCGAGCGCGAGCCCGGAGGCGATGCTCCAGTAGACGAGCGGCGGCTTGTCGAGGAAGGGGCGGCCGTTGAGCTCCGGCACCAGCCAGTCGCCCGTCTTCACCATGCCCAGCGCGCAGTTGGAGTAGAAGCCCTCGTCGGGCTCCCAGATCCCGCGCGTCCCCTGGAAGGCCAAGGCGAGCAGCAGGACGGCCGCCGCGACGAGCAGGTCGCGCCGACGCTCCGGTGCGGTGGACGTCATCCCGGCCGAATCAGAACACGGCGACGGCCCCGACTCCGAATCCGCGCCCCGAGGGCGCGGCCATCGGCGCGAACGCCCAGCGGAACCGCTCGGGCCTCGCGAGCTCGGCGCCGAGGTCCGGCCGGTTGCGCCGGACGATCCACTCGCCGGTCGCCGCCCCGATCAGCGCGCCGGCGGCGACGTCGGAGGCCCAGTGGGCGTCGAGGCGCATCCGGCTCCAGCCCACCGCTCCGGCCGCGGTCCACGCCGCGGCTTTGAGCCAGGGGCTGCGGGCGTGGGCGGAGAGGACGGAGGCCAGGGCGAAGGCCTCGGTCGCCTCGCCGGAGGGGAGCGACTGGCCGCCGTCGGCGAGCTCGTCGCTGGCGTCGCCGGAGATCGGCCGCGGCCGCCCGAAGGCGCGCTTGAGCAGGGGCGAGACGATCCCGGCCGAGACGAGCGTGGCCTCGAAGCCGTCGGCCGCGGTCGCCTTCCAACCGTCCCGGTGCCCGAGCTCGCCCACGACCCACGCCGCTCCGAGCAGCGCCAGACCGCCGGCCTGCCCGAGCGGCCGCACGCGCTCGGCGAACCGCCGCCCGCCGTCGCCGCCGGAGGTGAGCATCGAGGAGCGGATGCGGTCGTCGAACAGGTGCACGACGCCGACCGCCGCGACCCCGGCCGCCAGCCGCGTCCACCCGCGCGATCGGAGGTGCGCCGGCGCGAGCACGAGGTCGCGCAGATCCAGCCCGACCCGCTTCACGAAGCCGGGACGCGGCGCCTCGCTCCCCGGCGGATCGACGCCCACCGTCCCGCCCGGAGGCGGCACGACGACCGGCCGGATCACCCCGGCGCGCGCGACGGCGGTGGCTGCGGTGGCGAGCGAGGAGGAAAGCAGAGGAAGAAGGAGAACCGCGGGAAGGAGCGATACCCGAAGCGACGGCCGGCGCAGTGTGCCCATGCCACCCCCTTGCCGCCGACTATGCCACGGGCGATGGCGGAGGGTGCAGGTTCGCGTGCGGAGGTTCAGGCATCTGGAATCTCGCCGGCTTCCGCGAGCACGGCGCGGACGATCTCCTCGGAAAGGCGGAAACCGCTCGTGGCGAGCCGGTCGAAGAGCGGGCGCAGCTCGCGCACCGCACCGCTCCGCCGGGCGGCGAGCAGCACTCCGGCGAGTCCGGTGACGGGGATTCCGAGCGAGCGAGCGCGGGCGCGGCCGAGCGGATCGTCCATGAGGACCAGGCAGTCGCCCGGCTCCAGGGCGAGGGCGAGCGTGCTCGCCTCGCCGGCTCCGAGCTCGGGGAAGTCCGCGCCACGGCGTGGGGCGGGCGCGACTCGGATCCAGCCTTCCCGGAGCGCTCCGGCGAGCTCGGCGGCACCGGGCAGGCTGCCCCCGGCCAGCACTTCGTCGCGCACCTCGACGGTGACCGCGACACGGCCGAAGAGCGCGCGCAGGAGGTCGAACGCTCCGGCGGCGGCGAGGCCGATCAGCGGGCTGGCGTCGGCCGCGACGGTCTTGCGCGCCATCGGTCGGCGGTCTCCGCGTCCTCGCGCACGTCGGCCGCGGTGCCGCCCAGGATCGGCACACCCAGGCGCGAGAGGTGCTGCAGGAGCTCGGCGATCGGGAGCTCGGCCAGGCGCGCGGCCTGCCCCAGCGACAGGCTCCGGTCGCGGAACAGCGCGGTGGCGAGCGCCCGCCGGACGCCCGGTTCGGAGAGCAGGGCTTCGTCGTCGAGGTGGACGAGCAGCGCCTCGGGCCGATCCCGCCGGAGGACGACGACCGGTTCCCGCCGCGCCGAGCGCAGCGCCTCGGAGGGGTTGTTCTTGAGCTGCCGGACGTTGACGGCCTTCACGAGGTTCCTCCAGGTCGTAGGAACATAGTGTAGCCACGACGGGCGCTCCCCGCAAGGCGCGAGGTCGAAGAGCGCCGGCGGCTAGGACACATCCGAAAAGTAAAAACTTCTTGACATTGAGTAATGTTCAGAATACATTTTGTCCGTTCGAAGGAACCTGTCGATCGATTCGAAACCGGAGGTTGCGAGATGACGATGCGAGAGAAGAGCGCCTGGGCCACGCTGGCCGGGATGATGATTGTGTTCGGACCCTATTTCGTCTCGGTCTTCGGGCGCTTCGCCCGGGGCGAGCTCGAGCCGGCGACCGTTCTCGGTCTGTTCGTGGCCGCCGTGGTCTTCCTGGTGGTGCTGATGACGGTCCTGGGAATCGCGATCGGCGTCGCGTCGCGGCGCGAGCCGGTGGACGAGCGCGACCGCGCGATCGAGGCGAGGTCGTTCAAGGTCGGCTACTTCACCTTCGCGAGCACGGCCGTGGTTCTGATCCTGGGGGTCACCGGGGCGACCTGGATCTCCGGCCCGGCGCCGGGGCCGCGGCGCTCTCGGTGCAGCTCCTGGTCCAGCTCTTCCTGCTCTGCCTGGTGCTCGCCGAGACGGCCAAGGCGCTGACCCAGATCGTCGCCTACCGCCGGGGGTCCTGAGCCGTGGCGCCGTCGCGCGTGGCCAACCGGATCCGCCGCTTCCGCTTCGAGGCCGGCGAGATGACGCAGCAGCAGCTCGCCGAAGCCGCGGGCGTGACCCGCCAGACGATCCTCGCCCTCGAGGCCGGCAAGTACTCGCCCTCCCTCGAGCTCGCCTTCCGCATCGCCGCCGCCTTCGGCAAGCCCCTCGAGGAGGTCTTCCAGTACCGCCCGGACGGGGCCGACGCCGGGGACGAGGACCGGCGGGCCGAGCGGTACGGGTCGGTTTCGGCAGGCGCGAGCTCGGTGGGCCGCTACGGGGATCCTGCCGCCTGGCAGCCCGGCGGCGGCCCCCAGCCGAGGTCCTCGAGCAGGGCTCGGGTCAGGGCCATGTGGAGTTGACGGAGCCGGTTTCCCGAGTAGGAGGGCTCCTGGATCTCGTCCGGGGCGACCTCGACGGCGAAGTGGACGCCGTTCTCCTTCGGGTCGTAGCTCGTCGGAGCGTCCATCAGGACGCGGCCGCCCGCGGCCGTCCCGCCGGTCAGCTCGGCGCTCGCGGCGGCGACGGCCGGGCCGTCCCACTGGAGCTCGGCGCCGGAGACCAGGGCCCCGAGCCGCTGGGCGTCGGTCATGTCGGCCAGGTTCTCCGGTGTCGCTCCAGCGCGCACCAGATGAATCAGGTAGGCATCGTCGGCCCCCTCGCGCTTGGCCCCGGTCGCCGGGTCGATCGAGAGGGTGACGCCCAGGCCGTGGGCGAGCTCGTGCAGGGCGACCAGGACGAAGGAGACGTCGCCCTCGGCGGGGTTCAAGGTGAGGCTGTAGTCGAAGCCGTGGCTGCCGAGGACGTTGGGCCCGTCGACGTCGGAGTTGAAGACCAGGTTGAGGTCCAGCGCCCCCGGATCGAGGTCGGAGCCGGCGAGCTTGTCGGCCAGCGCCGCCGGGTGGGCTTCCCCCGATTTTGTGGACACTGAGATAGGTCCGAGAATGGGCCTGGAGGTGTTCGATGGGCACGGGTCGGAGGCGGTTTAGTCCGGAGTTCAAGCAGGAGGCGGTGCGGCTGGTGATCGAGGGAGAGAAGGTATCGAAGGTGGCGGCGGACCTGGGGATTTCCGCCGAGGTGCTGCGGCGCTGGAAGCACCAGGTGATGGCCGCCGGCCCGAGGGCTTTTCCTGGCCACGGCAAGGTGCGCGCCGAGAATGCCGAGCTGGTGGCGCTTCGCCGCGAGAACAAGATTTTGCGCGAGGAGCGCGACATCCTAAAAAAAGCGACGGCCTTCTTCGCGGCGTACGAAAAGCGCGGTTCGAGATGATCGAGCGTCATGGCCGGCGCTTCGGCGCGCGGCGGATGTGCTCGGTGCTGGGAGTTTCTCGAAGCGGTTTCTACGCGTGGCGAGGAAGGCCTGAAAGCGAGCGCAGCCGACAGGACCGACGGCTCAAGGTGGAGATCCGTGCCTACTACCGGGCGAGCCGCTGCAAGTACGGCAGCCCGATGATTTGGCGTGACCTGCGCGAGGCTGGAATTCGAGTCTCTGCCAAGCGTGTCGCCCGTCTGATGCGCGAGGACGGCATCAGCAGCCGCAAGCGGCGCAGGTTTGTGCTGACCACGGACTCGACGCACAGCGAGGCCGTAGCACCGAACGTCCTGGACCGAGCCTTCAAGGTCGCAAGCCTCGATACGGTGTGGGTCGGCGACATCACGTACATTCCAACGCGCCAGGGCTGGCTTTACCTCGCGATGCTGCTCGATCTGTGCTCGCGCAGGGTCGTGGGCTGGTCGACGTCGGAGAGCTTGGCGGAAGAGCTGACGCTCGAGGCGCTCGATCGAGCTCTGCTGGAGCGCCGCCCTGGCGCTGGCTTGCTGCATCACTCGGATCGCGGCAGTCAGTATGCCTTGTACGAGTACCAGAAGAAGCTCCAGCAGCGCGGGCTGGTGCCGAGCATGAGCCGCAAGGGCAACTGCTGGGACAACGCTCCTGCCGAGAGCTTCTTCTCGACGCTCAAGCGCGAAGCGATACCCGATGGTGGATTCGCGACAAGAGACCAGGCGCGAGCCGCGCTCTTCGATTGGATCGAGGTGGTCTACAACCGCTCGCGTCGTCACAGCTCGATCGGTCGGGTCAGCCCTGCCACGTACGAAGCGAAGCGCCAGGAGAAAGTAGCGTGAGCTCGCTCGCCGGCCGGCCCGTGGAAGCTGCCGCATCTGCGGAAATCGCTTCCGCGATTCCCGCAGCCGCTTGGAAAACGCTCCGCGTTTCCCACAGCTCCCACCGGCCCGACGGCGACGATGACAGACTTATTCAACCGTCCACCGAATCGGGGGAAGCCCAGTAGACGAAGACCGCCGTGACGTTGCCCGAGCCGTCGGTTTCGGCCACCGGGGAGATCCCGCCCGCGTAGAGGAAGCCCTGGACCAAGGTGCCGTCGACCTTCTTGCCGATCCGCCGCCCCGAGGCGTCGACCAGGTAGTCGATCTGGACCCCGGTGGGGAGGGTCACTCCCAGCAGGGCCCCCCGGACGTCGTAGCTGTACGTCGTGACGTCGGAGCCTTCCGTCTTGGTCAGGAGCTCGCCGTTGGGGGTGTAGGTGTAGGTCGTGGCCCCTGCCGTCAGGAGCCGGTCCTGATCGTCGTAGGTGGCCGTGCCCGAGCCCCAGAAGTCGCTCCAGGAGGTCCGGTTGCCGTTGCCGTCGTAGCCGTAGGACTCGACGAGGTTGCCGTCCTGGCGGACCTCGGTCAGCCAGCCGCGGTCCGGGTCGTAGGTGTAGGTCAGGACGTGGGTCGTGCCGTCGAGGGTCTCGGAGCGGGTGGTGATCCGGCCGGCTGCGTCGCGGTCGAGGTCGAAGGAGTAGGCCGAGCTGCCCCCGATCGTGCCGTCCCAGGTGTCGAGCTCGCCGTAGGAGGTGTAGGTGCGCGAGTCGGCGGTGGTGCCCAGGGTCGTCGTCTCGAGGAAGCCCGTGGCGGCGTTCCTCGCCAGGGCGAGGCCTCCGGCCGAGGTCAGCAGGCCGTCGTCGTCGTAGCCGAAGGCGATGGGGGCCTCGGAGTCGACCGTCAGAGAAGCGGGCCGCAGGTCGGAGTCGTAGCCGAAGGCGATCGTGCCGGGCACCGGGCCGGTGGTCGTGATCGAGGTGGGGAGCGGCCCGTCGTAGCCGAAGGTGGAGGCCGCCCCGCTCGGGGCCGAGACCGAGGAGAGCCGGCCTTGGCCGCGTGGTCGCGCTCCGGGTCCAAACTCCTCCCCTCGAGGCGGCGCAGTGCACCTCTACTGAACCTGGATCTGAATCACCTCTGGTTCCGTCGGATGGTCGGCAAGCACACGAATTCTCGGCGCAGCGGATACCACGTCGATAGAGATCAGGGGCTCCAAATCGACAGAGAAGACTGTTATGACCTTCGACGGGGCCAGAATTGTCCCCTCGAAGGCAACAGGAAGAGAGTGGCCCAGATTCAGCGGCTCATCGCTAAGGGTGATCTTCGTTGGTCCATCGCTTTCGCTAAGGGTACCAATCGCAATGCAGGATGGGGTCGCAGCGACAAGGCCGCCCCCTAGGGACGTTGGTATCTCGCCCTTCCTCGAACTCATGATGAGAACAAGCGAGTTCTTCGCTCTGGTAGCGATTTCTCGCCTCATGGTTGTCTCCCCTGAACTAGTCTCGCTGCCGCAAGGCCCTGTTCGCGACTGCACTGCAGGCAGTGCGGGAAGAGGCGTTGCGGCGCGCTCGCAGCGTTGAGGGCCGTTACCGGTTGATGATCAAGCACAAAGTTGCCGGTCTTCGTTCCAGGTATTGTCGTGCCGCAAGTATGGCATTCGCCAATGCTGTTTGCCCAAGCGCGCTCGCTTGCCGTGAAATCCCGCCCTGACGACCTCGCTGGAATCGAATCGCGCGCATAGGGACCAGGTCTGAAGGTCGGATGGAGTGCTTCATCCGAACTGCTGCGGAGTGCGCTACCGGCCGCGGCACCTGTCACTCCTTCGACCTCAGCCGACACCGCCCCCCACCATCCTCCTACAACACCGAGGATGCCGGAGATCAAGAAGTCCCCTCTCGTCGTCTTGCTGCCGGGACCTATCGGTGCCCAGTGTGGTGTCGGGCTGATGCTGTCGAGTAGATCCCAGAGGCGTGTGCCGAGCGTAGGTGTGCACACCCCGATGCTCGGACCTTCAGGCCGGGTAGGTCCGCCAAAATTCCACCTGGCATCCTCTACCTCTTGGCAGTCGAGGCCTGACGAGTCACTCGCGTTGAGGGGATCCGCGAAGACATAGGCGTAGAGGTTGCCATCCCCTCCTCCGAACTCGATCGGGTCCTTGCTCGTCCACCGCCCGACCTCCGGGTCGTAGTCCCGCGCGCCGAACCGGGTGAGCCCCGTCTGCGGGTCGTACAACCCCCCCGCAAACCCAAACGGCTGCGCCCCCGGATTCGAATCGAACGTGATCCGCCCGAAGGCGTCGTAGTCGATCTGCTGCAGGACAGCACCCGATTGGACATCGACGACCATCCGGACGGAACCGAGGTGGTCGGTAAAGACCCGGTACGTGGCCCCCGCCTCGACGATGTAGTCCGGCACGTTCCCCCTCGTGGCGTAGACGAACACCGCCGTGACGTTGCCCGCCCCGTCCGTCTCGGCCACCGGGGAGATCCCCCCGGCGTAGAGGTACCCCTCGACCAGCGTCCCGTCCACCTTCTTGGCGATCCGCCGCCCCGAGGCGTCCACCAGGTAGTCGATCTGGACCCCGGTGGGGAGGGTCACCCCCAGCAGGGCGCCCCGGACGTCGTAGACGTAGGTCGTGACGTCGGAGCCTTGGGTCTTGGTCAGGAGCTCGCCGTTGGGGGTGTAGGTGTAGGTCGTCGCCCCGGCGGTGAGCAACCGGTCCTGGTCGTCGTAGGTGGCCGTGCCCGAGCCCCAGAAGTCGCTCCAGGAGGTCCGGTTGCCGTTGCCGTCGTAGCCGTAGGACTCGACGAGGTTGCCGTCCTGGCGGACCTCGGTCAGCCAGCCGCGGTCCGGGTCGTAGGTGTAGGTCAGGACGTGGGTGGTGCCCTCCAGGGTCTCGGAGCGGGTGGTGATCCGGCCGGCGTCGTCACGGTCGAGGTCGAAGGAGTAGGCCGAGCTGCCGCCAATCGTGCCGGTCCAGGTGTCGAGCTCGCCGTAGGAGGTGTAGGTGCGCGAGTCGGCGGTGGTGCCCAGGGTCGTCGTCTCGAGGAAGCCCGTCGTTGCGTTCCTCGCCAGGGCGAGGCCTCCGGCCGAGGTCAGCAGGCCGTCGGCGTCGTAGCCGTAGGCGATGGGGGCCTCGGAGTCGACCGTCAGGGAGGCGGGCCGCAGGTCGGAGTCGTAGCCGAAGCCGATCGTGCCGGGCACCGGGCCGGTGGTCGTGATCGAGGTGGGCAGCGGCCCGTCGTAGCCGAAAGTGGAGGCCGCCCCGCTCGGGGCCGAGACCGAACCGAGGCGGCCTTGGGCGTCGTAGCCGACGTCGATCGTGCCGGTCGGGAGCGTCACGAAATCGAGCCGGCCGTTGCTCTCGTAGCTGTAGACGACCTGCTGGCCGTCCGGCCGGGTGATCGAAGTGAGCTGCTGGTCCGGGTTGTAGGCGTAGGTCGTCGTGCGCGGGGAGAAGCCGGCGTCGGGCGGTGTGTAGACGTGGAGCTGGTCGGCCGGCGTGTAGTCGAAGCCGTGGGCGGGACGGACCGGCGGGGTCACCGAGGTCACGTTGCCGTTGGCGTCGTAGGCGAAGCGGATCTCGCGCGTGTCGGGCAGGATCTGCTTCGTCACCCGGCCGGCCTCGTCGGTCTCGAAGGAGACCGTGCGCGAGAGCGGGTCGGTGACCGAGTCGAGGTAGCCGTCGGGGCCGTACTCGTAGTGGGTCGTGCGGGTGCCCTGGGTGACGTCCGAGAGGCGCCCGTGCGAGTCGTAGGCGTAGCCCACGCTCTCGATTCCGGGAACCTCGACGCTCGAAACCCGGCCGTAGTCGTCGAGGTGGGTGACCGTCGTGCGGCCCGCCGGCGAGGTTGTGGTCACCGTCCGGGCCGCGCCGTCGTAGGCGCTCGTGCCCGTGTGGCCGTTGACCGGTTACCGGGCCGACCGACCGCTACGGCGACCCCGCCGCCTGGCAGAGGGGGCGCGCGGCGAGAGTCTCGATCCAGGCGCGCCTAGGAACTCGGCGTCGTGCGCGACGCGCCACCTGGCTCTCTTCTTTGCGCTCCGTCTTAGGTAGCAGGGTTTGGACCCGCTCCATGAATCGGTCCAAAGGTCCGCGTTCGAAGGTCGAAATCCACCTCCCGCTCTCCGAAATGGAACACGACCCTCGCTTCTGTCGGATAGATCGTGACCCCGGCGTTCTCGGAGAGATTCGCAAGGTAGTAGTAGCCAAATGCCCGAGCAACATCGCGATCGCTTGTGGCTACCAGATGGTCGGCAGACTGATCGGAAAGAAACGAGATTCGCCGCCAGTCGATCGATGCATACAGCGATTCGTCGTCTTGGATGAGCGAGGCGACGAGTGTACGGTTCTCGAGCTTCGCCGACGCCGAAGCGATCTCAGTTCCCCTGTGCCCTCTAGCGAGAAACTCGATCAGGACCCCGGCCAGGACAACGGCCACGACCGCGATTCCTATCCCCTTCAGAAACCGGCGCATGTATCGCTCCTAGAACAGTCGAGAGCCGAGCTGAAGAAGTCAACCCTAGTTTCGCTCAAGATATTCGACGATGTCCTGGCCCATTGGATCTACGGACGGTGGTTCCGTGTAGCCGAAGAACTTCTTGACATCGATGCTGAATTCAGCGTATCCAAACACGAGTCCTATTCCATGTCCGTATCGGAGGTCCCAAGGTTCTCCTACGACGCCGAAGAGGTTCACAGACAGCGGTCCTGCCAGTACGCGCCATTCTGCTGGTTCCCTAGTGCGACCATCTCTGGCTGTCACGATCCCTCGCAGACCTCCAACATACTGTTCGTGTGAGTAGATTGTAGTAACTTGCGTCCGCTCAACCCCTATCCCCAACTGAGCCGCGAGCTTGAACTTTTCTCTGCTCACGATTGAACTACCCGAGCGAACCTTGGAAATCACAGACGAGCGAGCCTCGAAGTGAATCGTGCCGTGTTCTCCAGTATCGAATCCGGGACCTGCTTCGATTTCCCCTCCTACGGCGGTGAAGATCCGCGCTAGCGTCGTCCGGACCTTTTCCGCAGATGCCCAATTCCAGATCCGTCCGGTCGGATCGACCGTATTCTCCGGATCGTTCTCTGCATGGGTAAACAGTCCCGTACTCCCACCCCCAAACCCCACCGGGTCCTTCGCCGCCCACCGCCCGACCTCCGGGTCGTAGTCCCGCGCCCCGAACCGGACGAGCCCCGTCTGCGGGTCGTACAGGCCCCCCGCAAACCCGAACGGCTGCGCCCCCGGATTCGAGTCGAACGTGATGCGACCGAACGCGTCGTAATCGATCTGCTGGAGTGACTGCCCCTGACTGCGTGTCCACGACCATCCGGACGCTCCCGAGGTGGTCGGTGAAGACTCTGTACGTGGCCCCCAGCCTCGACGATGTAGTCCGGCACGTTCCCCTTCGTGGCGTAGACGAACAGGGACGTGACGTTGCCCAGGGCGTCGGTTTCGGCCACCGGCGAGATCCCCCCGGCGTAGAGGTACCCCTCGACCAGCGTCCCGTCCACCTTCTTGCCGATGCGCCGCCCCGAGGCGTCCACCAGGTAGTCGATCTGGACTCCGGTGGGGAGGGTCACCCCCAGCAGGGCTCCCCGGACGTCGTAGGTGTAGGTCGTGACGTCGGAGCCTTGGGTCTTGGTCAGGAGCTCGCCGTTGGGGGTGTAGGTGTAGGCCGCCGCCCCGGCGGTGAGCAACCGGTCCTGGTCGTCGTAGGTGGCTGTGCCCGAGCCCCAGAAGTCGCTCCACGAGGTGCGGTTGCCGTTGCCGTCGTAGCCGTAGGACTCGACGAGGTTGCCGTCTTGTTTGACCTCGGTCAGCCAGCCGCGGTCCGGGTCGTAGGTGTAGGTCGAGGACGTGGGCGGTGCCCTCCAGGGTCTCGGAGCGGGTGGTGATGCGGCCGGCGTCGTCACGGTCGAGGTCGAAGGAATAGGCCGAGCTGCCCCCGATCGTGCCGTCCCAGGTGTCGAGCTCGCCGTAGGAGGTGTAGGTGCGCGAGTCGGCGGTGGTGCCCAGGGTCGTCGTCTCGAGGAAGCCCGTCGTTGCGTTCCTCGCCAGGGCGAGGCCTCCGGCCGAGGTCAGCAGGCCGTCGGCGTCGTAGCCGAAGGCGATGGGGGCCTCGGAGTCGACCGTCAGGGAGGCGGGCCGCAGGTCCGCGTCGTAGCCGAAGGCGATCGTGCCGGGCACCGGGCCGGTGGTCGTGATCGAGGTGGGCAGCGGCCCGTCGTAGCCGAAAGTGGACGCAGCCCCGCTCGGGGCCGAGACCGAGCCGAGCCGGCCCTCGGCGTCGTAGCCGACGTCGATCGTGCCGGTCGGGAGCGTCACGAAGTCGAGCCGGCCGTTGCTCTCGTAGCTGTAGACGACCTGCTGGCCGTCCGGCCGGGTGATCGAAGTGAGCTGCTGGTCGGCGTTGTAGGCGTAGGTCGTCGTCCGCGGCGTGAAGCCGGCGTCCGGCGGGGTGTAGACGTAGAGCTGGTCGGCCGGGGTGTAGTCGAAGCCGTGGGCGGGACGGATCGGCGGGGTCACCGAGGTCACGTTGCCGTTGGCGTCGTAGGCGAAGCGGATCTCGCGCGTGTCGGGCAGGATCTGCTTCGTCACCCGGCCGGCCTCGTCGGTCTCGAAGGAGACCGTGCGCGAGAGCGGGTCGGTCACCGAGTCGAGGTAGCCGTCCGCGCCGTACTCGTAGTGGTCGCTCCAGAGCCCTGGGGTATCGTCTCCGGGCCGGAGGGGCCCGCGTGCGGGTGGGTGGTCCCCGGCCTTCGACCCTCGATCCAGGGAGGAAAGCGAGATGAGATCCCAGAAGCTTCGTCGGGCAGCTCAGGTGTTCGGAATCGCGCTCGTGGCGGCCGCGGGGCTGGCCGTGGTGGCGTCGGCGCAGGAGGCGGCGAAGCGGCCGTTGAGCCCGCGTGGGACGGCCTCGACGCAGGTCGGGGGGGAGTGGGTGGCGCGCGACAACGGCGAGATGACCTACAAGGGCGGCCAGTGGATCGACGTCGACTACGGCCGGCCGATCCTCCGCGGCAGGAAGGACATCTTCGGAAGCGGCGCCGACTACGGCAAGAACGTGGACGCCGGCGCGCCGGTCTGGCGGCTGGGCGCCAACCAGACCACGAGGCTCCACACCGAGGTGCCGCTCGTGCTCGGCGACAAGACCGTCGCCGCCGGCGACTACAGCCTGTTCGTGGACCTGGCGGACGGCAAGTGGACGCTGATCGTCTCGAGCCAGCCCCACCAGGAGAAGTACGACCCCAAGGCCAAGGACGCGACCTGGGGCTCCTACAACTACGACCCCAAGAACGACGTCGTCCGCGTGCCGATGGAAGTCGGCACGGCGCCGATGTCCGCCGACCAGCTCACCATCGGCTTCCACGACGTGACCGACGCCGGCGGCAAGCTCGTCGTCTGCTGGGGCACCACCCGCGCCACCGTCGCCTTCGGCGTCGGCAAGTAGCGGCAGGGGAGCGCGTCCGGGTCCGTCGGCCCGCGCGGGCGGTTTCCGTGGGGGAGGGGGTGACCCGGACGCTGCGGGGTAGGGTCCAGGCACCATGCCCGTCGTGACCGTCCAGCACTTTCTGGCCGAGGCGCTGCTCGTCCTCGGCGCGTCGGTCGTCGTGCTGCTGGCGAGCCACCGCCTGCGGCTCGCGCCGGTCGTGGGCCTGCTGCTGACCGGCGTCCTGATCGGCCCGTCCGGGCTCGGGTGGTTCGGCGACAGCGCGGCGGTGGGCGTTTTCGCCGAGATCGGCGTCGTCTTCCTGCTCTTCTCGGTCGGGCTCGAGTTCTCGCTCGGGCGGCTGCGGGAGATCCGGCGCGCCTTCTTCCTGGGCGGGAGCGTGCAGGCGGCCGGCACGGTCGCGGTCGTCGCCCTGGCCGCCGTCGCCGCCGGGGTGCCCGCGCGGCGGGCGCTCTTCTACGGCTTCGTCCTCGCGCTGTCGAGCACCGCCGTCGTGCTCAAGCTCTACCGCGACCGGCGCGAGATGGAGTCGCCCCAGGGCGGGACCGTGACCGGCATCCTGCTGTTCCAGGACTTCCTGCTCGTGCCGATGATCGTCCTGACGCCGCTGCTCGCGGGTACCGGGGAGGTCTCGCCGGGGTCCTTCCTGCTGCGCTTCGCAGCCGGAGTCCTGGCGGTGGCGGCGGTCTTCGTCGTCGCCCGCTATCTGATGCCGCGCCTGCTCGAGCACCTGGTGCGGACCCGCATCCGCGAGCTCTTCGTGCTCGGGGCCCTGCTCGTGTGCCTGGGTATGGCCTACGTCACCGAGTCGCTCGGCTTCTCGCTCGCACTCGGCGCCTTCGTCGCCGGGATCATCGTCTCCGAGAGCGAGTACAGCCCCCAGGTCGTGGCCGACACGACGCCGTTCCGCGACGTCTTCGCCAGCGTCTTCTTCGTCTCGATCGGCATGCTGGTCGACGTCGACTTCGTCGTCGCGCATCCGGTGCGGGTCCTGGGGCTGACCCTGTTCGTGATCGCCGTCAAGGCGGCGACCGCGGCCAGCGCCACCGCGGCGCTGAGATACCCCGCGCGCATCGTGACCGTCGTCGGGCTGGGCCTGGCGCAGATCGGCGAGTTCTCCTTCGTGCTGCTCAACGTCGGCCGTGAGCAGGGGCTGGTCGGCGTCGAGGCGTACCAGACCCTGATCGCGGTCGCGGTGCTCACCCTGCTCGCCACGCCGACGCTCGTGGCTCTGGGAGCGCACGCCGGAGCCCGGCTGCCGGTCTGGCTCGCCGGACGCGTGCCGCGGCTGGGACCGGCGGCGGGCGTGGAGCGCGAGCGGTTGCGCAACCACGTCGTCGTAGTCGGCTACGGTCTGAACGGCCGCACGCTGGCGCGGGTCCTCGCCGAGGTCGGGATCCGCCACGTGGTGGTGGAGCTCGACGGCGACGCCGTCCGAGGCGGCCTGCGGGAGGGGACTCCGATGGTCTTCGGCGACGCGAGCCGGCGGGAGATCCTCGAGCACGTGGACGTCGAGCGCAGCGCAGGCGGTGGTCTTCGCGATCTCCGACCTCGAGGCCGTCCGCCGCGGCATCGCGCTGGCTCGGAGGCTGAATCCCTGCGTCTACATCCTGGTGCGCACGCCGATGGTGCAGCAGATCGAGGAGCTGCGGGCGTGCGGAGCCGACGAGGTGATCGCCGAGGAGTTCGAGTCGGCGATCGAGATCTTCACCCGCGTCCTGGAGCGCTACCACGTGCCGCGCAACATCGTCCGCGCCCAGACCCGCGTGTTGCGCGGCGAGGGCTACAAGATGCTCCGGGCGCCGGCGCTGCGCGGCGAGGTTTCGGCCGAGCTGCTGCGCGCGCTCGAGGCCGGCACCACCGACCTGTTCCGGCTCGAGCCCGGGAGCCCCGCGGCGGGGATCACCCTGCGCGACCTCGACCTGCGCAACCGGACCGGGGCGACGGTGATCGCGGTCGTGCGCGGCGAGACCTCGATGCCCAATCCCACCCCGGAGCTGCGCCTGGAGGCCGGCGACGTCCTGGTGATCGTCGGCAGCCACGAGGAGGTCGACCGGGCGATGGACCAGCTCGAGCCGCCGCGGCCGGAAGGCGGCTGACCCGGCGCCCGAGCGGTTCCCGCAGGGGTGGGCGTGACCCGGGCGTTCGCGCCTGCCGTTTCGCGCTGCGCAGCCGCGCAACCGGGTAAGACCTTCTGTCGAAGGGAAAGGCCGGACCCGGCCGATGCCTCGGGGCCCGGGGCGAGGGCCGGTGCCCCGGTCCTTCCCATCACTGGAATGCCTCTGTTCGGCCTGGTTCCCGGCGTCGGCGTGCGACGCTGGAACGTGACCATCGGAGGCGGTGCCGAGGTGTAAGGTTGGCGCTTCCCGGTTGGCGCTCGTTCCGAGCGCGGGGGACCCCAGGAGGTGCCATGTCCTTCCGGCCGATCCAGAAGATCATCCAGGCGAAACCCACCCTCGAGGGCGCCGGCGTCCACCTGCGGCGCGCCTTCGGCTTCGGCGACACCGGCGAGTTCGATCCCTTCCTGCTGCTCGACGACTTCCGCAACGAGCGCCCCGAGGACTACCTGGCCGGCTTTCCCTGGCACCCGCACCGCGGCATCGAGACGATCACCTACGTCCTGGCCGGCACCGTCGAGCACGGCGACAGCCTGGGCAACCGCGGCGCCATCGCGGCGGGCGACGTGCAGTGGATGACCGCGGGCAGCGGCATCATCCACCAGGAGATGCCGCAGGGGGACGCCGTCGGCCGGATGCACGGCTTCCAGCTCTGGGGCAACCTCCCGGCGTCGCTCAAGATGACCGACCCGCGCTACCAGGAGGTCCAGGCCGGCGACGTCCCCGAGGTGACCGACGACGACGGCACCACCGTGCGGATCGTCTGCGGCGAGTTCTGGGGCCAGAAGCGGCCCGGTGGACGGCGTCGCCGCCGACCCGATCTACCTCGACGTCACGGTGCCCGCGGGCAAGAGGAAGACGCTGCCGGTCGAGACCACCCGCCACGCCTTCGCCTACGTCTTCGGCGGCGCGGGCAAGTTCTGCGACGCCTCGCAGCCGCTCGAGGTGCCCACCGAGGGCGTCGGCTGGTGGTCGGACGAAGCGCCGCCGGCCGAGGTCGAGGACCGCTCGTTGATCCTGTTCGACCGCGGCGACGAGGTCGTGGTCGAGGCCGGCGAGCAGGGGGTCCGCTTCCTGCTCGTCTCGGGCAAGCCGTTCGCCGAGCCGGTGGCCTGGTACGGGCCGATCGTGATGAACACCCAGGAGCAGCTGCGCCAGGCCTACGACGAGCTGCGGCACGGGACCTTCATCAAGAAGTGAGGCGCGGACGATGAGCGGCGGCGACGGAAGCGACGAGAGCCGGGAACGGCCGGCGGGGCCCGACCTGGGCGCGGCAGGGGTCGCGCTGGCCGAGATCCCCGACGGCGGGATGCTCGCGGGCCGCTTCGGCGACCAGGCGGTGCTGCTCGTGCGCCGCGGCGACGCGGTGCACGCGCTCGGTGCCTCGTGCACCCACTACGGCGGGCCGCTGGCCGAGGGCTTCTTCGACGGCGAGTGCGTCCGCTGCCCGCTCCATCAGGCCGGCTTCCGGCCGGAGACCGGCGAGGCCGTCCACGCCCCGGCGATCGACCCGGTACCGACCTTCGCCGTCGAGCGCCGGGGGGAGCGCGTCTTCGTCACCGGCGCTGCCGAGGCGAAGTCGCGGCGGCGGCCGATCGCCTCACCGCCGTCCTCCGTCGTCATCGTGGGCGGCGGGGCGGCCGGCTTCGCGGCAGCGGAGAGGTTGCGGCGCGAGGGGTACGAAGCCCCGGTCACGATCGTCTCGGCCGACTCCTCCGCACCGGTCGACCGCCCCAACCTCTCGAAGGACTATCTCGCCGGCGGCGCGCCCGAGGAGTGGCTGCCGCTGCGCGCCGACGACTGGTACGCGCAGTCGCGGATCGGCCTCGAGCTGGGGCGTCGTGTCACGGGGATCGATCGGGTCGCCCGCCGGGTCGAGCTCGACGACGGCCGCCGGCTCGACTACGGGGCGCTGCTGCTGGCCCCGGGCGCCGCGCCCGTGCGCCTGCCGATCCCCGGCGCCGAGCGCCCCCACGTCCACACCCTGCGTACGCTCGCCGACAGCCGGGCGATCGTAGCTAGCGCCGTGGGCGCGGAGCGCGCGGTCGTGGTCGGCGCGAGCTTCATCGGCCTCGAGGTCGCCGCGTCGCTGATCGAGCGCGGACTGGACGTCGCCGTCGTCGCGCCGGAGGCGGTGCCGATGGCGCGTGTGCTGGGCGACGAGCTGGGCGCCTTCGTGCGCGGGCTGCACGAGGGGCGCGGCGTGCGCTTCCATCTCGGCCGCACCGTCGCCGAGATCGGCGAAGGGACGGCCACGCTCGACGACGGCACCGGGCTGGCGGCCGACCTCGTGGTCCTCGGCGTCGGCGTGCGCCCCGAGCTCGCCTTGGCCGAGGGCGCCGGTCTGGCGCTCGACCACGGCGTCGTCGTGGACCGGTACCTGCGCACCAGCACCGAGGGGATCTGGGCGGCGGGCGACGTCGTGCGCTGGCCGGACCCGTGGAGCGGCGAGGCGATCCGGGTCGAGCACTGGGTGGTCGCCGAGCGCCAGGGCCAGACCGCGGCGCGCAACATCCTGGGTTACGAGGAGCCGTTCGCCGCCGCGCCCTTCTTCTGGAGCCAGCACTACGACGTCGCGATCCACTACGTCGGCCACGCCGAGAGCTGGGACGCCGCCGAGGTTCACGGCGACGTGGCGAGGAGGAGCTGCCTGGTCGCCTTCCGGAAGGACGGCAAGCCGCTCGCCGTGGCCTCGATCGGCCGCGACCGCGACTCGCTGCGCATCGCCGCCGCGATGGAGCGCGGCGACGCCGGGGCCGTCGAGGCGATCCTCACCGAAACGGATTCCTAGGGACCGCATCCGATCCGGTCTCGGTCGTTGGCGCCTGCCCTTCCGCGCGGCGCAGCCGCGCAACCCGGCGAAGACCTTCTGTTGAAGGGAGAGTCGGGGCTTCGAACCGCGTGGAGGGGCCCGAGGCGCCGATCCACGCTCTGGTCTTTCCCTTTCATTGGAAGCTTCTGTCTGGCCCGGGCTGAGCGCTCCGTTCGGACCTCGCCCTGAAAGCTGTTCCCGTGGGGGGTGGGAGTGCGGCGAGCCGTCGTGCCTCGGGCCGGGCGCGGCCCGGGATCTCAGCCGGCAGGCCGGCCGAAGCGCAGGGTCCAGACCAGCGCGGCGGAGTTGGCGCCCGGGTTGACGTCGGAGAGGCTGGCGTTCGACATGTGGAAGACGGTGACGCCGATCTGCTGCCGGCGGCCGAGCGCGTGGAGCACCTCGAAGCTGGAGCGGAACTCGACCGTGTCGCCGAGCTCCTTGTCGTCGCCGGGCGAGTAGGCGCCGGGGTCGAAGGCGACCGAGAAGCGCCAGTGCCGCGGTGTCTCGAGGTCCAGCCGCATCCCGACCCAGCCGAACAAGGCGCTGTCCGAGGTGCCGAAGGCGCCGATCTCGGGGCGCCACTTCAGATGGCTCTCGCCCACCTGCCAGTCGTGGCCGATCTGACCCCGGAGCTCGACGCCGCCGAGCGTCGTCGGGTGGCCGTGGCCGAAGTTGAAGCTGCCGGCGAGCACGGCGAGATCGACGCGGCGGCCGCCGCTCCGACTGGGCGAAGGCGAGGCCCGGCATGCAGACGAGACAGACCACCAGCCAGCGCGAAATTGTCGAGCCCATCGATCCGCCCTCCATCGGACCGCGGTTTTCTAACAGGTTCGCGACGGATGCCCAAGCCGGGCGGCGGATCCGGACGGCTCCGCTCTCCCTAGGGCCGGATGTTCTGGTTCAGGTGGAAGAGGTTGTCCGGGTCGTACTTCCGCTTGGTCGCCACCAGCCGGTCCCAGTTGCCGCGGTAGTTGTCGCGCACCCGGCCGGCGTCGTCGCCGGCCATGAAGTTGACGTAGCCGGCGGACATCGAGTGCGGCTCGAGCGCCTTGTAGTAGTCCTTGACCCACTTCGTGTTCTTCGCGTTGTCGGCGGGGTCGGGCCACATGCCGGCGATCACCGTGGCGAAGCGGGCCTCGCGGTAGGCGAAGGCCGTGGCGTCGGGCGCCACCCGGTTGCAGGCGCCGTTGATCGGGTAGATGTGCATGGTCGAGTTGAGCGCCGGGACGCGCGGCCCGAACTCCTCGTGGGCGGCGATCGCGCCGTCGGTCAGGTCGACGGCGTAGGAGGCTTTCCAGTAGTGCTGTAGGCCGGGCGGGAGCAGCGGGTCGAACAGGCCGTTGATGACGTAGTAGGGCATCGGCGCCACCATCTCGGCGACGACCGGCGCCGGTCCGCGCATCGCCTTCATCTGGCTCTCGCCCTGGTCCACCGGTCCGGACCAGCAGGAGACGATGGCGATGAAGGTCTTGCCGTGCTCCTTCTCCGGGATGAACGGCAGCGGCGGAGCGATCTGGAAGGCGGGGAAGAGCCCGAGCTGCTCCGGCGCCTTGGCGACGTGCTCGCGGTAGAAGCCGAGGACGTCCCGCACCCGGTCGATCGGGTAGAAGAAGATGCCGGCGACCACGTCTTTGACCGGGTGCATGCGGAACTCGAACGAGGTGACGACGCCGAAGTTGCCGCCCCCGCCGCGCAGCGCCCAGAAGAGGTCCTCGTTCTCCTTCTCGCTCGCGACCAGGACCCTCCCGTCGGCGGTGACGACGTCGGCCGAGAGAAGGTTGTCGAGCGACAGACCGCAGCCGCGCGACAGGTAGCCGATGCCGCCGCCCAGCGTCAGGCCGGCGACGCCGGTCGTGCCGACGATCCCGCCGGTCGTCGCCAGGCCGTAGGGGTAGGTGGCGTGGTTGAAGTCCGCCCAGGTCGCGCCGCCGCCCGCGCGCGCGGTCTTGCGCGCCGGGTCCACGCGCACGTTGCGCAGGTCGCCCAGGTCGATCACCACGCCGCCGTCGCAGGTCCCGAATCCCGGAACGCTGTGCGAGCCGCCGCGCACCGCGAGGTCGATCCCGTGCTCGCGGGCGTAGCCGACCGCGGCCTGGACGTCGCCGACGTCGGCCGCGCGCACGACGAGCGCCGGGCGCTTGTCGATCATTCCGTTGTAGACCTTGCGGACTTCGTCGTAATCCGCGTCCCCGGGCGTGATCACACGGCCACGGCACTGCTCGCGCAAACCGTCGATCGTCGGCTTCGCCATCGGGAGCCCCCTCTCTTCGGACTGTGGTTCGATGATCCTACTGCCGGCCCGGGAGCTTTCAAAACCTTCCCTGCCTGACGGAGCCGGCGGTCTCGCGGGGCGGTCGGGAGCCTGTCTCCGATCGAGGTCGCCGGTCGTCCGCGAGCGAGGACGAGTGGAGGCCGCGGCGTGCCGAATCTGCGCTCCGGCCATGGCATCCGGATTGCTGCGAGCGTCGAGAACATGGACCCGTCGCCGATCGTGGCTCCGGACGAGCCGCCGCCACCCGACACGACCCGTACTCACCGACTCCTCTCTCCTTCTCCTCGTCCTGCTGATGGGCACGGCGACCGCGCCCGCCGCCGCGCGCGGTCGCGCGGCGCCCGCTTCGCGCGACCTCGCGTTCACGCTGCCCACGACCTCCGGCACCGTCTCGCTCGAGTCGTTGCACGGCAAGGTCGTTCTTGGTCGACTTCTGGGCTTCGTGGTGCGTGCCGTGCCGGAAGTCTTTCCCGTGGCTGGCCGAGATGGCACGACCGATACGGCGACCACGGTCTCGTCGTGGTCGCGATCGATCTCGACAAGGACCGGACCGCCGCGGACGTCCTTCCTGAGCGGGTTCTCGACCGCCGTTCTTCGTGGCGTTCGATCCCGCGGGCCGGACCGCCGAGGCCTACGACGTGCGGACGATGCCCTCGAGCTACCTGCTCGGACGTGACGGCAGGCTCGTCGAGGCCCACGCCGGCTTCTACGCAGAAGGAGACGCAGGCGTTCGAGAAGCGGATCCAGGAGGAGGTTTCGAAATGACCGAGAGGCGGAGACGCGCGGTGCGGCGTGCTCTTGCTCCTGGGTGCCGCGGCGCTCGCCGGCGGCTGCGCCAGCGTCAAGCCCTGGGACCGGGACCTGCTCGCCGAGCAGCGGATGCAGCTCAACCCCTGTCCGATGCTGCACGCGATCGACGACCACATCTACTTCAGCAAGGAAGCCTCGACCGGCGGCCAGGAGGTCGGAGGGGGAGGCTGCGGGTGCAACTGAGACGGACAGAAGCCTGCGTCGCCGCTGCGCGAGCGGCTGGGCACCGCGGCGCTCGCGCTCCTTCTGGTCCCGGCCGCGGCGCCGGCCGCCGACACCCCCGCGGACCCCCAGCCCTCCAGCCAGCTCGACGTACACGACGCTGTTCTACGGCGAGCAGGGGCGGGCCCAGGTGCTTCGAGCCGGTCGTCCGCGCGACGCGCCTGTTCGGCGACGGCCAGTCTCTGTTCGGCCAGGTGGGCATCGACGTCATCACCGGTGCGTCGCCCAGCGGCGCGCTGCCGTCCGGGCATCGTCCAGACCCACACCAGCGCCTCGGGACAGGTCATCACGACCCCCGCCGGGCGAGATTCCCTGACGATCTCCTTCCAGGACCGCCGGGTCGGGCTGGACGGCGAGCTGGCTGCGGCCGCTCGGGCGCCACGTCACCTCCACCCTCGGCCTTCACGCCTCGCGCGAGAAGGACTACCAGTCGCTCGGCGTCAACGGCAAGCTCACCGTTCGCAGTTTCTCGACCGGCTCTGTCACCCTGGACGCTCGGCGGCGGCGTCAACGACGACTCTGTCTTCCCGGTCGGCGGCACTCCGCATCGGGCTCTCCGACGGCACCGTGGTCTCGCACGGAGTCGAGCTCGAAACGGGTCAGCGAGCCTGCTGTTCGGCGTCTCGCGGGTCGATCACGCGGCGCTGGTTGCTGGCGCTCGACGCCTCGCGGACGTTCGAGAACGGCTACCTGACCGAGCCCTACAAGGTGATCAGCCTGATGGACCCGGTCACCGGCTACCCGGTCGGTCAGCTGACCGACAAGCGGCCCTCGCACGCGTACCCGCTCCTCTCTGCTGCTGAGCTCCGTCTACCACTTCTCGCACGACGTCCTTCTATTCCACCTACCGCTACTACACCGGACACCTGGGGCGTGCAGTCGAACACCCTCGATCTCAAGTACCGCCACGACTCTCGAGGACGACGGTGGTACTTCGAGCCGCACCTGCGCTTCTACCAGCCAGAGTGCCGCGGACTTCTTCATCCTCGGGCCTCGTCGCCGGCGCGCGCGCTCCCGGCCTTCGCCACCAGCGACTATCGGCTCGGCAAGCTGACCACGCTGACCGCGGGCGCCACGTTCTCCTTCCACTTCGGCGACTTCGGCAGCGGGCTGTGGACCCTGCGCGCCGAGTACATCCGGCAGGCCGGAAACAGCTCGCCGCCGGGGGCCATCGGCGTCGCAGCGCCGCTTCGACCTGTCGCCGCCGATCAACACGGTCGCGGCCGTGGTCGGGTATTCCTTCGATTACTGAGCCGCGCGCGACCGCTCCGGTCCTCGAGCGGATCGAGGACTACTTCGTCGGCCGCTTCGAGGCGATGGGCGGCCCCTGCTCCGTGCTCGTCGACGGCGACGACCCGGAGGCCGCGGCCGACCTGGTCGAGGTCGCGGCCGACGAGGCCCGGCGCATCGAGCGCAAGTTCAGCCGCTACCGCCGCGACAACGTCGTCCACGAGATCAACCACGCGGCGGGCCGCCCGGTCGCGGTCGACGAGGAGACCGCGCAGCTGCTCGACTACGCGGCGACCTGCTGGGAGATGTCGCGACGGGCTCTTCGACGTCACCTCCGGCGTCCTGCGGCGCGTCTGGAAGTTCGACGGCGGCCGCCGCGTTCCCGGGCGCAAGGCGGTCGAGAAGTGTCTCGAGCATGTCGGCTGGGCGCGCGTCACCTGGCGAGAGCGCACGCTGACCCTGCCCGCGGGCATGGAGATCGACCTCGGCGGGATCGGCAAGGAGTACGCGGTGGATCGGGCCGCGGCTCGGGTCGCCGCGCGGACGCAGGACGCCTTCCTCGTCAACTTCGGCGGCGACCTCTTCGCCGCGGGCCTGCGCCGCGGCGGACGGACCTGGGCGGTCGGCATCGACGATCCCCGGACGAACCGGCGCCGCGGCGCTCTACCGCCTCGAGATCGCCCGCGGCGGCCTCGCGACCAGCGGCGACGCCCGCCGCTTCCTGACCTGGCGCGGCCGCCGGCTCGGCGCACATCCTGGACCCCCGCACCGGCTGGCCGGTCGAGGACGCGCCCGCGCTCGGTCACCGTCGTCGCCCGCACCTGCCTCGAGGCCGGCACCCTCTCGACCCTGGCCTACCTCCAGGGCCCCGGCGCGCGGACTTCCTCGAGCGCCAGGGCGTCCAGTTCTGGATCCTCTGAGAAAACACTGAGAAAACAGGGACAGGCACCCTTTTCGGCGGCCGAACCCCGCTTGTCGGCAAGATCGGAGGTCTCTCTTCCCGTCCTGAAGCGGTTGGGACCGGGTCGGTCGACGGTGAATCTGGCCGGGAGGTCTCGACTGCCCACGATCGCCCACACGACGGCACCATGACGCGCCCTGCCAGGATCACCGCCGCCGGCCTCGTCTACCACGTCACGCACCGCGGGAACCGGCGCGGCGACGTCTTCTTCACGCGAGAGGATCGCGAGGAGTACCTCCGCATGCTTGCCCGCGCCGGCCGCCGCTGCGAGGTGGAGGTCTGGGCCTACTGCCTGATGACCAATCACGTCCACCTGCTGGTTCGCGGAGAGCGCGCCGACTCGCTGGGTCGCGCCATGTGCGAACTGCAAAGCCGATATGCGCGGTACATCAACCGGCGGATGAACTGGTCGGGACACCTCTGGGCCAACCGCTTCTATTCGAATCCTCTCGACGGCGAGCAGGTCTGGGCGGCGGTTCGCTACATCGAGCGCAATCCGGTGCGTGCCCGGATGACCTCGCGTGCCGTGGACTACCACTGGTCGAGTGCCAAGTGTCACTGTGGGCTCGAGGGCCCGGGCATCCTCGCCCTCGGTAGGCCGTTTCCGGGGCCGGTCGACGATTGGGAATCGTGGCTGATGGGCGGCGATGGGACCTCGGACGATCGATTGCGCGCTGCGTCCCGCACAGGTCGTCCGCTCGGATGCGCGGCCTTTCGATCTCGACTGGAGCGCGAGCTGGGTCGCCCGCTCCTGCCGAGACCTCGCGGCAGGCCGCGCAAGCTCCGTCGAGGCGGGACCCTGACGTCCGGAATCGCGCCGGCATTCGACCGCGAGCTCTCCCTCCCGGGAAGGCAGTAGTAGAAGGCGACTGGAGCCCCTGGCCGGTGCAGCGCCGAGACGGTGGCGCCGCTACCGGAGTGTGGCTCCTTCGGAAAGAGGGTGCCAAAAAGGGTGCCTGTCCCTTTTTGTCTTTATCGCCACTTTTCGGAACTTCGGGGGTTTGCATGCGTAAGAGTTCTATGTATAATAACCCCTAGAGCTGCTATGTATCCAGGCGAGCCCCCGGCCCCCAGCCTCCGCGACCTCTCGAAGGACTACGTCGCCGCCTCCGCGGCGCCGATCATCCTGTCGATCCTGGCGGGGGGGACAGCTACGGCTACGCCATCGGCCAGCGGGTGCTGGAGCTGTCGGACGGCGAGATGACGTGGGCCGACGGAATGCTCTATCCGATCCTCCACCGCCTGGAGAAGCGCGGGTGGATCGAGGCCTACTGGGGCATCGCCGAGAGCGGCCGCAAGCGCCGCTACTACCGGCTGCAGCCGGCCGGCCGCAAGGAGCTCGCGGTTCTGCGCGCCCAATGGCACCGGATCGACGACCTGTTGGAGACTCTGGAAGGAGAGAGCGATGTTCGACCTCGATCGTGAAGTCGGAACCTGGGTCCGCCGCGCCTACGCCGGCCGCTGCCGCGAGCGCGCGGCCTCGGCCGCCGAGCTCGAGGACCACCTGCGCTGCGAGATCGAGCGTCTCGAGGGCGAAGGCCTGCAGCGCGAGGAGGCTTTCCGGCGGGCGGCCGCGAAGCTCGAAGGGGCGGTCGGAGGGCCTGAGGCCGGCCGTCGAAGGGGCGCACGCCTGATGATGATCGCCCACGGCATCGTCTGGGCGGCGCTGATCCTCGCCCTCGCCGTCGACTACCACCGCAGAGGCGATGCCAACGGCTTCAGCCTGCTGTTGATCACCCTCCTGGTGCCGCTCTGGTACGCCTCGAACCTCGTCGTGCGCCGCGCCCTGCACCTCTCCCCCCGCCGCTGACCCGCTCGGATACCATCCCGACCGCGACGAGGGTGCCCTCTCCTCCGTCGCGTGGAGGAACTCCGAAGTGCCGCGCGTCCGGTCTCTTCCAGCTCTCGCCGTCCTGCTCGCCGGGGTCGTCTCCTCGCCCGGTTTGGCCCCGGCTACCGGGCCGGTCGAGCTGCAGGTGGACGCCGCGGCCAGCCTGCGCGACGTGCTCCGGGAACTGGCGCCCGCCCTCGAGAGCGCGACCGGGGCGCGGCCGGTCTTCAACTTCGGCGGCTCGAGCGACCTGGCGCGTCAGATCGTCGCGGCGAACCGGGCGGACGTCTTCTTCTCGGCGGACGAGGCCTGGATGGACCGGGTCGCGGCGGCCGGGCTGGTCGACCCCGTCTCGCGCCGCTCGCCGCTCTCCAACCGGCTCGTGGTCGTCGTCCCCGCCGACAGCGCGCTCGAGGTCCACTCCGCGGCCGATCTCGCGCCGCCGCGGGTCCGGCGCCTCGCTCTGGCCCAGCCCGACGCCGTGCCGGCGGGTCGGTACGCAAAGGCGTGGCTCGAAGCGCAAGGAGAGTGGAGCGCGGTGGCCGGGAGGGTGATCCCGGCGCTCGACGTCCGCGCCGCGCTCGCGGCGGTCGGGTCCGGGGCGGTCGAGGCCGGCGTCGTCTACCGCACCGACGCCGCGATCTCGAATCGGGTGCGGATCGCCTACGAGGTCCCCGAGGGCGACGGCCCGCGGATCTCCTACGCCCTCGCGGCGATGCGCGACCGTCCGCACCTCGAGCTGGCGCGGCGGGTGGTCGCCTGGCTCTGCGGTCCCGAGGCCGGCGCGGCCTTCGAGCGCTACGGCTTCGTCGTGCGGAGCGCCGAGCCGTGAGCGACGGCGGACTCGTCGCCCTCGGCCTGAGCGTCCGGGTCGCCCTGGGCGCGACGCTCGCGATCCTCGTCCCGGGAGTCGCGCTGGGGTGGCTCCTCGCGCGCCGCGACGTGCCGGGAAAGGCGCTGATCGAAACGGCCACCGCGCTGCCGCTGGTCCTGCCGCCGACCGCCGTCGGCTATCTGCTGCTGCGCCTGCTGGCCCGCGACGGACCGCTCGGCGAGCGGACCCTGGGCTTCGACCTCGACCTGTTGTTCACCTGGAAGGGAGCGGTGCTGGCCTCGGCGGTCATGTCCCTGCCGCTGGTCGTGCGCACCGCGCGGCTGGCGTTCGAGCAGGTGGACCCGCGGCTCGAGGCGATGGCGCGCACGCTCGGCCTCGGCCCGCTGCGCAGCTTCTTCGCGATCACGCTGCCGCTCGCCGGCCGCGGGCTGCTCGCCGCCGCGACGCTCGGATTCAGCCGCGCGCTGGGCGAGTTCGGCGCCACGATCGTGGTCGCCGGCAACATCCCGGGCAAGACCCAGACGCTGGCCCTGGCGATCTTCAGCGACATGCAGCTCGGGCACGACCGCGCGGCGATGGCGCTGGTGGCGACGACGGTGGTCCTGGCGTTCGCCGCGCTCTGGGTCACGGAGGCGCTGCTGCGGCGCCGAGGGCGCGCGCGTGAGCCCGGGCCTGCGCATCGACCTGACGGTCCCGTGCGAGCGCTTCGACGTCGAGCTCGACGTGGGAGACGGACGAGCCGGCGCTCGGGCTGTTCGGCCCCTCGGGCGCCGGCAAGACGACGGTGCTCGAAGCCCTGGCCGGGCTGCGCAAGTCGGCGCGCGGCCGGATCGAGGTCGGCGGCCGGACCTGGCTCGACACGGCCCGCGGTCTCCGCCTGCCGCCCGAGGCGCGCGGCGTCGGCTACGTGCCGCAGGAGATGCTGCTCTTCCCGCACCTCGACGTTCTCGGCAACCTGCGGTTGGGCGAGCGCCGGGCGAGGAGGTCGTCGCGCCGGCTGGATCCGGAGCGGGTGCTCGAGGTGCTCGAGCTCTCGCCGCTCGCGCGCCGCCCGGCGCGGGAGCTCTCGGGCGGCGAGCGCCAGCGCGTGGCGCTCGGACGCGCGCTCTGCTCGGCGCCCGAGCTGCTGCTGCTGGACGAGCCGCTGGCCAGTCTCGACCTGCCGCTGCGCCGCCGGATCCTGCCCTACCTGCTGCGGGTGCGCGAGGAGTTCGCGATCCCGACGCTGTTCGTCTCGCACGACCCCTCCGAGATGACCCTGCTGGCGAGCGAGGTGACGGTGCTCGACGCCGGCCGCAGCGTCGCCCGCGGCCGGCCCGAAGCGGTGTTCGGCGGCGACGCGGGCGGCGTGGGCGAGGTCGGGGAGGGGATCGTGAACGTCCTCGAGGGCCGCGTCGAGAGCGTGGGCGAATCGCTGGCGAGGATCGAGATCGAGCCCGGACTCGTCGTCGCCGCTGCGGACGACGGCTCCTACCGCCCGGGAATGCGGGTGGCGGTCGAGCTGCGCGCCGGCGAGATCCTCATCGCCGCCGGGCCGTCGTCGGGCCTGTCGGCGCAGAACGTTCTGGCCGGCGACGGTGAGCGAGATCCACGCTCCGCAACGGCGACGAGATCGCGCACCGGTCGTGGTCACCGCGGCGATCGGGGAGCAGCGGCAGCGCCCGGTCGCGGTGCGTCGTCAGCCGCCGCGCCTGCCACGAGCTCGGACTCGCTCCGGGCGGCCCGGTGCGCCTGGTCTTCAAGGCCCAGGCCTGCCGCCTGCTGGCCGAGTACTGACCAGCGCCGCGGCGGCTGTAGCCGTCAGTCGCCGAGGTCGGAGATCGGCCCGAGGTCGTCCTCGACCCAGACCACGGAGAGCTCCCCGTCCGGGTCGAGCGGCACGTTGAACCGGCGGTCGGTGATCGTCCCGGGCCTCGAGCACTCGGTGCGACGCAGCCGGTCGTGCACCTTCGATTCGAAGAACTTCGACGGGGCCATCGCCTCGTGGGGCCGACTCGCCGCAGTGCCGGCGAGAGCATCGACGTTGTCACCTACGGGTCCGAAGGTTCGCTCGACGACGACCGCGGGATCGTGGTCGCGGATGTAGGCCTTCTCGAGCTCGTAGTGCGCGGTCTCGTGCCGAATGGTGCACCGGCGGACCCGCGCGAAGTCAGCGGCATGACCTTTCTCGGTGCTCTTCCTCGCCGTGACCGAACCGTCCCGCAGCTCCGGATTGAGGAGGATCCGCCGCAGGAAGCGGGACCGGTTCTCGCGCGCCCAGGTCCAGCCGTTGAATGGGCTGTCCGGGTCCTGGATCGTGTCGAGGACGTAGGCGCGATCCATTCCAGGCTCGCGATGACCCGTGGATCGAGTCGAACACCGAATCGGTGCCGTGGCCGAGGGAGCACATCTCGGTGCCCATGGCCCGGTGCTCCCGGTAGATCGCTCTCACCGGCAGGAGGAACTCCGGCGCGGGCGGCTTCGGGTCGAACTTCGTTCTCCACTTCCGGGGCCGGACCGTCGCCTCGACCGTCACCGGCTCACTCGCTCGGTCGCCGTCGTACACGGTGAGCGTGACCTTCATCGTGCACAGGAGCGTCGGGTCGGCCGTCGCGCCTTCGAGCTTCTTTTCCGGCATGACAGGGCACTCGCCGTTGGGCGTGCCGTCTTCGTCGACGGCGCCGGTTCCGGGGCTGTCGAGCTTCCACTCGTAGCGCGTGATGTGCCCGGTCGAAGCGGTGCCGTCGAGGTGCGCCTCTTGACCTCTCTCGATGGCGTCGACTCTCGGCACGGCCCGGAGCTCGTCGACCTTGAGGCGCCACTTGACCAGCCGGTAGTGGGCCGGGTCGTCGTGCTCGTTCTTCCCGATCAGGTCGCCGCCCTCGGCGGGGAGCACGCCGTGAGACTCGAAGCCCCCGGTTCCGGCGTAGGCCACCGGAGTCGCGCGGCTCTGGTGGATGTTGCTCGCCGGGATGTCGACGGTGGTCCGGCCGTCGATCGAGGCCAGGTTCCACGTCAGGTGGTACGCGCCGGGAGGAGAGACGTCGAGAACGAGGTCGACCGTTCCACTCTCGGTCCCGTGGCCGATGACGGTGGTGATCACGCCCTGTGAGTCCAGTCGCAACTCCATGCCGAGCGTGGCGGTTGCCGTGCCCTGCCAGTGGCCGGGACCGATCCGATGGAGCTCGAGCGTCCCGACGGTGAGCTTGCGGTCGTCGACCGTGCCCGCTTCCGGCGTCTCGTCGTGCTGGTGGGCTTCGAAGGTCCCCTTGAGGACCTCGACGTCGAGACCCTGGACGGAGCGGGCCGAGGAAGGGAGAGAAGCTACGGCGAGGAGGCAGAGGGCGAGCGCTGAACGCATCGCGGGACTCTACTCCCGCGCGGTCGGCGCCGGTGCGGTCCGGGCTAGTATGCGCTCCGATGCCGCTCGAAGCCGGGACCCGCCTGGGACCGTACGAAGTCGTCGCCGCCCTCGGCGCGGGCGGCATGGGGGAGGTCTACCGCGCGCGCGACACCCGCCTCGGCCGCGACGTCGCGGTCAAGGTGCTGCCCCAGCACCTCTCGGCCAGCCCCGAGGTGCGGGCGCGCTTCGAGCGCGAGGCGCGGGCGGTCTCGGCGCTCGCCCACCCCCACATCTGCGTCCTGTTCGACGTCGGCAGCGAGGGCGGAGACCGACTACCTGGTCATGGAGCTGGTCGAGGGCGAGACGCTCGCGGCCCGGCTCGAGCGCGGCGCGCTGCCCGTCCAGGAGGTCCTGGCGCTCGGGATCCAGATCGCCGACGCGCTGGCGCAGGCGCACCGCGCGGGGATCGTCCACCGCGACCTGAAGCCCGCCAACGTCATGCTCACCCGCGGCGGCGCCAAGCTGATGGACTTCGGTCTGGCCCGCCCGACCGGCCTCGCCGGCAGCGGCTCGGGGCTGGCCGGCGGGCTCACCCAGACGCCCACCGAGGCCGCGCCGCTGACCGCCGAGGGCACCCTGGTCGGGACCTTCCAGTACATGTCGCCCGAGCAGCTCGAGGGCAAGGAGGCCGACGCACGCAGCGACGTCTGGGCGCTCGGCTGCGTGCTCCACGAGATGGCCTCCGGCCGGCGCGCCTTCTCGGGCACCAGCCAGGCGAGCCTGATCGCCGCGGTCATGGGCCAGCCGGCGCAGCCGCTCGCCGAGGTGGCGCCGCTCGCGCCGCCGGGACTCGGGCGGCTGGTCGCCGCCTGCCTGGCCAAGGACCCCGAGGACCGGGTGCAGACCGCCCACGACGTCGGCCTGCAGCTCGAGTGGCTGCGCGCAGAGCTCTCGGGATCCGGCGCCGCACCGGCGGCGGCGCCGCGACCGGCCGCGAGATGGCGCGGACCGGCGTTGGCCGCCGCGGGGATCCTGATCGCCGCGGTCGCGGCGTTCGTCGCGGGCAAGGGGATCGTCGCGCGGCGAGACGCCGCGGGAAGTGACCTTCCACCGCCTGACCTTCACGACGCAGGCGATCTTCAACGCCCGCTTCCTCGGCGACAGCCAGTCGCTCGTCCTGAGCAGCGCGCTGCTGGGCAACACGACCGAGCCGTTCGTGCTGCGGCCCGGCTCCTCCTCGCCGCAGCCGCTGGGGCTGAAGAACGTCCACGTCCTCGCGGTCTCGCCGAGCGGCGAGCTGGCCGTGCTCGACCACGCGGTCTTCACCGGGCACCACCGGCTGTTCACCGGCACGCTGGCGCGCATGCCGCTCGAAGGCGGCGCGCCCCGCGACCTGCTCGACAACGTGCGCGAGGCCGACTGGAGCCCGGACGGCCGCGAGCTCGCCGTCGTCCACGACGTCGGCGGCAAGGACCGCCTCGAGTTCCCTCCCGGCACCGTGCTCCACGAATCCGCGGGCTATCTGAGCGATCCGCGGTTCTCCCCGCAGGGCGACCGCATCGCCTTCATGGAGCATCCGACGCGCTTCGACGACCGCGGCGCGGTCGCCGTGGTCGACCTCGCCGGCCACGCGAAGGTGCTGAGCGCGGGCTACTGGGGGCTGGAAGGGCTGGCGTGGTCGCCCGACGGTGGACGGCTCTACTTCAGCGGCACGCGGGGAGGCACCGGCTACGTGATCCACGGTGTCGACCTCGAAGGCCGGGACTGGACCGCGCTCTCGGGCGCCGGATCGCTGATCCTCCTCGACATCGCGCGCGACGGCGCGTGGGTGGTGTCCCGGGACGAGACTCCGTCGCGGATGCTCTTCCGTCGCCCTTCCGGCGAGGAGACGGATCTCTCCTGGCTCGACAACGGGTGGTGGCCGGTTCTCTCGGCCGACGGCGAGACGATGCTCTTCGTCGACCAGTCGGAATTGGCCGGCGCCAACTACTCGGTGGACCTGCGCCCGACTTCCGGAGGCGCCCCGGTGCGGCTGGGCGAGGGATTCGGCACCGCCTTCTCCCCCGACGGCCGGCGGGTGCTGGCCTACGTGCCGACGACGCCGGCGCGCGTCGTCTCCTACCCGGTCGGCGCCGGGGAGGAGGTCCGCCTCGACAGCGGACAGTTCGAGAACGTTTCACAGGCGAGCTGGCTGCCGGGCGGCCGGCGCGTCCTGGTGGCGGCCAACGTGGCCGGCCAACCGCCGCGCTGCTTCGTGCTCGACCCGGCGGCCGGCACGGCGGAGGCGGTCGGACCGGAGGGGATCCGGATCTGCGCTCCCTCGCCCGACGGCCGGCTCGTCCTCGCCCAGGGCCCGACCGGCTGGGAGCTGTTCCCGCTCGCGGGAGACGGCGCCGCCCGGCCGGTGGCGGCGATGACCCCGGGTGACGACTTCGTCCGCTGGAGCCCGGACGGTTCGGCGCTCTACTGCTTCGCCCGCTCGGCGATCCCGACCCGGGTGGACCGCGTCGACGTCGCGACGGGCCGGCGCGAGGCCGCTCTCGAGATCGCTCCCGCGGACCGCGCCGGGGTCGTCTCCATCGGCGGCATCACCCTGGCCGACGACCTGCGCACGCTGGTCTACGGCGCCGGGAACTACCGCTCCGAGCTCTACCGCGTCGAGGGCGCGCGGTAGGCGAGCTCGCCGCTCAGTTGGGCAGACAGACCCAGCGGCCGACGTAGAGGGACGCGGCCTGCTCGCGGATGGACTCGGCCGCCAAGGCGTCGATCTGCGACAGGATGGGGCCCTGGAAGAAGCTCAGGAAGGTGTTGGCATAGGTGGCGAGCGGACCGCCGCTGAAGGCGAGCGTCGCGGCGAGGTCCAGCCTGCGCCCCCGGCACGTCGGAGACCTGCCAGATGTCCGAGAAGCAGGTCGGCAGCTCCTGGTCGTCGATCGTGCCCGTACCGTCGGCGGCGCTCACGCTCAGGGAGTCGTCCTCGGTCGTCCCGAGGAAGTTCACCTGCACCGGGAAGACGGCGTCGTCGAGCGATCCCGTGAGGTCCGCTCGCCCGGTCTGGGCGTCGTACGTCGCCGACGTGACATGGGCCGTCGCATCGCATCCGGGAGCGCCGCTGGCGCACTGGCTCTGGCCGCAGAGCTCGACGGAGAGGGTTCCGAGGACGGGCACGACGTAGGTCACGGTCGTCGGAGGGACGCAGACCGCGTAGGTGCCGAGCTGGACGAGGCTCTGGGCCATGGCGTCCCCGCTCCAGCAGGCGCCCGCCGTGGCGCTCCAACCGCAGACGTCTCCCTGCTCGAAGTCCGAGCTGAAGACCGAGTCGGCGGACGCCGAGGTCGCCGCGACGACGAAGATCGAAAGGACGAGGGCTGGGATACGCATCGATCCTCCTTGAGTGGGCTGTGGGGTGGACCCGGCAGCCCGGTGTGGTGCGGGGGCGACGACCAGCATTTGCCCTCCCGCCGACGCCCGCGACCTTGACGAGCGCTCCACCTGGGATGAACGGAAACGCCGCCGGAGCGGGATCACGGGCCGGCCAGGGCCCGGCCCGCAGCCGAGGGGTCCTATGATCTCGCCGTGCGCTACTCCGTCCTGCTGCCGCTCCTGCTCGCCATCTTCGCGCCGGCCACAAGTCTCGCCTCGGGCGAGGAAGTGGCGGCGGCGCCTTCGACCATCACGCTGCACGAGGTCGGCCGCGGGGTCTGGGCGGCTGTCGCGATCCCGGGCAAGGGCGCCGGCTCGAACGCCGGCTTCGTGATCGGCGACGACGGGGTGGCGGTCGTCGACACCTTCCAGAGCGCGGCTTCGGCCGCGGAGCTCCTCGTCGCGATCCGCGCCCGGACGCCGCTGCCCGTCCGGTTCGTCGTGAACACCCACTACCACCTCGATCACGTCGCGGGCAATGGCGTCTTCCGGAAGGCCGGGGCGACGATCGTGGCGCAGAGGAACGTCCGCGCCTGGGAGCGCACCGAGAACCTCAAGTGGTGGGGCGCGTCGATCCCGCCCGACAAGAAGGCGTGGGTCGAGTCCCTGGTTCTGCCCGACCTGGTCTACGACGACGGAGTGGAGCTGTATCTCGGGAGCCGGAAGCTGGTCGTGCGCTCTCTGCCCGGGCACACCGGGAGCGACTCGATCGTCGAGGTGCCCGACGCCGGGGTCGTCTTCACCGGCGACCTGTTCTGGAACCACACCCTGCCCAACACGACCGACGCCGACACTCGCGGCCTGGGTGGTCACGGCCGACCGGCTGGTCGCGGACGCGCCGGACGCGACCTTCGTCCCGGGCCACGGCGAGGTCGGCCGCGCCGCCGACGTCCGCGCCTTCCGCGGCTACCTCGAGGACCTGCGCGCCGCCGTGGCGGCCGCCCGGGAGCGCGGCCTCGAGGGCGACGCCCTGGTCGCGGCGGTGCGTCCCGAGCTCGAGCCGCGCTACTCCGGCTGGGCGTACTACGAGCACTTCGTCGCCGACGACATCACCCAGACCGCCGCCGAGCTCGCCGGCACCAAGCGCCTGCCGGCGCGGCCCTGAACGGGAAGCCGTGTCGGGTCGGGGGGTTCGCCCGGCCGCCGCTCGTGAGATAGTCCGAGCTTCTCGGCAGCGAGATGGCGCGGCGCCCGCCGAGACTCGAAGTTCCAGATCCAGCGCCCGGGAAAGGCAGTCACCCTGGATGAGATCCGACGATCCGGTCGCCCCCACGTTCCCCGAGACGGCAGGGTCCGGCCGCCCGGCCGGGCGATTCTCCCGGCTCCCACGCCGCGCCGGTCGAGGCCTTCGCGCTGGCTGTCGCGCTCATCGCGGCGGCAGGCTGTGGCGGAGGCTCTCCGGGCGGACACGCCGGGGGTGCTCCCGGCGGCGGCATGCCGGCGATGCCGGTCGAGATGGTGACTCTGGCGCCGAAGCCGGTCGAGCAGACCGGCGAGTTCGTCGGCACGGCGAGGTCGCGCCACGCCGCCACGCTCCAGCCTCAAGTCGAAGGTTTCGTCACCCGCATCTTCGTCCAGTCGGGCGACCACGTCGAGGCGGGGACGACGATCGCCGAGATCGATGACGGGTCGCAGCGGGCGGTCGTCGCCAGCCTGCAGTCGTTGCGGTCCGCCCGCGAGGCGGACGCGACCTACGCCGAGCAGCAGGCCCGGCGCCAGAAGGCGCTGTTCGACGTCGGCGCGGCGAGCCAGCAGGACGTGGACCAGGCCGAGGCACAGCTCAAGGACGCCCGGGCGCAGCTCGCTTCGGTGGAGGATCAGATCCGGCAGCAGCAGAACGAGCTGGGGTACTACCGGGTCGTCGCCCCGACGGCCGGCGTCGTCGGCGACATCCCCGTCCACAAGGGCGACCGGGTGACGACGTCGACCGTGGTGACGACGATCGACGCCCAGGCGGGCCTCGAGGTCTACATCGGCGTGCCCGTCCAGCTCGCCCCGCGGGTCCGGCTCGGGCTTCCGGTCCGGCTGCTCGACGAGGCGGGCGGAACGGTCGCCGAGACGGAGGTCTCGTTCGTCGCGCCGTCGGTCGACGACGCCACCCAGACGGTGCTGGTCAAGGCGCCCGCGCCGGCGACGGCGGCGCTGCGGACGGGTCAGTTCGTCCGTGCCCAGATCGTCTGGAGCACCGAGCCGAGCCTGACGATCCCGGTGGTCTCGGTGACGCGGGTCAACGGCCAGGTGTTCGCTTTCACCGCCGTGGCCGGCGAGCAGGGCGGCCTGGTGGCCCACCAGCAGCCGATCACCGTCGGACCGGTGATCGGCGACGACTACCTCGTTCTCGACGGGCTGAGCGCCGGCGACCGGTTGATCGTCTCCGGGCTCCAGAAGATCCGCGAGGGGGCGCCGGTGCAGGAAGCGGCCGCCCCGGCCGGCGGATCCGACGCGGGGCCGGAGGGCAAGTAGGTGCTCAGCGAGCTGTTCATCCGCCGTCCGATCCTCGCGACGGTCTGTTCGCTGCTGATCATCCTGGCCGGCGCGATCGCCATTCCGATCCTGCCGATCGCGCGCTACCCGGATCTGGCGCCGCCCAGCGTGGTGGTGACCTCCATCTACACCGGCGCCAACGCCGAGGCCGTGGAGACGGCCGTCACGACGCCGCTCGAGCAGGCGATCAACGGCGTGCCGGGAATGCTCTACATCCGGTCGTCGAGCACCAACACCGGGGTGTCCACGATCACCGTCACCTTCGAGATCGGGCGCGACCCGGACCTGGCGGCGGTGGACGTGCAGAACCGGGTCAACCAGGCGATCGGACGCATGCCGGCGGAGGTGCGTACCAACGGCATCTCGGTGACCAAGGCGACGACGGGCTTTCTCGGCGCCATCGGCTTCTTCTCGGCGGACAACCGCTACGACTCGCTGTTCATCAGCAACTACATCGACGTCTACGTCCGCGACGCGCTCAAGCGCGTCCGTGGAGTGGGAGACGTCATCATCTTCGGCGAGCGCAAGTACGCCATGCGCGTCTGGCTCGATCCCGCCAAGCTCGCGGGACGCGGGATCACCGCCGACGATGTCGTCAACGCCCTGCGGGAGCAGAACCTGCAGGTCGCCGCCGGGAGCATCGGCGGGCCGCCGGCGGCGCCGGCGCAGACCTACCAGATCAGCGTCAAGGCCCAGGGGCGGTTGGCCACCGTCTCGCAGTTCGAGAACATCGTGGTCAAAGCCGGCGGGGACGGCACCCTCATCCGTCTCAAGGACCTGGGACGGGTCGAGCTGGGCGCCGAGAACTACGCGGTCGACCTGCGCTTCGGCGGTCTCCAGGCGGCGGGTGTCGGCATCACGCTGCTGCCCGGAGCCAACGCGATCGAAGTGTTCCAGGGGGTCCGGGACGAGCTCGACCGGCTGCGCAAGGATTTCCCGCCCGGGCTGCGCGCGGAGATCGCCTTCGACAACGTGAGCGTCGTCCGGCAGTCGATCGTCGAGGTGCTCAAGACGCTGGCCGAGGCGATCGGGCTGGTGATCCTCGTCATGTTCGTGTTCCTGCAGAAGTGGCGCAGCACGATCATCCCCGCGGTCACGATCCCGGTCTCGCTGGTCGGGACGTTCGCGTTCGTCAAGCTCTTCGACTTCTCGATCAACACCCTGACCCTGTTCGGCATCGTGCTCGCGACCGGCATGGTCGTGGACGATGCCATCGTGGTGATCGAGAACATCGAGCGCCACATCCGGGAGTTCGGCAAGTCGGCGCACGACGCCGCCGTGGACGCGATGCGCGAGGTCTTCTCCGCGGTGGTCGTCATCGGCGTCGTCCTGGTGTCGGTGTTCGTTCCGGTGGCGTTCTTCCCCGGCACGACCGGACGCATGTACCAGCAGTTCTCGCTGACGATCGCCTTCGCCGTGGTGCTGTCGGTGTTCAACGCCGTCACCTTCACGCCCGCGCTTTCGGCGCTCCTGCTCGAGAAGGAGAGCCACACCTCCGGTCGCTTCTTCACCCGGGTCAACCGGGTGATCGACGGCGGCACCACCTTCTACGTCGAGACGTTGCGCAAGGTCCTGCGCTGGCGGCGGGGGATGCTGGTGCTCTTCGCCCTGGGACTCGTGGCGGCGTGGGGGATCTTCAAGCTCGTGCCGTCCTCCTTCGTCCCCGAGGAGGACGAGGGCTACTTCATCACCATCCTCCAGGCACCGCCGGGAGCCTCGCTGCCGTACACGGACGGGATCGCGCGCAAGGCGGAGAAGATCCTGCTGGCGCAGCCCGAGATCGCGGCGGTCTTCTCGGTGGCCGGCTTCAGCTTCAGCGGCTCCGCTCCCAACCAGGGGCTCATGTTCGTGCGCCTCAAGGATTACGACCAGCGGCGTGACCCTGCGCACTCCTTGTCCGCGGTGCTCGCCCGGGTCCGCGGACAGCTGCTGTCGATCCCCGGGGCGCTGGTGATCGCCGCCGCGCCGCCCTCGATCCAGGGCCTGTCCACCTTCGGCGGCTTCCAGTTCGAGGTCCTGGACGAGAGCGGGGGCGAGATCGCGGGTCTCGCCAGCACGACCCAGCAGGTGATCCAGGACGGCTACCAGTCGGGGAAGGTGACCGGACTTTTCAGCAGCTTCACGGCCAACGACCCCCAGTTGCTGGTGAACATCGACCGCGACCGGGCGCGCAGCTTCGGCCTCCCGATCGGGGAGATCACCGACGCGATGGCGGTCCTGCTCGGCTCGGAGTACGTCAACGACTTCGACTTCAACAACCGGGCGTACCGGGTCTACGTCCAGGCGGACGAGCCGTTCCGGTCGCAGCCGTCGGCGCTCGGCCACTACTACGTGAGAACGGACAAGGGCGAGATGGTTCCGCTCTCGGCGGTGGTCTCGACCACCGAGACGACGGCGCCGGCCGTGATCAGCCACTTCAACCTCTTCCGCTCGGCCGAGATCTCCGGCTCCGCGGTGCCCGGGACGAGCTCGGGGCAGGCCCTGCGGACGATGCAGGAGATCGCGCAGAAGGCGCTCCCGTCCGGTTTCGGCTTCGCCTGGGCGGGCCAGTCGCTCGAGGAGATCAAGGCCGGGTCGCAGGCCGCGTTCATCTTCGCGCTGAGCATCCTCGTGGTCTACCTGGTCCTGGCGGCGCTCTACGAGAGCTGGGTGTTGCCGTTCATCATTCTTCTCGGCGTGCCGCTCGCCGTGCTGGGGGCGCTCAGCGCCCAGCTCGTGCGGGGATACTCGAACGACGTCTTCTGTCAGGTCGGTCTGGTCATGCTCATCGGCTTGGCGGCGAAGAACTCGATCCTCATCGTCGAATTCGCCGAGCAGCTCCGGTCGCGTGGCCGCCCGATCGTCGAGGCCGCGATCGAGGCGGCGCGGATCCGGCTGCGGCCGATCCTGATGACGTCGCTCGCCTTCATCCTCGGGGTCATGCCGCTGGCGTTCGCCGCTGGCGCGGGTTCGGGCGCCCGGCGGTCGGTCGGAACGGCGGTCGCCGGCGGGATGGCGGCCTCGACCTTCCTCTCGGTCGTGTTCATCCCGGTGCTCTACGTGACGATCCGCACGCTGGCTCCCGGCCGGATCTTGCGGACGCGCGGCGAGGAGCCGGCGCAGGAGACAGGAGGGGCCCATGAGTGAGTGCCGGCGAGCTCCCGGACGGACAGGGCGCCGAGGATTGGTGGTCGCGGGCTTCCTCTCGGCGGCCCTGGCGTGGGCCGGCACGGCGGCGGCGCAGGAGCCGTCGAAGGCGATACCGCGCGTCGAGTTCGACGCCGCCATCCAGCGTGCTTTGGAGAGCAATCCGACGGTCGCCGAGGCCGCGGCCGCGGTCCGCCGTGCCGAGGCGCTGCTCGAGGGCGCCCGTGCCGCGAACCTGCCCAGCCTGGTCGTCGGCGGGTCGCGGACGCGACGGGATCAGGAGATCGCGTTCGACGGGACGGTGGCGCAGCCGCAGACGCAGACGGCGGTCGCCGCGACGGCGTCCGTGCCCGTGCTGGCGGCGGCGAGACTGGGCCGCGGCGGCGCAGAGCCGCGACCAGCTCCGGGTTTCGCAGCTCGCGGCCGCCGAGACCCGGCAGCAGGTGGCGGTCGCGACCGCACAGACGTACCTGGCGATCATCGCGGCGAGGCGTCAGGCGGACGTCGAGAAGGACGCGCTCGACAACGCCCGCGAGCATCTCGGCTACGCTGGGAAGCGGCTCCAGGGAGGCGCGGGATCACGGCTCGACGAGGTGCGCGCGGCGCAGCAGGTGTCGGCCCAGGAGCTGCGCCTCGAGGGCTCGCGTCTGGCCCTGTTCGATTCGCAGGCGGCCCTCGGGGTGCTGCTCGCCGAGGACGGTCCGGTCGATGCGGGCGCCGAGCCGGTCGTTCGAGGTTCCAACGGAGACCGATCCTCGCGTCGTGGCGTACCGACCGTCCGGACCTGCAGCTGCGGACTGCGGCGATGGAGGCCGCCGAGCGGACGAAGAGCGACAGCTGGAAGGACTGGGTGCCGACCGCCTCGCTCGCCTATACGAAGCAGTGGCTGACGCCGGCGGGCGTCTTCCAGCGGTCGAGCTCCTGGCAGCTCAGCCTGCTCTTCTCCGAGCCGCTGTTCGAAGGCGGCCGGCACCGCTCGGACGCCCGGTTGCGGGCCGCCGACCTGGACCGGGCGAAGCTCCAGCTCACGGCCGCCGAGATCCAGGCGCGCTCGGAGATCCAGGTCGCCCGGGAATCACTGGCGAGCTTCCAACGGGCGCTGGTCAACGCCCGGAAGGCGTCGGCGCAGGCCGACGAGGTCTTGCGCATCACGACCTCCGCCTTCGAGCTCGGCTCGACGACGAACCTGGAGGTCATCGACGCCGAGCGCTCGGCGCGGGACGCCGCGACCGCAGCGGCCCTGGTGGAGGACGACGTGCGCCGGGCCACCCTGAACCTGCTGGTCGCCCTCGGACGATTCCCGAAGTAGGCGGGGACGCTGGAGGACGGACGATCCGGCGACACGCCGCCCGCCTTCACTTCGCCGACAACGCCAGGTGCTGGCCCTCGGCGAGGGTGAAGGGCATGCTGGTCGCCCGATCGATCGAATAGCTCCCGGGTGGCAGGGGGATGGTGCTCCCGAAGCTGTTCACGCTTCCCACCTTGGCACCGGAGGCATCGAAGACGTCGCGGCTCTCCATGCCGGCGTTCTGCAGGGTGAGAATGCCGGGACGAAGTGTCGTCGTCTTCCCCGAGTCGAGGCGGATCTGGTGCCAGACGGTGTCGCCGAAGGTGACGTCGTAGAGGCCGGGGAGCATCGGTGCCGATGAACGGAAAGAAGAGAGCTGGTCGAGCTCGGCGCCGGTCTCGCTGTCGAGCACCTTGTGCCCTTTCATCGACGCTCCCTCGATTTTGAGCACCGCCGGCTCGAGCACGGTCTTCGCGCCAGAGCGAACTTCCACGCCGTGCCAGACCCCTTTGCCGAAAGTCACGCCGTGATGCCTGGAGGAACCCGGATCGTGCTGGCGAAGCTGGAGATCTTCCCGGCCTCGGCGCCGGTCACCGCGTCGGTGACGACATGGCCGCGCATGTCGGCGTGGAGAATCTCGAGGTTTCCCGGCGCGGTGCCCTGTGCGGCGACGGACTGGGCGCCGCGCGCCGAGGCTTCTCCGAGCGCCTGGCGAGCCCGTCGACGCCGGAGGCGTCGAAGTAGGAGCCGCCGGTCGCGTGTGCCACGCAGGCGAGCTTGACCCGCGCGGCGCTGTCGACCTCGAAACCGACGCGGGCACCATGCGGCTCGCGTCGGCGTCCTTACGCCTTCGTCGTGCGCACGGATCTGCGACGCAGTCTCCTACCGTCGGAGACGAGGAGAATCACCTTCTCGCCACGTGCGGGGCCGATCGGCCGCGCCAGCGCGGACTCGACTGATCGGCGTATAGCCTCGGGCGGTGAGCGACGTGGCGGCATTTTCGACGGCTGTCCGGTCCGAGGACAGCGGGCCGAATGGGACGAGGAGCGCCGTGTCGTCGCAGTGTACTTCTCCCTCTTCGACTGATGCCGTCGCCCGAACGAGCTGCTAGGGCGGAAGCCCCGCCAGCTCGCGGCGCTGGCCTTGGGCTTCGCCCCGGGTCTCGCCGTGGGCAGTGGCTCCTGCTCCCGCTGGTCGACACGGCTCGATCGTCTTGGCGGTGAGCGGTGTGGCGGCGAAGAGAGCGGCGAGAAGCCAGGCGAGAAGCGGCTCCCGGCGAGGGGTGCGCATCGGTACCTCCGCAGAGGGAATACGACCCATTGTAAGGCTCTCGCGGGAATCTCGGCTGCGGGCCAGGTTGGGCTAGAACCGACGGAAGCGGCGCCCGAAGTCCAACGAAAAGCGAGGACCCCGGATGGGATCCTCGCGGTGGTGCATCGGACGAGAGACGGGTTCAGACCGCGAGCGCGGTGGCGGTCACGTCGTCATTGTCGACGTGCGGCGCTGCGACCAACATCGGGGTCAACTTCTGGAGCACCTGCGGATAGGCACCCTTGCGTCGGCGTCGGCGCTCGCGCGGTCGTTCCACACGCCGATGGCCACGCCCTTGTCCTGGTGGACCATCATCAGCTCCTCGGCGAAGCCGGCCTGCTTCTTGAGCAGCGGAAGCACTTCGGCGTTCATCACGCGGTTGAACTCGGCGGTCTGACCTGTCTTGATCTCGAACTGTACGTTTCTCGCAAATTTCATCGTTTGAGGTCCTTCCTGGCCTTGCGGGTGACACTTCTCCTGGGCGGCCTCTGACGCGGCCTGCAAGAGCGACTTCGTCGAATGTCGTGGCTTGCCCAGCGACTACATGAACACCATAGCACGGAAAGCGACGGCGTGCGGTGCGCAGAGGAGAAAGAGGCGCGACGGTGGCGGCAATCTGAACCACTTCCCGTCGGCGAAAGGGATCAAGGCGATTCCGCCGCCGGCCGCCGGTGGGCGGCGAGGAAGGTCTCGGGGCGGCTGAAGACCTTGGCCAGGTTCATTCCCTTGCGCACCGCGCCGAGCGTCACCTTGCCGGTAGCGAGCGCCGCGCCGAGCTGCACGTAGGTCCGGACCCTGCCGCGCTCGCGGTAGCGTACCTGGAGGACGTGGCGCCAGAGTCGCGAGTACTCCTCGTAGAACTCCTCGAGTGGCAGCCGGGTGGGGAGCACGGCGTGGACGATGTCGTACATCTCCCAGTCGTGCGTGTTGACCTGATGCTGCGCCGTCTTCCACAGCTCGGTGCCGGGAAGCGGGGTGAGCACGGAGAAGCCGCTGTTGTAGGCGCCGGTGGACGAGATCCACTCGCGCAGCCGCGTGAAGTCCTCGTGGTCCCACGCCGGGTCGACGATGAAGTTGGGAGTGAAGCCGACCCCGAGCTCCTTGAGGATCGCCAGTGCGCGGGCGTTGTTGGCGGCGGTGTTCTTCTTGTTGACCGCCGCCAGACCCTCGTCGGTGACCGACTCGAGCCCGAGGAAGATGGCGAGCTCGCCGCACTCCTTCCACATCTCGATCAAGTGCGGGAATTTGCAGATGATGTCGGTGCGCGTCTGGACGGTGAAGTACTTGCGGATGCCCGCTTCCTTGATGGCGCGCGCCAGCTCCTCGCCGCGCTTGACGTTCATCCAGAAGATGTCGTCGGTGACGAAGATGTTGGGCGCGTCGATCGCCGCCAGCTCGGCGACGACGCGTGCCGGCGACTTCTCGCGGAAGGTCGATTCGTGGAAGTTCCAGACCGAGCAGAAGTTGCACTGGAACGGGCAACCGCGGGCGGTCTCCATCAGCGCCAGCGGCTTGCGGAAGTTGATGTAGTAGTGCGGCGCGTAGCGGGAGATCAGGTGCCGCGCCGGCAGCGGCAGCCGGTCGAGCTCGCGGCGCGCCGGCGCGTGCCCGGTCGCCACCTGGCCGCCGTCGCGGTTGAGCACCAGGCCGGGGACGCCGTCGAGCGGGGCGCCGCGGTCGAGGGCGTCGACCAGGGGCGGCAGGATCTCCTCGCCGTCGCCGACCGCGATGGCGTCGTAGACCGGATCGGTGAACCACCCGGGTGCGCGCGAGGCGTCGTGGCCGCCGAGAACGACGAAAGCGTCGGGCAGCGCCTCGCGCAGGCGCCGCGCCAGGCGCAGGGCCCGCCGTCGCTCGGTCGTGAAGTTGCACTGCAGGCCGACGACGTCGGGGGCCCAGGCGGCGCACGCGGCGAGACCCGGCTCCTCGCCGTCGATGCGCAGGTCGAACACCCGCACCTCGTGGCCCAGCTCCTCGAGTCCGCCGGCGACGCAGATCAGCCCGAGCGGCTCGACGAAGGTGAGCATCTCGAGACCAAGAATGCCGCCGACCGGCGCCTTGAGAAGGGCGATCTTCATGAGACTCCCATGACTCCTTGGAGACAAGGCCTATGAGACCAGACCCCGGGGAGCGGAGTCAAACGCCGACTGCATCCAGGGAAGCGCTATTCGGCGATCGCGTGGAGCAAGTGGCCGACGAAGCCCTGGAGTCGCTCCGGCTCGCTCTCGAACGAAGCCAGCACGTCCTGGATCGTCGTCGCGCCCTCGAGCTCGGCCCACTTCGAGACCTGTTCGGCACTCGGGCTGAGGTAGGCCATGTTCCAGGTCGCGAAGGTGCGCTCGTCGGTCTCCTGCTGGTGGAAGACCTTGAGCTGGTGATGCCGCGGGTCGCGCTCGAGGGATCGCAGCAGCAGGAGGACTCGGTCCTTCTCTCCCTCCAGGATCTGGACGAAGACGCCATCGACGAGAACGAGCACGCCGGTGATCCCTCGCGCCCGGTTGCGGACCCGGAACTCCGAGAGCATCTTCCCGAAATCCGCGAGGTCGAGATCGGGCGCCGCCTCGGACGAGTAGATCAGCTGAAAGGGCATGTTCTCCTCCCGGAGACCGGAGTCTAGTGCACGGGCTGCCGCTGCCTCCCGTCACTCGTTGGGAGCGGTTGCACCCCGGGGCGGTCACCACTGGCTCGGCCCAGACCGGGACGAAGGTGTTGGTGCCTTCGAGCTTCGCGTCGGGCGCGCCCAGGAGCGGCTCGGTCAGGGCTGGTAGGGCTTGCGGCTCGGCGAGTCGCCGACCGGAAGCTGATGCATCCATCGAGAACTCAACGGGTTCCGGCACGAGGGTAGACCGCCGGCCGGCGGCTCCCTAGGACCCAGTTGCGTTCGAGTGGGTCGAGGTATACCTTCGATGATGGTTCCGAGACTCGGAAGGAGGGCACCATGCGAAAGCTGCTCGCGATTCTGTTGGTACTGCTTCCCGGCGCCGCCGTGGGCCAGGTGAGGATGCACCTGCTGAACCCCACGGCGGGCACGATCCTCCACCCCGGCGATCAGGTGAAGGTCAAATGGACCGTCCTGACTCCATCGGCCAAGGGTGCCTGCGAGCAGGAGCTCATGCTCTCGCTCGACGGCGGGCGCAGCAACAGCATTCGGATGTCGCGGATGCTGTCGCCGAACCTCCGTGAGATCTTCTGGACGGTTCCCGACGTCGCCTCGCAACAGGCCGTCATCGACGTGCGGTACGGCTGCAACGGGAATGTCGTCGAGCCGCCGGTGGACGTCCCGCAGTATCCGCAGGTCCAGGCCCAATTCACGATCGAGCGGGATCCGCTGTCGCAGCCGGAGAGCGTCGTCGTCCTCCCCTTCGCGACCGGCAGGTGGCCCCCGGCCTCTCGATGGACCGTGCGTGGGAGAGCACGGTCGGAGGGGTCGAAGAGTACGAGCTGACGGTGTCGTTCGACCGCGGCGCCCACTTCTACTCGGCGGGCCGGACGACGGACACGAAGATGGAGTGGACGGCTCCGCGCGACATGTACGGCGGCGTCCTGTTCCAGGTCGTCGCCCACCGGTTCGACGGTTCGACGGTGGGCTCCTACCTGCCGGTGCGGGACCAGATCCTCGTCGCCCGGCGCAACTGAGCGACCGAGAGGTGCTGCCCGAGAGGTGCCAGCCACCTGTCTTTCTTGAGTCTCCGACCCGGAGGCCGAGAGGTGCCAGCCACTTGGCTTTCTTGAGTCTCCGCGATGCACCCGTGGACCTACGCGGCGTCGGAGTTTCGGGCTCGACGATCCGATCGGCGCCGACGAGTTGAGGCCGCATCGAGATCACCCCTGGAGATCACCGGTTTCCACGGGGTCTTCGAAGGCCCTCTGGGGTCGCAGGCGCGGGGCCCGGGCATATTGCCTTGAGAGCTGCGTCCGAAAAGGTGCCCAACGAGGAGCAAGGAGGTGCCAAGACCGAGACGTGAGACGTGCCAGCCACTTGTCGCTCTGGATCTCTGGGGCGCGCGCGGTCCAGGTGGCGTGACCCGGCGGCTCGCATCGGTCCGATGAGCACGGGCCTGCGGCGACTGCACTCTGGTTGCCTCTGAGGGGCGTCGGTCGGAACGCAGTCTCCGAGATTTGGCTGTGTTCGGCTGCGCAAGGCGCGTGGGAGTGGGGACGAGACGCGCGTGAAGCGATTGAACGACGAGACTAACCCTGAGGCGAGGCCAACATTGGAATGTACCGTGCAGGTGGAGGGAACGAGCCCGGCGGGAAGAGCAGCAGCGCCTCGGCTCTGCCGGCTAGGTCGAATCGGAGTCGTGCCGCCGCCCGGCAGAATGCGTCGACGAAGCTCCGATATCGGCGCAGTATCTCTCTTCGCACTTCGTTGGTCGCCGCGTGGACCAGCGGAGCCGGTCCCTTCTTTGGGCGGTTGGGTCGAGTGAACGGGTCCTGTCGGAGGATTCGAGAGCGCCCCAGGGGCTCCCGGCCAGAGGCGCGAACGCGCTGAGCTGTCTCCTCCTCGACGAGGCCCACCAACTCCGCACAACGCGACCGATGAAGCTCGGGAGAGACGTCCCGCCAGCAGGGCATGGGCGTGAGCTCGAGCGATTCGACTTCCGCGATCTCTTCTCGGCGAGGCACATGCCCCCGACTCGTGAGCCGGTACTCTCGAGTCCGGTCGAACCACGTGCCACGAATTGGCCTTCCGGTCAGCAGGGCCTCGGTCGAGCTCGCTCCGGGCCAATCGCCGGGACGTCGCACGAGGTGCTCCTTGCAGCCGTGCCGGAGGATGTAGAGCAGGCGCTCGACCTGGGCCTGCTCCTCGTCCGAGACGAGAATCGCCTGGTACCGGCGTCCCCAGAACTTCTCGCGCCATCGGATCTGTCGACCGACCTCGCGGGCGAGGTTCGAGTTGAGATGGTTCATGAACGCGGCAAGTCGATCCGCACCCTGGACCGTCAGCAAGAGATGGAAGTGATTCGAGAGGAAGCAGTAGGCGTGGAGCTCGACCGGGAAGAGGCGAGCCGCACGCGCCAAGGCGCCACGGATGAGATCGGCGATCAGGGGAGTCGGCCTCAGGAGGAATCTCCCCTGTACCGTGCGGCACGTCACTTCGACCAGCGAGCCGGGTGGGATGAAGCGAATTCGGCGACCCATGCCGACCGAGACGGAATCGCCGCCCTCCCAACTTGCGCCAGCGCCACGAGGCTGGCCGCCCTTTTGGCGCCAGCGCACAAGAGGCTGGCACCTTGGGCTGGCACCTTGGGACGGCAGGCACGCGAGGCGGCACCTAGAGGCTGGCACCTTGGGACAGCGGGACGCAGGCGCCAAGAGGCTGGCACCTTGGGACGGGACGATCGCTGCCCGGATTCTCCATGGGTGGGGTCGTGCGCTAAACTATTGAGGGTATGTCTCGACTGAGCCGGTCGCGGTGTGAGAGAGCCTGGATGACGGAGTCGCACGTGCCGAGAGGGTCGCCCAAGAACGGCAACGGCAGGGTCACGAGGTCGTGGGCCGCGGCTCATCCGGTGCTGAAGAACCACGCCTTCGCCGAGGCGGCGACCGCGGTTCTGGAGAAATGCAAGTCGATGCTGGGCGCCGAAGCAGGCTTTGTCGCATTGTGCGGGGAGGGTGAGAGCGCCTTCGAGCTCGCTCTTCTCGTTCCCGGCCAGGTCGAGCTCGACCTCTCGACCGGCTTGCCGGCGCCGTTGCACCGACTGGGCGCCCGCGCCGTCGAGTCGGGACGGCCCGTGTTCTCCAACGGGCTCTCGAAGGGCTCGACGAAGCCGGAGCGGGACGGCCGCCGCAAGGTCGCGCGGAACGCGCTCGTGGCGCCGATTCTGGTCGCCGGCGAAGTGGCGGGAATCGTCGGCCTGGTCGACAAGCGCGGAGGATTCTCGAGAGCCGACTGCCGGCTCGCCGGAGTGCTCACCGAGATGGCGGCCGCGGCGATGCGCAACAGCCTCATGGTCAACGGCCTCGAGAAGAACCGGAATGCCCTCGAGCGCGAGCTGCGTCAAGGCGCCACGCAGCTTCGTCAGGCCGAGGAGACGTTCAGGACGCTGGTCGAGAATCTTCCCGACATCGTTGCGCGCTTCGACCCGGAGCTGCGCAACCTCTACGTCAGTCCTGTCGTCCAGCGCCTGACCGGGCGCCCCTCACGCACCTTCGTCGGCAAGACGAACCGCGAGCTGGGGCTGCCCTCGGAGCTGGCCGAGCAGTGGGACGCGGCCCTGCGGAAGGTCTTCGTGACCGGGCTGCCCGAGAAGCTCGAGCTCCCCTTTCCCACCCCGGAAGGGACGCGACATTTCGATTGCCGGCTGGTCCCGGAGCGGGGAGAATCGGGCGAGATCACGTCCGTTCTGACGGTCGCCCGCGACGTCACCGAGCGCTGGCTCGCCTACGAGGCCGAGTCGCGCGCGCGCTCCGTGGCGGACTCCCTGCGCGAAGCGACGATGGCGCTCACCCGCAGCCTCGACCGCGAGACCGTCCTGGCGACCCTGCTGGAGCGGTTGGGGAAGATGGTGTCCTTCGACCGCGCCAGCGTCATGCTGGTCGAAGAGGCTTCGCGGGTCTCCGTCCGAGCCGTTTTCGACGGCGATCGCGTCGTTCCGCTGAAGCCCGAGGCTCGCATGGAGTTCGATCCGGCCGAGCACCCGATCGTCCACGACATTCTGAAGCGCGGCGCGGCGGTCCTGATTCCGGACGTTCGCGCCCGACCCGACTGGAGCCTGCCGACGGATCGCCTCTCCGAGGTGTGCTGGATGGGCGTCCCCCTCTTCGCGCGCGGCGACGTCGCTGGGCTGTTCTCGCTCTCCAAGCGCGAGGCCGGCTACTTCAACGAGGAGCACGTGAGACTGGCCGAGGCGATGTCGTCGCAGGCCTCGGTGGCGGTCGAGAACGCGATTCTCTACGAACAGATGCAGGCCTCGACGGAAAGGATGCAGACGCTCTCGCGCCGGCTCGTCGAAGTGCAGGAGAACGAGCGCCGCCAGATCGCCCGGGAGCTCCACGACGAAGCGGGACAGGCCCTGGTTTCGTTGCGCTTCGGGCTCCGGCTACTGGAGGGAGAGGTCGATCAGAGCAAGAACATCAGCGAACGGGTGGCTGAGCTCGTGCGGAGGACGGATGCCGTGATCGAAGGCCTGCACCGGCTGGCCGCGGACCTGCGTCCGGCGAGCCTCGACCACCTCGGGCTCGAGGCGGCTCTGCGCCAGTACTCGGGGTCGGCTGCGTCCGAGCGGAGCCTCACCGTCCGCTTCAAGGCGCGCGGCCTCGACGGCGAGCGCCTTCCGCCGGGAGTGGAGACGGCTCTCTATCGAGTCGCCCAGGAAGCGATCACCAACGTCGTACGGCATTCCGGCGCGAGCCGGTTGGACATTCTGTTGGAGCGTCGCGCCGACCGGGTCCGGCTGATGGTCGAGGACGACGGCGTCGGTTTCGAGCCGGACAGCGTGTGGCTCGGGGAGCACATCGGCCTGCTCGGGATGAGTGAGCGGGCCGCGGCTCTGGGCGGGACCCTGACGATCGAGAGCTCGGTCGGAGAAGGGACGACGATCGTGGTGGAGGTGCCGAGTGCCGATCCGCATTCTGATCGCTGACGATCACGCCGTAGTCCGCGCCGGCGTCCGCGAGCTGCTCCGGTCCGACCCGGAGCTCGAGATCGTCGGCGAGGCCGCGGATGGCGATGAGACTTTGCGCCTCGTCGCGGAGCTCCACCCGGACCTGGTCCTGCTCGACGTCACCATGCCCCCCGAGAGCGGCATCGTGACGGCGAAGCGGTTGCACGAGGAACACCCCGGTGTGATCGTGGTGATCCTGACCATGCACGAGGACGAAGGCCTGCTGCACGAAGCGCTCCGCGCGGGCGCCGCCGGCTATCTGATCAAGCGGGCCGAGAGGCCCGAGATCCTCCAGGCGATCTATGCGGCGAGTCGCGGCGACATCTACGTCCACCCGGCGATGACCCGGGCACTGCTCGAGAGGCCGGTCGCCTCGGAGAATCGGCGCGGCGCGCCTGCCGAGCCGCTGACCCCCCGCGAGATCGACGTGCTACGCCTCCTGGCCAAGGGGAACACCAACCGACAGATCGCCACCCTGCTCGGGATCTCGGTCCGCACCGTCGAGAACCACCGCGCCAACCTCATGGGCAAGCTGGGGCTGGGCAGCCGGGTCGAGCTGGTGAGCTACGCCGAGGAACACGATCTGGTCTAGTCGGGGGGTGCCGTCTCCGGACCGGCCCGCGACGGCGGTTTCCGGGGATGTGGTTTTCTACTGGGTGTACTTTCCCCCGTCTGGGTAGAAAGTACGCTTTTTCGGCGGGCGAGCGGGATCTTAGGCTGCGATCGCGCCGAGCGCCTGCGAACTCGAGCCGAAGGGGTCTCGATCCCGCGGGGTCGCTCGGGATCTCTGGCCGGTCATGGACGTGACGACTCTCGACGAGAAGAACTGGCGCCGGCTCCTGGAGCCCTACCGTCGGCCGAGCACGCGGGCGGCCGTGGTGCAGCTCCTCGACACCGCGCTGCCGTTCGCATTGCTCTGGTATCTCATGGCGAGGAGCCTCGCGGTCTCCTACGCCCTCACCCTGGCGCTGGCGGTCCCGACGGGGTTCTTCTTCATCCGGCTCTTCATCCTGCAACACGACTGCGGCCATGGATCGTTCTTCCCCTCGCGCGCCGCCAATCACGTCGTGGGCTCGCTGCTCGGCGTGGTGACCCTCTTTCCCTACGGCTACTGGCGGCGCACGCATGCCATCCATCACGCGACGTCCGGAAACCTCGAGCATCGCGAGCTGGGCGACGTCAAGACCTATACCGTGCGCGAGTACCGGAGCTTCTCGCCCGTCCACCGCTGGCTGTACCGGCTCTATCGCCATCCTCTGGTCCTGCTCGGCTTCGGTCCGGCCTACCAGTTCGTCCTCAAGCACCGGTTTCCGTTCGACATCCCGTGGTCCTGGAAGCGGGAGTGGGCGAGCGTGATGTGGACCAACGCCGGCCTCGCCGTGACGTTCGGCGCGCTCGCCTGGTGGATCGGCTGGCGTTCGGTCGTGCTCGTCCACCTTCCGGTGGTGGTCGTCGCCGGCGCGGTCGGTGTCTTCCTCTTCTACGTGCAGCACCAGTTCGAGGATACCTACTGGGAGCACGACGAATCTTGGGACTTCTATCGAGCCGGCGTTCACGGCAGCTCGTTCCTCGACCTGCCGCGTCCGCTCCACTGGCTCACCGGAAACATCGGCTACCACCACATCCACCACCTGGTGAGCCGCATCCCGAACTACCGGCTGGCGCGGTGCTTCCGCGAGGTCCCCGGGATGCAGCGGGTCACCCGCCTGACGCTGGGCCAGGGCCTGCGCTGCCTCCATCTCAAGTTGTGGGACGAAGAAACCCGGACCCTCGTCGGCTTCGACGCGGTCCGGGGCCGTGCGTCGCGGGAAGAGCCGGTAGCGCGGTAGCACGAACCGGCGCCGCCCGGGAGAACGAGATGCCGGGCGGATGAGAAGGGCCCGTCGGCTCGACCGGGCGGGAGGCAGGCCCGGCGCGCGGTCAGTCGTCGATCACGAACGTGACCATCATGTTGACCTGGAACTCCGTGACGGACCCGTCGCGGACCCGCACGTGCTGCTCCTTGATCCAGGCGCTGCGCACGTTTCGCAGCGTCTTGTTGGCCCGGGTGAGCCCCTGCGTGATGGCGTCCTCGACGCTCTTGGTGGACGTCGAGCTGATTTCCGAGACCTTGGCGATCGACATGTCGTACTCCATCCCTATGCGGAGTCAGTGAGTTTTCGGACAGCGCCCCGGGGCGATCGGGGTCTCGACTGTCCGCGACGCGAGAGCGAGCCCGCCCCCATCGCCGTCGACGACGGAGGCGACGGCACGGGAATCGGGCGATGGCGCCTTGGCTACCATCGCCGGGAGAAGAGGTGGATGATCGCCACGAACAGGGCGGCGCCGATGATCGACCACAGGACCGGGAACGGATGACCGCCGATGGTCAGCATGAAGGGCTCCGGGAGCGAGAGCTTGTCGGCCACCCAGGGTCCGAGCAGAGCGCCGACGAAGCCGAGAACGATCGAGACGATCAACCCGCCCCGGACGTCGCCCGCGATGGCCTTTCCGATCCCGCCGCAGACCGCCGCGATGACGAGGAGGATCAGGAGTTGCATCAGGGACATGGTCATGGCAGTTTCCTTTCCCCGGCGCTATTTCTTGATCGCGTCCGCGACGTTGTCGACGAACTTGCCGACCTTCCGGCGCGCCTTGCCGACGCTCTCTTCGACCGCGCCCTTGGCGCGCTGATGGGATCCCTCGCGCTCGAGCTTCCGGTTGTCCGTGACGATGCCCACGGCTTCCTTCATCCGACCCTTCATCTTCTTCGCCTTGCCGCGTGCTTCCTGCGTCTTCATCGTGTCTCCTTTGCGGGTCCCGGGGATCGGGGCACCGGCCGCGCGCCACGAGCGCTGCCGTCTTGGAACCTAGTCCCCTCTCGCGCGGCGGAGAAGCGCACTTTCTACCCA
>CAWCIP010000026.1:0-13136 GCA_963795665.1 uncultured Solirubrobacterales bacterium | reverse complement strand
TGCGCATTTCGACCTAGGGAGGGCTTTCGACCCCTTTAACGGGCATCTGATCCTCGTCTCGCGGCTCGCAAACGCCGCGATCCTCAATGTATTCGGGGCCGGCTATCTGCCCTTCCGCCTGCTCACGATCGCAACCCTTCTCCTCATGGCGGGGGTCTTCTTCGTGTTCGCCAAGCGGCGCATCGGGCCCGTCGCCGCATTCGCCCCGACGTTGGTGCTGCTCTTCTACGGCTCGGACGACCGTCACGTGCTGACGGGCAACGGATTCGGCGTGCTGCTTCCGTTGGCGGCCGGACTCGGCGCACTGATGGCGCTCGACCGCGAGGACCTGAAGGGTGATGTCTGCGCGTGCCTGTTGCTCTGCCTGGCTCTCGCCACGTATTCCATCGCGCTCCCGTATCTGGCCGGTGCGGCCGTGCTCATCCTGATCGGGAACGACCGCTGGCGCCGAGCCTGGGTGTTCGTCGTTCCGGCCGTGCTCTACGCGGCGTGGCTTCTCTGGTCTCGAAATCACGCTGGAGGCGCCGGTGACTACACCGATCTGTCGAACCTGCTGTTGGCTCCGAACTGGGCCATCAATTCGTTGGCGACTGTCGGGTCGTCACTGGTCGGGCTCGACTATCCGCAACTCGGCGGCGGCTGGGGTTCCCCGATAGCGATAGCCGCAGTCGCTCTATTTGGCTGGAGGCTGTGGCGAGGGCCTATTCCCAGGTGGCTGTGGGCCGTGATGGCCGTGCCGGCAGCCCTGTGGCTGCTGGGGGCTCTGGTGTTCGCGTTCCCTACCCGCGTGCCCCAGAAGCCCGATTACCTGTACCCGACCACGATCGCTGTGCTGCTGGTCGCCGTCGAGGCCGCGCGCGGGATGTGGCTTCAGCGTCGCGGGATGCTCATCCTGTACGCGGTGGCGGCGATCGGCGTTGCCACGAATATCGCCATTCTCAGGCACGCCTCGGAGCGACTTCACGTCGCGAGCACGACGAGCCTGACCGCCCTGACCTCTGCCGAGATCGTCGGCCGGCAGCGTTCCGCCGAATCGCCGGCAGTCCTGCCTGCCATAACGGGACAATCCTCCATCACGCCAACGCTGAAAGGAACGAGTTACTTCGACGCCGTGCGGCAATTCGGATCTCAGGCGTATTCGCTTGCCTCCCTCCGCACGCAGGGCGAGGCTATCCGGGCCAGGGTCGACGGCCTCGTTGCCGCAAGCCTCGGCCTGCACCTCCAACCGGGCTCCGCGCCAAGCTCAGGCACTCCCTGCCACTCGCTCAAGGGGAGCCGCGGACGGGCAGTCAACTTCAGGCTGCCCCCCGGCGGCGCCGCGCTGATGGCAAGCGATGCATCGGGGCCAGTGACGCTGCGGCGCTTCGGCGACATCTTCACGGTCCCGGCAGGCCAGCTGGCCCCGGGCGAGTGGATGGCGCTCTCAGTGCCGAGCGACTCCGCCCCGGATCCCTGGTACGCCTTGACCCCAGCCACGCCCATCTCGGTCTGTCGTCTGGCCGGATAGCGGGCCGCGCGGGATCTCCATCCTCGCGCCGATGCGTCACTCGGTGGCAGATCGCGGCTGTTGAGCCCGGTCGCGCATCCTGTGGGCCAGCCGTGATGCCCCAACCACGAGAGCGACGAACAGAAGCTCCACGGCGATCAGCGCAAGCCGCACCCCGGCGGAGACGGCGACGGCCACGCTCCCCGGCAGATTCCTGGACAGGGCAAGGGCAAACGCAGCATCGCGGACCCCGAGGCCCGATGGGAACACGAAGGCGAGCATCCCAACTACGAACGACAGCCAGAAGGCGAGGCCCACATAGTCCGGCCCTCCAGCCTCGGGCCCTGCGGAGCCGCGCACCAGAAGCCAGACGCCGATTCCTCCCACCGCGTTGACCGCCGCGTAATAGAAGAACAGAGCTACGAGCTGGCGCTCCGAGAGAAACTCGCTGGGAGGCTCTCGCCCCATTCGGGTGAGGGCCCACGTTGACACTGGCTTGAAGACGCGAGGGTGAATCACCACCAATCCGATCGCGACCGCCACCGCCGGCAGGATCCATGAGACGCCCCCGGTTCCCTTGTAGCCGGCCAGGAAGCCGAGCGATGCGACTGCGGCGGTGGTGAGTACCAATGCCTGCTCGTAGACGCTCGCCGCGACGCTGACGCGACCCGGTACACCGGCCTCGCGCCCCAGCACGACCCTCCCGGTCACCATCAGCACGTTCCCCGGGACATACCGGCCCAGAAGCGATTTCGCCCACACCGAGAGGAGCCTGGCTCGGGAGACGCCTTTCCCCACGCCGAGCCGCTCGACGATCGACACGTACGCCAGCCCCGTCGCTAGATAGAAGGCCAGCAGGACCAGAGCCCCGGCCGCAAGCAGGCCGGGCTTCAGATGCCATTGATAGTCGGAGACATCACCCCCATACCTGGTGATGCCCCAGACGAGAAACCCAAAGATCAGGACCCCCGCCAGGAGCCCGCCAAAGCGCCGCGCGGGGGTCGGTGGCGGGCGAGACGGGGCTGGGCTACGGCCGGCGATTGGCCCGCTCGTCACCGTCCGGCCTGGCTCTGGGCCCGGCCCCCGGAGGCGTGGGCGATTGCGAGGAGCCCCATATAGCCTGGGCGTCGCCCGATGAAGAGGCTGTCGAACTCGAGGGCGGCCCTGGCTATCCGGCTCAGCCACCGAGACGAGCCAAGGCCCTGCCCCAGGCGTCCGGGTACCGGGCTCTTCAGCCGGCGTCGAAGCATCCGCTCATAGACCTGCCTGTGGTAGAGGCCGCTGAGCGGGAATCCCCAGCCGGAGACTTCGACGCGCTCGAGCCCGGCGCTCGCCAGCAGCTCTCGGAGGCCCTCGGGCGTGTAGCGGCGTCGATGCCCCACCCAGTGGTCCGCCCAGTCATACCGCCAGGGATTGGCGGGGACCGTCGCCACGAGGACGCCGTCCGTTCGCAGCACTCGAGCAATCTCCTGGACAGCGGCTTGGTCCTGGTCGAGGTGCTCGAGCACCTCGCCGCAGACCACGGCGTCGAATTCAGCATCGTCGAAAGGCATCTCACAGATGTCGCCGAGCATGACGGGTGCGGGCCGCGCCGGATACGACTTCGCCACCTCTTCCGTCAGCCTGTCGATGAAGGGCTCGCTTGCATCCATCGAAGTCACATCCAGGCCCTTCTCGAGCAGCCTCAGGCTCAAGCTTCCCGGCCCGCAGCCCGCGTTGAGCACACGCTTGCCCTTCAGCCTGGGCATCAGCGCGCGGATCATCAGAGACTCCCTGTAGCTGTGGCGGGGGCCCAACTGGTCGAACCCCTCGCAGAGCTCGCCTGGCCCCGTGGGATCTGTCCGCTCGCCCCAGGTACGCGGCTCAACGCGCCGTTCGAGCGGCTCGAGAACGTTCATCTGGGCCAGCCTGCTGGAGGAAAGCAGCACACGCGGTGAAGCTACCAGTGCCCGGGGCGACCGGATCACCTAGGCTTGCCGCCCGCTCTTGCCGGTGGATTTGCCGCCGCCCTTCGAGCGTGGAGCCTTCGAGGCACGAATAGAGACTTTGACGAGAGCTCTTGTAACAGGAGGAGCGGGCTTCATCGGCGCTCACATCAGTCGCGCCCTCCTAGGCGGAGGCGCCGAGGTCGTGGTGCTTGACGACCTGAGCGGTGGATTCCGGGAGAACGTCGACCCGGGCTGCGACTTCGTCGAAGGCTCGATCCTCGATCACGAGCGGATCGATCGCCTCTTCGCCGAGCACCGGTTCGATCACGTCTACCACTGCGCTGCCTACGCCGCCGAGGGCCTGAGCCCGTTCATCAAGCGCTTCAACTACATGAACAACGTGGTGGGGAGCGTCAACTTGATCAATGCGGCGGTCAACCACGAGAGCAGGTGCTTCGTCTTCACGTCGTCGATCGCCGTCTACGGAGCGGGACAGGTCCCGCTCCGCGAGGAGACCCGTCCCGAGCCGGAGGACAGCTACGGGGTCGCCAAGCACGCAGTCGAACAGGAGCTGGAGATCTCGCACAGGCTGTTCGGCCTCCCGTACGTGATCTTCCGGCCGCACAACGTGTACGGAGAGCTCCAGAACATCGGCGACCGTTACCGCAACGTGCTCGGAATCTTCATCAACCAGATCCTCAGAGACGAGCCGCTGACCATCTTCGGTGACGGGGAGCAGACTCGCGCCTTCAGCTACGTGGGCGACATCATCGACGTGATCGCACGGGCCCCGGAAGTAACCGGAGCCCAGCAGGAGGTGTTCAACATCGGCGCCGACGTCCCGCATTCGATCAACGAGCTCGCGGACACGGTTCGAGGGGCAATGGGAGTTCCGGACCATCCCGTGCGCCACCTTCCCGTGCGCCAGGAGGTCAAGGACGCGTTCTCAGACCACTCGAAGCTGGAATCGGTGTTCGGTCGCGGAGCCGCGACCCCGCTCGCCGAAGGCGTCGGGAAGATGGTCGAGTGGGCGCGGGAGCTGGGGGCGCGCGAGCCGACCCGCTTCTCGGGGATCGAGGTCGAGAAGAACCTGCCCTCCGTATGGACCGAATGAGCGCGGAGCGATCGGGCCGCCCGCTCCGCCTGCTCTGGCTCGGAACCTACGAGAGCGACTACACGCGTACCCGAACCCTGATCGCCGGCCTGAGGGAGCGCGGCGTCGAGGTGATCGAATGCCATCGGCCGCTGTGGGAGCTCACCCGGCACAAGGCCGGCGGTTTTCTCTCCGCGCGACGCCTCGGCGCCACCGGGGCGAGGTTCCTGCGGGCTTGGGGAGAGCTGGCCCGGGAGCAGCGCCGCCTCGGACCGGTGGACGCGGTGGTGGCCGGCTATCCCTACCAGCCGGACGCTCTTCCGGCCTGGGTCTTCGCCAAGGGGCGGCGCGTCCCGCTGATTGCGGACGCCATGATCTCGCTCTCGGACACGCTGGCCGGTGACCGGGCACGAGTGGGAAACGCAGGTGGGGCGGCCCTCGCCGCGCTCGACAAGTTCACGTTCGCGTGCGCCGACGTCGTGATCGTCGATACCCAATCGCACGCCGGCTATTTCGAGGAGAGCTTCGGGGTCCCACATGAGCGAATCGGGATCGTCCGCCTTGGGGCGGAGACGGCGATCTTCAAGCCCGCTCCGCTGCCGGCCGGAGAGCCGCGCGCGCTCTTCTACGGAAAGCTCTCGCCGATGCACGGGCTCGAGACGATCGTCCGGGCCGCGCGGGTGGAGGGGACGCCGCCCGTGCGCCTGATCGGAGGCGGGCAGCTCGACGAGTGGCTCGCGGGCGAAATCAAGCGCGATCCGCCCGCCCGCATGGAGCACCTCCCGTGGGTGGAACACGAACGGCTGGGCGAGGAGTTGGCCGCCGCCGGGATCTGCCTGGGCATTTTCGGCACGAGCCCGAAGGCGGCCCGGGTGGTTCCGAACAAGGTCTACCACGCGATGTCGGTCGGCCGGCCGATCATCACCGCCGACACCCCGGCGATCCGAGAGGTTCTGGAACACGACCAGAATGCCCTCCTCGTCCCCGCGGGCGACCACGAGGCGCTCGCCGCGGCGATGATCCGGCTCGCGAATGACCGCGGGCTCTGTGAGAGGCTCGGGGAGGCTGCTCGGGAGAGATTCCTCGACGTCGGCAGCGAGGATGCCGTCGCGCGTGACTTCCTGGCGGCGGTCGGGCGCTCCGTCCCGGCCCTTACCGCCTAGTGCCCGGCACGACGCCGATGCCGGCATCGTCGCCGGGCTCCACCACCCGCCGGATCTCGTACTGATCGGCGCGCGAGTCAGCGCGGTCGTGCGTCGTCGCAGCGATCATCTGGCCAAGCAGGCCCAGGGTGAAGAACTGAGCGCCGACCAGAATGGCGAGCACGCCGAGCAGCAGCAGGGGCCGCTCACCGATCGCAGCTCCTCCGATCTTGATGGCGACCAGGTAGATGCAGATCGCGGACCCGATCGCGATCAGGGTGAGCCCGATTCCGCCGAACAGGTGGAGCGGCCGCTGGCTGTAGCGGCCGATGAAGACGACCGTGAGCAGGTCGAAGAGTCCGCGGGGGTAGCGCGCGGCCCCGAATTTGGTGGTGCCGTGCAGACGCGGGCGATGCTCGACGGGAAGCTCGGTCACGCGCCACCCGCGCTGGGCGGCGAGCACCGGCACGTAGCGGTGTAGCTCGCCGTAGATCTCCAGCGATCGGGCGCAGTCGCCGCGGTAGGCCTTCAGCCCGCAGTTGAAGTCGTGCAGACGTAGCCCGGAGACGCGCGCGGTCACCCAGTTGAACAGGCGCGACGACCACCGCTTCAGGGTGGGGTCCTGCCGCCTCCGCTTCCAGCCCGACACCAGGTCGTAGCCCTCGTCGAGCTTCTGAATCAGGGCGGGGATCTCGGCCGGGTCATCCTGTCCATCGCCGTCCAGGGTGATCACGATCTCCCCGAGGCTGTGGTCGAATCCGGCCGTCAGAGCCGCCGACTTTCCGAAGTTCCGCCTCAGCCGGACCACCCGCACGTGGTCGTGGTCGCGCGCATACTCCTCGAGGAGCTCGCCGGTGCCGTCGGTGGAGCCGTCGTCCACGACGATCACCTCCCAGTCGAGTCCGAGCCCGCCGCAGACCCGCTCGATCTCCTCGAGCAGACCCGGCAACGCCCCGGACTCGTTGTAGGCGGGGATTACGAGCGACAGCAGGGGACGGGAGGGGGAGGCCATTTCCGGGGCTAGAGGGAGGCTGTCTCGGCCGGATCGCCCTGCTCGCCCTCGTCCTCCCAGTCGGCGGCCTTGCCGAGGCTCGCCCCCTTGACGACCTTGAGGCCGAGCATCGCGCACTTCATCCGCGTCGCCGAGATCTCGATCCCGAGCAGGTCGAGCACGAAGTCCTTGGGCAGGGCAAGGATCTCCTCGCGCGTCATGCCCTCGAGCTCGTCGGTGAGCAGCGATGTGGCGGCTGTGGAGATCGCGCAGCCCTGACCCTCGAAGGCGATCTCCGAGACCTTGCCGTCCTCGCCGAGCTTCAGGAAGACGTGTTGCTCGTCGCCGCAGAACGGGTTCGAGTCCTCGAAGTCGAGGTCGAACTCGTCCAGCCGGCCGAAGTGGTGCGGCCGCTTGTAGTGCTCGAGGATCTGATCTCGGTAGAGCTCGTCCATTGCCCTGAACCGTAGTCCTAGAGCTCGAAGACGCGCCGGGTGTCCAACAGGCCGTCGACCAGGCGATCGACCTCGGCGGGCGTGTTGTAGACGGCGAAGCTGGCGCGTGTGGTCGCGGGTACCCCGAGCCGCTCCATCAGGACCTGTGCGCAGTGATGGCCGGCGCGGACAGCGATCCCGTGGCGGTCGAGGATCTCGGAGACGTCGTGGCCGTGCACGCCGTCCATCGCGAAGGAGACGATGCCGCCCCGCTCGTCGCCGGCCGGGGGGCCGAAGATGGTCAGCCCCGGCACCTCGGCCACGCGCTCCAAGGCGTAGGAGGTCAGCACCGCCTCGGCGGCATGGACGGCGGGCAGCCCGAGGCCCTGGAGCCAGCGGACGGCCGCACCGAAGCCGACCGCCTCGCCGATCGGCGGAGTGCCTCCCTCGAACTTCGCGGGCAGGTCGGCCCAGGTGATCAGCTCCTTCGAGACCTTGCGGATCATCGATCCGCCCCCGATGAAGGGCGGCATCTCCTCGAGGAGCTGACGGCGGCCGAACAGGGCGCCGATCCCGGTGGGCCCGTACATCTTGTGAGCGGTGACGGCGTAGAAGTCGGCGCCGAGCTCGGCCATGTCGAGCTCCAGCTTGGGCCCGGCCTGAGCGCCGTCGACGACGAGCAGGGCGCCGGCGTCGTGCGCCATCCGGCCGATCTCGCGAACCGGGTTGATGGTGCCGAGCACGTTCGAGACGTGGGCGACGCAGACCAGCTTCGGGCCGCGCTCCAGCAGGCCGGCAAAGGCGTCCATGTCGAGCGTGCCATCGTCGGTGATCGGCGCCCAGTCCAGGTGGGCTCCCGTCTCCTGGGCCACCTGGTACCAGGGGACGACGTTCGAATGGTGCTCCATCTCGGTGACCACGATCCGGTCGCCGGCCGAGAGGTTGGTCCGGCCCCACGAGTAGGCGACCAGGTTGAGCGCCTCGGTCGCGTTGCGGACGAAGATCAGCTCGCGGCGGTCCGCCCCGAGGTGCGAGGCGACAGTGCCGCGGGCCTCCTCGTACAGCGCCGTGGCCTCCTCGGAGAGCGTGTGGACGCCGCGGTGGACGTTCGCGTTGTGCTCGCGCCAGTAGCGGTCCATGGCGTCGAGCACGGCGAGCGGCTTCTGAGCGGTGGCGCCGTTGTCGAGGTAGGCGAGCGGCACGCCATGGATCTTCCGGGCGAGGATCGGGAACTCGGCCCGGATCTCCTCGAGCGAGCGGGGGAGGGCGGGCGCTGTCGTGGCAGTCGGCTCCATCTCCCGCGCGGGCGGCCTACGCCGCCGCTGCCTCCACCTCGTCCTTGATCCAGCCGTAGCCCTTCTCCTCGAGCTGCTCGACGAGCTCGGGACCGCCCTCCTTGACGATCCGTCCGTCGTAGAGCACATGCACGCCGTCCGGCTTGATCAGGTGCAGGATCCGCTGGTAGTGGGTGATGATCAGGACGCCCATTCCGGGCCCGGCGAACTTGTTGACGCCCTTCGCGACGACTTGCAGAGCGTCGATGTCGAGCCCGGAGTCGGTCTCGTCGAGGACGGCCATATCCGGCTGCAGCATCGCGAGCTGGAGGATCTCCATCCGCTTCTTCTCGCCGCCCGAGAAGCCCTCGTTCAGGTAGCGCGAGGAGAACTCCTTGGGGATGTTCGTCAGCGCCATCGCCTCCTCGGTCTCCTTGCGAAAGTCCTTCAACTTCACCGGCTCCTCGCCCGCGCCCTCGCGATGCGCGTTGACCGCCATGCGCAGGTACTTCGCGACGGTCACGCCGGGGATCGCGACGGGGTACTGGAACGCCATGAAGAGCCCCATGCGGGAGCGCTCGTCGGGCGAGGCCTCCGTGATGTCCTCTCCCTTGAAGGTGATCGTCCCGTCGGTGACCTCCAGGCTCGGGTGACCCATGATCGCGTTGGCGAGGGTGGACTTGCCCGAGCCGTTCGGCCCCATCAGGGCGTGGATGCTCCCCTTCTCGACGTCGAGGCTGACGCCCTTGAGGATCTCCTTGCCCTCGGCGGTCACGTGCAGGTTGCTGATCTCGAGCTCTGCCAATTGGGACTCCTGGTTCGGTTGTGAGTTGTCGCTACGCCGCGCTGACCGCGGCGGTCTTGGAAGCGGGCTCGGGCGCGTGCTGATCGGAGAACTCGACCAGCTCTGCGAGAGTCGTGCCGGCGAGCGCCTTGGTGACGCCGCCCTGTACCCGCGTCCAGAGAAGCTTGGTGGCGCATGCCCGATCGCCGTCGCTCTCATGCGAGCAGGAGACCTTGCCCTCGGCATCGAGCTCGAAGCACTCCATCGGGGCGATCGCCCCTTCCAGCGCCTCGACCACCTCGAGCATCTCGATCTCGTCCGCGGGCCGCCCGAGGCGGTATCCGCCGTGGGCGCCGCGCTGGCTCTCGACCAAGCCTGCCTTGCGCAGCTTGGCGACCAGGTGCTCGAGATAGGAGAGGGGGAGGCGCTCCGACTCGGCGACCGCACTCAGCGCCACCGGGGCGCCCTCCTCCTGGCGGCCGAGCTCGACCATCAGGCGCACTCCATATTCGGCTCGGGTGGAAAACAGCATCGCCCGGAAATCCTAGCGGAATGGTCGGTTATGGCCTGGGAACGCCGGCCCTCCGCCGCTCAGCAGGTGCACACCCACCGGTGCGATGCCGGGAAACGCGCGTGATTCGATCTCGTGGAAGCGAGGCGGGAGTGCCGCGAGGAAGTCTGCGACGGGGCCTGGCGTGTGCCGCAGCTGCCCGACGGGGGCGGTCCCATCAACCAGGAAAATGGTTCCGGTTCCAGCCAGCGCGGCGGCCCGTCGTGCGATGGACTGGGCCGACGGCCTGGGGGTCGCCGGGCTAATGGGCTGTCCCTCGCGACTCAGCTCGAGTTGTTGCTGGAAAGTGGGGTACGCCAGCTCGAGGACCTGTCGGTCGCGCGGTAGGGGCTCTCCTTTGGGCGCGAGGGCGGCCTCGAGGGCTGTCTGGGGACCGGGACCGCCGGGCAATGAGTACTCGACCACCGGGGACCCGGGATTCCCGGTTCGCTCGATGAACTCGGCCGCTTGGTCGAAGTCGGGGCGCCGGTGGTCGGAGTCGAGCATCTTGACCGCCCCGAGCGCGAAGCCCCCCAGGAGCAGCCCCGTGGCCGCCCAGCGAAGCCATGGCATCGATGCCGGCCCGGCGGTCACCAGCGCGCCGAGCGCGAGCGCGAATCCCGGCCACGAAGCGAGCAGGTTGCGGGGCAGGAAGACGCTCGGCGCGAAGACGTTGTGAATCGCGGCGCCGACGGGCGCCGCCAGCGCGAGCACCAGCACGAGTGCGATCCCGGCAGATGGCGGCCACCAGCGCGAGTCCCGCGCTCTCAGCGCGAACGCCAGGCCGGCCGCACCGAGCGCGACGGCCGATCCGATCAGCCAGAGGCCCACATCCCCGGGGACCCTGGTGACCCGGTAGTAGGGATGGCCGGCGAACAGCTGCAGAAGGTCGGTCTTCGCGCGCACGAGGGTCAGGGGATGAATCAGCTCGATGTTCTTCGCGGCCCGTTTGCCACTGTCGCTGGCCAGCTGTGGGAGCCACGGGGCGAACAGGAGGGCGGCTCCCGCGGTCGCGAGGACTAGCTGCTTGCGTGCATCGGGGCGAGCGACGAACGCCCAGCCGAACAACCCGACCAGCACGAACAACGAGGTGTAATGCGTGTACATCGCGGCGGCCGCGGAGCCGCCATATGCCACCCACCATCTAAGCCTTCCCGAGTCCAGCGCGATCAACAGGCAGAGGGACGCCAGCAGGCAGAACAGCATCATCAGGGCATAGGCCCGGGCCTCAGTCGAGTAGAAGATCTGAAAGGGGCTCAACGTCACCAGCGCCGCCCCAACCACGGCCGCCCGCGTACCAACCGTGCGGAGGCCGAGCGCGTATGTCAGCGGGATCGTCAGGAGCCCGGCCAGGAGAGAGACGAGCCGCAGGCCCTCGGCGCCGTCGAATCCCTTGGTCAGCCAGGTCAGGAGAAAGAAAAGCGGCGGTGTCGCCTCCTTCCCGTGGCGGACGATCCAGAAGACGTCTCCCACGCCGAAGCCGTTGACCACGTAGTTCGTGGCGACCTCGTCGCCCCAGAGGGAATCGTTGAACGAAGGCAGGCGCAGCGCCAGGCCGATCAGGGTGAGCCCACCGACCAGAGCGAGCGTCGCCGCGGCCGGCATTCGTCTTCCCGCGGAGCTCATGGCGCGGGACCCTAAGCGTTGTCAGCGAGCAACGCCGGAGGAGCGAGCAACCATGCCGCGCAGGACATCCCGGAAGGCCGCATAGTTGCGACCGCCGATCACCGCCGCGTGGCGGGCCTCGATCTCCGCCACGATCTCGTCGCCGCGCTGCAGCTGCGTCAGTCCGCGCTGAGTGGGGACCACGAGCTTGGCGCGCCGGTCAGCAGGGTCGGGTCGCCGTTCGACATAGCCCAGCTCCTCGAGCTCGTCCACCAGGCGGCCCACGATCTGCTTGTGGCGCCCGGACAGGCTGGCCAGGTCGGTTGCCCGGACGCCGTCCTCGTCGAGATAGGCCAGCACCGCCCAATGGCGTGGGTTGAGATCGCTGTATCCCTCGGAGGCGAGCCGGGCGAAGAGCTCCTCCTGCAGCGAGTGGGTCAGCTGGCTCGCCAGAACCCCCAGGTCGGGGTTCCATTCCTGGCGCTCCTTGCGTCTCTTGGTGGTAGTCACGAACCAAGAAAGTAGCAATGTGTGATGGTTACGCTTCGTGATGAAGACTTATTGCCCGTTGAGGCCGCTCCGTATACTCGCGCGCAGACAACTTTCACCTCCCGAGAAGGAGATCTTTCGGAGATGACAACAACCGGACGTTCCAACTGGCAGGCAACCCTCAAGACGGTGGTCCTGCTCTCAGTCCTCGGCGGCATCCTGGTCGGCGCCGGATACCTGATCGGCGGCCCCTCGACCGCGCTCGATCTTTCTCTTCATCGCGGTCCTCATCAACATGGGCAGCTGGTTCTTCAGCGACAGGATCGCCCTCGCCGCCGCCAGGGCGAAGCCGGTCTCAGAGGAGGAGGACCCGCGCCTGTATCAGATGGTCCGCGACCTGACGACGCGCGCCGGGCTCCCCATGCCGAGGCTCTACGTGATCCCGCAGGAACAGCCGAATGCCTTCGCGACGGGCCGCAATCCGAAGCACTCCGCGGTCGCGGTGACCGCCGGGATCCGCAAGCTCCTCACGGAGGACGAGCTGCGGGGTGTGCTCGCACACGAGCTCGGACACGTGCGAAACCACGACATCCTGCTGACCTCCGTGGTCGCAACGATCGCGTCTGCCATCACCTGGATCGGCTACATGGTGCTCTGGATCGGTGGCGATGACAATTCGCCCCTCGGGATCATCGGCCCGCTGCTGCTCTGGATACTCGCCCCGATCTCCGCGGCGATCATCCAGATGGCGATCTCACGCCAGCGCGAGTTCTCGGCCGACGCGACGGGCGCTGAGATCTGCGGCAATCCGGAGTCGCTGGCCTCGGCGCTGCTGCGCCTGGAATCGGGCGCCCAGGCGGTGCCGATGCAGGTCAACCAGGCGACCGAGCCGCTCTACATCGTCAAGCCGTTCAAGGGCGGCGGCATCGCCTCCCTCTTCTCGACGCATCCGCCGATCGAGGAGCGCGTGCGCCGGCTCCGCCAGATGCGGCCGACTATCGGCTAGTCGTGGCATACCGCCTGCTGAGTTCGAGGGACGCCTTCTGGCGTCCCTCGAACCAGATGAAGGTCGAGAACACGGACCTCGCCAAGCAGCTCGAGGCCGAGACGCTCGGCGCGCGCCTCTGGCGCCTTCATCCGGGCCAGGCGAGCACCTGGCACCGGCACTTCGAGATGCACGAGCTCTACGTGCTGCTCGAGGGCGAGGGCAGGGTGCGGGTCGACGACGAGGTGCTGACGCTGACGCCGATGTCGGCGCTGCTGGTCGAGCCGGAGCACACCCGCCAGCTCTTCAACGACACCGACATGGACGCGCTCTGGCTGGTGGTGGGCGCCCCGCGCGAGGGCGTCAGCAGCACGC
>CAWCIP010000025.1:0-82589 GCA_963795665.1 uncultured Solirubrobacterales bacterium | reverse complement strand
TCCATGCAACGCGGATAGCCGCTTCTCGTCCAAAGCGGCTATCTCGGCCGACGCGCTGCTGACAGCAGGAACGCGAGCTGACGCGTCCACTCAGGGCCCGCCCCGCTTCCGCGAGGCCACGAAAGCCGCCCGGGCCACGGCGATGAGTGCCGCGCAGACGCCGATCAACACCAATCCGGCGCGATCGGAGCGAGCCAGGTAGTAGAGCAACCCGCCGGTTGCTGTGAAGCAGGCGCCTGCGCCAAGGTAGGCGAGGCCCCGGTCCCACCTTCCGGAGGCGGTATGCCGGGCATGCAGCAGATTGACCAACCCGAAGACCAGGAGAAAGGCCAGCGAGCCGAAGGAGACGATTTCGGTGATTCCGGGTAAGAGCGAAAAGACCGCCCCGGGCAGCGCAATGGCGAGCACCGCGCCGATCGGCAGCCCTCCGCGCTCGCGGGCGAGGGCGGCCGGAAGCTCGCTTGCCAGGCTCACGTCGCGGACCAAGCGGGCGGTCGCGAACAGCGTCGCGTTGATCGCGGAACTGGTGGAGAACAGAGCGCCCACCGTCGCCGCCCAGAGCCCGAAGCCGCCCAGAGCCTGCTCGCCGGCGAGTGCAAACGCGACCTCCTTCTGGGCGGTGATCGTCCGATCCGGCAACAGCATCTGGGCGCCGAGCGTGACGGCGACGTAGACCAGGACCACCACGGCGACCGAGAGGTAGAGGGCGCGCGGCAGCGTCCGTCGGGGCTCGGCGATGTCGTCGTAGTCGTAGGGCAGCAGCTCAAACCCCTCGTATGCAACGAAGATCACCGCGGCGCCGAGGAAGATCCCGAGCGTGCCCTGGTTATCGAGAGGACTGAGGCGGGTCGGCGAGAACGCCGCGAGGCCGATCAAGGCAACGCCTCCGAGCACGGCCAGCTTCGTGACCACGACGATGTCCTCGGTCAGCCCCGACGTGGCTACCCCGCGGAGGTTGACGGCGACGAAGACGGCCAGGATGCCGACCCCGCTCAGTCGGGCAACCGGGACCGGGGCCCCAACCACGTTGGCCAGGTAGTGCCCGAAGGTGAAGGCATAGACGGCCAGCGCGAACACGTACCCGAGGATCAGAAGCCAGGCGACCCAGGCGGCCGGCCGGGTGTGGCCTTCATCGCGCAGATAAATGAACGGACCGCCCGCCCGGCCGGCACGCAACGAGAGACCGGCGTAGGCATGGGCTGTCAGACCGGCGATCAGACCGCCGATCAGAAAGGCGGCGAACGCCAGGTGGCCTGCGAGGTCGATGGTCAGGCCGAGGACGCTGAAGATGCCGCCGCCGATCATCCCCCCGATCGCCATCGCGCTCGCCTCACGCAGGCCCAGCAAGCCCTCCCCGCGCACGCGTCGTGCGTGACTGCGTGGGTGGTAGGGCGGCCGGAGCTCGTCAATCGCGGGCCTGGGCACTTGCGAGTCTCCCGTCCCCGCGGCTACGCGCATCTGTTCGCCCTCTGCCTCACCGCTCCGCCAGCTGCGACAGGGTCAACGGCGCTGTCGATTGGAAGCGGTTGCGCCGGCTCTGGCTGCCGGACGTCCTGATCTGATCATTCCGCCTCGCTGATCCAGGCCCTGGCGGCGTCCAGCTCTGCGAGGTCGAACACCCTGACCTTGCCGGGGACCATGAAGCCGAACCCCTTGACCAGGCGGCGGTAGCCGTCGTTGTCGGTCACCACCGCGATGCGCTCCCATGAGAATGGATGCTCCATCCCGATCTTGGCGTCGTCCCACATGGCCGCCGCGGAGTAGCCGCCGAACTCCGAGCCCAGGACGTAGAGCAGGCGGATCTTGGCGTGGCGCTCGAGTTGTCGCTCCACCGCCGGGATCAGCACCTGCTCGTAGTCCTCGCCCGTCACCTCACCCCTGGCTTCGATGCCCAGCACATCGTCCGGGAGGTCGGTAATCAACTCGATCATTCGTTCTCCGATCGCTCTCTTTGGGTGGCCACGTTATCCACGTGGCCCCTGCCCAGCTCCCGTTTCGCACGAGCGGAAGCCGCCGGAAGGGTTGCCAATCGCTGCTCCTATGCGCGAGGACGAGGCGCAGATTTTGCCCGGCCGGCACGCCCTGGCAGTTCCGCCGGCACGCGAAAGCAGGCGTGACCGCTAACGAGCCACCCGCTCCCCAAATGGAATGAAGTAGTCCGTAGCGAGATACTGCACTGGCGATGTCGGAGGACAACGTCGAGGTGGTACGGCGAGGGCTGGAGGGGTTCAACGCGGGCTTGGAGCGCGGCGATGCTGCTGGGGGCGCCTTCGGGTCCGGAGCCTTCGCAGCCGATTTGGAGTGGGTGCCGATAGGGTTCCCGGGTCCTGCGACATATCGGGGCCGCGAGGGATTTGCCGAGTTCATGCGCCCTTGGACCGAGGACTTCGATGACTTCACGCTGAGTCTCGAGAGGCTGATCGACGTTGGTGATGACCGTGTCGTTGGCCTGTTCCACCAGACGGCAATCGGTAAGGCAAGTGGCGTCCGGGTCGAACTCCACCAAGGGGTGGTCTACGAGCTGGAACGTGGCCGCGTCATCCGGTGCCACAGCTACCCCGATCACGCCGGCGCCCTCGAAGCCGCCGGGCTCGGGGAGTAGGCGATGTCGGACGAGAACGTGGAGCTGGTGAGGAGCCTCTACGTAGGCGACCCGAGCCGCTTCTTCGAATTGCTCGACGACGATGTCGAGGTCGTTTCCAAGTCCCATCCGCTCCCGGATCACCCTGAGCTGATCCGAGGCAAGGGTGCAGTGACAGACTTTTACCGTCACTACTGGGGCACCTGGGAGGACTACCTCCTGGAACCCGCAGAGATCACCGGTGCAGGCGCAAACCGGGTTCTCGTCGTCCATCACGAGCGTGGGCGCGGGAAGGGGAGCGGAGTGCCGTTCGAGCGTCGATGGGTTGTCATCTACACGCTCGTCGCTGGGAAGCTGGCAAGGATCCAGGCTTTCAGCACTCGCAAGGAAGCCCTCGAAGCCGCGGGGCTCCGGGAGTAGGCGATGTCGCAGGAGAACGTCGAGCGGGCCTGTCGTCTCATCGAGCATGCGAACAGGACTGGCGAACTGGGTCCTGACTTCGATTCCTTGTTCCACCCGGAGATGGAGTTCGAGGATGAGATCGGCGCCTACGACACCCGCGATGAGGTGCGTGCGTTTCTCGAAGGGTTCGCCCAAGCGATCGGCGGCCTTCACGTCGAGGTCGAGGAGACACGTGACCTTGGTGACGTGATCATGCTCATCGTCCAGCAATCTGGACAGGGTTCTGCAAGCGGGGTCCCTATCGCGCAGCGGTTCACCTGGGTGATGCGATTTGCCAACGACCGTTGTGTTCGATGGCGCATCTACGCAGACCATCAGCGTGCCCTGGAGGACGCCGGGCTGTCGAAGTAGCTCGCTCCTGCTTGCGCGAAAAGCAGGAGACCAGGTCAAACCGCTGCTTTCCATGCAAAGCGGCTATCTCGCATCGCAGCTCTAACGCAAGGGGCGAGTGGCCAGTCGTGAAGCGATCGACCAGCGCCAGGGAGGTTCCTCGCCCGGAGGGAACCGGTAGTGGTTGCGGCCGGGGAGCGTCTCCAGCGGGACCAGGGCCGGGTCGTCCTCGAGGTTCAGCCGGATGCTCGAGGCGCCGGCGATCTCCGCCGCCCCCGCGGTGCGGACGATCCGCTGCCAGGCGAGGCCCGGCCGGTAGAGCCAATAGGTGACGCGCACCTCGCCCCCTGAGCGGCGCCGATCCTCGACTGAGGTGAACTCGGTCACCCTCCGCCTCGATGAGGTGAGGCCGGGGTCGGAGCCGGGCAGCGCGCAGCTCGGGCGCCGGCAGTAGCGGAAGTCGACGGGCAGCTCCCCAACCTCGACGTCCGGGGTGGGCGCGAGGCTCCGAACCAGCTTTCCCAGGGGAAAGCCGTACGCCAGCGCGAGCGGGTTCCGCCCGCAGGGCACCGGATAACGCGGCGTGCAGACGATGCGCCTCGCCAACATCTCACCGAGCTCGCGATCGGCCCGGCGCGGGGGCGAGGCCACCAGGGCCGCGATCGCGACCAGGATCAGGGCGCCGATCACGCCCGCGAGCGCGACGTACTCAACCGATGCGGCTCCGTTGCGATGCGCTGTCCGTGTGCAGGGCATCGGCGCACGTTCTCGCGGCTGGTGCCCCACGGGGCGCGCATCCGTGCCGAATCGGTGACCGGGGAGTGCCGCGGTCTATGATCGAAGCCATGGAAGGTTTCGGTGGGCTTTTCGGTGACCCGGAGGAAATGCGCAAGCGCATGGAGGAGCTCCAGGAGCAGATGCAGGGAGCTCAGAAGGTCGCCTGGGCCGACAACGCGATCAAGCTGGCTGTGGAGATGACGGTGGCGGCGATCAGCTCGATGGAGCTGACCGGCTCGAGCGACGAGCAGGCCGTCCAGGTCCGCGACGCGATCAGGATCGTCTTCCCCGAGGCAGTGACGCTGGTGAGGGAGGCCCGCGAGGGCCTGCAGGACTGATGCGCCCCCGCCTGCATATCGCCTGATCCGGTGGGCCTGCCCGAGCCCTCGGTCAGCAGCACGGCGCTGGTCACAGGCGCGTCCTCCGGGATCGGCGCGGCCATCGCGAAGGAGCTCGCCTCGAGGGGGTACTCGATCGCGCTGACCGCGCGGCGCGAGGAGCGGCTTCGCAGCCTGGCGACCGACCTGACCTCTGAGCACGGCGTCGCGGCTGAGGCGATCGCCTGCGATCTCGGCGAGCCGGGCGAGCGCGAGCGGCTGGCCGATGAGCTTCGCACCCGCGGGCGGGCGGTCGAGGTGCTGGTCAACAACGCGGGCTTCGGGCATCAGGCCGACTTCTCGACCAGCCCCCGGCAGCGCATGGTGGAGATGGTGCGGCTCAACGTCGAGGCGGTCGTCGACCTGACCAGCCGGTTCCTGACCCCGATGACCGAGCGTGGCCGAGGGACCATCATCAACATCGCCTCGACAGCCGCGTTCCAGCCCCTGCCGGGCTCGGCCGTCTACGCGGCCAGCAAGTCGTTCGTCCTCTCCTTCAGCGAGGCGATCCGCACGGAGTTGCGCGGCTCGGGCGTCACCGTGACCGCCGTCTGCCCGGGCCCGGTGCGGACCGAGTTCACCGAAGTCGCGGGTTTCCCTGGAGTCGAGGACCGGACCCCCGGCGCGGTCTGGATGTCACCGGAGGACGTGGCCCGCCACGCCGTCGACGGCGCGCAGCATGACCGCCGGGTCGTCGTGCCGGGCGCGCTCAATCGGGCCGGGGCGCTCGCCGGCCAGCACAGCCCGCGGGCCTTCGCGCTGCCTCTGCTCAACCGGTTCTGGCGCAACGTCTGAACCGATCTGATGCCGACCCTCGAGGCCCGCGGCGTCGAGATCGCGTGGAACGAGCGCGGCGAGGGGCCACCGGTCCTGCTGATTCACGAGACCGCGGCCACCGGCGCGGCCTGGGAGCCCGTCGCCGAGGCATTGTCCGAGCACACCCGCGCGATCTCCTACGACCGCCGCGGCTGGGGCGGCTCCAGCGCGCCGGAGGAATACCGCCGCACGACGGTCGAGGAGCAGAGCGAGGACGCGGCGGCGCTGATCGAGGCGGTCGCGGACTCTCGCGCCGCCGCCTGTGGGGCCGGGATCGGAGCGGTGATCGCTCTCGACCTCCTGCTGCGGCGCACTGACCTGGTCTCGGCGGCGGTCCTGATCGAGCCCCCGCTGTTCCAGCTCCTCCCGGCCGCCACCGAGGCGCTCTCCGAGGACCGCCACCGGCTGGAGATCGCGGCCGGGGGCGGTGAGGACGTGATCGAGCTCTACCTCTCGGGCGGGCTCCCGGCCCTCGGCCCGGGGGTCGGCCGTCTCCCCGGCGGGATGGCGGCGGCGCGGGAGCGGCCGGTCAGCCTGGTCGCCGAGCTGGGCATCGCCGCCGGTTGGAGGATGCCGTTGTCCCGCCTGGCGAGCGCCGCGAGCCCGTCGGCGATCGTCACATCGGGCTCGACGCCGCCCCTGCTCCGCGAGGCCTCCGCGGCGCTGGCCGCCCGGCTCGCTCAGGCCTCGGGGCGCGAGGTCGGTGCGCCCGAGGAGTCGCCGCAGCTCGGCGCGCCCGGTGAGATCGCGTCGATCCTGCTCGAGCTCAGTCCGTAGGCGGCAGGCGGTCCGCCTCGACCTCGATCACGCCCCCGTGACGGGCGATCACGGCGCCGCCCTCGAGCAGCACAGCGATGATCGCGGTGGGGATCGCGGCCAGCACGGTGACCAGGGCGTCGATCCAGAACGCCCCGCGCCCCCGGCCCGTGCCGGGACGGAGCCGACCGGAGACCGCCTCGGAGGCGAAGTCGCGGTGGAAGGTGAGCAGGTTGAGGAGCGTCTGCCACATCGAGGCCATCCCGGCGCGGGCCAGGTGCCGGACGCGGCGCATCTCGAGTCCTCGCCGGGCGAGAAGCAGTGAGGCGGCGCGGGGGGTCGGCTCGATGCCCCGGCCGCCGGGACGGAGGGCGGCCCAGTTCTCCGCCCCGAGCCAGGCCTGCAGGCTCGCGGCGTTGTCGACCCGGATCGCGATCCGGGAGCCTCGCTCCTCCCGCCCGAGGAGGAGCGCGTCGGTCGCGAGGTCGGGGGACGGCACGGCGTCCCGGACGGCGACCAGGCCGCAGTTCTCGCAGCGGTCGATCACCTGGTCCTCCCGCGCGCCGTAACCCGCGGTTTCGACCCAGACGAAGAGCGGCTCGCCGCAGGCCGGGCAGCGGGTCGCGTCGGTGGCCGCCCCCTGATCGAGGCTGACGGCGCGCCGCCGCCGGGTGCCCAGTCCGATCGCCATCCGGCTCACGCCTCGACCGGGGTTGGAACGCGGTTCTCGAAGATCTGCCGGCGCACGTCGAAGCGCTCGAGCCCGGTGAGGAAGCTCTTCGGGTCGAACGCCTGCGAGGGCGCCAGCCCGCCCCGCCCCTCGAAGCCGCGCTTCGATGCGACGATCGCACCTCTCGTGATCGCGGCGGCGGTGAGCCCGTAAACGTCCCTTCCGCTGATCACGCCCTTGCGCTCGACCTCTCCGCGCTTGGCCTCGCAGACGATCGCCCATGTCATCTTCTCCCTCTGCTCAGGCGTCTGGCCCTCGGGCAGGCGTGAGATGACGGCGTTCATGAGGCGCTTCAGAGGCGTCCGCATCGCCAGTCCGGCGGGGCGCACGGTCGCGCTGAAGATCGGCGCGAGCCGATCGCTGGAGAAGGCCCCCGCGTTCATCGACGCGCGCACGTTCCGGGTGGGGACGTGGCGCGGCACGGTGATCTGCTCGCCCGATGGGTAGCGGAACATGCGTTGCCGGCCGAAGGGCTCGGGGAACTCATACGCGCCGCGAGAGACGCCGCCGCTTGCCTCGACCCACTCCATGTTCCGCCACTCGAGGTCGTTGCCGCTGATCATCTCCAGCGTCGTCCGGGCGGTGCCCTGGCTCGGAGTGAAGTCCCGCCAGCAGTAGTGCATGTCGAGCTCGTCGAGCTCGCCCATGCCGTCGGCGGTGAGCGACGCGATCATGTCGCCGGGGACGTAGTCGAATCCCATTGCGGGGACCACGGCCACGCCGGCCCGTGCGGCGCCGGGGCCGTACCGCTCGTAGGCCATCTTCATGTAGGACTGCTCGCCGGTCGTGTCGAGATAGTGCGTCCCGGTTTCCACGGCCGCGGCCAGGACTGGCTCTCCGTAGAGCACGAACGGTCCCGCACAGTCGATCACCACCGCGCAGTCCGCGAGCAGGTCGCGGAGGGAGGATGGATCATTCAACTGGGCTGTCTTGGCGGGCGCCTCGAGCTCGAACTCCGCCCGCAGCGCGTCGAGCTTCTCGGCGCTGCGCCCGGAGACGATGAAGTCGGCCTCGGCCTTGATCAGCTCGGCAACGACGAGCCGGCCGGTGTATCCGGTGGCCCCGTAGACGGCGATCGGCCCGGTCTGGCGGGAGAGAAGCGGCATCGCGGCCAAGATACAGTCCTGCCAGTTGGAGGCCTCGACCCCCGATAGCTCGCTGCCGAGCAAGCAGGAGGTGCTCGCCTTCCAGGCTCGCTGGATCCGGCGCGCCGGCGTGGCCGGGCTCCTTGGTGGCTTCGTGGTTGCCGCCGCCATCGTCCTGCAACGGATCGGGCTCCATCTCCCCAACGGGAACTCCGATGCGGACCAGCTCGTCTTCGAACATGCACACAGCAGCCGCCTGATCTACTCGTCGATTCTCCAGGGCATTGGTATTGCGCTGTTCGTGGGCCCGCTGCTCTTCCTCTTCCGCGCCGCTCGGAGCCGCTCGGCGCGGGTGCGCAGCTTCGCCACCGGGCTGGTCATCCTCGGGCCGCTTGCCTTTGGCCTCGGCGTCGCGGTCTCCTCGGTCGGCAGCGCGAAGTCGGCCGACAAGTTCACGACCCAGGAGCCGGCGGTCGTACAGCAGGCCCGCCGGCAAGCGGAGCAGGCGGCGAAGGCCCCCGCCCCGGCCACGTCCAAGAAGGGAAGTGCTGCCACCACGACCGGGTCCACAACCACCGGGACCGGCACGACCGCGGCGACGGCCAAGCCGAAGACGCCCGACCAGGCCGCGAGCGATGCGCGAGAGGGGCTCGCCGACCATCTCAACAAGCACACCACCCTGCTGATCGTCGGAGGGCTGATCTCGACCGTCGGCGTGCTCGCCCTGGTGTTCGGGATGATCTACACGAACCTCTGGGCCATGCGGCTGGGGCTCGTCACCCGCTTCTGGGGGGCGCTTGGGATGGCGTTCGGCCTCTTCCTGATCATCCCGCTGTTCCCGCCGATCCCAGGGCTGGTCCTCTGGTTCGCCGTCCTCGGGCTGATGTTCCTCGGGCTCTGGCCACGGCCACTGCCGCCGGCCTGGGCGGCCGGCGAGGCGGTTCCCTGGCAGAGGCCCGGAGACGACCTCGGGCCCCCTCCGTCAGGGCAGGGGGAGCCGGGCACGGTCGAGGGCAGCGGGCGGGAGATCTCGGAGCAGCCGCTGCCGGAGGGCACCGGGAACGGCGAGCCGGACCGGCCTCCCGAGCCGCCCTACGGCGAAACGCAGGGGCATCGCCGCAAGAAGCGCAAGCGTCGCCGCTAGCTCTTCGGCTCGGGCGGGAAGGCCATCAGCTCGACCCGGTGGCCGCCCGGGGCGATCGCGAAGGCGCGGTCCGCGCCCCAGAGCTGGCGGGTGTCCTCGACCTGGAAGCCCGCAGCGCGGAGCCGCTCCTTGGCCTCGGCGTGATCGGGCGCGACCACGGCCGCGTGACCGAGGACGGGCGCCGTGTGGGCCTCCGTGAGGATCAGATGGATCTGGGTGCCGTCGCGCTCGAGCCAGCGAACGGAGTCGCCGAGCACCTCGGCGGCCGGGACCTCCTCGAAGCCGAGCAGCGACCAGAACTCGATCGAGCGATCGGCCTCCGTCGGCGGCACCTCGAGCGAGACGTGGTGGAGCATCAACCGAAAGCTACCTCCAGAGGGTTGATGGGGGTTAGGCGTGTGCGCGGATAACCCACATCAGCCCTCTAGGTCAGTCGTCCCGTCCGAGGGCGTCAGCGAGCTCGCCGCGGCCTGAGACCTCCAGCTTCCGGTAGGCCCGCCCCAGATGCGTCTCCACGGTCTTCGTGGTGATGAAGAGCGCCTCGGCGATCTCGCGGTTGCCCAGGCCGGCTGCGGCCATCTGCGCAATCCGGCGCTCACGCGGGGTCAGCGCGTCGCTCCCGCGAGCGCTCGCGCGACGGGGCCGAGCGCCGGTCGCCACCAGACGCCGCCGGGCGGTTTCCTCGAGGCAATCGGCGCGGCAGCGGTGGGCGAGGTCTAGCGCCTCGGCGAGAGCCTCGCGCGCCGCCAGACGGTGACCCTCCGCGAGCAGCGCGCCGCCGAGATCGCAGAGCGCGTGCGCGAGCTCCAGGGCCGCCTCGGACTCCCGCAGCGTCTCGACCGCCTCGCGCAGCAGCTCGATGCCGCGGTCGCCGCCCGCTGCGGTCCCGGCCGCGCGCAGTGTCAGCCCGATCTCCCGCGGGGCGCCGAATTCGCGGGCGAGCGCCAGGTCGTCGTTTGCCAGCTCGCCGGCGAGCTCGAGCTTGCCGAGCCGCAGCGCCGCCTCGACGGCTCCCGAGCGCCACGGCACCACTCCCGCGTGGGAGGCGCCGAGTGGCTCGAGGCGTGCCCCACAGGCGAGGAAGTCATCCAGCGCCGCCTCGTCCTCATCGCGCGCGAGGTGGAGCCGGCCGCGGGCTTCGAGCAGGTCGCTCCAGGTGAAGGTCTCCGACCAGCGCTCCTCGCCGCCGGGAAGATCGATGGCGGCCGCCGCCGCGGACAGCTCGTCGCGTTCGATCAGGCAGAGCGCGAGGACGGCGTGCACCGCGGGGAGCTCGGGCTCCCACCCGTAGCGGGCGGTGTCGAGCGTGCTCTGGGCGTCGACGATCGCGTCGTCGAGGCGGCCGAGCCGGTGATAGGCGTGCGCGCGCACGTGTGAGAGCGTGCCGAAGGCGAGCACCGCTCCCCGTTCGTGCGCGGACGTCACGACCGCATCGAGCGCGCGCTCGGACTCGGTCATGGCACCCGTCATGAACAGGGCGGTCGCCGCGAGCGAGAATGCTGCGATCGCGGTGGGGCTGGTCACGTTGGCCAGCGGCCCCCCCAGCGACGCTCTCGCCATGCGGCGGATCCGGTCGATGTCCTTGCCCTGGAGCGCTGGGGCGAGCGCACCGTGCGCGAGCATGAGGCGCTCGGCCGGGGTCGCGACGCCCCTCGCGGCGCGCGCGAGGATCGCGTCGAGCTCGCCTGGGGACGTCGTCGCATGACCGAAGCCGATGGCGGCTCGCGAGGAGCGCAGGGCCATCGCCAGCTCGTCCTCGTCCGTGGAGCCGGCGAGCGCCTCGAGCCCCCGCTCGAAGATCTGCTCGGCCTCGGGCCGCCTGGCGTCGACGAGCTCCATCCCGATCTCGAGCGCCGCCTCGGCGCGACCGCGTGGCCCATCGATGGCGTCGATCGCCTCGCGAGCGTGTTCGACGGCGCCCTCCTCGTGTGACCTGGCCTCCGCCACGGCCAGCTCCTTGAGCAGCACGCCGCGGTCGCCGTCGGCGACCACGCTTCGAAGCGCCTCGGCCAGGTAGCGCGCGGCGGCGGTCGGCGCCCCTCGCTCCCGCGCCCTCATAGCCGCCGCTCTCAGCGCCGGCACGGCCCAGTCGCCGGCCGCTCCATGCGCCTCCACGAGCTGGGAGGCGATCAGCTCGGCGTCGGCGCCCGCGTCCCGCAGCAGCTCGGCAGCCCGCGCGTGTGCCAGGGCCCGCCGTGCTTCGGGGATGTCCCCGTACACGACCTCTCGCACGATCGGGTGAACGAAGGACAGGGGGGCGCCGGCCTCGAAGACGGCCGCGCCGGCGAGCTCGTCCGCGGCCGTCGCGGCCACCCCGGCCTCGAGTCCACCGAGCTCAGCCGCGCGCTCCAGCGGAGCCCCGTCACCGAGCACGGCCACGGCGGACGCCAGCTCCGCCGCCGCCGGAGCAAGGCGGGCGATGCGCCCGAGAATCGTCCTGGAGACCGGCTCACCCCTCAGAGCCTCGGCCTCCCCGGCGGCCTCGCTGCCGGCGGCCGCCAGGGCGGCGGCCAGCTCCTGCACGTAGAACGGGTTGCCCCCGGTCGCGGCGGCGCAGGCGGCGCAGAGCTCGTCGTCCGCGCCCTCGACCTCCAGCCTGACGAGCTGGGCGACCCCGTCCTCGCTCAGGGGCTCGAGCGGGAAGACCGTGGCCAGCTCGTGCCCGGCGATTTGGGCGGTGAGCCGTCCCTGTGGGCCCGGTTGCCGCGGCCGTGCGGTGACGAGCATGGCGATCGGAAGCTCGTCGAGGCGCTGCAGGAGGTAGATCAGAAAGCGCAGCGAGGGCGGATCCGCCCAATGCGCGTCGTCGACGACGAGCAGCAGCGGCGCTCGTTCCGACGCATTCGCGGTCAGCCAGTGAAGCCCGTGCAGGAGCGGGAACTCGCTCTCCCCGCCCGCGCCGGATCCCCCCTCACCCGCCGCGAACAGCGGCTCGGAGAGCGCCGCGGCACCGGACATCAGGGCGTCCCGCTCCTCTTCGGCGCCGGCCAGGAGGGGCTCGAACAGCCGGAGCACGACGCCGAAGCTGAAATCGCGCTCGAGCTCGGCTCCGCGAGCGCGCAGGACCGTCATCTCGAGCCCGCCCGCCACCTCGCAGGCCTCCTCCACCAGGCGTGACTTCCCGAGTCCCGCCGTCCCTTCGAGGACGAGGCAGCGCCCAGAGCCTTCCCGCGCGGCCGCCAGGGTCGAGGAGATCGCATCGAGGGCCTCCGTGCGCTCGATGATGGTCGGTGCCGCGCGTGGTCGGGACGGTATGGCCATCGGCGGAAGCCTCTCGCATTTATACGTGTGACAAAAGATCAGGGTCGTACCCCTGACGACAGGGAGGGGAGCCTCGCGGAGACTCGGGGGCGTGAAGACTCCGCCCGAGTCAGTGGCCCCGGACGGCGGCTCGCAGGACGAGCGCGCCGACGAGGATGCCGATCGGCACCAGACACGCGAGCGCGATCTGATGCGAGAGCTGGATCAGGTGACCGGGCGGACGGCCGATGGCGAGACGAGTGCGCCCCGCCACGCGTCCCCCAACCCGAGAACGGCGCGGAGACATCCGGAGCGCGCCGAGGAGGTCTCCGACGAATGACCACTCATCGTGTCCTGATCGCAGTCACCTCGCTGCTGGTGCTGGCCGCTCTGGCGACCGCCGCGCCCGCTGCCGCGGCCACATTCGCGGTGAACAGCACCGCCGATGCCGGCGATGCCAACACCGGCAATCCCGCCTGCGCCACCTCCGGCGGCGCCTGCACCCTGCGGGCGGCGATCGACCAGGCCAACGCCTCGGCGTCGGCCGACGTGATCTCTCTGCCCGCCGGCGTCTATCACCTCACAGGCGCGGCGAACGAAGACGCAAACGCCTCAGGCGATCTGGACATCGATGACGTGGGCACGGCCTCGACGACGATCAACGGCGCCGGCGCCCGCACGACCAGCATCGTGGGGACGGGCGCCGACAGGGTCCTCGACACGCACGACAGCAGTGAGCACGTCTCCATCTCCGGCGTCGCCATCACCGGGGGCGGTGGGGTCGACGAGGGTGGCGGCATCTTCGCCGCCGGGACCCTCCGTCTGACGAACGCGAGCGTGGTCGGCAACCGGTCCAACGCGACGGGCCCCACCTCGAACGAGGGCGGCGGGATCTTCATCAACAACCACGGCAACTTGAGGAACGTGACGATCAGCGGCAACGTCGCGGCGCTCGCGACGGGCAACTCCTTCGGGCCTCAGGGCGGCGGCGTCTTCGACAACGGATCGCCCATATCGAGCTTCGTCAACGTGACGATCTCGGGGAACCTGGCCCTCGGTGCGGGGGCCCAGGGGGGTGGCGTCTTCTACAACGCGGACCCGAACAGCACCACCTACACGAACGTCTCCCTCGTGGGGAACTCGGTCAGCGGCTCGGGCTCCGAGGGCGGCGGGATCTTCGTCAACGACCAGCTCACGCTGAAGAACACGATCGTCGCTCTCAACCGCGTGGGCGCGTCCATCGGCAACTGCGAGCTCAACGACACGCTGCATTCCGCCGGGCACAACCTGGCGGAGGGCACCGACTGCGCGCTCGGCGGCACCGGCGACCTGCAGAGCACCAACCCGCTCCTGGGAGCGCTGGCCGACAACGGCGGTCCGGTGAACACCCGGGCGCTGCTGGCCGGAAGCCCGGCGATCGACGCCGGCGCGCTCGGCTGCCCCGCCACCGACGCCCGAGGCGTCGCGCGGCCCCAGGGAGCGAGCTGTGACATCGGGGCGTTCGAGGCAGCAGCGGTCGTCACGCCGCCCGCCGGAGCCCCGAGCGCCCCGGCGGGGCTCTCGAGGAAGAAGTGCAAGAAGCACAAGCACAAGCACAAGCGCGGTGCCTCTTCCGCCAAGAAGAAGAAGTGCAAGAAGCACAAGAGGAAGAAGTAGCGGCGTGCGAGCCGCGGCACTGACGATCGCAGTTGCGGTCATGCTGGCGGGGGCGATCCTCGCGCCCGCTGTGCGGGCGGCGACGATCACGCCGACGGTGACCGCCGATGACCTGACGAACAACGGCAACTGCACCCTGCGTGAGGCTGTGCTGGCGGCGGACGGAAACGCCGCCGTCGACCAGTGCCCGGCCGGAGACAGCGCCGCACCGGACGAGATCGTCCTCACCCAGCCGCTCTACAACCTGACGCTCTCCGGCGCGAACGAGGACAGCGACCTGACCGGCGACCTCGACGTCTTCCTCAACCCGACGGGTCCCCTGACGATCAGGGGCGACGACGGCGAGTCCACGATCGACGGGGGCAGCGCCGACCGGGTGATCGACGTGAAGACCACCACCGCATCGTCGCTGACCTTGGACAACGTGAGGCTGACGCACGGCAACCCGGGCAGCGGCAACGGCGGCGCGCTCCGCGTCCCGGGCCTCAACTCCGTGACCCTGAACAGCTCGAGGGTGACCAACAGCACCACGAGCGGCGTGGGAGGCGGCATGCAGGTCGTCGGCGACCTGACCCTGAACGACAGCACGGTCTCGGGGAACGTCTCGACCGCGCCGACGGGGCTGGTCGGGGGAGGGATCCGGGCCACCAAGAGCGTGACGATCAACCGGAGCTCGATCACGAGCAACAGCGCCACCGCCCCGGACGACTCCAACACTGACGACGTCTTCGGGGGCGGCATCGCGGCCAGCGGAGGGAGCGTCACCGTCACCGACTCGACGATCGCGAGCAACACCGTCACGGCGCTCGACAGCGCGGACGCCGCCCACGGCGGCGGGATCTACGCCGAGAACGCGCCGCTGCGCGTCGAGCGCAGCACGATCGACAACAACACCGTGAGCGCGGCGAGCGCGCTGAGCTCCGGCGGCGGCGTCGACTACACCGACCTGGGGACGATCAACGGGACGTTCGTCGTCCAGAACTCCACTCTGACCGACAACCACGCCCAGACCGACGCGGCGGCCGTTCAGATCCGTGGGGGAAGCACCGCGATCCGGAGCTCCACCTTCACCCTGAACTCGGCGCCCTCCGGACGGTCGATCTTCTACGACGTCGCGGGCGTGGCGGGCTCGTCACTGGCCGTCGGCGCCACGATCCTCTCCGAGAACGGCACCAGCGAGTGCTCGACGAACGGCTCGATCGACTCGGCCGGCTTCAACATCGACCGTGGCACCAGCTGCGGCCTGACCGGCACCGGGGACCTGCAGAGCACCAATCCCGGCCTGCTCGGCGAGGCCGACAACGGGGGCCCGACGGTCACCCACGCCCTGCCGCCCGGCAGCCCGGCGCTCGACCGGATCCCGGCCGGCGCCTGCACGGGGATCGACGACCATCCGCTGGCCACCGACCAGCGCGGGGCCCCTCGCGGATTCGACGAGGACGGGGACGGCCTGGCCGAGTGCGACGTGGGCGCCTACGAGCTCAACCGCTGCCAGGGGAAGATCGTCGACACGCTCGGCTCGACCGGGATCAACGGGACCGCGGCCGCGGACGTGATCCTGGGCTCGGACGGCTTCGACCTGATCGACCCCAAGCAGGGCAATGACACGATCTGCGCCGGGGGCGGCGACGACAGCGTGATCGAGCGCCCGAACGGTGGCAGCGACGCGGTCGACGGCGGCCCGGGCTCCGACACGCTCTCTCTCGGCAACGCGCCCCCAGCCAGCCCCGCCGGCACCGTCGACCTGGCTGCCGGCACGATGACCGGGGTCGGCACGAGCGCCTCGCTGAGCGGCTTCGAGAACGCCTCCGGCTCCCCCACGGGCGACACCCTGATCGGCGATGTCGGTCCGAACGTCCTCAACGGCGCCATTGGGGCGGACGTGATCGACGGGGGAGCGGGGCCGGACGTCCTGCTCGGCGGCAACGACGACGACCAGCTGCTCGCGCGCGACGGCTTCGCCGACACGGTCGACTGCGGCGACGGCATCGCCGACTCCGCGCAGACCGATCAGCTTTCCGTTGACGCCGTCACCGGCTGTGAGAGCGTCGACGCGCTCCCCGAGGCCTCGATCCTGGCGCCTCCGCCTGGTGCGGGCTCGCCCGCGGGCACGCCGACGTCGACGCCGACCAAGAAGAAGAAGTGCAAGAAGAAGAAGCACCGGAGGCACGCCGCGGCGGCCAAGAAGAAGAAGTGCAAGAAGAAGAAGAGGCGGAGGAGCTAGGCGTGCGCGGGAAGGGACCGGTCGTGGGTCTAGCCGCCTTGGTCTTGGCGGTGCTGATCACCCAGGTCGCTCACGCGGGCGGCGGGAGCGGGACGGGCGGACCACGAGCGAGCGCGAGCGCCAGCGTCAACAAGCAGCTCAAGAAGCTGAAGAAACGGGTGACGCGCCTCCAGGCGCAGGTCAACGCGCTTCAGGGACAGCCCGGGCCGCAGGGTCCGCCGGGCCCGGTCGGGCCTGCAACCGGCACGGCGGGCGGGGACCTCGCGGGCAGCTACCCGAATCCCCTGATCGCGCGCAACGCGGTGACGGGCGGGAAGGTCGCCGACGATTCGCTCACCCCCGCCGACATTGCCGACCTCGGCTTCCTGCACGCGGCCACTGCACGGCTCACCGCCCCTGCCGGTGGCGGTACGGCCTCTCAGTCGCTGCTCACGATCGGGCGCGTGGCCCTGAGCGGCTTCTGCAACAACGATGGGGCCGGGTCGATGCAGGTCGGAATCGAGCCGACGGTCGCCGACACCGGTGCGGTGCTGGTTGTTGACGGCCAGGGCGCGGACCCGGACTTTGTCCACCAGCTCCAGCCCTTCGACGTTGAGTTCCTCGCGATCTTGACGAGCACGTCCGTTGCCGCCGAGGAGGCGTCGTTCGCGATCCTCGACCCCCAGGACACGACCGCGAGCGGCGCCGTCGCGGTATCGGTTGATCCGGCGAGCTCGACCTGCGTGCTGACCCTTCACGCCGTAGGCTGAACCCATCCGCCGGGCGGCACCGCCAACACGCGAGTGCGGAAAGCTGACGCTGGTCAGGAAACGCCGGCGCTGAGCCGGCGCATGATCAGGCCTCCGAGCAGAAGCGCAATCCCGGTCGCCGCGAGAGCGCCGGCGGCGAGGCCGGTCATCGGCAGCGTGGTGGAGGTTCCCGCCGCGTTCGGCGAGGCGACGGCGGAGGACTCGGAGGTGCCCGACCCGCTCGAGCCGGAGCCGCCGCCGCTTCCGCCGCTCGAGCCGCTCGAGCTCAGCACCCGAATGGTCCCCTTCATGTTCGGGTGGATCGTGCAGATGTAGCTGAACGTCCCCGGCGAGTTGAAGGTGTGGGAGCCGCTGCCACCGGGGTTGACCGTGCCGGTGTCGAAGCTGCCGTCGTCGGCGGTGGCCGTGTGGGGGGCCTGCCCGGTGTTGTGCCAGGTGACCGTGTCGCCGACGGCGACCGTCACCGATGCCGAGGAGAAGAAGAAGTCGCCCATCGTGACGCTGGCGGATGCGGACTTACGGGCGACGCCGGGGGCTGCGTCGGGCGGCGACCCTCCGCTGAGGGTCGTGGTCGTAACTCCGGAGTTGGTGGCAGCGTCGCTCGGACTTCCCCGCCGCACCCCCCGACGTCGCCTGAGGTCTCGATGCCTCAGCGTCCGCGCCGTGGATCGGGCAGGCACGGTGGCGGGATCCGGCGTCGGGGTGGTGGTCGTGGTCGTTGTCGTCGTCGGCGTGGTATCCGTCGTCGTGCCGGCGTCCTGCGCGGCGGATACGGCGGGGACGGCGCAGATCGCCGCCAGGACGAGCATCCCGCTCGCCAGGGCTCGCGCTCCCTTCACGCTTTTAATCCTACGGACACTGACTCACAGTCAACTACGAAAAACCAGGGTCCCGGGATTGATCAGCCCAGCGCGCTGACGCCGGGCGGGGCGTCCGAAGGCTCGGGCTCGGCCTCGGCCGCGATCCGCTTCCGGTGGGTTCGGATCTCGCTCATGATGCGCTCGAGGCGGGGCTCGGTGGAGGCGTCCACATGGGTCATCGCCGCTGCGATCGCAGGGTGGACCGAGGCGATGCGCTCGTGCATCGCCTGGGCGACGGCCCGGTAGGTCGGGTGACCCTCGCGGCCGGAGCGCAGCTCGATCAGGTGCATCGCCTCGCGTGCGTTCAGGTCGAGCAGGTAGCGAATCCGGTAGCCGAGGCAGAGCGCGTACGGCGCCGCCTCATTGAGGCCGGCGTCCGCCAGCCGGTCGTGCTCAGTGCGCGAGATCTCCAGTGCCCGCTCGTACTCGGAGCCGGCTCCGGCCTCGCGGATCTCGTCGGGGATCCCGGCGCCGAGGTCGGGGCTGAGCCGCTGCCACTGGCAGGTCAGCATCCGGTGGCGCTGCAGGTCGCGGAAGCCGCCGTAGTCGGAGACGATCTCGAACCGGTACCGGACCGCCTCCCAGCCGCGGCCCGGGCGGTGGCGCCGGTTGGGCCGCTCCCCGGCGAGGTCGGCGATGATCTCGGCCTGCTCGTCGGGCGGCAGTGCCCGCACGCGATCGAGGATGGCCCGCTCGGAGCTGCCGGCCGACTCGAACAGCGAAGCGGCGATCAGCTCGTCCTCGGAGCCGTCGACGTCGATCAGCTCGACCGACGGTGCCATCTCGTTGCCCTCGGAGCGGTCGAGGCCCATCCGGGCGACCCAGCCCTCAGCGGCCTCCCGGCGCCCCTCCAGATAGGAGATCCACTCCCCGCCGCGCTCCGGCCGCTCGACGCGGGCGACGAAGCTCGGCATCACCTTCTTGAGCTCCTCGAGGATCATCGTGGCGAAGTGACGCGCCTCCGGCAGGGGCGAGGCCAGCATGCGGAGCAGCATCTGCTCATAGGCCTGTCCGGAGGCGAAGATGCCGACGTGGCTCAGGGTCGAGGCGGGCAGCAGTCCGCGCAGCAGGTCGAGCGCCTTCGCCTTGATCGACAGCTGCCAGGCCGCCTCGGGCTCATCTCCCCGGGGCCAGCGCTCGGCGGCCCACTCGCGCACCTGGACGAGGGAGCGCGAGTAGATCTCGAAGAGCTCCTCCATCGCCTCCCCGTACTCCGGCCCGAGCTGGTCGTCGCGGTAGAAGCGGTGGCCGCCCCCCGCCGACTCGGGCAGCGGCTGGTCGTAGGGGATGTATCGGGTGGACTGCTCGAGGTAGGCCGCGAGGCGGCCGCGCTGCAGCACCTTGGTGAGCACGTTGGAGACCCACTCGCAGGCGACGTGCGCGCCGCCGACCTGCGCGATGGAGTCGTCGCCGTAGCCCATGAAGACGCGCTCGTAGAGCCCGGCGGCCCGGTTCCCCTCCTCGCCCTCGAAGGGCCGGCCGCCCTCCGGGACGTCGGCGGCGAACTCGTCCAAATAGAGGCGCCGCAGCGTCCCCGGGTAGCGGGAGTAGCGGGCGAAGAGCGCCCCCTTGATCGTCTCCGGCAGGTTGACGAGGGCGAAGACCGGGCGGTCGAGGTTCGTGACGTGGGGGGAGAGAAGCCTCCGTTCCTCGTCTGTGAATGACTCGACCGGGTAGCGCACGGGCGAGCCAGCGTAGCTTCAACCCCAGATCGATTGGGCGCCCAAAACCGCAACGACCGCGATCGCCGTCGTCCACGCCACGGCCTGAGCCGCCAGCTTGGCGTCGAGCCCGTAGACGTGTGCAATCAGCAGCGTGTTCACCCCGCACGGCATCGCCGCCAGCAGCAGGTACGGGCCGGGTAGGTCGATGAAGGGGAGCGAGAGGAGGATGAGAAGGCCCGGCGCGATCACGAGCCGCAGCAGGATCGTGGCGCCCACCGGCGGGTGAAAGGGCGAGCTCAAGAACAAAACGGGTCGCTCCTCGGCTTCGCCTGCGGGGCGCCCTCGCATCTCCTCCTCCGCCTCCTCGGCCAGCACGGCGCCCACCGCGAAGAACCCGATCGGCAGCAACGCGATCACCATCCCGCGAGAGATGTCGACGAGCACGTCGGGGGCGAACGAGCTGGGGGCGAGCAGCCCGGCGACCGCGGCGTAGAGCGGCGGGTTGCGCGTCAGGAAGGCGACGATGCGCTCGCCGAAGCCGGCCCCCGCCCTGGTGCCGAAGGCGGCGCCCACGCCGAAGCCCAGCAGCAGCAGGCAGGGAGCGGAGACCACCACGTCGTAGACCACGGCCTGGCCGAGGGCGTGGAAGCCGAGCAGCGACGCGACCAGCGGATAGCCGAGGTATCCCGAGTTCGGGATCAGGGTCCCGGTGATCACCGACCCGGTCGTCGGCCGCGCCAGGCGAAGCAGGCGGCTCCCCACGAGCCAGGCGAGCCCTGCCGCGCTCAGGATCGCGACCCAGCCGATCGCCAGCCCGCCCGCGAGGTCGGCGTTCAGATGGACCCGGTTCAGGTTGAAGAAGACGACGAACGGGATCAGCGTGTACAGCGAGATCACCAGCAGGCGCCGGGCCCAGCCGACGGCGCTGGCGGGCCAGCGGCGCTCGGCGGCGACCCCGGCCGAGCCGGAGAGGGCGATCGCGGCGACGGTCAGGAGGACGCCCAAGGGGCGCCATCCTCCCAGCGTCGCGCGATAGCGTGACGGTTCGATGGCCGCGACCGACACGACGTTCCAGGGGACATGGCCCTACCAGCCGAAGTGGTTCGACTCCGACGACGGTCGCATGCACTACGTCGACGAGGGTCCGCGCGACGGCCGCCCCGTCGTCCTGGTGCACGGCAATCCGACCTGGGGCTACCTCTATCGCCACTTCATCCCGCCGCTGGTCGAGGCCGGACACCGGGCGATCGTGCCCGACCATCTCGGGTTCGGCCGCTCGGACAAACCCGATGACCCGGAGCTCTATCGGGTACCCAGGCACGCGCGGCGGCTGGAGGCGCTGCTCGAGTCGCTCGACCTGAGCGGGGCGACGGTGGTGCCACAGGACTGGGGCGGGCCGATCGGCCTCTACTGGGCGACCCGCCACCCGGAGCGTGTCGAGCGCCTCTTCATCCTCAACACCTTTGCCCACGGCTGGCACCCGGAGACGCTTCCGCCGGGCAAGGACAAGGTGCCCCTGCCGCTGCCGCTGAGGCTGTTCCGTACTCCGGGTATCGGCGAGGTCCTCGTCAAGGGTCTCGACGCGTTCAAGCGAGGCTTCCTCTTCGGGCAGGGCGTCGTGCATCGCGAACGGCTCACGCCGATCGTGAAGAGCGCGTACCGGGACGTGCACCGTGGATGGTCGGAACGGACCGGCATTCTGGTCTTCCCGCGAGAGATCCCCGTCACCGACGGCGGCCCGGTCCTGGAGATGACGACCGAGATCGAGGAGGGGTTGAAGCGGGACTTCCGGTCAAAGCCGGTGCAGATCTGCTGGGCGATGAAGGACGTTGCGTTCACTCCCAACTTCCTGGACGGGCTCTGGCTGAAGACGTTCCCCGATGCAGCGGTGACCAGGCTCGAGGACGCGGGCCACTACCTCCAGGAGGACGCTCACGAGCGGATCGTTCCGGAGCTCGTCCGGTTCGTCGGGGGGAACGGCCGATAGGAGCTCAGGCGGGCTGCGGTACCGGCTCCGCCTCGGCCACCTCGAGCGTGTCCGCGGGGTTGTTCTGACGTCGCGAGAGGGCGAGGAAGGGCACCGCGAGGGCGCCGATCGCGCCCGAGATCACGTACGAGGTGGGGTATCCGTAGGCATCGGCGGTCTTGCCGAGCACCGGCTGCGTCCAGACCCCTCCCGTCGAGGACATCATCGAGTCGAAGGAGAGGATCGTTGCTCGCTGCTGCGAGGGGATCATCCCGTTGATGTAGGTCTGCCTGATCGGCATCGTCGCCGCGAACAGCAGTCCCCAGATGGTGGTCAAGCCGATCACCGGCCAGAAGCTCTTGACCGATCCGACCAGCACGAGCGTGACGGCACTCGCCGCCGCCATCAGGAGCAGTGCGGAGGTGCGGCGGTGGAAGAGCCCGCGGATGCGCGGTGCCGCGATGCCGCCGAGGATCTGGGCGGCCGCCACGATCGCAGCCGCCAGGCCCGCCACCTGGTAGGCATGCGGATCGCCGTAGAGCTGGAGCAGGTAGGGCTGAAGCGCATAGAAGGCATAGATCCCGACGCCGCCGGTGAAGAGCGCCTCGACCATCAGCCACTTGACCGCCGGGACGCGCCAGCCGTAGTCGATCGAGTTGGAGGCGATCTTCCGCATCTCGGCCAGCGGGCGCCCGCCCTTCACGGGAGCGAAGCCGACGTCGTGCATGAGCCTGAACGCCACGGCGAACATGACGATCAGGATCACGCCGCGGAGCACGAAGGGGAAGCCGAGACTGACCTGCTGCGCGAGGAAGCCGCCCGCGATTGATCCCGTCAGCATCCCGATGCCGGTGACGATCTGGCCTCGGCCGAAGACCGTCTCCAGATCGCCGGTGTAGCCGGTGGCGGTGAGGGCATCGACGAGCCAGGCCTCGACCGCGCCCGAGAAGAATGTGAACCCGAGGCCGAGGCCGAGTGAGACGGCCGCCCACTCCCAGAAGGGCGCCCCGATCTGCCAGAGCAGCACGTAGACCAGGCTCGCCGCCGAGAGGGTCAGCGTGCCGAGCAGGTAGGACGTCCGCCTGCCGATCGTGTCGGCGACGATCCCGGTGGGGATCTCGAAGATGACCATTCCGGCGGTGAAGAAGGCGTTCGCCGCGAAGGCCTCGAGGTTGCTGAGCCCCGCGTCGAGCAGGAAGATCGTGTTGATGCCCCAGATCAGCGAGGTAGCCAGGGTGTTCCCCAGCATCAGCATGAGGTAGGTGCGCTGGATTGAGCGCGGTGTGGGCATCTCCACTGAAGGTAATGACCCGGCCTGGCCGGGGATTTCATCGGTCGCGGGCTAGATGGTCGTCGCGAGAGACGAGGCCGCGTGCGAGGCCCAGTCGATCAGCGGCGACGGCGCGATTCCGAAGACGACCGTCGCGGTCGCGCAGAGCAGGGCAGAGCCGAAGATGAGCGCGCAGCGGCCCGTGCCCTTCGGTCGCCGCATCGGCCTCGGGCGATCCGCCGGCGATCGCGGGCATCGCCTGGGCAGGGGCTGCGGTTGGCTCGGGTCTCATCCAGACGGCCGCGACCACCCGCAGGTAGTAGGCGAGCGAGACCATCGAGCCGATCACGATGATCACGCCGAGCCAGGTGTAGTCCCCGTCGACGGTCGCCTCGATCAGGAAGAGCTTGCCCATGAAGCCGGAGGTGCCGGGGAGGCCCGCCAGCGCGAGCATCCCGATGGTGAGCGGCCAGGCGAGCAGCGGGCGGGAGCGGCCGAGGCCGGCGACGGACTCGATGTCGTCGCCGCGGTCGGTCTCGCGCTCACGAGCGACGATCACCGCGAACACCGCCAGGTTCATCAGCGTGTAGGCGGCAAGGTAGAAGACGAGGGCCTCGAGCCCCTTCTCGGTCGCCACCACCACGCCGGCCAGCATGTAGCCGGCCTGGGCGATCCCCGAGTAGCCCATCAGGCGCTTCAGGGAGTCCTGTCCGAGGGCGCCGATGTTGCCGATCGCGATCGACGCGACGGCGATGGCGGCGAGCGCCGGCTTCCAGTCGTGGGCGATCGGCCCGAGCGCGACCTCGAAGAGGCGGGCCAGCGCGATGAAGGCGGCGGCCTTGGTCGCGACCGCCATGAACGCCGTCACCGGCGTGGGGGCGCCCTGGTAGACGTCGGGCGTCCACTGGTGGAAGGGCGCCAGCGAGGTCTTGAAGGCGAGCCCGGTCGCAGCCATCGCGGTCCCGATCAGGATGAGCGTGTCGTTGCCGTGGCCGCCGGGGCCGACGGCGTGCGCGATCCCCGAGAAGTCGGTCGAGCCGGACGCGCCGTAGAGCAGCGCGAAGCCGTAGAGGAGCGTCGCGGAGCCGATCGACCCGATGATCAGGTACTTCAGCCCCGACTCGAGCGAGCGCTCCTCCCGGCGGGCCGAGGCGCTCAGCACGTAGAGCGGGATCGAGAGCAGCTCGAGCGCGACGAAGAAGGCGACCAGGTTCTGCGCCTGGGAGATCAAGGTCATACCCAGGACCGAGCCGAGCAGCAGCGCGTAGAAGGCACCGTGGGTCGCCTCCTCCGCGGCGGGCTCCCGGATCGCCAGCAGGACGACGACCGCGGCGGCCGTGCAGGCGATCAGGGTCGCGGCCAGGCCGAACGCGTCGAGCCGCAGCGCCCCGGCGACCAGGCTCTGGTTCGTGTTCCATTCGATGATGCAGCGAGCCGCCGTGACCGCGAGCACCGCGATCGTCAGGCCCGCGACCGTGAAGCGGTTGATCCGCGGCAGCAGCCCGACCATCAGGACGACCACGATCCCCGCCGTGAGCGAGATGACGGGCGAGAGCCCGGAATAGTCGATGTGGGGGGCGTTGAAGTTCATCGCTCGGCCACCTGCGTGGGTGGAGCCTGCTGCGAGGCGGCGACCGATGCGGCGGTCGAACCCTCAGCCCGGTGCAGGATCAGCCCGGGATAGAGCGCCAGCGCGACGATGCAGGCGACGAGACCGGCGACCACTCCGCCGTCGAACAGGCCGATCTCGCGCGATTCGATCCCCTCGGGCTTGCGGTTGTGCATCGCGTGCTGGTAGAGGCGGAGCGCGTAGTAGGCCGACAGCGCGATGCCGATCGCGGCGACGAAGGCGTAGACGATCTTCTCCTGGAAGATCCCGTTGAGGATGTAGAACTCGCCGATGAAGTTGGAGGAGCCGGGGATGGCGAGCAGCGCCATCGTCGCGACCAGGAAGAGCGCGGCGAGCACCGGCGCCCGCATGGCGAGGCCGCCCATCTTGGTGATGTCGTCGGTCCCGGCTCGGGCCACCAGCAGCACGGCGATCAGCATCAGGGGCGCGACCACCAGCCCGTGGTTGACCATCTGCAGCACCGCTCCGTCGGCACCGTCGGCCCGCAGGCTGAAGATGCCGAGCGTGATGAAGCCGAGCTGGGCGACCGAGGAGTAGCCGAGGATCAGCCGGGCGCTGGTCTGGGTGAAGGCCATCACCGAGCCATAGAGGATCGAGGCGACGGCGATCACCAGGATCACCTCCTGGAAGTGGGTGGTCGCAGCCGGGAAGACCGGCAGCACGATCCGCAGGAAGCCGTAGGCGCCGACCTTGGAGAGCACGCCCGAGAACAGAGCCAGCGCCGGCAACGGGGCCACCCGGTAGGCATCCGCCATCCAGGCGTGCAGAGGGAAGGCCGGCATCTTCACCAGGAACGCCGCGGCGAAGAACCAGAAGATCCAGTACTGGCTGCCGCTGCCGAGCGGATTGGCGGCGAGGTGCTGGATGTTGAAGTCGATCGGTCCGCCGTTCGCCGTCAGGATCCCGGTGGCGATCGCGCCGGCCAGCATCAGCAAAGACCCCACCAGCGTGTAGACGATCATCTTGATCACGGCGGCCTGCGGGCGGATTGGGCCCTCGTCCTCCTCGGGTCGTCCCGGATGCTCGGTTCCCCAGGCCCCGAAGAGGAAGTAGAACGGGATCAGCATCAGGTCGAAGAAGAGGACGAAGAGGATCAGGTCCTGGGCGAGGAAGGCGCCGAGGGTCGCGGTCTCCGCGAGGCCCAGCATCAGGAACCAGGTCCGGGGACGCTCCGGCGGGTTGAAGGTCGACCAGAGCGTCGCGGCGAGCCAGAGCACCGAGGTGAGCACGGCCAGGAACAGGCTGATCCCGTCGATCCCGAGCTGGTAGCGAACACCGAGTGCCGGGATCCAGCTCTCGTTGACGGTGTGCTGGATGCCCAGCGACGGGTTGAACCGAGCGACCACGTAGATCACCAGCCCGAGGCGGGTGATCGCCGTGAGCAGGGGCGGCAGGGGGACCAACCGCTGTGGCATCGCGCAGGCGACGAGGCCGGCGGCGAGAGGCGCCCAGAGGAGGATCTGGATCACGTGATCCTCCTCATGAGCTCTGCAGCAGGAAGTAGAGGCCGAGCCCGGCGAAGCCGGTGACCAGGAGCAGGGCGTAGGAGCGCAGGTATCCCGACTGGGCGCCGCGCACCCCGGCGCCGACCCCGCGCACGACGTCGGTCACGCCCACCACGATCCCCTGGACGACGTAGCGCTCGAAGGTGGAGTTGGCCCAGCGGCCGACCGCCAGAGCCGGTCGCACGATCAGGATGTCGATCGCCTCGTCGAAGTACCACTTCTTCTCGAGGAAGTCGTGGAGCCACGGGAGGCGCTTGGTCAGCGCAGCCGTGGTGCCCGGCCTGCGCAGGTAGGCGTAGTAGGCGATCGCGATCCCCAGCACCGAGATCAGGCCGCCGATCACGAGGCCGTGGTAGGCGGCCGTGGTGGTCGGTCCCTGCTCGTAGAGCTTCGAGTCCAGGAATGAGCCGTGCAGGAACTTGTGGACGACGTCGTCGACGCCGGGGATCTGGATGAAGCCGGCGAACAGCGCGCCGAACCCGAGGATGCTCATCGCGATCTTCATCGGCCAGGCGTCCTCCGCGACCGTGTGTTTCTCGCCCGGGAAGCCGACGTCGGTGTCCTCGGGCTCGCCGGTCGCAGGGTTCTGGGGCTCGATGTGCTGGTGGACTCCCTGCTCGAGGTCGCGCGCGACCTCGCAGGGCGGGCCGAAGACGACCCTGAAGCCGATCCGGAAGGCGTAGAAGGCGGTCAGCAGCGCACCGATGTAGCCGCCGATCGTGAAGATCACGTAGAAGCCGCCCCGGTAGGCGGCGAAGTCGAGGATCTCGTCCTTCGAGAACCAGCCCGAGGTGAGCGGGAAGGCCGCCAGGGCCAGGGCGCCGATGATCAGCATCGCCGAGGTGAAGGGCAGCGACTTGCGGAAGCCGCCCATCAGGTCGATGTTCTGGCGGTTCGCCATCGCCCCGATCACCGAGCCGGCCGCCATGAAGAGGAGGGCCTTGAAGAAGGCGTGGGTCATCAGGTGGAAGAGGCCCTCCGAGTACGCGCCGATCCCGACCCCCATGATCATGTAGCCGATCTGGCTCATGGTCGAGTAGGCGATGATCCGCTTCAGGTCGGTGACGACGAGGGCGATCGTCGCCGCGATCAGCAGCGTCGCCAGGCCGACGAAGGCGGCGATGTCGGCGGCGGTGAGGCCGATCTCGAAGAGCGGGTGAAAGCGGGCGATCAGGTAGACGCCGGCCGTGACCATCGTCGCCGCGTGGATCAGGGCCGAGACGGGGGTGGGGCCCTCCATCGCGTCCGGAAGCCAGGTATGGAACGGGATCTGCGCCGACTTGGCGAAGGCGCCGACCAGGAGCAGGCAGCAGATCGCGACGACGACGCCCTGGTTGGTGTGGAAGGTGTCGGGCGCCTTGCTGAAGATCGAGAGCAGGTCGAACGTCCCCAGGTCCCGGAAGATGAACAGCGCCGCCAGCACCATCCCGATGTCGCCGATCACGTTGATCACGAAGGCCTTCATGCCGGCGGTGGTGGCAGTCCGTCGCCTGTACCAGAAGCTGATCAGGGCGTAGGAGGCGAAGCCCACGAAGGCCCAGCCGACGATCAGCAGGATCAGGTTGCCCGCCAGGACAAGCAGCAGCATCGAGAAGACGAAGAAGTTGAGGTAGGCGAAGAAGCGGTTGAAGCCGCGGTCCGAGGTCAGGTAGCTGATCGAGTAGAGGTGGATCAGCATCGAGACCCCGCTGACGATCAGGCACATGTAGACCGACAGCGGATCGACCAGGACGTTGAGCTGGATGTTGAGCCCTGCGGCGCTGGCGTAGTCGTAGAGCGACGAGGTGTGCTGGCGGGCGTCGACGGGGTCGCCGAGGAGCTGGATCAGCGCGCCGATCGACGCCGCGAAGGCGAGGCCGATCATCCCGGTGGCGATCCAGCCCGCGCTCCGGCCCGGGAGCCGCTTCCAGGCGAGGCTCACGATCAGCGTCCCCGCGAGCGGGAAGGCGAGCACCAGCCAGCCGTACGCGGTCGCGCTCACGAGGTCAGCCCCGCAGACTGCGCAGGTCGTCGACGTTGAGGGGGATCCGGCGCCGGTAGGCGGCGACGATGATCCCGAGCCCCACGACCACCTCGCAGGCCGCGATCACCATCACGATCAGGGCGAAGACCTGCCCGTCCTGGTTGCCGAGCGAGCGGGAGAAGGCGAGCAGCGCCAGGTTGCCGGCGTTCAGCATCAGCTCGAGGCAGAGCAGGATCACCAGCGGGCTGCGGCGGAGCAGCACGCCCGACACCCCGACGGCGAAGAGCAGGGCACTGAGGACCAGGTACCAGGTGATGTCCATCAGGCGGGCTCCTGAGGGGCATTGGCCTCACCGGCCCGGTGGCGGCCCGCGAGGACGACGGCGCCCACGGCGGCGACGAGAAGCAGCAGCGAGGCCGCCTCGAACGCGATCAGGAAGCGCTCGAGCAGCAGCTTGCCGATCGCCGAGGGAGAGCCGAAGCCGAGCTCGACTGTCGGGCCCTTGGTGTCGATCGCCTGCAGGCCCGATCCGGTGATCGCGATCGCCAGCTCGACGAAGAGGGCGATGCCGAGCACCGGCGCGATGAAGCGCTGGCCGGGGATCGGCTCCCAGAGCGGCTCGTCGGTGTTGCCGACATAGGCGGCGACGAAGACGTAGAGCACCATCACGGCGCCGGCATACACCACGATCTGGGCGGCCGCCAGGAACTCGCCCTGGAGCAGCAGGAAGAGCCCGGCGAGCGAGATCAGGTGGACGATCAGGGCGAGGACGCTGTAGAAGGGATTGCGGAGGGCGATCACCGCGATCGCGCCGCCGAGGCAGCCGATCGCGCCGAGGAAGAAGCAGACCTGCGTCACGCCGGCAGCCCGCCCTTCTCGCTCGCGGCCTTGGCGGCCTCTACGGCCGAGTTGCGGTCCTGGTGGCTGCTGTAGGCGATCACCTTCTCGGCCGCGTCGTCGAACTGCCAGACGAACCAGAACTCACGCTCCACCTTGATGCCGTCGCGGCCCGTCCCCTTGAAGGTGACGGCCGAGAGGAGCAGGCCGTCGAGCTGCTCGATCTCTCCCGCTTCCATCTCGAGCGGATTCCACATGTCGTTCATCGCGCGCCAGAAGGTGAGGAATCCCTGGTGGCCTCGGTACTCGATGTTCAGGTCCGGAAATGCCCCGGAGAGGTGGATGCCGACCTCGGGGTCGAGCAGCTCGAGGATCCCGTCCGTGTCGCCGCGGTTCCAGGCCTCGAGGCCGAGCCGGAGCATTCCCGCCGGATCGGTCACTCGCCCTCGCTCCGCAACGGCGTCCGGTCGATCGGCTCGGCGAGCAGCATCTCCTTGGTGAAGATCAGGTCGGAGCGGTTGTAATCGGACATCTCGTAGTCGTGGCCCATCGTGATCGCGTCGAAGGGGCAGGCCACCTCGCAGTAGCCGCAGAAGATGCAGCGGGAGAGGTTGATCTCGTAGACCTCGGCGTAGCGCTCGCCGGCGCTGATGCGGTGGTCCGGGTCGTTCTCGTGGGCGACCACGCGGATGCAGTCGGCCGGGCAGGCGGCGGCGCAGAGCGAGCAGCCGACGCACTTCTCCAGGCCGGTGTCCTCGAAGCGATGCAGCTTGTGACGGCCGCGGAAGCGCTGGTAGACCGGTGTCTTCTCCTCCGGGTACTGGATCGTCACCGGCCCCTCGAGGACTCGGCCGAAGGTGGTGCGCAGGCCGCGGAGCGTCTCGCCGAAGGCGCGGTAGGCGCCCCCGACGCCGCCGGGCTTGGGTCCCCGCTGGACCGAGATCACGTCGCTCTCGCCCTCCAGGTAGGGGAACTCCGACCAGTCCGTCTTGTCGGTATTGAGCTTCGCCTCCATCAGCTCACCGTCACGATCACCGCGGTGGCGAGGACGTTGAGGGTGGCGAGGGGCAACATCACCTTCCAGCCCAGTGACATGAGCTGGTCGTAGCGAAGCCGGGGAAGGGTGGCCCGAATCCAGATGAAGAAGCAGACCAGGGTGAGCGTCTTGGCCACCATCCAGACGGGATCGAGCCAGCCGGGGCCCGGTCCCATCCAGCCGCCGAGGAAGAAGGTGACCGCGATGCCCGAGACGACGAACATCTCCAGGTACTCGGCGAGCAGGTAGGAGCCGAAGCGCATCCCGCCGTACTCCGTCATGTAGCCCTGGACCAGCTCCGCATCCGCCTCCGGCAGGTCGAACGGGGCCCGGTTCGTCTCGGCGAAGCCGGCGAGCATGAAGATCAGGAAGCCGACGAACTGCGGGACGATGTTCCAGATCTCGCCCTGACCATCGACGACGTGGGTGAGGGAGAGCGAGCCGGTCATCATCACCACGCCGAGCAGCGCCAGGCCCATCGAGACCTCGTAGGAGATCAGCTGGGCGGCCGAGCGCATCGCTCCGAGGAAGCTGTACTTCGAGCCTGACGACCAGCCGGCCAGCAGCAGGCCGTAGAACGAGAGCGAGCCGAAGGCGAAGAAGTAGAGGATGCCGATCGAGACGTCGATCCCATAGAGCCCGATCCCGTCCTGGACGTTCCCGAACGGCAGGATCGCCAGCGTGACGATGCCGGAGAAGATCACGATCGCCGGAGCGATCGCGAAGAGGAGCGGGACCGCCGCGTTCGGCCGGAACATCTCCTTGCCGGCGAGCTTGACGATGTCCGCCAGCGGCTGGACGAGGCCGACCGGCCCGACCCGGTTGGGGCCGTAGCGGTTCTGGAAGCGGCCGATCAGCTTGCGCTCGGCGACCGTCAGGATCGGGACGATCATGAAGACGCCGAGGAAGATGACGATCGACTTGACGACCATCACCCAGGTGGCCTCGACGTAGTCGACCTCGGCCAGCGGCAGGGGGACCGGCAGGCTCACCGCTTGCTCACCCTGATTCGCTGCGGGACGCCGTTGGCGAGCACGTTGGCGTTGGCCTCGTCGGTGCCCTCGATCAGGAAGGCCGCGCCCTCCTTCATCCGCTCGCGGATCGCGACCGTCGCCTCGATGCTGTGGCCGTTGACCGCGACGGTGACCTCGTCGCCGCTGGCCAGCTCGAGGGACTCGGCGTCCTTCGCGGCGAGCTCGAGCTTCTGCTTCGGCATCAGGAAACGCAGGGCAGGGTTGCGCTTCGTGACGTCGGTCGCCCAAAGATCGCGGTAAGTACCCAGGAGCAGGTCGTCCGCTGAGGGGCGGTCGGAGGGGGCGGCCGGGGGAACTCCCGGCGATGTTGGCCGGCCCCCGGACGCTCCCTCCGGCCGCCCCGGCGTCCAAGACTGCCCTGGATCCCTGTCGCCCCAGCGCATCCCCGTGCCGCCGATCTCCTCGTAGGTCAGCGTGTCGTAGAACGGCACCTCGGCAGACAGCGCGTCGAAGATCTCGGAGGGGGACTCCGCGTTGACGCCGGCACCGAGCTCCGTCGCGACGGCGTCGAGGAAGCGCCAGCCGGGGATCATGCCCTCGGGGAGCGGGACGTTGCGGCGCACCCGCTGCAGGCGGCCGTCCGGGTGGGTGACGGTGCCCTCCTTCTCCGCCCAGTTCTCCGCGGGGATGACGATGTTGGCGAGGCGGGTCGAGTCGTCCTCGTGGGAGGCGATCGAGACGACGAAGCTTCCGGACAGCGCCCTGCGCCAGCCCTCCGTGTCGGGATGGGTGCGGACCGGGTCCGCGCCAACGAGCAGCAACGCTCCGAGCTCGTGGTCGGCCAGGCCGTCCTTGATCGCGGCGCTGCCACTGCCGGCGGGGGCGGGGTCGAGGCCTGGCTTCGCTCCGGGCAGGCAGCCGACCTCGCGCAGGCCGCGGCCGTTCGACTCCTCGGGGACCTCGAGCAGGCCCGGGCCGATCCGCTGGTGCATCTCCAGGGCCCGGGCGCAGGCGTGCAGGGCCTCGACCGCCCCGGGGTCGCGCCAGAGGCGCTCGCCCCAGACGATCGTCTGGTCCGGGGCCTCGTCCAGGACCTCGGCCATCGCGGCGGCCTCCTTCTTGAACGGGCCCTCGGTGTCGTATCCATCGGCGCCCAGCGCTCCGGCGAGCGCACGGACGAAGGAGGCGGCGTCGCCGGGCGCATAGCGGACGGCCTCGTCGGCGCCTCCGTCGAGAGCCGTCGGGCGCTCCGAGGCAACCATCAGCTTGGCGCCGGCCCGGCGGACCGCCTTGCGGATCCGAAGGTCGAGGATCGGCATCTCGTGCAGGGGGTCTGTGCCGATCACCAGGATCGCATCGGCGTGGTCGAGGTCCGACATCCGAGAGCCGAGCTCCGGTCGCGAGAGCTCGCCGAGCAGCCCGGGCTCCACCGGGCTGGCGGAGCTGTCGACGTTCGAGGAGCCGCCGTGGCGGAGGATCCGCTGGACCAGCCACCCCTCCTCGTTGGAGGTGCCTCCGCCGACCAGGGCTGCCGCGTTCTCTCCCGCCTCCCGCAGGGCGCCGGCGACCTTGCTGACCGCCTCGTCCCAGCCGATCGGGCTGAGGCTGCCGTCGCCCGCGCGGACCATCGGGCGGGTGATCCGGTCATCGGAGTTGAACATCTGGAAGCCGAAGCGGCCCTTGTCGCAGAGCCAGCCGTCGTCCACCTCGACGTTGTCGCGGCCCAGGACCCGCAGCACCCGCTCGTCGCGGACGGTGAACTTGACGTTGCACTGGCTCGGGCAGAGGGTGCAGACGGAGCCTGCGTCCTCGATGTCCCAGGGCCGCGCGCGGAAGCGGTAGGTGTACGAGGTCAGCGCCCCGACCGGGCAGAGCTCGGTGATGTTGCCGTGAAAGGGCGCGATGTAGGGCCGCTCGTCGAAGGTGCCGACGAAGGTCTTGTCCCCGCGCTCGAGGAGCTGGAGCTGCTCGTCCTCGGCCACCTCCTGGCTGAAGCGGACGCAGCGGTAGCAGAGGATGCAGCGCTCGCGGTCGATCGCCACCAGCGGCGAGAGCTCGAGCGGCTTCTGGAAGTGGCGCTTCGGGTCCGTGAAGCGGCTCTTGCCCGGGCCCCAGCCCATCGCGATGTCCTGAAGCGGGCACTCGCCGCCCTTGTCGCAGACCGGGCAGTCGAGCGGGTGATTGACGAGCAGGAACTCGACGACCGCGTTCTGCGCCTCCTTCACCCGGTCGGTCTGCGTGTAGACGACCATCCCGTCGCGGACGGGGGTGGAGCAGGAGGTCTGGAGCTTCGGCATCCCCTCGATCTCCACCAGGCACATCCGGCAGGCGCCGACCGGGTCGCCGAGCTTGGGGTCGTAACAGAAGACCGGAATCTCGACGTCGCCCATCTTGGCGGCGTCGTGGAGCATCGTCCCCTCCGGCGCCGTCACCTCGCGGCCGTCGACCACCAGCGAGACGTGGTTGCGGATCTGCCGAGTCACGCCACCGCTCCAGCCCTGGCCGGCATCGGCTCCGAGCGCGCCCCGGGAGGCGCGATCGCGTGCCCGCCGCTCGGGGCGCCCAGCGAGCCCCCGGGGACGCCGTGCTGGATCGCCTCGAGGAACTCGTCGCGGTACTTCTTCACCATCGCGCCGACCGGCATCGCCATCGAGTCGCCGAGGACGCAGAGGCAGTTGCCGATGATGTTGTCCTGCACCGAGGCGACCGTCTCCAGGTCGATCGGCGTCGCCTGCCCGCTGATCATCCGCTCGAGCATCTTCACCGTCCAGTTGGTGCCCTCCCGGCAGGGCGTGCACTTGCCGCAGGACTCGTGGTGGTAGAAGCGCGCCGTCCGCAGCGCCAGCTCGACGACGCTGGTGGTGTCGTCGAAGACGATGATCGAGCCGGAGCCGAGCATCGACCCGGCCTCCTGCATGGCCTCGAAGCTGTACGGGAGGTCGAGGCCCTCGTCCGGGAGCAGCACCGGCGACGAGGAGCCGCCCGGGAAGAAGCCCTTGATCTTGCGCCCCTCGAGAGGGCCTCCGGCGAGGTCATTGATCAGGGTCTTGGTCGGGATGCCGAGCTCGATCTCGTAGTTGCCCGGCCGCTGTACGTCGCCCGAGACGGAGGTGACCTTGGTCCCCGGTGACTGCTCGGTGCCGAAGCTCTTGAACCAGTCGGCGCCCGAGGCGACGATGTGCGGCGCGTTGGAGAGGGTCTCGACGTTGTTGATCAGCGTCGGCCCGTCGTAGAGGCCCTGCACGGCGGGGAAGGGGGGCTTGAGGCGCGGGTTGCCGCGCTTGCCCTCGAGCGAGTCGAGCAGGGCGGTCTCCTCGCCGCAGATGTAGGCGCCCGCCCCGCGGTGGACCACCAGCTCGACCTGCTCGCCGGTGCCGAGCACGTTCTCGCCGAGGAAGCCGGCGTCGTATGCGTCCTCGACCGCCTGGTCGAGGATGTCCGCCTGCAGGTCGTACTCGCCGCGGATGTAGATGAAGCAGCGGTTGGCGCCGGCGGCGCGGGCGGCGATGATGATCCCCTCGATCAGCTGGTGGGGGTTCTTCTGCAGCAGCTCGCGGTCCTTGAAGGCGCCCGGCTCGGACTCGTCCGCGTTGCAGCAGAGGTACTTGTCCATGTCCCCGCGGGGCAGGAAGGAGGCCTTCTTGCCCATCGAGAAGCCGGCCCCGCCTCGACCCCGCAGCCCCGAGTCCTCGAGCTCCTTCAGCACCTCCTCGGGCGTCATCTCCTTGTAGGCCTTGCGGATCGACTGATACCCGCCGAGCTTGCGATAGGTCTTGATCGACGCGAGATTGGGCTCGTCGATGTTGCGGAAGAGCAGGCGCGTCTCCTGCGGAGGCCATCAGCTCTTTCCCTTCTTCGGCTTGGCCTTCGTCTTCGGCTTTGGCCTGGTGCCCTTGTTGACCGGGTGGCGCGCGAGGCGCTTGTCGCCGCCTCCGCGCGGGCCGCCCGCGGCGCCGCGGTCCTCGAGCCGCTTCTCGTGCAGAACGCTCTTGCTGTTCCTCCGCAGCTGTTCGACGGCGGTCTCCGCGTCCTCCTCCGTCAGCGGCCCGTAATAGCGCTCGTCGATCGAGGCCATCGGTGCGAGATCGCAGGCGCCGAGGCACTCGAAGCCGCTAAGGGAGATCTTGCCGTCCGCGGAGGTGCCCTGGCCATCGACTCCCGCCGCCTCGCCGAAGGCCTCGAGCAGGCGGTCGGCGCCGCGCAGCCAGCAGCTGATGTTGGTGCAGACCATCACCTGGTGCTCGCCCTCCGGCTCCAGGCGGAAGAGGTCGTAGAAGCTGGCGACCGACTGGAGGTAGCCCGGGGTGACCCCCATCACCGCCGCGGCCTGGGTGATGCCCTCCGGAGTGCACCAGCCGTAGCGCCGCTGAACCGCCCAGAGGGCGGGCATCGCCGCCGATTGCTTCTGCGGGTAGCGCTTCATCGCCCGCCGGATCTCCTGCGCCAGCCCGCGCGGCACGTCCACCTCCGAGGGGTCGGGGACCGGGGCGGGCTCGCCATGTGGCTCGCGCGACTCCTCGGCCGCCTGCCTGGCCTCGATCTCCTCGGGAGGGATCTCGACGCCGACACGTTCCTGCTCGTCGGGCATCGGCGTGGGCGTTGGAGCATCGTGGATGTGGCCGGGGTCGGCGGTCCACGGCCGGCCGCCCTTCGGGATCAGCGGGGTCATCTGTCCACGCCCCCGATGATCGGATCGAGCATCGCCAGGTTCTGGATAAGGTCCGCAATCAGCCCGCCGACGGACATGTCGCGGAACGCCTGCAGGTTGACGAAGGACGGGTCGCGGAAGTGGACGCGGGCGGGCTTTGACGAGCCGTCGGCAAGCACGAAGCAGCCGAGCTCGCCACGCGGGGACTCGATCGCGTAGTAGAGCTCGCCCGGCGGCACCCGGTAGCCCTCGGTGACCAGCTTGAAGTGGTGGATCAGGGCCTCCATCGAGGTCGGCAGCTCTTCCCGCGGAGGGAGCACGTACTTGCGGTCATCCGAGATCCACGGGCCCTCGGGCAGGCCGTCGAGCGCCTGCTCGATGATCCGCACGGACTCCCGCATCTCCTGGAGGCGGACGCGGTAGCGGTCGTAGCCGTCGCCGACGGTCCCCACCGGGATCTTGAAGTCGAAGTCGCCGTAGCAGAGGTACCCGGGGCTCTTGCGCAGGTCCCAGGGCTCGCCGGCGGCCCGCAGGAGCGGTCCGGTGACGCCCAGCTCGAGCAACCGCTCGCGCGAGACGATCCCGACGTCGCGGGTGCGGTGCAGGAAGATCTCGTTGCGGTCGAGCAGCGCCTCGTACTGGTCGATGCGGCTGGGCATCAGCGCGCAGAAGTCCCGGACCTTCTGCTCGAAGCCGACGGGGATGTCCTCGAAGACGCCGCCGACCTGGAAGTAGCGGGTGTGCATCCGCTGCCCGGCCGACATCTCGAACAGATCGAGGATCGTGTCGCGCTCGCGGAAGCAATACCAGAACATCGAGATCGCGCCGAGGTCCAGCGCCGAGGTGCCGAGCCAGACCAGGTGCGAGTGGATCCGGTTCAGCTCCATGTGGAGCACTCGCAGGTACTTCGCCCGGTCCGGGATCTCCAGCTCGATCAGGCGCTCGACGCAGCCGCAGAAGGCCTCCATCTGGAAGAAGTAGGAGAGGTAGTCCATCCGCTCGACGAACGGGATGACCTTCCAGTAGCTCTTGTCCTCGCAGGACTTCTCGATCCCGGTGTGGAGGTAGCCCATGATCGGCTTGACCTCGAGGACCCGCTCGCCCTGCAGCGTCACGATCAGGCGAAGGACCCCGTGGGTCGCCGGGTGATGCGGGCCCATGTTGATCGTCAGGATCTCCTGCTCCGGCTCGAGACCGGGGCCCCCGAGGTCCTGGTGCGCGATCTCGGCGGCGTCGACCAGGGGCGCCGAGGGATCCTCCGCCTCGCGGGCGACCCCGCGCTCGGTGATGTCCGCCTCGTCTCTGAGCAGCTCGTCGGCCATCACTCGAACCAGCGCGGCGTTTCGATCTCGTTGTGGGTGAACAGCACCGGCTCGCCGCCGATCGGGAAGTCGCGGCGCTGCGGCCAGCCGACGTAGTCCTCTGGCATCAGGATTCGGCGCAGGTCCGGGTGGCCGCGGAAGACGATCCCGAAGAAGTCGTAGGCCTCCCGTTCCTGAAAATCAGCCGTCGGGAACAGATCGACGCAGGAGTCCAGCTCCGGGAAGTGCTTCCTTCGACCGTAGGCCGGCACGTCCTCAACTCCGCTCCCGGCGCCGGATCCGCCAGCAGCGCCTTGACGTGGATGCGCTCCATGCGCTCCCGGCAGAGCAGCTCGTAATGGACCGCGAAGCGGGGGGTGGCCGGGAGATAGTCGGCGGCGTGCAGGCTGGAGAGGAAGCGGTAGCCCTGGCCCTCGGTGTCGCGCAGCCAGCCCAGCGCGTGCAGGACGCCCTCGGGATTGACGATCAGGGTGGCGGCGTCGTGCTCGACGGAGGTCTCGATGACCGTTCCCTGGTGCCCCTTCTCGATCCCCTGCGCGATGAGTTCCAGCCCCGGAGCGTCAGGCATCCCGTGGCTCCTGGACGGCCTTGGCCGCCCGCTCGAGCGCCTCCGGCGTCGGCTGACCGCTCTCGAAGCGCGCCCACTCCTCGGTGCCCACCGCGTTGTAGCGGTCCCGCCAGCCGAGATCGGGGTTGCCGCGAACCAGGCGCTGCAGCTTGTTGAAGCCGTGGAGGAGGGCCTCCGGGCGAGGCGGACAGCCGGGGACGTGGATGTCAACCGGCATGAACTTGTCCGCGCCCTGGACGACGGCGTAGTTGGCGAACATGCCGCCGGACGAGGAGCAGGCGCCCATCGCGATCACCCACTTCGGCTCCAGCATCTGGTCGTAGACGCGCCGGACGACCGGCGCCATCTTCACGGAGACCCGGCCCGAGAGGATCAGCATGTCGGCCTGTCGCGGGGAGGCGCGGAAGGCCTCGGCACCGAAACGCGCGATGTCGTAGCGCGAGGTGACCATCGACATCATCTCGATCGCGCAGCAGGCCAGGCCGAAGGTCATCGGGAAGAGCGCGTTGGCGCGCCCCCAGTTGAGGGCGTTCTCGAGGGTGGTGGTGAGCAGGCGCTCCTCGACGTACTCCTCGAGGTCCTTGCCCTCCAGGTCACCGCGCAGCAGATCGCGCGCGCGCAGCTGGCGGGCTCGAAGGCTCTCCCGCTCTACTTCCAATCGAGCGCTCCTCGACGCCAGACGAAGATCAGTGCGACGAGCAGCAGCACGACGAAGACGAGGATCTCGACCAGGACGAAGACGCTCTTGGTGGCGTGAACGAGGACACCGACCGGATAGAGGAAGACAACCTCGATGTCGAAGAGGATGAACAGCATCGCGATCATGTAGAAGCTGACCCCGAAGCGAAACGTGCGGGTGATGTGGGAGGGGAGCCCGCACTCGTACGGCTGCCCCTTGATCGGGTTCGGGCGCTTCGGCCCGATCACCGAGTTCAACAGTGCGAAGGCGCCTCCCACGATGATCCCTAGGCCTGCGAAGACGAGAACTGGGAGGTAGCTCTGAAGCACGGTCCGCTGAGCGTTATATCACCGCGCAGGCGACTTTGTAGCAAGGTGTTACATAGTGCTTTTCCGCATCAGCAAGCCGAATCCCGACCCTTTCAAGCGGCTTTCGGACCCGCACGAAACGGGTTGCTCCTCGCTGCGCTCGGAGCACCCTCGCATCTAGGCTGTCGCGGCCGTGCCGGAAGTCCATCTCGTAGTCGGGGTCTGTCTGATCGCCGCGAATCTCGTGGCGGGGGTCTGGGGCGGGATCGCCTGGCTGCAGGACCGGGCCACGGTGAAGTTCTGGTACGCGCTGCGGATCGCCCAGGCCACGGTGATCCTGCAGGCGCTGCTCGGCCTTGCGCTGGCCTTCAGCGGGCACCACGCCGACAAGCTGCACTACCTGTATGGAGCCCTGCCGCTGGTGGTCTCGCTGCTGGCCGAGCTGATCCGGGCCGGCTCGGCGGCCCAGGAGCTGGGGGACGTCGACATCCATTCCGTTTCGCCGGAGCGGCAGACGCAGATCGCACTGGCGATCGTCCGGCGCGACACCGGGATCATGGCGACAGCCTGTCTGGTGATCTTCCTGCTCGCCCTGCGGGCGGCCGGGACGAGCTCGGCCTTCTAGAAGGGCTCCTGCCACTGCCGTAGGCTTCGAGCAGGGAGATGAAAGGGCGGATCCGGATCTCGATGTTGGCGCTGGCTCTGCTCGCATTGCCGGCGTCGGCGAGTGCGGCGAGCTACCAGGGGCCCGGGATGACGATCCCGGAGGTGGGCCCGGCGGCCCCCTATCCCTCGACGATCCAGGTCTCGGGCGTGCGGGGGACGCCCACCCACGTGACCGCCAGCCTGCTCGGCTTGACGGACCGGTTTCCGGAGGACCTCGATGTCCTGCTGGTGGGGCCCGGCGGCGGCCGCGTGCTGCTCTTCTCGGACGCCTGCAGCGGCGACATGTGGCAGAACGTCGACGTCACCTTCGACGACAACGCGCCCACCACCGCGTCGATCGGGACCGAGCCGTGCTTCGACGACGTCTACAAGCCGACGAACTACGGCGGTGGGGACGTCTTCCCCGCGCCCGCCCCGGCGGCCCCGTACGGCTCGGCGCTCTCCGCCCTCGGCGGGACCGGCCCGGCCGGGACCTGGTCTCTGTACGTGGTCGACGACACTCCGCTGCAGGGCGGCACCCTGGCGGCCTGGGCGATCACGCTCGACGGAGTCACCACCACCCGGCGGTGCGGGGGCAGGCCCGCGACGATCGTCGGGACGCCGGGACGCGACGTGATCAAGGGCACCGACCGTGGCGACGTGATCGCCGCGCTGGGCGGCAAGGACAAGGTGCAGGGCGGTCGCGGCAACGACAGGATCTGCGGCGGCTCCGGCAAGGACGAGCTCTTCGGCGGCCAGGGCAACGACAAGCTCTACGGCGGTTCCGGCAAGGACAAGCTGGCCGGCGGGCACGGCAAGGACAAGCTCGTCGGAGGTAAGGGCAGGGACAAGCAGATCCAGTAGCCCTGGGCTGTCTCAGCGCGGCCCGGGCGGCTGGGTCAGCGAGAAGGTCGCGCCCTGCGGGTCCATGAAGGCCCCCTGGCGGAGGCCGGTGCCGGGAATGTCATAGGGAGGAGTGAGGATCTGGCCCCCCAGCTCCTCGACCTTTGCCGCCGCCGCATCGACGTCAGCAATCCAGAAGTCGACGTTCCAATGTGGGGGTGGCGCGTCGCCGTTGGCGCTGGGCGGCAGCATCGCCGCGACGACGTCGCGCCGCACGGGCTGCTGTGGCTCACCGCCGACATAGCCCGGCACGAGCCACATCACCATCTCGTCGTCGCCCATCTCGAAGGTCTCGATCTCCCAGCCGAAGACTTCGGGATAGAACCGCTTCGCTGCCTCGGGATCGGCGGTCATGAGCGCGCTCATCGAGTAGGCGCTCGGCTCGTTCACGAGCTGAGCCCCCTTGTGAGCGCCAGGTGACCAGATCCCGAGCGCGGCGCCGGCGGGATCGGCGATCACCGCGATGCGGCCTCCGTCGAGAGCGTCGAACGGCTCCACCAGGGCGCTGCCGCCTGCGTTCTTCGCCTTGGCGATGGTCGTGTCGACGTCGTCCACCCAGACGTACGTGGTCCAGGCGATGACGTCTGGCGCGGCGTTCGGGCGGGAGGCGATCGCCGCCACGTCGCGGCCGCGGAGGCTGCACATGTAGTGCGTGCCCTCGACGCCGTCGGGCATCGTGTCCTCGGCCTCCCATCCGAACAGCTCCGTGTAGAAGCTCATGGCGGCGTCCGCATCGGGCTGCCACGTGTCGACCCAGCACGGGACGCCGGGCGCAAATCCGTCTCGCTCACTCATCGCTCCTCCTCGTATTCGTCGTGACGGCGCCACCAGGTATAGGGCTCGTCCTGCGGGTAGCCGGCCGGCGAGTCCTCCCAGGTCTCCCGGCGGCCGAAAGGCGCCCGGTCCAGGAAGCTCCAGACGGGTCCGATCGCCTCCACGCCGCGGCTCTTCGTGAAATAGGTGCGATGGACGTCGCCGCCGTCTCGCAGGAAGACGCTCAGCGCGAAGCCCTCGCCGTCCTGGTAGGCGCCCTCCTTGGGCTCGGCGGGGGAGGTGCCGAAGTCGACCCCGAAGTCTCCGCCTCCCCACGAGTACCAAGGGTGCTCCCATCCCAGCTGCCGCCGGAACCGCTCGAGCTTCTCGACCGGCGCACGCGAGGTGATCGCGAAGGTGACGTCACGGGCTTGCAGGTGGGCCGGGTGGCCGACCTGATCGATGAACATGCAGCAGCCGTCGCAGCCCGCGTCCTGGTTCGGCCCGAACATGAAGTGGTAGAGGACGAGCTGGCGGCGGCCCTCGAACAGGTCCGCGAGCCCGGCCCTGCCCTGCGGGCCCTCGAACTCGTAGTCCTTCTCGACCTTCGTACGCGGGAGCCGCCGGCGCTCCGCGGCGAGCTCGTCGCTCCGCCGGGTCAACTCCTTCTCCTTCGCACGGAGCTCCTTCTGGGCCGCCTCCCATTCGCTCGCGGATACGACCTCGGGGAGGTCCATCCCGATCTCCTTCCGTTGGCTTGCCGCCCTCTCCATATCGCCGCTGGACCGTACCATAAAGTCCTAAAAGAGGACTAGACACTTATATTCCAGGATTAGACTCCGGTAAACTCCCGGCATGGCGCGCACCCGGAGAAGACTCGACGGTTGCGGGATCGCACATGCCTCCGATCTCCTCGGGCAGCGCTGGGCCCTGCTGGTGGTCCGCGAGCTGCTGCTGGGGCCGAAGCGGTTCACCGACCTGCGCGCCGGGATTCCCGACATCAGCCCGAACGTCCTCGGCCAGCGGCTGCGCGAGCTGGAGGAGACGGGCATCGTCGCGCGCCGCAGGCTCGCCCCGCCGGCGGCGGTGCAGGTCTATGAGCTGACTGAGTGGGGACGTGAGCTCGAGCCGGCCGTGCTGTCGCTCGGTCGCTGGGCGAGCGGCTCGCCATCCTTCCCGCGCGACGCCGAGATGGGGCCGGACTCCCTCGTGCTCGCGCTGAAGTCGACCTTCGATCCGGCGAAGGCGGACGGGCTCGAGGCGAGCTACGAACTGCGGCTGGGGAAGGAGGAGATCCCCTTCCGGATCGAAATCTCGGGCGACCGTTTCGAGGCGCGGCGCGGAGAGGATGACGAGGCCGCCGCCACGATCAGTGCAGACCCGAACGCGATAGCCGCCGTGGTCTTCGGAGGAAACCGGCTGGGGAAGGCGGTGGAGGCCGGAGACGTCCGGATCGACGGGAGCCGCCGCGCCGTAAATGCGCTGTTCCGCACCCTTGCCTGACTGCGGCCTACGACTCCGCCAGCAGGTCGCGGTAGGCGCCGCGATGGAAGAGCAGCGGCTGTCCGTCGCTCGAGTCGGCGGAGAGCACGTTGCCGGTCAGGATCAGATGGTCGCCGCCGTCGATCAGATCCCGCAGCTCGCAAGCCACCCACATCAGCGCGCCCTCCAGTCGCGGCAGCCCCTCGCTCTCCGACCAGCGGACGGCCTCCCACTTCTCGGGCTCCGCGTTCTTGCCGGCGAACCGCCGCGCCAGCTCCTCCTGGCCGGCGGCCAGAGCGTTGACGCCGAAGCGCCCCTGGGCCCGGACGGAGGTGAGCGTCCGCGAGCCGCGGTCGAGGCAGGCCAGCATCATCGGCGGGTCGAGCGACAGTGAGGTGACGGCGTTCGCGGTCGCCCCCGAGGGACCGTTGGGGCCGACGGCGGTCACCACGGTCACGCCGGTGGCGTGGGCGCCGAGCGCGGCACGGAATTCATCGGGGGTTACGCCGCCCGCGGCCATGCCTGAACGCTACGCGACCTCTCGTACCTCTCGCATATGATCCCGCCGCGTGCGAGGGGCATTCCTACTGATCGCAGTCGCCGTGGTCGCGACCGCCGCCGGTTGCGGGACCCAGGGCGTCCAGGTTCCGGCCAACGATCCGACCCACGAGGGCGCCCAGATCTTCTCCGAGCGCTGCTCGGGCTGTCACACGCTGACCCCCGCGGGCACCGAGGGGACCGCCAACCGCTCGGAGCGCGTCCAGGGCCCCAACCTCGACCAGCGCAACGAGACGCTGGCCGACGTGATCTACGCGATCCGCAACGGCGGCTTCTCGGGGGCGATCATGCCCCAGAACATCGTCGTCGGCGCAGACGCCGACAAGGTGGCGGCCTTCGTTGCGAAATACGCGGGACAGGACGTGGTCAACACGCCCGCGCCGCAGGCGACGACGACGACCGCGGCCCCCTAACCAGCACGGGAGAGCGGAGCCACGCTCGACCTCAAGCAGATCCGCAGCGACCCCGAGCCCGCGCGCAAGGCGCTTGCCAGGCGGGGAGCGGCCGAGCAGCTGGACGAGCTCCTGGACGTCGACGAGCGGCGGCGTGAGCTGAACACCCGGATCGACGCGATCCGGGCGGAGCAGAACAAGCTCTCGGGCGAGATCGAGGAGGCGGCCCGTGGCGGCAAGGCCGACGACCCGAAGGTGAAGCAGGCTCGCGAGTCATCCAGCGCGCTGAAGTCCGAGCTCAAGGAGCTCGAGCCGAAGCTGGGCGAGCTGGGCGATCAGCGCGACGAGCTGCTGCTCTCGCTGCCGAACCTCCCCGATCCGGATGCCCCCGACGGAGAGACGGAGGAGGACAACGTCACCCTGCGCGAGGTGGGGGACCGCCGGGAGTTCGACTTCGAGCCCCAGGACCACCTTGACCTCGGCCAGCGCCATGGCTGGATCGAGATCGAGGCGGCGGCGAGCGCATCGGGCTCGCGGTTCGCCTACCTGCTCGGCGACCTGGTGATGATGGAGCTCGCCCTGGTCCGATTCGCGATGGAGCTGGTCCGGGCCGAGGGCTTCGAGCCCACGGTTCCGCCGGTGCTGGTTCGCGAGCAGGCGCTCTACGGCACGGGCTATTTCCCGGGGGAGCGGGAGATGATCTACGAGATCCCCCGCGACGAGCTCTTCCTGGTGGGCACCTCGGAGGTCTCACTCGCCTCGCTGCAGGCGGACCGGATCATGGAGGCGTCGGACCTGCCGAAGCGCTACGCGGGCCTGTCCACCTGCTTTCGGCGGGAAGCGGGCGCGGCGGGACGCGACACGCGCGGGATCTTCCGTGTCCATCAGTTCGACAAGGTCGAGATGTTCAGCTTCGTCGAGCCCGGGTCCTCCCGCGAGGAGCACGAGCGGATCCTGGCGATCCAGGAGCGAATCCTCGCCGCGCTCGAGATCCCGTACCGCGTGGTCGACGTGGCCGTCGGCGACCTGGGCGCTCCGGCCGCTCGCAAGTTCGATTGCGAGGCGTGGATTCCGAGCCAGGGGCGCTACCGGGAGCTGACAAGCTGCTCGAATACCACCGACTTTCAGGCAAGACGCCTGTCGAGCCGGTACCGTCCCGCCCCAGAAGAATCCCCCGAACCCGTACACACGCTGAACGGAACTGCGGTGGCTGTGGGTCGAACACTGATCGCGCTGCTGGAGAACGGACAGACGGAGAACGGGACAGTGGAAGTTCCGGTCGCTTTGCAGGAGTTTGGCGTTCCAAGGAGGATTCCCACATAAATGAGCGCGTCGTCTCCCAAGCGAGTAGTTCTCTGCGATGACCACGAGATCGTCCGCGAGGCCATCAAGGCCCGGATGGCCGCGGTCGAGGGCGTCGAGATCGTCGGCGAGGCCGAGACCGGCGAGGAGGTCGTCGACGTCGTCAAGGAGCTGGAGCCGGACGTCTGCATCGTCGACGTCGAGCTGCCGGGCAAGGACGGCATCGACGCCACCAAGGACATCCTCAAGGCCCGGCCCGAGACCAGGGTCATCATCTTCACCGCCCACGCTCAGCCCGACCTGCTGACGCTGGCGCTGCGCGCCGGCGCCTCCGGCTACGTGCTCAAGTCCGCGCCCAGCGAGGACATCGCCCGGGCGATCGAGGTCGTCGCGGGTGGAGGCACCTTCGTCGGCACCGAGCTCGGCCAGGGCGCGGGCGAGGTCGAGAAGCTGCTCGAGCTGACCCCCCGCGAGCGCGAGATCCTGGAGCTGCTCGCGGAGGGCCTGCGCGTCAAGCAGATCGCCGACCGGCTCTCGCTCAGCCCCGCCACGGTCCACACCCACGTCCGAAACGCAATCGCCCGGATGGAGGTCGACACGCGGACCGAGGCGGTGGCCCTCGCCGTGCGCTTCAGCTACCTGGGCGCCGGCGGCAAGGTTTGATGCGAGGGTGCGCCGCCAGGCGCAACCCGTTTAGTCCTCTTCGGGCTTGAACTCCAGGGCGCAGCCGTTGATGCAGTAGCGCTGGCCGGTCGTGTCGGCCGGGCCGTCGTCGAAGACGTGCCCCAGGTGCGCGTCACACCGTGAGCAGAGCACCTCGGTGCGCCGCATCAGCAGGCTGTTGTCGGCCTCCGTCTCGACATTCTCGTCGTCCATCGGCCGGTCGAAGCTCGGCCAGCCCGTGCCGGAGTCGAACTTGTTCTCCGAGTCGAACAGCGGCTGTCCGCAGGCCACGCAGACGAACTTGCCCGGGTCCTTGACGTCATTGAGCTCGCTCGTGAACGGAGCCTCCGTGCCCTTCTCGCGCACGACCTCGTACTGCTCGGGCGTCAGCTCCTGGCGCCACTCCTGCTCGCTCTTCTTGACCTTCTCCAAGTTTCGTACCTCTCTTCGATGGGGGTATGACCAGATTAACCCGGTCGAAGATCAGTCTCTTGAGCACGCATCTCGTTACTAGGATGCCCGCGCGTGCCCGACTCCTTCTACGAGCCCCACGGCGACGCCTACGTCGCCACGGAGGCGACCAGAGGTCCCTGGGACGCGGGGGCACAGCACGCCGGACCTCCCGCGGCACTGATCGGCCGCGAGCTCGAGCGGCTCGGCGGCGGCCGGATGGCGGACGGCGAGGGCGCGCCGGCGCAGGTCGGCCGCGTCACCTACGAGATCGTCCGCTCGGTCCCGATCGGCCGGCTGCGGGTGCATGCCGAGGTCGTGCGCTCCGGGCGCCGCGTTGAGATGGTCGAGGCGACTCTCACCGACAACGACGGCGAAGCGCTGGTCCGGGCGCGGGGCTGGCGCCTGCGCACCGAGAAGGTGAGCTTCGATGCGCCATCCGGGTTCCCCCCGGTGCCGCCGGGTCCCGATGGGGCCGCACCCGGCCGCTTCCCCGACACCGGCCACGACGTCGGCTACCACAGCGCGATGGACTACCGGTTCGTCGAGGGAGGCTTCACCGAGCAGGGTCCGGCCACCGTCTGGACGCGCATGGGGGTGCCGCTCCTGCCGGACGAGGAGCCAACGCCCCTTCAGCGCCTGCTGGTTGCCGCGGACTCGGGCAACGGGGTGAGCGTCGCCCTCGATTGGACCCGATACCTCTTCATCAACGTCGATCTCAGCGTGCACCTGCACCGGATGCCGAAGGGGGAGTGGGTCTGCCTGGATGCGGTCACGCTGCCGGAGCCGAACGGAGTCGGAATGGCCGATTCCCGCCTGTTCGACGAGCGCGGCGCGGTTGGCCGGGCGGTTCAGACACTGCTGATCGCCGAGCGTTCCTGAAACAGCCGTCCACCCCTTACCAACCCCTAACTCGTGGCTAACCGGTACGTGACCGGCGCAGTCGATAGTGGCCACGTCAAGTCAAACGGCGGCCGGTACACCATCTTCAGAGGACGGCCGCCACCAAAGGAGGAACCAAATGAGAGGAAAGCTGAGGACCTTCTCGGTGGCCGCCGCCGGGGCGCTCGCGCTCACGGTTGTCGCATTCGGCGGCACCGCGGCTGCCAAGGATAGGAACCACGATCACATCTCGGACAAGTGGGAGAAGAAGTTCCATCTCTCGCTCAAGGTCGACCAGTCCAACAAGGACCAGGACAAGGATCACGTCGACAACATGAACGAGTTCCAGGAGCGGACCAATCCCCGCGTCAAGGACACCAATCACAACGGTCGTCCCGACGGCAAGGAGGACTCGGACCACGACGGGCTCAACAACATGGGTGAGGACGAGACCGCAAACCTCCCCGACGACCAGGACACGGACAACGACGGTGTCAAGGACGGCCAGGAGAACGCCGGCATGATCGCCAGCTTCGACGGCACCACCCTGACGATCGATCTCGCCGGTGGCGGACAGGTCTCCGGCACGGTGGATTCGACCACCACGATCAAGTGCGAGACCGAGGACGAGCACGAGGTCGGCGACGACTCCGGCCCCGGCAAGGCGTCCTCATCGAGCGATGGCAGCGGCGATCAGTCCGGGGAGCCCCAGCCGGGCGATCAATCCGGAGAGCCCGAGCCGGGCGATGACAAGGGCGGCGCCAATCAAGGCGCCGGTGATGCCAGCGGCGTCTGCACCACCGCCGATCTGACTCCGGGTAGCGCAGTCCACGAGGCTGAGCTCGCCGGCACCACGTTCGAGAAGGTGGAGCTGGTCAAGTAGTCGCAGCACCCCTCGAATCCCGATGTAAGCCGGGCGCCCAAGTGGGCGCCCGGTTCCTTTTCCAGCACTAATCGGGTTGTGCTTTCGCGCACCCTCTGATCAGGCGACCGGCAACGGCACGGGCAGCCTGTCGGCCGGCGTCGAGCGGATCACGTCCTCCAGGGTGGCGACCACATCGGGATCGAACTGGGTTCCTGCACACGCGCGGAGCTCGGCGAGGGCGGCCTCGGGGTCGCGTGCGGGCGAATACGAGCGGTCCGCGGTGATCGCGTCGTAGGCGTCGCAGGCGAACATGATGCGAGCCGCGAGCGGGATTTCCTCGCCCGCGAGACCATCCGGATATCCCCGGCCGTCCCAGCGCTCGTGCGAGGAGCGGATCAGCCTGCCGACGGTGGCGAGCGATGGGGCGGCAGCGACGATGCGCTCGCCAAGTGTCGGGTGCTGGCGCATGAACTCCAACTCGCCCTCGTCGAGCGGGCCCGGCTTGGTCAGGATCGCATCGGGTATCGCGATCTTGCCGATGTCGTGGAGCTCCGACGCACGTTCAAGCGTCGCGAGCTCGCCGGGCGGCAGCCTGAGCTTCTCGCCGACCGCGACGGCCAGGCTCTTCACGGCGTCGGAATGCTCACTCAGCTCTGGGGCGCGCTGGTTGAGGATCCTGAGCAGCACCGCCTCGACCTCGCCTCCCACGGAGGGACGGCGAGAGTCCTTGTCGGCGTACATACGCTGGTCCGCGAGCTGAAGCGCGGTGTCGCGCCTAGCCGCATCGGCCGGCAGCGCGGCCGAGCCGCACGAGCAGGTGACCGTGAAGCCCTCCCCGCGCTCGCTGAGAGCCGCGGCTCCCGCGGCGACGGCGTCTCCCGCGGTTGCGGCATCCCCGGCGAGCAGCATCGCGAACTCGTCGCCGCCCATGCGGTAGGCCCGGCCATGGTCGCCGACGGCCTCGGCGAGCTGTTGCCCTAGCCGCACGAGCAGCGCGTCCCCGGCGGGGTGGCCAAAGGCATCGTTGTAGGACTTGAAGCCGTCCAGGTCGAGGATTGCCAGGACGTGCGGTGGCGGCTGGTCGGAGCTGAACAGGCGATCGAGGTCGTAGACGAGCTTGCCTCGGTTGAAGAGACCGGTCAGCGAGTCTGTCTCCAGCTCGACGACGAGGCGGTGGTTCTGGGCGAAGGTGAGGGCGAGCCTGATGACCACGGCCAACAGCGTCGCCACGGTCAGGGCAGCGACGGCGGGCTCGTTCATGTCCTGGCGCTCGAGCATCAGCAGGGCGAGGACGGCCAGGGCGAAGATCGTGGGGGAGGCGAATGTGCGCCAGCCCTCCGCGGGCTCGGTCTCGCGATGCCGTGGCGATGGCTGAAGAGCACCGGCGGCGACCAGGACAGTCGCGAGCGGCCAGAGGAAGTTGTTCCAGCTCGCGGCGGTGTAGGTGCCGGCGAGCGACTGGTAGGTGTAGACGGCGTCTCCGGCCGCGGCGCAGGCGACCCCGGCCGCGATCAACGCCAGGCCCCGGCCCGGGCGCCAGCCGGTCAACGCCACCCCGCCCGCGGCGACGGCCAGAATCACGAGGTCGAGCGCCGGATAGGAGACCGCGACCGCGATCTCGATCGGCGTGCCGCTGGTGTTGGCGAGGACGAAGTCCATCAACAGGCTGGCGCCGATCGCTGCGACGCAGAGGGCGCCCATCGTCACGTCCGTCCAGACCACCGCGGTCATCCGGCCGACTCGCGCGCGCACGTAGGCGATCATCCCCGCGAGGATCAGGGCGTACCCCGCGAGATAGAGGACGTCGTCGACTGACGGGAAGGGCGGACTCGAGATGTCCCGGAGCGCCACGGTCCAGTAGAGATCCCCGGCCGCCCAGCTCAGCAGGCCGAAGCCGAGGAGCGCCCAGGCCAGCCGTTCCTCTTTGCGCACGGCCGCCCGCGCGATGGTCACCAGCGCGGCCGTCATCGTGATGAAGTCGTAGACCCACTCCTCGATGAAGTAGCTGTAGCGGGGTGAGCCGAAGTGAAACGTGACGTGGGCGAGCACCACAAGCAGGGCGGCCAGGACGACCGCGGCCAGGACCCCTCTCGAGACCCGGATGATTGAGCGAGGCTGTTGCGAAGCTACAGGCACGGATTTGGACCTTTGCAGGCCCCCCTGTGTCGTTATTTGTCGTATTCATCGTCCACGGGGGGAATTCCTGAAGGGTTTTATTGGGTTAGGGGGGAACCGGCGCATTCTTTGCAAGCCCATGGGACACTGGGCGGCGTATCGGGGGGAACCGAACCGATGGACTGGGAGAGCTACAGGGACAAGCACACGAGCGCGGGCCTGCGCGGCGCGATCGTCTTCGCGCTGGCTCTGATCGCCGTGATCGCCGTCCCGGGCTCGGCGATCGCCGGCCAGGACGACCTGAAGGGCGGCTCGGTGGTCATGCAGCTGCAGCGCTCGCACGGCCTGAAGCTGAAGCCGCACAACATCACGCTGGCGATCACCGGCGGGGCCATCGACCCGGTTGACGGCTCGGGCACCGCGCAGGTCTCGGGCGGCTTCAAGGCGAAGCGCGCCAAGGGCAAGAGCAAGACCAAGGTCAAGATCACGAGCCTCACCCTCGGGGCAAACGGCGGTCAGGGCACGATCATCGCCAAGGTGGGGAAGGACTTCGTCAACAACTTCGGCACGCTGCGGGGTGGGACCGTCACCCGCGACGGCTGGGGCGCGAAGATCGAGAACGTCGCCGTCAGCATCGCCGGCCAGGGCGCCAAGGCCCTCAACAGGGCCTTCTCTCGGCGCAAGAAGGGCAAGAAGGGCAAGCGGGCGGGCAAGTCCGCGCGCGGCCGCGTGAAGGCGGGCCGGCCGCTCGGGAAGATCGTGACAATGACCACGGACCCGCTGTCCGTCGAGGTCGTTCCCGGGACGGGGGAGATGGTTCTGCACACCAGCGCGATGGGCCCGTTCGTGACCAAGCTGACCCCCCATTGCATCGATCCCCTACCAACCGGCAGCCCGCCGGGAGTAGCGCCGATCGCCCCAGCAACCACGAGCGGCCTCCTCGGCACGGACTACCACTTCCCGGTGGCCGGCGGCAGCGTCGCCCCCGACTTCAGCTCAGGAGAGCTGCTCACCGCCGGCGGCCAGACCATTACCAAGAACAGCACGCTTCCCGGGATCGTCACTCCGAGTGCATGCAGCTCCGCCTCACCCCCGACGGGTACCAAGCTCGTCAGCACGGACCTGAGCGTCGCCTTCAATCAAGACAGCCTGAGAGCAATCGCGACGCTGCCGACTGGAACGACCCTTCCGAGGGCACCGCTCGCCGATATCGACTTCTCGACCGGCACCCGCTCGGTCGACCCGAGCACCAAGACCGTGAGCGTCATTGGCGCCACGGTCAAGCTCGCCTCTCTGGCGGCGCCGCTGCTCAACCAGACCTTCCCGAGGGCGACCAGCAATGCGAGCGACGACTTCGCCACCGGCGATCTGATCGGGACGGTCGACATCACCGGCGTCAAGCTCCGCTAACGGCCCGCGCGGCTCGGCGAGCGGAGGGGGAGGGATTCGAACCCCCGGACCGGGAAAACCCGGTCAACAGCTTTCAAGGCTGCCGCAATCAACCAGACTCTGCCACCCCTCCGGGTTGCGACCAGAGGCTAAAGCGGCGGCTAGTCGTCCTGCGGGATGCAGAGAACCACTGGGATCCGCCGGTCTCCCGCCCGCTCCTGGTACTTGGCGAAGCCTGGATAGAAGCGGGTGGCCAGGTCCCAGAGCCGCCGGCGGAGCTCGCCCTGGGCCTCCCTCGCCCGGTACCGGCCGCCGCCACCCTTGGTCCAGAGCTCGACCTCCGGGTTCGCGACGACGTTGTGGTACCAGGCCGGGTTGTCGTGGTGGCCGCCGCGGGAGGCGATCAGGATCACGTTGTCCCCGTCCGTGAAATAGGCGAGCGGGGTCGTTCGCTTCTTGCCGCTCTTCGCGCCCGTGTGCGTCAGCAGGACCGTCGGCGCGTTGAGGGTGGTCCTCACGCGGCCGCCGGTCGCCTTCATCAGGTAGGGGTCGACCTTGTTCCCGATGTTGACCAGGAACCAGGTGACCGGGCGCTGCCGCGCCGACCAGGAGAGCGCGCTCATCCACGGGCCCTTGGGCTCCATCGGGTCGTACGCGGGAACTCTCCCCATGCGGCGACTCTACGAGATCAACTCGCCATGGCGGGCCGAGGTGAGCAGCTCACCCAGCGCGACCGGGGGCTGCGGGCGCGCGAAGTAGTAGCCCTGGCCCCGATCGCAGTGGAGAGCCTGCAGCTCGCGGAGCTGTTCCTCGCGCTCGAGCCCCTCCGCCGTCGCGGTCAGGCCCAGGCCATGGGCCAGACCGATGATCGCGGCGACACCTGCCGAGTCCTCCCGCGAGCGCCCGAGCCCGGCGATGAACGAGGCGTCGATCTTGATCGCGTTCAGCCTCGGCAGGCGCTTGAGGCTTCCGAACGAGGAGATCGCGATGCCGAAGTCGTCGATCAGCAGCCGGATGCCGAGCTCCTCGAGGTCGGGGATGGCGATGAGCGCGGCCGCCCGGCGATCCATCACCGCCCGCTCGGCGATCTCCAGGCAGATCGACGAGGCGGGGAGCCGTGCGTCGGCGATCGCCTGGGCGATCTTTCCGCTCAGCCCGCGGTCTGCCAGCCGGCGCTCGCTGATGTTTACCGAGACCGTGAACCGCTCCCCGTCGGGCAGCTCCTCCCGCCAGCGAGCCGCCTGGAAGCACGCCTCGCGCATGACGAGGTCGTCGAGCTCCGAGATCAGGTCGCTCGACTCCGCGACGAAGAGGAACTGAGCGGGCTCGAGCAGACCGCGGACCGGGTGCTGCCAGCGAACGAGCGCCTCCGCGCCGATGATCTCGCCGCTCTTCAGGTCCACCTCGGGCTGGTAGTGAACGGTGATCTCGTCACCCGCGATCCCCGCCCGCAGCTCGCGCTCCAGCTCGGTCTGGTCCGTGTCGCCGGTGCGCATCCAGGATTCGAAGAGGGCGTAGCGGGACTTTCCGGCAGCCTTGGCCCGGTACATCGCGAGGTCGGCGTCGCCGAGCATCTGGTCGGGCTCGGTGGGGGTTCCGTCCGCCGAGTAAAGGGCGATGCCGATGCTGGCCGCCTGCGTGATCGCCCTGCCCTGAACCTCGATCGGCTCGTCCAGCTCGTCGATCACCCGGTCGGCGATCGTCCTGACCTCCTCGTCCCTGACCTCCTCGCAGAGGAGCGCGAACTCGTCGCCGCCGAGGCGCGCCAGTGTGTCGCCCGCCCGGAGCAGAGGCTCGAGGCGGCGGGCGACCTCGATCAGCACCTGGTCGCCGGCGGCATGACCGAGGGTGTCGTTGACGAGCTTGAAGCCGTCGAGGTCGAGGTAGATGATCGCGTAGCCCCGAGCCGCCCGCCGGTTCGAGGCCATCCGCACCCGGTCTGAGAACAGGGTCCGGTTCGGCAGGCCCGTGAGGGAATCGTGGAGGGCCTGCCGGGTGAGCCGCTCCTCGGACTCCTTGCGGTCGGAGATGTCCTCCACCTGCGCGATCAGATAGCTCAGACCGCCGTCGGGCTCGTATACCGGAGACACGTTGAGCGAGATCCAGACCGAGTGACCCGCCGCGTGGATGTAGCGCTTCTCGGTCCGGTAGCCGTAGCGCTCGCCCTCGACCAGCTCGCGCAGGGCCTCCAGGTCGGCGTCCACGTCGTCGGGATGAGTGATCTCGCCGAAGGTCTTTCCGAGGAGCTCGTCCTCTCCGTAGCCGGTGATCTCGCAGAGGGCGCCATTGACGCGCTGGAAGCGGCCCACGGTTGAGGTGAGCGCCATCCCGACCTGGCTGTCGTCGAACGCCCTGCGAAAGCGCTCCTTGGCCTCGCTGAGGTCGTTGCTCGTCCGCCTCAGGGCCAGGACGAGGGCGTGCACCGCCGGGCCGACGGTCGAGGCGAGTACGACCGCGACGATCGCGCGCTGCAGTTGCACGTCGTGCGCGGACAGTCCCGAGTGAATGTCGGGGAGCAGAAGGGTCAGCCCCATCGCGACGATCGACGCCGCCAGCTCCCTGCCAGTCCCGTAGATCGCAAACCAGGTCACGGGGATGGAGAGGAGCGGGTCGAAGACGCTTGGCGTGGTGCCGCTCGCCTCGCGGAGCAGGGCGAGGATGACGAAGTAGGAGAGCGGGAGGATCGCCTGTGGCCAGGCCGGCAGGCGCTGCCACGGCACCAACAGGGCCGACGCCACGACGATCGGCACCATTGCGGCCGCGATGGCGACCCGCGGGTCGGCGAACGAGAGCCCCGCGACCGGTACGAGCGCGAAGGGCAGGATCCCCGCAACGACGAACGGGGCGATGCGCCAGGCGACGTTGGCGCCCTCGAAGAAGCGGCCGGGCTCGACGTCGAGGCCAATGGCCCGCGACCAGCCTCGGTCGCCCTCACGACCGGTCGCGGCGGCGGAACGGTGGCTCACTCTCGACTGTCCTCTCTCGAATCCCCCTTTGAGCCCCTCGGAAGTCCTTCCCGGTGGGAACCGGACGACGTTAGATCGGCCCCGAACGCCCGGAAAGGCCTCTATTCGGTACTGGCGCGGAGTGGACGTTTGTTCTAGCAGGGCCCTAGATGAAGCTCTTGCCCTCGCCGCGGTAGGTGGGGACCTCGTCGCGGATCGTCGTCCCGGTGACGAGGAAGAGGCGGTTCGAAGCGCTCGCAGAGCTCCCCGGCCTCGAGGTCACGGAAATAGACGCGGTCTCCGATCTCGAGCCGGCCCGCGCGGGCGCCGGGCAGCGCCCGCTGCGCCCCCGCGATCTCGATCGAGTTGATCTCGGATGCCCGGGTGACCGGCAGGGCGAACATCGCGGCCGGGCGCGGCCTGAAGGCGCGGTAGTGATCGGAGCGGACCGGCGCGTAGAAGCCCGAGCCGGCAGCGACCTCCGTGACCGCCCATTCGGAGGCGGTGAGCTCGATCGATCCGGTGCCGCCGCCGTTCACGAACTCGAGCTGCGCGATCTCCGAGAGCGCGGTCACGATCTCGGCCCGCCGCTCTGCGACGTCCTTCGCCGACGCCGATTGCATCGCCCGCACCAGCAGGTTGTTGATCGCCTTGCGCGGGACGTTGTCGCCGACCCCGGCGATCTGGCCCTCGTACGCCATCACCCCGACGAGCTTGGTGCGCTCCCGGTGATCGATCTCCTGGGCGAGGGAGACGGCGGCGTCCGCTGTCCTGATCGGCGATCGCTTCGGGCCGATCTTGACCAGGCCGCCCAGCGGCCACCAGGAGAGGTCGATGTCGATCGCGACGCGGATCGGCGCCACGAAGGAGCTCGCCGCCTCCTCGATCAGGTCCAGGTGCTCGGCGCAGTCGACCATCACCACCGGAGCCTGCTCGGGGTCCTCCGAGGTGATCCGGGCGAGCCGGGTGAGGGCCGCGCGGTCCGCCGTCGGGTACGCGAGCACGAGATCGCGCAGGCCGCGCTCCCAGAGCCAGATCGTCTCGGGGAGAGTGAAGGTGAGGGCGCCCTGGAATCCCGGATCGAGGTCCAGCAGGCGCTCGAGCATCGGGCGCGAGCGAATCGACCTGCTGGCGATCCGGATCGGCTTCCCGCGCGACCGGCGGAGCATGTCGGCCGCGTTCGCCCAGACGGCGTCCAGGTCGACGAAAGCGAACGGCGCCTGCACGCCGGCGAAGACGGACTCGAAGCGCTCGTAGGCCTCCACCGGCGTCGGCAGAGGCAGCGGCGTCGGGGTGTCGATCGCGGAGACGGGGCGCGTCTCCTCGTCGACGGGAGGCGCCGGTGTCGGTTTCTCTTCAGTTGTTGGCATCCCGATCCAGCCTACAATCGAGCCGCGTGGTCGCCGCCGGCGACCGCCGCCCCGGAGAGGTGGCCGAGCGGCTGAAGGCACTCGCCTGCTAAGCGAGTAGGGGGCTAATAGCTCTCTCGAGGGTTCGAATCCCTCCCTCTCCGCTGATGAGGTCTCTGGCTTGGATCGCAGCGGGCGCGGTTGTCATTGCCCTGATCGGGTTCCTGATCATCGACAGCTCCAAGGACGAGGCTGCGCCCGCGGCCAAGGCCACGGCCGTCCAGCAGCCGGCGTTGACCGCGCCCACCGTCACCGCTCCCCCTTCCACCGGGAACTCCGCGGTAGACGCGCTGCGGGCCAGCGTCCCGGTGCCCGACGTACACGTCAACCCCCCGGCGTCCGCCCACAGGGGCGCGCGCTTCGCCCTGGCGACCGTCAGGGCGGGTCAGCGGGTCGCTCTGCACGCATCGCCCGGCGGGCCGGTGCTGGAGCAGGTCGGTGACCGCACCGAGTTCGGCTCGATCAGCGTCTTCTGGATCGAGCGGGTCGAAGGGGCGTGGTTCGGCGTGCCGACACCCGACCTGCCGAACGGGCAGCTCGCCTGGATCCGGGACGACCGGCTCGCCCTCGACGTCTCACAGACTCGCTTCTGGATCACTGCGGACCTCTCGCGCCGCCAGCTCGAGCTCCACTACGCGAACCGGGTCCTGCAGCGCATGCGCGTGACCGTCGGTTCCAACACCTCGCCGACTCCGCTCGGCAACTACTCGGTGACGGACGGGCTCGTCGGTCGCGCCGTGGGCCCCTGGTACGGGTGCTGCGTCCTTGCGCTCACCGGCCATCAGTCCCACCTGCCGTCGGGATGGATCGGCGGCAACCGCATTGCGATCCACGGGACGCCGGGCTCCGTCGGCGGCGCCGACTCCCACGGCTGCCTGCGCGCCTCCGACCCCGACATGATCTCCCTGTTCGCGCGCGTCCCACTCGGCACGCCGGTCTTCATCCGCGCCTAGCGTCGCCGAAGCCGGCGCCGCTTCGGCTGAGGCTTCCTGGCGGCCCTCGCCTTGGGCTTGGGCTTCGCCTTCGCTTTCGGCTTCGCCTTTGGCTTTCCTTCGCCCGCGGCACAGGCTGCTCGCGGAGCGACTCCCTGAGCGCCGACGCGAGGTCGTCCAGGTCGGGGAGGACGTCGCGGTCGCCGGCCAGGCCGAAGTAGATGCGGCCGTCGTAGCTGATCATTCCGATCGAGAGGGCGTGGTTCTGCGGGGAGAGCGGGACGAACGGATAGATCTCCTTGATCTGACGGCCCAGTAGATAGAGGGGCTGCTGAGGGCCTGGGACGTTCGAGACGACGAGGTTGAAGATCAGCGGGCGGGCCATCGCCGAGGAGAGGAGGCGGTTGATCGTTGGAGGCGCCCAGCCGGTCGCCTCGATCAGGAGGGAGGCGGCGCGGGCGTTGTCGGACTCCTTTAGCCGCCTGGTCTCGTCGCGGAGCTGCTCGAGGCGCTTGCGCGGGTCCCGCTCGGATAGGGGCAGCCGGACCATGATCGTCGAGATCCTGTTGCCGAGCTCACCCTTCTCGTTGGGGCGCCGGATGCTGACCGGAACCAGCGCCACCAGGTATGCGGGGACCTTGTCGCCGCGGCCCTCGAGGTAGCGGCGCAACGCTCCCGCGGCGACCGACAGGACGACGTCGTTCACGGTCGACCCCTCGCAAATGTCGCGCGCCCGCTTCAGGCGGTCGAGGTCGGTGCGCGCCCAGGCGATTCGCCGGTCACGGCCGATCCTGACGTTGAGCGGGCTCCTCGGCACCTTCGGGCCACCGGAGGCCAGGCTGGTGAACGCCTCGGCGGTCCGCAGGACCCGGGCGGCCGTCTGGGCCGGAGTGATGACGGCGGTGCGCGCCGCCCGGCCCGCGGCTCGCAGCGGCTTCCGCACCCGCTCGGAGGCGGCCTGGGTGAGGAGCATGGTCGGGCTCGGCTCATCGGGGTCCCAGGGCTTCTCCGGGACGTTCATCCGCGTACCCCGCTTGCTGGTGTCGAGCAGGATCGTGCCGACGTCGACCGCGGCCACGCCGTCCACCAGGGCGTGGTGGGTCTTGGAGATGAAGGCGTGACGCCCGCTCAGGCCCCCGACCAGGTAGAGCTGCCAGAGGGGGCGCTCCATGTCGAGCGGCTCCGACATCACCCGGCCGACGAGGTCGCGGAGCTGGTCGAGGCGGCCCGGCCGTGGCACGGAGACATGGCGCACGTGCCGGCGCACGTCGAACTGGGGATCGTCCCCCCAGACCGGGTTCTCGATGCCGAGCGGGATCTTCACGATCCGCTGGCGGAAGCGCGGGACGAGGAGCAGACGCTTCTCGACGTGCGCGACCAGCTCGTCGTAGCCCGGTGGCGCACCCTCGACGATGATCGTCGCGCCGACGTGCACGTGGATCGACCCGCGCTCCGCGTGCAAGTTCGACATGTCCGATCCGGAAAGGCGCTGCGGTGCCTTGGTCGCCAAGCGGGCGAGACTAACGAGCGTTACCCGCGACGCTGAACGTGATCCGCGCTAAGAGCGGACGGGTTGGGCGCACCCAGCAGCGCCAGCGCGAGCCGCAGCTCGTCCGCCAGCATCTCCAGCGCGCGGCGCGCCCCAGCCTCGCCGTCCACAGCCAGGCCCCAGAGCGCCGGCCGCCCCACGAGCACCGCCTCGGCGCCGAGCGCGAGCGCGACCGCCACGTCGGTTCCCCGCCGGATGCCGCCGTCGATCAACACCGGGATCCTCCCGGCGACGGCCTCGGTGACCTCGGGGAGGGCGTCGATCGTGGCGGGGGCGTTGTCGAGCTGGCGGCCGCCGTGGTTCGAGACCACCACTCCGGCGGCGCCGTGCTCCACCGCGAGGGCGGCGTCCTCTCCGGTGATCAGGCCCTTGACCAGGATCGGCAGGTGGAACTCCCCGCAGAGCTGCTCCAGGTCGGTCCAGGTGATCGAGGGATCGACCAGCTCGAAGACCTCGGCCGTGGTCAGGCTCTTGTGGCCGACGGCCGTCTCGATCGCCGGCGCGCGGATCTCGGCCGGGACCTGAAAGCCGGTGCGAAGGTCTCGCTCCCGCCGCCCGGCATATGGGGCATCGACCGTCAGCAGCAGGGCCTCGTACCCGGCCTCGGCCGCCTCCTCCACCATCGCCCGGGTCACCCCGCGGTCGCGGAAGAGATAGACCTGCATCCAGCGCTTGCCTCCCGGCGCCGCCATGGCGACCTCGGCGGCGCGGGTGCTGGTCAGGCTCGAGAGGCACATCACCGTGCCGGCGTCGGCGGCGGCGCGCGCCATGCCCTGCTCGCCGTCGGGATGGGCGAGCAGCTGGAAGGCGACCGGGCCGACCAGGATCGGCATCTCCAGCTCCGTGCCGAGGACCGTCGCCCTGGTCGAGGCCTCTGAGACGTCCACCAGGACCCGGGGCCGCAGCTCCCAGCCCTCGTACGCCTCGGCGTTCCGCCGCAGCGTGCGCTCGTCGCCCGCGCCGCCGGCGAAGTAGCCGTGCGCTCCGGGCTCGAGCGACTCTGCCGCGAGCCGCTCTAGATCGGCGATGTTGACCGGATCGGAGACGCGAGAAGGCTAGTTGGCATGCTTAGACGGTGGCGCGAGGACGACGAGAGCGTGAGCCGGTCGAGACGGTGGACTACACCGATCCGGAGGGCAACGTGCTCACGCTCCGTTGCTCGCTCAGCGACAGGTCCATCCGCAAGATCAACAAGCCGCACCGGAAGGACGCCTCTTCGGCAGAGGACGTCTGGGCCCGCCGGAACGAAATGCTCTTCGAGTACCTGGTGGCCGGCTGGGAGATCTCGGGCCTCCCGCTCGACGACCAGAAGATGCTGATCGGCCGCTACCGAATGGCCGATTCGGATGAGCAGCGCTGGGTCCGCGAGACGATCAGCACCCATGTCGAGCGCCACATTCCCGAGCTGGCCTGACCGCGCTCCGCTCAGGGACCCGTCGCTACGCTAGTGCCCGCACGCGCCCGTAGCTCAGTTGGATAGAGCGTCGGTCTACGAAACCGAAGGTCACAGGTTCGAATCCTGTCGGGCGCGCTTCTGGAAACCGCGCTGCAGCGGGGTTTCTGGCTCTTGGGCTTCAGACCCAAGTGGCCCAAATGGGCAAGTGGGCAACCAGGAGGGCAACACGCCAGACTGAGTCATAGAGCGCCGAGCCTGCGGTGATCGGTTAGCTCAAAGAGCTGCAGGGACGATCGATCGGACGTATAGCCGTAAACGACTGGTCGGTCCTTTACTGGAAGTGCAGCTGATGATTGGGCTGGGGGCCGAAAGGTCGCTGGTTCAAAATCCAGCGCCAACCCACGGCACCCACGCCCCAGCCGACGGTGCGCATAGGGCTCGTCAGATTCGAGGGAAAGGCGCGGCCTCGACCAGATCGCGCGTGAAGAAGCGCCTGAGCGCATCCTTTCCTCTGATCGGTTCGACACCGAGAATTGGAGCAATCGCCGGAGCCCACTCAATGTCGGGATCCATCGTCTCCAAGACCGAGTCCAGGTCGCCGCGCGCGAATGCCTCAAAAGCTCGCCGCGTGACCTCGACGTTCTCCTCCGACATCGCCTACTCCTGAAGGCCAGCGGCCTGTAATGCCTCATCGCGTACGAGGAAGCCCTCCTGCCGGATTATCAGTCCATTCCGAATGGTCAAGACCTGGAACAGGTCCATTGAGACATCGAGATCCTGATGACGCGAGCGCCCGCTAAGGAGCGCATGCACGAACAGCTTGTCGCCAGAGGGAAGGAACTCGGTCGGTTCGAGCCGGAACTCGGAGAAATTCTCCTCGAAGGTTTCATCGAAGTTCCGCTGCACGGCTTCCTTCCCTCGATGGGTGCCACCACCTGCCATCTGATCTGGATCGACCCACTCGATCTCCGGATCCGCAAGCGAGGAAGCCTCGTCCCAGTCCCGCCGGCCGAATGCTTCATACGCCCGCCGCAGATCCTCGAGGTCAATGCGCTCGGCTTCCCCATGAACTGCATCGACGCGCACCCGCTCGACGTTCTCCTCCGACATCGCCTACGCAGTATCTCGCGGGCGGTCGAGATAGCCGCTTTTTGTCCAAAGCGGCTACTCCGACAGCTCAGAACAACGGCGCGCGCCGGTCAGCAGCAGGCGAGGATCGCGTCATAAGCTTCCGGCATGCCGAACCCACTGGTCGATCGGAGCTGGCCGGTTCTACGCCACCTGGTCGGGGGCCACACCGCCGTCTACCGGGCGAGCCGCGGCCTGATCGGCCATCACGCGCCGGGTGCGCCGCCGATGCTGCTTCTCGACCACATCGGGGCGAGGTCCGGGAAGGTGCGCACCACGCCCCTCGCCTATCTCGCCGACGGCGAGGACGTGGTGCTCGTCGCTTCGAAGGGCGGCCATCCGCGCAACCCGGCCTGGTTCCACAACCTGATGGCCAACCCGGACACGACGATCCAGGTCGGCTCGGAGCGACGTGCGGTGCACGCCCGCCTGGCGACCGCCAACGAGCGTGAGCGGCTCTGGCCCGAGGTCGTGAGGCTCTACTCGGGCTACCGGGACTACCAGGAACGGACCGACCGCCAGATTCCGCTGGTCGTGCTCGAGCCGCGCGGCGGCGGTCGCTGACCCCTGGCTTGAATCCGGCGGTCGCTGACGCTGTCGGGGAATGGGGGCGCGACTGCCACGGCGATTACGAGGAGGCGTTTCACGTTCGCACCCTAACCGGCGCGCGCCGGTCAGGCGGAGCGTGAGCCCAGCACGAGCCCTAAAGAACTAGTGCTTTTCGTCCAAAGCAGCTACTCCGACAGCCCGGCGGCTTCGAGGGCTTCGGCCTCGTCGACGATGCTTTCCATCCGCACGATCTTGCGGCCACGGAAGGTGAAGAGGATGAAGAACGAGGCTCTCGTCGGAAGGCCACTCGCCCGGCCAATCGCCCGCCACACGGTGGACGCCAGAACTGTGTCTCCGACTGTCTTCAGGTCTCTCGCCTCAATCGCATACTGCTCCCACTGGCGCAGAAAATCACGCATGTAGTGGCGGATTCCCTCCGCGCCGACGCATGCGGCGGGTTCCGCCAAAGGGGAGCGAACGATGAAGGTGACGTAGGGAGCGAGGTCGTCGACACCCTCGCGGAAGTCTCCTTTAGCCCAGGAGTCAAGGATCCGACGCACCACCTCGACGTTCTCCTCCGACATCGCCCACGCAGTATCGCGGCGCGTCGGTTGGATAGGTGGATGAAGGTTGGCCCCGACATTGATGCCGGGGCCAACCAGGATGTCTCAGTTGCTGCCGCCCCTGCAGCCGATTGGGAAATCGGTGCCAAGGCCGTGACCAGCCGCACCCGGCGGTCCGTCGGCGGGAGTCTGGACGATGCTGTCAACGGGCCCCTGCTCCGGGTTCAGGTCATTGAGCCCGGAGAAGGCGCAGATCGAGTTCGCATGGAAGCGCACACCAGTCTGGCCCGACGTAGGCGGGATCGGGTCCGACCCGTTAATGCTTGGTGTCCCCGGTGGACCCTTAACCTCACCCGCGAAAGCGACATTTGCACTTGCACCCACGAGAGCGGCGGTGCAGACCACAACTGCGAGCAATGACGTCCTGTGCATTGCGTACCTCCCCTATGTAGGCCCAGGGGCGCCACAAGCGCCGCCAGGCCGATTTGTTGTAGTTCCGACCCTAAGAGCTCCGAGGGGCTGCCAACAGTGACATCGCCCACGCAGTATCGCGCCGCTGCTGGCTCAGGGGAATGCCTTCGCCCTGACGCGAGGGTGACCGGGGGGCGGTCAAACGATCGTGAGCGTGCGTGCTGAGGAACCGTGGCGCGATCAACCCCGGACCCCGGCGCCCCTTCGCAGACCGGAGCGCTGCTACCGCTCCGGTGGCGGAAGCCAGTCCTTTCCCAGCCCCAAGCCGACGACGCTCTCGAGGCCCTCGGGAGGGTGCTCGGGAGGCCTCTCATAGGAGAGAAACCAGCCTTCAAAGTGATCGTCGAGGACTCCGTGGGTCTCGGGAAACCAGGCGCTCAGAATCGGTCGACTGCCGATCTTCAGTCCCTTGAGGGCCGCGACGCGAGGATGGTCTCCGATCTGCACCCGAGCAGAGCGAGCAAACGGGACGTTTATGCCGGCCCGACCGCGGAAGTAGACGAACGACCTCATCAGCAGCCCGCGAAAGGCGCAGTAGTTGACCGCCGAGGCGGCAAGCGGGAGGCGGGTAAACCGGGGCCGGTCGACCTCGATCCGCATTGCGAGCTGGCCGTCGAGGTCGTACTGGCTCGAGACGACCCGCTCGGAGACCACAAAGTCGAGATTTGCCTGATGCTTGGGCATGCCCCAGATCCCCTTGCCGCCCTTGACCGAGATCTCGGTCGAGACCGGGAGGTCGTAGACGTACTGGCCGGTCCCGTAGCGGCGCCTCAGAAGGCCGGGGAGCAACCTCGGCGCCGGACGCCCCCCGTGGGTGCAAGCGATGGCGATCGAGAACTCGATGTAGTTGCCGATGTCGGTGATCTCGTAGTTGACGACGGTGATCACCAACAGCCCTCGTGAGCCGGAGATGCGCAACGGGTGCACCTCATTTCCCTGGATCAGCTCAGCGGCGCGCTCCGCGTCGATCGGGAACACCGCCATCAGCGCCGGGGTCCGCTCCGAGTTAACGGGGAGCGAGAAGGGGATTCCGTCGACGAGCGCATGGCGCCCCCCCTGCTCGCTGAGCCGCTTCGGCATCGTCACCCGGTCCTCTCCTTCTCCATCTCAGCAACAATGGTCGGGAAGATATCGTCGGCCGCGCCCTGCACGAGAAATGGATCGAGGCCTCCGGCGCTCCGCGTGACGATGTGATCTGCTGGTGGCATGCACGCCGATCAGCCCCCCGTCGAGCTTCTGCGCAGCTTCTATGAGCGCTGGAGCGCGGGGGACTACATCGAGGCTGCGACGCTCCTCTTCGATCCCGAGGTCGAGCTCGTTCAACCGCCGGAGCTCCCCGGCGGCGGCGGCAGCTACCACGGCTACGAGGGCCTCAGGCGAGCGCTCGATGAGTCGCTCGAGGCGTGGGACTACCTTCATGCCGAGGCCGAGCGCTTCGCGCTGAGCAAGGACACCGTCGTGGTGACAGTACGGCTGCGATCCCGCGGACGCCACACCAAGATGGAGCTCGACCAGCGGATCGGCCACCTGTTTCGCTTCCGCGGCGAGCGTGCCGTGCGCTGGGAGGTTTACTGGTCGCCCGCTGAGGCGCTTGAGGCGGCGGGGCTGAGCGAGTAGCGCGACCGTGCGAGGCCTCATCGGCGGCCGGGCTCAGCGGCGGGCGCCTAGCTCTTCGATGATCACCGGAAAGGTGTCGCGAGCGGCGTCCTTGCCCATGAACACGTCGAGGTGGCTGTAGCGCTCGAAGGCATGAAACCCATGACGACCCGGAGCTTGGCCCTCGAACCACTCGTAGGTCCGGCGCTGGCTCTCCGGCAGAAAGCAGGCGTTCAGCTCACCGGCCAAGAAGACGAAGCGAGCATCCGTCTGGGGCGGCTGGGCGGTGAAATTCTCGGGCAGCTCCGGGCGCCCCTCGACCGAGACCAGGCTGCCGGCCTTGACGCAGCGCCCCATCTGCTCGAAGAAGGTCAGCGGCACATCGGCGAACTCGCCGGTGAGCCACGAGTGCGTCGCCGCGTTCAGGTTCTCGTGGCGCCAGAGCGTCGGCTTGCCAACGCCGTAGGTGTAGCTGGAGAGCTTGCAGACGTCGTTGTCGCACTCGTGGTGGGTGAGCTTGACCCAGGCGGTGATCGCCTTGGGGAGCACCCATGGGGCGCCCTTTACGCCCCACTGCGGGTTCAGGTAGCCGAGCACCTTGGCGGCAGGCGGCAGGACCCAGTCCATCTTGATCCTGGCCAGCCGCGAGACGACCGGGTGCAGAGCGACGGCGTTGGAGACGATCGTCGTGACCTCGGGGACCAGCCCCGCAACCGCGGACATCATGAAGCTGGTCGAGCCCTGGCAGTGGATCACCGCCCGGATCTCATCGGCGCCGGTCCGCTCGGCGACCGTCCTCACCGCCTCGGGGTGGTCGAAAAGAGCGGCCTGGTCGAGGGTCCAGTGGTTGTAGGGAATGTCGATGCTCGCCCGCCAGTTCTCGAGCCAGACGTCGTAGCCGGAGTCGACGAGGACCTGGACCAGGTTGCGCTCCGTCGGCGGGCGGAAGATGTTGGCCCGCACCCCGGCCCCGTGCACGAGCAGGACGGGGCCCTTGGTTGGCGCGCCGTCGCCGCTGACGTGGTGCAGATTGCACTGCAGGCCGTCGCCGGCAGTGAACGGGACCACGGTGGTCTCCAGCGCCTCTCTCACCTCTCCCCCGGCGCCCGTCCTCCGTAGACCTCCCAGAGCTCCCCGGCGAACAGCGCACCGAAGCGTGCGACCGCGTCGACCCGCCCGACGGGGCGCGTCCTGAAGGTGGTCATCTGGCGGGCGAAGTCCAGCAGGTGGATGTGCAGGATCCCGGAGCCGACAAGCTCTGCCCGGCCCTCGTCCTCGGCCTCGACGTGGCCCCGCAGCAGCCTGGTGAAAAGCGTCGAGGTGTCCGACCAGACGTTGTCAACGCCTGGATCGTCCTCGACCACCTTGAATCCGCTCAGGGTCAGCGGATGCTCGGCGGCGTCGGAGAAGAAGATCCGGTAGAGCATCCGCTTTCGGCGCCGGTCGCCCTCGTGGTCAACGAAGAGGTTGAAGACGCCGCGCTCGACGGCCAGCTCGCCACCACCGAGGGCGTCCGAGCGCACGTATCCCTCGGCGCGGGCCAGATGCTCGGGCGTATCGATGAACCGATCGAGGTCTTCGGTGGTGATAGTGAGGTGGAACATCAACCCCCTGCGCTGCTCGCGTCCGGCGCGATAGCCGCGGTCGAAGTCGTCCTCGTCGAAGCTGAAGAAGCCCTTCATCTCCTCGGTGAAGGCGAGGCTGATAGCGCCCGCTCCGGGGGCCAGGGGGGTCGGTTCGGGCCCCGGACCCGGCTCGGCTGCAGCCGTCGAGCGCGCGGGCGCGTGCGTTCCCTGGTCGATGATCGCGTCGGCGAAGCGGTCGGCCAACGCCGCGATCGTCAGGCTTGGGTTCGGCCCCACGGGTCCCGGCATCACCGATCCATCGGCCACGTGAAGTCCCGGATGGTTGAAGACCTCACCCCTCTCATCGACCACCCCCTCCTCCTCGCTCCGGCCCATCGGACAGCCGCCGAGCGAGTGGACCGTGATCACCCGGTTCAGGTACCAGAGCGGATCGTCGTTGAAGTCGCCGCCGAGCTCCTCGGCGATCTGGCGGGAGAGGTCGCGGACGCGGTCGAAGTAGTCCTTCGAGGCTCCGTGCTTGCTCCAGTCGACCTGCAGCCGACCGTCCGCCAGCGACATCTTGCCGTCCGGGATGTCCCGCCCCATGCCGAGCAAGGGCAGCACGCCGGACGCCAGTCCGACGTCGCCGAACAGCGCCGAGACCTCGGCGCTCATATCCGTGTCGCGATTCCGACGGAGCAGGCGGTTGACCAGGCGCTCGACCACCGCCGGCGCCATCCGGCGCAGGACCGAAGGCTGGTCGACAGCCTGCAGGATCCAGCTCGCGAACTCGGGATAGCCGGCGTCCTCGAGATAGAAGCCGCGACCCTCGCCGGCCCCCGGGTCGGCGGCGTCCGCGACTCGCACGGCGCTGGTGATCACCGGTCCGTAGCCCGCCTCGATCCGCCTCGGCATGCGGTGCCCGTCCGGTCCGTCCTCGGTGCATCGAACGGCGAAGGTGAGCAGATCGCCGTTGCCCGAGAAACGAGTGCCCAGGCGGGGGCTGAGCCCCGGGAAGGCGGCCCGGTTCTTGAGCAGGAGGTAGGTGCTCCCGAGCGTCCCGGCCGAGAGCACGAGCCGATCAGCGCTCACGCTCAGCTGCGGCAGCGCACTGGTGTCGGTCGACTCTCCCTCGCGCTCGGGGTCGTGCTCGACGTAGTGGATCGCGTAGCCACCCGCGTCGCGCGGCTCGAAGGAACGGACCTCGGAGCGGGTGCGGATCTCGGCACCGGCTCGCCAGGCGGCCGTCAGGTAGTTGTAGTCGAGGGTGTTCTTGGCGCCGTAGTTGCAGCCGAGATCGCACTCTCCGACCAAGCGGCACGTCTGGCGCGTCCGGCCGTGGATGTTGGGGAGCGGCTCGACGATCGGCTCTCCCGGGACCGGCACGGCGCCGGGCGCCGACGGGAAGGTGACCGCCAGCTTGGGCAGGAACCAGTCCTGGCCGAGCTTTCGCGCCGCCGCCTCGAAGGCACGAGTCTTGGGGGTCTTCGAGTACGGCTCATGCTCGTAAGGATAGGCCTGGGCGTCGAGCATCCCCTCGACGCGGTCGTAGTGCGGGTCGAGCTGCGCGCGGCTCACCGGCCAGTACTCACAGCCGCCGCTTGCCAGGTCCTCGTGCACGAACCAGTGCTCGTCCTTGCGGATCATCACGTTGGCGTAGATCAGCGAGCCACCCCCGAGCCCGCTCGAGACCAGCGCCTCGAGACCGTCGAAGGACCAGAGGTCGAACATCCCCTGGAGCCCCTCGCTCGGGTCCCAGAAGTTGTTCTTGAGCCCCAGCGGGCTGCGCGGAAACGAGCCCGGCGGATATGCCTTGCCGCGCTCGAGGACGAGCACCCGTCGTCCGGCTTCGGCCAGCCGAGAGGCTGTCACCGAGCCACCGAAGCCGGAGCCGACGACGACGACGTCGAAGTGCTCATCCATCGTTGCCACCCCGTCCCACCATGCGGTCAGCGCCGCGGGCCGAGCCGGGGCCGGCCCGGAAGGTGTGCATGCCGAGCGCCGATCTGCGACAGATCGCCCACGCTCGCCTGACAAACTCGACGTAGTCCTTCGACATCACCCGCCCAGTATCTCGCGCCAGGGGAGCGTCGGCGATTCGCTTAACAGCTCGTAGGACGGCCGGGGGTCAGCTGGCTGGGAGCTCTGCCAGGACCGTCGCCGAGAAGCCAACGACCTGGGGTTGCACACGGGTTCCGGGGCCGGCTTGCGCGCGGACTTCCACTCGCATCTCCGTCCTGCCGCTCTCATCGTCCCAATCGGCCTCGACGCTCAAGACGTCCATTCCGTACCACCCGGGTACCGCATCAACGGAGGAGGTAAGCGCGTACCTCGGGCGAGGCTCCTGCTACCGCGAGACCAGATCGGGAGCCATTTGCAGGCCGCGGCGCATAGGCGTACAGTCGGCGTGAACTTGTTAGTCGGTGGCGAACGGCTAACGAGGCGGTGCCTCGCCATCTGCTCGCCCTCCGGCAACGGCATAGCCGAAAGGAGACGCGCATGCCCGCGACAGCGACGAGCGATAAGAGGCTGAACGGGATGATCAAGGGGGCGGGCGCCTCGTTCGGTCCGGTCATCGTGGCCGAGGCCAAACGCGAGGGACTGGCGCTGGCGCTGGCGCTGGCGCTAGTTGACCAGGAATCCGGATTCAAGAACATCTTCGGTTGTGATCTGGGTCCGCAGGAGACCGCCCCTTGGTGCCACCAGGATGTGACCAAGGAGCGCGTCGGGGCGCTGATTAAGCATGTGAAGGCGGGAGGAACGTCGAACGGGGTTGGTCTCACTCAACTGACGTCGATTGGCTTCATCCAGCAGGCCCAGGCTGCGGGCGGTGCCCATAAGCCCCAAGCGCAATGCCGGGTCGGCTTCCAACTCCTCCACGACCTGATCGAGCGCCACGGCGAGCGAGCCGGCATTGGCGCCTACAACGGCGGCGAAGGGAATCCGAACCTTGATTACGCCGATTCCGTTCTCGAGCTCAAGGCCAAGTGGCACAGTCGGATCGGACGTGCCCTCGGCGGAGGCGATGCGACCGCACCAGGGGATGCAGCGGTTCACCGCGAGCTCACTCTGACCACCCCCGAGGAAAAGGGTCCGGACGTAAAGGCGCTTCAGCAGGCGATCAACGCTCACGGCCGCGAGCTGCCTTTCACCGACGCCAAGCTCGAGACCGACAACGAGTTCGGAACGCATACCGCGGCGGCCGCTCACCGAGTGGCCTTTGCCCTCGGCCTCTCAGATCAGGAGTGCGAGAAGATCAAGGCTGGTCGGCTCGTACAGCTAAGCCAACAGCTGATTCGCGACCCCTCCGGACTCTCTCCCGACGATCGCAGGCGCCGCCGGGCTCGAAAGCCGATCCTGAAGCGTCGCTATGAAGCTCAGCAGGGCGGTGCGAAGGAGGCTCTCAAATGGGCTCGCAAGCAGATCGGGGTCACGGAGAAGCCGAAGGGCTCAAATTGGGGCCATCCGGTTCAGGACTGGATCACGTTCACGGGCTACGGGGGGCCAGTCTTCTGGTGCGGCTGCTTCGTTGCTTACGCCGTTGTTGAGAAGGGCGGTGCCGAGGTTCCGCAGCGAATCCGGCTTGGCCTTGACACCAACATCAATGAGGATGCTCGCGCCGGCAGAAACGGTTTCGAGCGGGCCGTGAGCGTCGATAACGCAAAGCCCGGTGACATCGCCACCTTCAATTTCCGGCATATCGCCGTAGTTGCTGGGCCGACCCGGAGCGGCATGATCCACACGATCGACGGAAACACGTCGGCCAGCAGCGGCTCGAACAACAACGGCGGGGAGGTCGCCGAGCACAAGCGAAGCGTGAGTCAAGTGACGTGTGTCGGGCGTCTTCACTATTGAGGCGCCCTACTCCGCGATCCTGGCCGAGCTTTGAAGCAACCCAGTGATCACGGCTGGCCAGAGGATTGTCGCGCTCGCACAGGATGCTCCGCCAGCCTCATAGACAGTCGCGCGCGCCCCAGCGCCGCTATAGCCAGCGCCGGCGACAGCAAGCTAGTTCAGCCCCCACCGGCGGAGATCCCGAGGCACACAGTCGGCCCACATCGCCCACGCCTCCACTGGGCTCCGCCGATCCTCGGAGCCTTATCCCGTCTCGAATTCAACCCAAAGGGGGTAGTGGTCCGAGATCCGGAAGGACTTCTGCTGGGCGGTGAGCGGGGAGCCGGCGAGGGCGGTCAGGCTCCAGTCGAACATCCCGGCCCGGTCGGTGTAGCGCAGCGAGAGCAGCGGCTTCGATCCGTCCTTCTCCTCGGTGAACCAGGCGATCTGGTCGTAGAAGTGCTCGAGCGGCTTCCCGCCGACCTGCCGGTTGGGGCTCTGCAGCTCGACCGGGGTGGTCAGGTTGGTCGAGGTGAATGCCTGCCAGAGGGCCGAGCCGCTGCGGTCGATGTTGAAGTCGCCGAGGCAGATCAGGTTCTGGTCCCAGGTGTCGGGATCACGAGCCCATTCCTTGAGCCAGGTTGCGATCGAGCTCAGCTCCTTGGCACGCTCCTTCACGTCCTGGTCAGACTTGCTCCCCCAGTAGATGTGGAGGGTGACCAGGGTGAAGATCGCGTTGCGCCGCTTGAAGCTGACGGCATAAGGGGTGCGGGCGAACTGGCGATCGAGGGCGATGGCCGCGATCCCGGTCTTCGGCCTCTTCGCCCTGCTCCAGCTGTAGGGGACGACCAGCTCGCAGGCGAGCCCGTCAACCGCGACGCGGGAGCGGTCGAAAACGAAGGCGAGGCGCTCGTCGTCGCCCTTGTCGTCCTCGACCGGGTCGGTCAGGATCGCTGTCCAGTTGCGGCCGAGCCCGACGAGCAGCTCGCGCAGCGCCGCCAGTCGCTTCTGAGCCTCCTGGATTGCGATCACATCGAAGCGCTTGACGATCTCCTTGATGCAGGCCAGGGCGTGGAGATCGCGTTTCGGCGTGTCGCTCTGAGTCGAGTCCCATTTGCGGGTCAGATCGCCGAACTCGCGGAGATTCCAGGTTGCGATCAGTAGGTTGCGATCGGTCTTCCGGGGGATGTCGCGACCGAGCTGGCGCCGGAGGCGAGTCAGCTCCTCTCGGATCGCCGCTGGCGGGGTCTCGGTGATCGAGGCCACGAGCAGAACCTAGATCTGGCTGTGGTGTGCGGTCAAGGCCGACTCCCATGGCCTAGGGTGTGCTCGTCCTTTGCTCCGTAGGTGCGCTCGCGAAAAACGCGCCTTATAAACCCCCGATCACCGCTCCCCACCGAGAGCGAAGCAGGCGACCGCGGGCCGAACGTGACGCTCAGTCCGGCGCCCCGAGCGCGGCTAGGATCTTGCGTAAGTCGTCCTCGACCAGGATTTTGGGGAGTGCCCTGCCCTCGTCGTCAGGCCAGCGAACGAGGCGGACCATGCCGTCGGCGATCTCGATGCCAGTCACGTCGCCGTCGGGAAACGAGCAGCACCCGGTGTTGAAGTAACACGGGGGCTCGATCGGGATCGACGCGGGCTCGGTGCTGCGCTCGATCGCCTCGATCCACTCAAGCTCGGCGCGGAGCCGGGCGATCTTGTCTCGGTCAGTAGTCGACTTCGCCTGTGCGCCGTCCAGCTCCCCCTGCACCTCGGAGAGCGGCCGATGCTCGGGCTTCGGCGGGGTGCTCGTCCCGAACACGGGCTTGTGAGTATGGCCCGCGATCAGGACTGGCTTTAGGGGGTGCGAGCGGGCCCAGGTAAAGAGCGCCCGGTTGTGGCGGGCGCGCAGGTCCCAGTCTCTGGCCGGGGTGGTTGCGCTGAACCCGAACCGGCGCTGAAGGGGCCGCCAGATGTATCGGACGACGAGCTTCGAGAACCAGGCGAAGCGCTGGCTCTCGGCCGTCCCCTGATGGCCGTGGATCAAGAAGAGAAGCCCGAGCCTCTCGCCGCCGCTCGTGATCCGGAGCTTCAGCGCCTCGCGCACCTTGAGCTGGGGGTAGTAGCGCCAGAGGCGCTTCTCCACGTGTGCGGTGTGTCCCCAGTGATCGTCGTGGTTTCCCCAGAAGCGCTCGTAGCGTCCCTGGCGGTGGAACTCGGCCTCCAGCTCCAGCGCCTTGGCATACGCCACGAGTGGCTCCTCGGGAGAGTTCTCCCACAGCTCCTCGACGTCGCCGAGCACATATAGCCGGTGGCCCTCCTCGAGGTAATAGCCGAGCGCCGCCATGTAGGCGCGCTCGCAGCGGCGGAAGTCGTCGGCGCCATCGCGCGCGCCTTTGTGGTGGTCGGAGAAGACGACGAGCTTGGCCGTGTCGAGGTCGAGTTCGTGCTCCTCGGTTGCTTCCTGATCGAAGGCCTTGCTGAGGCCCTTGACGATGTTGCGCTGGTAGCTGTCGAGCTTCTCGGCCGCGATGTCGCAGCCTATTCGATCCACTCCAGCAAGTCACGAACCAGCTCGACGTTCGCAGACCCGCGGCGCATTATGGAGGTCGGAGATCCACGGAACGCTTGGACTTGGACTTGTCGCAAGGCGGAGCGGCTCGACGTCGCGCGGCCCGCTGACTGGTCTCGTCCCTCCTGACGGGCAGCCGTCCCGATGGTCAGGCCGAGCGCCAGCCAGTGAGGCAGTTCGCGATCCTGTCGCGCTCGCGGTGATCTTCGTCGGCCAATCTCCTCTTCGATCAGCTTCTTGCAGTGATCGACGATCGCCTCGCCCGCCCCCTCCACGACCCGTCCGGGCCAACCCTAAAGGGCCGAACCGCTCCGGCTGGGCTAGCCGCGCTCCGCTTCGTCGGGTGGAAGACCAGCTCTCTCGCGGGCCGAGTCGATGTCGGTGAAGCATTGCCAGTGGCGGATTTGCCCCTCTCTTACCCAGCATGCGTCGGCGCGGTCGCCGACACTGGCTACGAGCCACCCGGGCCGACCGGCGACCACGCTCTCCGGCGTGGCCGCGATCTGTGTCGCAGCCTCGCGCTCCTTCGACAACCAGCGGATGATCTCGTCACGGCCTTTCCGCGGCTCGCCGGAAGCGTCGATGAATTCGGCCTCCGGTGCGAGCAAGGGGGCGATCTTCTTTCTCCTCTGTCTCAACCCGTCGTCGCGGAGGGCAGTGCGAAACTCTCGCAGGGTCTCCAGGTTCGAGGCCGCCTTGGGCACCGGACCAATCGCGCGGACATCACCGAGTTCAGCGTTCCAGCCCTCGGGTCCGATCAAGACCGCGTCGGCCACGGCCAAGTCCAGCTCAGCCCCCCACAGAAAAGACTGGAGCTGCGTCGTGGCCTGGCCCAGTCGGGCTCGAATCCCGGCACCGGTAATGCCCAACGCCGCGACTACCGTCGCGATCACGCCCACAATCCGACCACTCGCGTGCGCTGCCACCACGAGCAGAGCGATCCCGCCGGCAAGCAGGAGGACAAGGAGGCCGAGAGGAAGGGCCAATGGCTGCACAAAGCGCCAGAGGGTGGAAACCATCGCCGCGACGAGGCTATTGGCCGCCCGCAGGTAATGCCACGCATCGAGCATGTCCGTGCCTTCCTTTTCGCCGGAGAGCAGGGCTCGCCACACCTCCCCCTGCCGACGAAGCGCTGTACGGACGACGGCCCCATGCCTTGGCCAATTAAGTGGCTCATCGTCGAGGCGCGGATCGGCGGCCCAGGCCTCCCAGGTGCGCAATGAGAGGACTACGGCGCGGCTCGAGTGGCCAGGGAAGGATGAGGCGAGGTCCGCGAGCCAGCTCTTGATATCGACGATGCGAGGCCCGAACGCACGGTCAAACGATTTTTGGTCCTCGGGCTGATAGCAAGTCTCGGCCAGCGCTCGCCCGACGTCGTGGGCCTTTCCGAGACGACCGTCGGCGGCGGTGAGACCACTCGCTACTTCGTCGTCGAAGGCGGTGAGGACTTGCGGCAGCTGCTGCTGGCCGGAAGGGTCCTGCACAGACTCCTCGAGTGTGTCTGTTCGGATCGGATCAAAGCCGGCGGCTTCGAGGTGGATGGTCAGCTTGTGCAAGCCACCCCTGATCTGATCCAGCGCGCGTTTGATCTCGTCCAGCGGCTGCAGGGCCGTAAGTTCTGCGCGAGTCCCCTGCTCGGCAACGGCAGCGTTGTAGAGCGATGGCTCGCTCAGGAGCGAGCCGATTTGCCAACCAATCGCAAAGGCCGTGCAGGCCGACGGGACCCACATCGGGCTGCGGCCCGAATCAGCCTGCCCGGGGCTCGAATCATCGGTCACCACATGCCTTATGCGTTGCCAGGAACAGGATGCTCTCACTCCACATGCATGTCAACCACCCTCACAGAGCTCTGACGTTCGAACTGCAAAACGATAAGGAGATGAACATGCGGCGCCATATGCGCCCTTTTCCGGTCATTTCGGGGCGCCCGTGGTGGCCCGGGCCTCGCTTACCGAACTTTTAGAGAGCTTCGATTCCTACGTGGACATGATCGCCGTGGTCAATGCGGGCACCCCACAGGATCTGGACCGAGAAGCCGTGGCCGCCGACCCTGATGCTAAAGCTGTCGAAGCTGTTCGGGGCCCAGCGCGAGTTGCCCATCGTGGTGGCCAGCGCACGAGCGTCGTCCTCACCGGAGAAGGTCGGGAAGTCTCGCGCGCCGGTCGTGACCCTCGTTGTGAGGTGGTCTGAGGTGGAGGAGCCGCACGCTGACCCGTATTGCTCGGGGGCGGAGGTGTAGGCACGGTGTCGGGCGTGGTCACCGTGGCCGAGACGGGGTAGCGGACGAGGCTGCCGGGGGTGTCCGGCGAGACGGGGGTGTTGAGCGGGGGGTTGCCGGTGAACTGGTCGAAGGTGTCGCCGGAATTAGACGTGAACGTGCCACAGTGCCCGAAAGGTGATCCAACGAAGATGCCGATGATGTCTCCGGGCCGCACCGGGATGTTCGCCGGGTAGGTGTTGAGGGCATGGAGGTTCTGGGTCCCAGCCTCCGCTTCGCCGACGAAGGCCAAGCACCTGATCGCCGAGGTCGCGAACCTCGGTGTACTCCACGCGGCTCTCCACGGTGAACTCCGCCAGATCTTCGAAGTACTGACGCATTTCTGCGTGGCCGCGATAGGTACGTCCCTCCGTGATTCCTTCGAGCGGCGGGTACGCCACCCCGTCGGGATCCCAAAGGACGATCGTGGCTTCGACGTCACGCCGGCTCCACGCATCGATCAAACGGAGGCTCAGCTCGACGTTCTCCTCCGACATCGCCTACTCCGACAGCCCGGCGGCTTCGAGGGCTTCGGCCTCGTCGACGATGCTTTCCATCCGCACGATCTTGCGGCCACGGAAGGTGAAGAGGATGAAGAACGAGGCTCTCGTCGGAAGGCCACTCGCCCGGCCAATCGCCCGCCACACGGTGGACGCCAGAACTGTGTCTCCGACTGTCTTCAGGTCTCTCGCCTCAATCGCATACTGCTCCCACTGGCGCAGAAAATCACGCATGTAGTGGCGGATTCCCTCCGCGCCGACGCATGCGGCGGGTTCCGCCAAAGGGGAGCGAACGATGAAGGTGACGTAGGGAGCGAGGTCGTCGACACCCTCGCGGAAGTCTCCTTTAGCCCAGGAGTCAAGGATCCGACGCACCACCTCGACGTTCTCCTCCGACATCGCCCACGCAGTATCTCGCGGCGGGGTACTGCTTTCCATGCAAAGCAGGGGTGCTGCTTTTCGTCCAAAGCACTACTCCAACAGCCCGGCGGCCCGTTAGCTCAGCGGGGGAGCAGCTTGGCCTTGTTGACGCACTTCTTGCGCTTCCTGGCCTTCGCCTTGCCCTTGAACTTCTTCTTGCACTTCTTGACCGCAGCCGCAAGCTGACCCGTATTGCTCGGGGGCGGAGGAGCCGCACGCTGACCCGTATTGCTCGGGGGCGGAGGTGTAGGCACGGTATCGGGCGTGGTCACCGTGGCCGAGACGGGGTAGCGGACGAGGCTGCCGGGGGTGTCCGGCGAGACGGGGGTGTTGAGCGGGGGGTTGCCGGTGAACTGGTCGAAGGTGTCGCCGGAATTAGACGTGAACGTGCCACAGTGCCCGAAAGGTGATCCAACGAAGATGCCGATGATGTCTCCGGGCCGCACCGGGATGTTCGCCGGGTAGGTGTTGAGGGCATGGAGGTTCTGGGTCCCAGCCTCCGCTTCGCCGACGAAGACATAGCCCCCATCCGACTGGGGCCTGGCCACCTTGAGCTTCAGTCCGGGGAGAGCGTCGATCCCGTTATGGAAGCTCCACGAGGTGATCACCCCGGCGGCGGCGACCGTATAGGAGTTGCCCGAGGACACTGACGTCTGCAGATCGGTCACGCTGCCACAGATGACGTTGCCGGCCTCGAAGTCCTGACCGACCGTCAAGGTTCCCGCGAATGCCTCTCCACCGAAGAGCAGGAAGCTCGCGGCGCTGAGCGCGGCCACCAGGCTGGCCCTACGAATCATCCAACTCACCATTCCCCTTCCCCTGGCCCGCCCATTATCCGCCGATGGCGGACCCGCTCCCGCTGAACTCGCGGATCGCTGTTCCGACTGCGTTTGCGACGCCAGCCGGCCTCAGGCGGATCGGCCAGGACCAGCCGCCCTCCGGTTGGGATTCGAAACTCGTAGTGCCCGTTCGTGAGTGTTACCGCTGGTCCCTTCATTGCTCGTTCCTTGCTCATACTTGCTGTGCGCTGTCTGATCGGGATACGGGAACCACTTGCTGCGGGATTCGGAAGTGTGCTGAAGATCACGCTGGTGAGCACGCGGAAGGTCTTCGGGTTTAACCGGGCGAGGAATCTCGCTCGAAAGTGCTGCTTTCCATGCAAAGCAGAACCGCTGCTTTTCGTCCAAAGCGGCTATTCCGACAGCCCGGCGGCTTCGCGGGCCCCGAAAGCGCTATCCCGACCAGAGCGGCTGTCAAACCTCCACAGCGTCGCCACCGGAGGCAAGAACCCGGCAGCCGGGTGAAATCCTGGCGGTTTCCGGAGACGCGGCCGGTTTGCGATCGCCCGCCACCAGGCGTAAGCTTTCCCCGGGACTAAAGGGCAGCCCAGCTATTCAATCTCAGGCGTGAGATTGACCCGAAAGGGGATTCTTATGTCACGGACGGCACGCATCCTCTTGCTGGCGGGCCTGACGACCCTGGCCATGGTGTCAGCGGCCGCCCAGGCATCGGCGAAGAATCAGCCCGCCGTCAGCGTCCAGCAGGCCGCGGGCACGAGCGCCGCGGCGATCCAGTCGGCGGTCGACGCCTACCGCGCTGATCTCGGCACCCTCAACCCGAACAACCCCGGCTCGGTCGGCTCGGGGCGGCGCGAGATCAATTGGGACGGCGTGCCGGCCGCCCAATCCTCGCCGAATGCCTTCCCGCCGGACTTCTTCAATGCTCCGATAGCGGGGCGCGCCCGCGGCGCAGTGTTCGATACCCCCGGGAGCGGGTTCCAGGTGAGCGCCAGCACCGTGCCGCCCGGGATCGAGTTCGACAACATCAACCCGACCTACTCGAGCCTGTTCACGACGTTCAGCGCGCCGAAGCTGTTCACCGCTATCGATAGCAAGTTTGTCGACGTGCGCTTCTTCGTGCCCGGCAGCTCGACGCCCGCCACCAGCAGCGGCTTCGGCTCGGTCTTCACCGACGTCGACCGGGGCCACAGGACCCAGATCAAGTACTTCGACGAGCGGAACCGCCCCCTGGGGACGTTCGACGTGCCGGCTAGTCCCGGCAGCGAAACCCTGTCGTTCCTCGGCGTCCGGTTCATCGACGATCAGATTGCACGGGTGAGGATCAGGAGCGGCAACAGGGCGCTGGGCCCGAACGAGAATCCAGGACGGGACCTCGTCGTGATGGACGACTTCATCTATGGCGAGCCCACGCCTTAACTCGCGACGACCAGGCCAGCCAACGGTCGGGATAGGGTCGCTTCGAGGATGCCCGTGAGGCGCTTGCTGCTCGCATCGCTTGTGGCCGTCGCGGCGCTTGTGGTCCTGCCATGGGCGCTGCCCGGCAAGGCGGGTGCCGCCACTAAGCTGGGAAAGGTTTCACCGCCGTTCCCCCTCCTCGCGCCGTCAGGAAATTTCGTGCAGCTCCAGACCGCCACGATTCCCTACACGGTGCCGCCCCCCGGTGGCGTGATCACCGGCTGGTCGCACATGGGCTCGGCCGAGGACGGGAGCGCGGGGAGCGGGCGGCTTCAGCTCTGGAGGCGGGTGGGCACGACGACTGACTTCTTCCTGGTCCGCAGGAGCGACCTCGAGAGCTTCACCGCTGGCATCGTGAACTCCTTCGCGACTCGGCTTCCGGTCAGTGGCGGCGACAGACTGGGGCTGCGATCGGAGAACGCGGCGAGCAGATACGGCGGCGTGTCCGGAGACAATGTGCTTGAACTGGCCGGCGGTGATCCCGCTCCCGGCGAGACGAGGGGCGCTGTTCCGGGGCCCCCGGAGTCAGCAACTCTCGTCAACGTCGCCGCCGTCCTCGAAGCCGACGCGGACGGCGACGGCTTCGGCGATGAGACCCAGGATCAGTGCCCGACCAACGCCACCACCCAGGGACCCTGCCCTCCAGTGCCGGCACCCCAACCCACACCCCAACCTACCTCGACCTGCAAGGGCGAGCCCGCGACCATCGTTGGCACGGGCGGCGTCGACAAGCTCAGCGGCACCCCTTCAGCAGACGTGATCGCAGCACTAGGCGGCAATGACAAAGCCTCCGGCCTCGCCGGTAACGATCTGATCTGCGGCGGCGCCGGCAAGGACAACGTCAAGGGCGGCTCCGGCAAGGACACCCTCCTGGGCCAGAAGGGCAAGGACACGCTCAAGGGCGGCTCCGGCAAGGACACCCTCCTGGGCCAGAAGGGCAAGGACACGCTCAAGGGCGGCGGGGGCAAGGACACCTGCACGGGCGGCAAGGGCAATGACACCGCTTCCGCCTGCGAGATAGAGAAGTCGATCTGAGCTAGCACCGGCCTGTCCAAGCGAGATCACTTCGCGGCATGACGCAGGAGAACCTCACGATCTCGCCCAGCCCGGCCACGCGGTATCTGGCCAAAGGTGCTGCTTTCCATGCAAAGCGGATAGCCGCTTCTCGTCCAAAGCGGCTATTCCGACAGCCCGGCGGCTTCGAGGGCTTCCTCGCGGTCGCGGTAGGCGCTGACCCGCGCGATCAGCCCGTCCCGGAGGGTGAACACCGTGAAGCGGGGTTCGGTCAGCGTCATCCCGCTGCCCTTCCACTTGGCGGTGATTTCGCCGTCCACGAAGACCTCGTCACCTCCGAGATCCACCACTTCGTTGACCGTGTAGCTGAACTCCTCGCTCGCGCCCAGAAACGCATCCCAGGCTCTCAACCAGCCGAGGTGGCCGCGGGCGGTTCCGCCCTCCAGCGCGGCGGGGACGGCGTTGTACTCAACCTCGGGATGGAGGAGGGCGAGCGCCGCCTCGTTTTCCGGGTCGAGATCCCCCGCCTCCAGCGCAGCCGCCCCCGACCTCGGGTTCTCCCAATAGGCGTCGACGGCTCGCTGCCCCGCCTCGTTGAAGCGCCGCACGATCTCCACGTTCTCCTCCGACATCGCCTACTCCGACAGCCCTGCGGCTTCGAGGGCTTCCTTCCACCCGAAGAACATCCGGAGGCGCTGAACCCTGCCATCCGCGACCTCGATGACCTGTGCCATCTCACCGGGAACGTCAATCCCGCTTTCGGGCCCGTGCACGGTCAGCCCTACGCGCAGTACCACCGTCGCACCCCGCGCTCTCACATCGACGACGGTGAGCTTCGCCTGCCCGACAGCGCCGGCCTGGTCCGTCAGGTGGGCAGCGACCGCATCCCTGCCCCGCACCACCCGGGAATCCGGAAGGCTTGGCGGATCGTGCCATTCACCGTCCTCCGCCCAGAACCGCTTGACGGACTCCGGGCCGTCCTCATTCCAAGCCTCGGCTGCGCGGCGGGCCAGCTCCACGTTCTCCTGCGACATCGCCCACGCAGTATCCCGTGAAGACTGCTGCTTTCCATGCAAAGCGGATAGCCGCTTTTCGTCCAAAGCGGCTACTCCGACAGCCCGGCGGCTTCGAGGGCTTCGGCCTGGTTCGTGTAGTTGCACATTCGAATCACGCGCCCCGCATCCAGCTCGTACACGATGGCGAGGTTCAGTTCGACTGGTACGCCGCTTCCCTTTCCTGTCGCCGACTGATGCAACAGGCCCACGACGCGGTCATCGCCGGCGTCGATCACCTGTTCGAGCTGAATCCACCAGCCTTCGAAGTCCTCAGTCCATCTGCGCATGAACTCCATGAACCCCTCACGCCCCGAAACACCTCCGCCCCCATCCGGTCAGAGGTCTGCCATTCGGCGTCTGCCGCGAGCGTCCCGGAATCGAACGCGGCACCGGGGTTGCCTCGCGCCAAGCCCTCCTGGAAGGCTTCGAACATCTGCCGCACGACCTCCACGTTCTGCTCTGACATCGCACTCAGTATCCCGCGCGGACTGCTGCTTTCCATGCAATGCGGATAGCTGCTTCTCGTCCAAAGCAGCGCATTGGCCCGTGAACCGCCCCTAGTAGTGGCTGAGGTGCTCCCCGTCCGGCCAAATGCCGTCGCCGGGCATGTCGAGTCGATCAGTCAGCTCCTGGCGCCACTCGGGCGTCGTTGTGGGCTCGCCCCAGTAGTCAGTGACGCGCACAGCCTTCCCGTCCTCCAGCTCACCGATGGTCAGGTTCCGATAGAGGCGTCCGTCGCCGTAGTCGCAGGTCCACTCGACCACGACAACGTCATCGAGCTGCAGACGCCTACCGACCTCCAGGGTGAGTTCCGGGAAATTCCCTTCAACATCAGCGACGAGCTTGCTGGTGCGGACAATCTCGTTCATCTGCGGCCACTGCCGCACGACGTTCTCTGCCAAGGGCACGCCGAGGATGTAGGCCACCGTGTCGCGCCGTCGGACCCCTGCTGATTCGTGGTCATTCAACTCACGTTCCTTCCAATTCGGTGTTAGGTGAGGAACTCAATAGCGACTGTCCCAAGCACTACTCCGACAGCCCGGCGGCTTCGAGGGCTTCGTCGCAGTCCGAGTACATCTCCATCCGGGCCTGCTTGCCGTCGCGAAGGGTCCAGACCGGGCGAAGGACATCTCGACTGGCATGCCGGCCTCTTTCGACTTGCCTCTCTGGTCATGAGAAACGACCGTGTCCCCCGCGTCGTGGAGGTCTTCCAACTCGAGCTCCCAGTCCTCAAACGCACCCACCCACTCGCTTGAAGGCGCCACTCCGTCGGTGCCTCGTACACCTGCTGCTCGGGCCACCCGTGGAAGTTCGACATGTCCCACACAAAATCGTCGGTTGCGGTCCAGCGCCATTCACCTGGCCACGAATCGCTCGTAGCCCTCGCGGACGATCTCCACGTTCTCCTCCGACATCCCTGCGCAGTATCTCGCCAAAGGGCGCTGCTTTCCATGCAAAGCGGATCGCCCGCTTTTCGTCCAAAGCAGCAGTCCAATACCTGAGAGACTCACGCCGCCAACTCCGACCGGAGGTCATATGCCCGATGCCAAAGACGTGATCCTTAAGCACATCGCCGCCGTCAATGACAATGACAACGACGCTGAACCGTGGGCCGACAATGCCGAGCTGGTGGCGCCAGGTGGCCAGGCCAGCGGTCGCGAGGGTGTCCTCGCCTTCCTGGGTGTGTTTCACGAGGCGTTTCCGGACCTTCGGCTTGAGGTCACGCAACTCCTGACCGACGGGTCAGCTGCAGCGGCCGAAGGCACTCTCACGGGTACCCACGACGGCGTGCTCCACGCGCCCAACGGTGATGTCCCGCCAACAGGGCGAGCAGTTGAGCTCCGGTGGGCGGCGGTTTTTGCCACCGACGGCGACACGCTGAAGTCCGAGCACCTTTTCTTCGACCAGATGGACTTTCTCGGCCAGCTCGGTCTCCTCCCCGAATAGGGCCCAGGCCAACGGGCGCCCGATATCGGAGGGCGGGCAAACGGCTGCTTTCCATGCAAAGCGGCACTTTTCGAATCGCACCTCAGACGAGGAAGGGGGAGCCCGTTAATGCCATCTGTACCCCAACGAGATGCGTGAGGGGGGAGCACTAGTGGGCAACAAGAGGGCAACGGACGGGACGGAGTCCAGCCGAGCCCAGACGAGCGCCAGTCCGGGTTTAGAGCCGAATCCTGAGCCTAGACGAGCCCCACCGAACTCACGCCGCGGTCTACGAAACCGAAGGTCACAGGTTCGAATCCTGTCGGGCGCGCTGGCCGTGCTCGCTCTGACCGCCCTGGCCATTGCCGTCCGGCACTCCACCTCCCAGGAGCGGACCCGCTCCTCGAAGCCTGTGGTGCTGGTGGTCACCCTTTGATGTTTTCAGCCGAGGCAGCCTGGGCGGCTGCTACCCGCGCGATCGGTACCCGGTAGGGCGAGCAGCTCACGTAGTCCAGCCCCGCCCGGTGGAAGAAGCGGATGCTCTCCGGGTCACCGCCGTGCTCGCCGCAGATGCCCATCGTCAGCTTCGGATTGGCCGCCCTGCCGCGCTCCACGCCCACCCTGACCAGCTCCCCGACTCCCGGCTCGTCGAGCGTCTCGAACGGGCTTTGATCAAGGATGCCGCTGTCGATGTAGGGGCCGAGAAAGCGACCCTCGACGTCGTCGCGCGAGAGGCCGATCGCGGTCTGGGTCAGGTCGTTGGTGCCGAAGCTGAAGAAGTCGGCGTGGCGCGCGATCCGTCCCGCCACCAGGCAGGCCCTCGGCAGCTCGAGCATCGTGCCCACGTGGTAGCTCACATCGGCACCGAGCTCGCGCATGGTGTCCTCGGCCGCCCTGACCACCAGTTCGCGGACCTGCTCGAGCTCGGTCTCGTAGGCGATCAGCGGAACCATGATCTCTACCTGCGCCGCTTCGCCCTCGTCTCGCGTCGCGGCTGCCGCCGCCTCGATGATCGCCCGGACCTGCATCTCGTACAAGGGCGGGTAGAGGATCGCCAGCCGCACACCCCTCGTTCCCAGCATCGGGTTCGCCTCGTGCAGCTCGCGGACCAGCGCCACGGTGCGCTGCACCCTTTCGATCTCGGCTGGCTCGGCGCCCTTCCGCTCGATCGCGGTCAACTCCGCCTCGAAGTGCTCCGCAGGGAGGAACTCGTGCAGCGGCGGGTCGAGCAGCCTGATCGTCACAGGGAGTCCGCGCATCGCGCGGAAGATCCCCTCGAAATCCGATCGCTGTAGGGCACGGAGCCGCTCAAGTGTCTCCCGGAAGCGGCCCTCCGTCTCCACGGCCAGCCTCGCGGCCTCGCGCGAGGCCTCCTCGTCGGTGTCGGACGAGGCGATCAGCGAGCGCCGCCACTCCTCGGCCGCGACGAACATCTCCTTCACCAGGCGGTCGCGGTCAGCCCCGAAGAACATGTGCTCGGTGCGGCAGAGGCCGATCCCCTCGGCGCCGAAGCTCCGGGCCCGCGCCGAGTCCTCCGGCGTGTCCGCGTTGGCCCTCACCTGCAGCTGGCGCAGCTCGTCCGCCCAGTCGAGCACGGTGCGGAACTCCTCCGAGATCTCCGGGGTGATCAGCGGCACGTCGTCGAGCGTGATCGCCCCGGTGGAGCCGTCGATGGCGATCATCTGGCCACCGCGCAGCGCCCGGCCGTTGACGTGCACCAGGCCCTGGTCGACGTCGACGTCGATCTCGGATGCGCCGCACACGCACGGCCTCCCCATGCCGCGGGCCACGAGCGCAGCGTGCGAGGCCTTGCCGCCCTCTGAGGTAAGGATCCCCCGGGCAGCGGCGAACCCCGCGACGTCCTCGGCCTCCGTGAACGGGCGCACCAGGATCACGTCCTCGCCGGAGCTGCCCCGCTCGACGGCCTCGGCGGCGGTGAACACGATCGCGCCGCGCGCCGCGCCCGGCGAGGCCGCCACGCCGCGGGTCAGGACCTCGTACTCCCTCTCGGGGTCGAAGGTGGGATGCAGGAGCGCGTCGAGCTTGCCGGCGTCGATAGTCCCGAGCGCGCCCGCCCTGTCGAGCAGTCCCTCGGCAGCGGCGTCCACCGCGAAGCGA
>CAWCIP010000024.1:0-20207 GCA_963795665.1 uncultured Solirubrobacterales bacterium | reverse complement strand
ACCATCTTCGCCCTCGGCCGCTCACTCCCTGCGTGCCTGAGGCGTGCCTGAGCAGGCGCCTGAGGTGTGCCCACGTCCCGATCGACTGCTGGTAGAGCGTGAAGCCGATCCCTGAGCAGACCGCGGCGATGATCCAGAAGCGGAGCATGATCTTGGTCTCCGACCAGGCCATCAGTCTCGAAGTGGTGATGGACCGGGGCCATCAGCAGGACGCGGCGGCGGAGCATCTTGAAGGTGGTGACCTGGAGCGCGACCGAAAGAGCCTCGATCACGAAGATGCCGCCGGTGATGATCAGCAGGATCTCGGTCTGAATCATTGCGGCCAGGGCGCCGATGGCGCCCCCCAAGCCGAGGGATCCCGTGTCCCCCATGAAGATCGACGCCGGGAACGCGTTGAACCAGAGGAAGCCGATGCAGCCGCCGACCAGGCAGGCGGAGAGCAGCGAAAGGCTGTGCTCGCCCGTGGTGATGAAGGTGATCGCCGTGTAGGCCAGCAGCACGATCGCGCAGCAGCCGGCGGCCAGGCCGTCGAGGCCGTCGGTGAGATTGACAGCGTTGCTCGAGCCCGCGATCACCAGGAAGATCACCAGCGGATAGAGGCCGTCCGGGATGTCGAGGGAGGCGTGCGAGATGCGCAGCTCGAGACTCGAGTCCAGCCCGACCGAGTGCCGGGCGACGTACCAGAGCCCGATCGCGAGGCCGAGCTGCAACAGCAGCTTGTAGCGAGCGGACAGGCCCAGTGAGCGGCGCCGCGTGATCTTCAGGTAGTCGTCGACGAAGCCGATCGCGGCGCAGCCGACAGCGACGCCGAAGACGGCCAGGCTCTGCGTATCGCGGTCGGAGAGCACCAGATAAGGAACCGCAACGGCGGTGAAGATCAGCAGGCCGCCCATCGTCGGCGTGCCGGCCTTCTCGTGGTGCTCCTGAGGCCCCTCCTCGCGGATCTGCTGGCCGAACTCCCGCAGGCGCAGGTACTCGATGAACTTCGGGCCCAGGAAGATGCAGAGCAACATCGTGGCCATGCCGGCGATGAGGATCTCTCCCAGCATCTAGCGCCTCGCCAGCTTCTCGGCGACCCGCTCCAGCCCGACCGCCCTCGAGCCCTTGACCAGGACCGCGTCCCCAGGCCCGAGCGCCGCGGCGAGCGCGTCCGCCGCCGCCTCGGCGTCGGCAACCTGCTCATCTGGCCCGTACTCCGACGCCAGCTCCCCCACTCCGATGATCAGCTCGACGCCCCGCTCGCGCGCGTGCTCTCCGATCTCGCGGTGGTACGCGGCCGCACCAGGACCCAGCTCGCGCATCTCGCCGAGCACGGCGAGCCGCCGGCCCCCCGCCTTGAGCGTGGCGAGGTGGTCCAGCGCCGCCCGCATCGAGATCGGGTTGGCGTTGTAGGAGTCGTTGACCAGGATGGCGTTCTCCGGGAGCTCCACCAGCTCCCCACGAAGGCGCGAGAAGACTATCCCGGGCGCCCGATCGGCCATTTCGGCGGGCGGAAAGCCCAGCGCCACGCCCGCGGCGATGGCCGCCAGGGCGTTGTCGAGGTTGTGGGCCTCGACGAAGGGCAGCTTGAAGGCCTGCTCGCCGGCGGGGGTGCGCACCAGGGCGTCGGTCTCGCCCTCCTCGGCCAGGACCCAGGTCGCCTCGACGTCGCCCCCGGCCCCGAACCGGAGCACCTTCGGCGCCCGATCCAGATGCGGCTCGAGCGGGCCGGCCTCTGCCGGCACCACCGCGGTCCCCGCCGAACGGAGGCCGTCGATGATCTCCGCCTTGGCGGCGGCGATCGCTTCGACGGAGCCGAGGAGCTCGACGTGCACCGGGCCGACGTTGGTGATCACGGCCACGTCGGGCGCAGCGATCGCGCAGAGCTCAGCGATCTGGCCCACGCCCCGCATGGCCATCTCCAGCACGAGGACCTCGGTGCCCGGGGGCGCGGCGAGCACGGCAAGTGGCAGGCCGATCTCGGTGTTGAAGTTCTCCGGGCTGGCCTGGACCTCAGCGGGGAGGATCGCGCGGCAGACGTCCTTTACCGACGTCTTGCCCGTCGATCCGGTGATCCCGACCACGCGGGCGCCAAGCTCCTCTCGCCAGGCCCGGGCCAGCGACTGGAGCGCCGCCAGGGGATCGCTCGCACCGAGGATCCAGCTCTCCCCCTCGGCCGCACCGACCCGGCGCTGCGCGGCCAGCTCCCGCCCCCACTGCGCCCCCACCAGGATCCCCCAGGCTCCCGCCTCGAGGGCGGCGGCGCCGAACTCGCCGCCGTCGGCGCGCTCTCCCGGCAGGCCCACGAACAGGTCGCCCTCCCGGACCTCCCTGGAGTCGATCACGACTCGCTGCGGCCCATCAGCGCCGCCGCTCGCGAGAACCTCCGCCCCGGCCGCCGAGGCGAGACGGTCACCGTCGAAGGCGATCAACTTGCGGAGCCCGTCTTGAGCTTGCGGATTTCATCCCGCGCCACGTCGCGGTCATCGAACGGGATCTTCCGCCCGTCCTCGAACTCCTGGCCCTGCTCGTGCCCCTTGCCGGCGATCACGACGGAATCGCCCTTCCCGGCGCGGCCGAGCGCGAGCGCGATCGCCGCGCGGCGGTCGGCCTCCACGAGCACCTCGGCGTGCGGATCGGCGGGGATACCGCTCCGGATCTGGTCGATGATCGCGTCCGGGTCCTCGGAGCGCGGGTTGTCCGAGGTGACCACGGCGACGTCGGAGAGCTCCGCCCCGGCCCTGCCCATCAACGGCCGCTTCTCGGTGTCGCGGTCGCCGCCGCAGCCGAAGACCGAGATCAGCCGGCTGCCGGTCAGGCGCCGCGCCGCGGCCAGCACGTTCTCCAGCGAGTCAGGCGTGTGGGCGTAGTCCACGATCACCCCGAACGGCTGGCCCTCGTCGATCGACTCGAACCGGCCCGGGACCTGCTCTGCCGTTGCAAGGGCCCGCGCGGAGTCCTGAAGGTCCAACCCCAGGGCATGCGCGACCGCCAGGGCCGCGAGCGCATTGGAGACGTTGAAATCGCCCGGGAGGGGGGTCTGGACGTCGAGCTCGCCCTCAGGAGAGATGCAGAGAAAGCGGGAGCCGCTCGGATCGAAGGTGACGCCGCGCGCGCTCAGATCGGCCGCGCCGCCCGCCGCGGAGTACGTGATGCAGTCGCCGCCCTCCCCGGTGGCGAGCTCCTCGGCGAGCCGCTGGCCGTAGGGGTCGTCGAGGTTGACCACGGAGATGCCGCCCTCCAGCTCGATCATGGGGACGCCTCCCTCGCCCGAGAAGAGCAGCCGCTTGGCCGCGAAGTAATCCTCCATGTCGGCGTGGAAGTCGAGGTGGTCCTGGCTCAGGTTGGTGAACACCTTGACAGCGAAGTCGATCGAGTCGGCGCGGTGCAGGACGAGCGCGTGCGAGGAGACCTCCATCGCACAGGCGCTGTCGCCCGCCTCGAGCATCCGGTTGAACGTCCGCTGCAGGTCGATCGCCTCAGGGGTGGTCCGCTCGACCTCCTCGATCTCGCCGCCGACGACCTGCCGGACGGTCCCCAGCAGGCCGCAGCGCCGTCCAGCGGCCTCGAGCAGGTGCCGGACCAGGAACGCCGTGGTGGTCTTGCCGTTGGTGCCGGTGATCCCGACCACCGCCAGCTCCGAGGTGGGGTCGCCGTTGAAGGTCGCTGCGATCGGCGCCATCGCCGCCCTCGCGTCCTCGACCTGCGCTTGCGGGACGTCCAGGTCGAGCGGACGCTCGACGACGAGCCCGGCGGCGCCCGCCTCGACGGCCCGGGAGGCGAAATCGTGCCCGTCGGTCTTCTCCCCTGCGAAGCAGAAGAAGAGAGTCCCATCGCTCACCCGGCGGCTGTCGTAGGCGAGGTCGCGGATCTGCACGGAGGAGTCGCCGCGCACCTGCGCAGCGACGCCCGACGCTCTCAGCAGCTCGCCCAGCTCCATCCCGACGCGATTCTAGGAGTAGGGATCGAGGCCTAGCGCGGCGAGATGCCCAGGTAGGGCAGCGCGAACTCGGCGATCTGCCCGAAGACCGGCGCGGCCACCAGCCCGCCGACGTGCACATACTGCGGCTCGTCGACGACCACCGCGACCAGCAGCTTCGGATGCTGGGCCGGCGCGAAGCCGACGAACGAGGCGACGTAGCGGCTGTCGGAGTAGGTGCCGTTCTCGACCTTCTGCGCGGTACCCGTCTTGCCCGCCAGCGTGTAGCCGGGGACGCTGACCTCGGACGCTGTGCCTCCCGGCGCCAGCACCCCCTCCAGCATCTGGCGCAGCTCGGCCGCTGTCCTCGAGGTGATCACCCGATGCGGGTCGGTGTTCTGGTCCGAAGGCTGGCCACCGACGTTCTCGACCAGGGTCGGGCGGCGCAGGATCCCACCGTCGGCAATCGCCGAATAGGCGGTCGCCATCTGCATCGGGGTGACGGAGAGGCCCTGCCCGATCGGCAGGTTGCCCATCGTGGAACCCGAGTAGTTGTCCCGGGCCGGGACGATCCCGCGCTCCTCACCCGGATAGCCCACATCGGTCGGCCGCCCGAAGCCGAAGCGGTTGATCCACTGGGAGAAGCGGTCCGCGCCCTCCTTCAGGCCGATCGTGACGGCGCCGACGTTGGAGGACTGGGCGAGGATCTGGGCGGTGGTCAGCGTCACCGGCGGGCGCGCCTCGGCCTCGCCGATCGTCCGGTCATAGACGTGGATCTCCGACGGCAGGTAGAAGCTCGAGCTTGGCGTGACCACGTGGTCCTGGAGCGCCGAGGCGACGGTGAAGGCCTTGAAGGTCGAGCCCGGCTCGTAGGTGAAGCCGGTGGCACGGTTCTCGAGCTCCTCCGATGTCGCGTTGGAGAGGTCCGCCGGATCGAAGCCGGGGGTGTTCGCCATCGCCAGCACCTCGCCGGTATTCGGGTTCATGACGATCGCGGTCCCGCCCTTCGCACCGTAGTGATCCACGGCCGCGTTGAGCGCCTCCTCGGTCTTGCCCTGGATCGCGGCGTCGAGGGTGGTCTGGACGTCCTCGCCGACGCTGGCCGGAGTGACCGTCTCCATCCGCAGCGGCCGTCCGACGGCGTCGTGGACGATGTCCTCCTCGCCGTTCGCGCCGCCGAGCACGTCGTTCTCGGAGTGCTCGAGACCGGTCAGGCCCTGGTTGTCGGTGCCCACCGCCCCGATCACCTGCGAGGCGAGCTCGCCCTGCGGATAGAGCCGCTTGCTGGTCGGAACCGTGGAGATGCCGGTGATGTCGAGCTTCTTGACCTCGGCGGCCGTGCCGGGGTCCACCTTCCTGTCGAGGTAGGCGAAGCCGGAGGTGCGATCGGAGAGCGCCTTGAGAAGGTCTGCGGTGGGCACATCGAGGACGTCATGCAGGCGCAAGGCGGTCTGTCCGGGATTGTCGACCTGATACGGCGTGGCGACCACATCGGCGGCGTCCTCGGAGGCAGCCAGGACCTTGCCGTTGCGGTCGAGGACCCGGCCGCGCTCGCCTGGGATCGTCACGCTGGTCACCTGCTGGCTGCGGGCCTCAGCCCGCAGGCTGCCGCCCTTGACGCCCTGAAGCCAGAACGAGCGCACGATCGCGAAGGAGAAGATCAGGCAGAAGACGCAGAAGAGAAGCCCGAGCCGGCGATCGATCAGTCGCATCGCCGGTTGCCCCTAGAGGCCGACGCCCCCGGTCGAGCTGCCCGCGGTTCCGCTCGAGCTTCCGCTGCCGGCCGACGCCCCGCTCGTCGATCCGCTGCTCGAGCTGGGTGTCGTGCCGGTCGAGGGCGAGGTCGCGCTCGTGGTCGGGGTCGGGGTCGGCGAGGCGGTCGTCGTCGAGGTGGGAGCCGAGGACGTCGACACCGGCGCGTAGGACTGGCCGTTCGCCGGGTAGCTCGAGGGCAGGCTCGGCGCCATCAGGAAGCTGTCCGTGCCCAGCAGGTGGGCGAGGCGCTCGGCGCTGCCGTTGCTGCCGTCCAGGTAGGTGATCGCCTTCGGATCGGGCACCGCCAGGCCGAGGCGCGATGCCTCAGCCTCGACCCTGCTGGCGGAGAGGCGCTCATCGATCTGGGCGTTCAGCGAGGAGATCTGGGTCTTGAGCTCGTCGATCCGGAGCGAGGTCGCCCCGGCGCCCGCGTTCAGGCTGAGGCTGACCACGTTGAGGGCGACGATCCCTCCGAGCAGCGCGCAGAGGACGGCGATCCAGCCGCGGCCGCGGGTGAGCCGCATGATCAGGCCCGAATCGGAGAAGTCCCGGACCGCGCCGACGCTGCGGACGGCCGCCTGGGGAAGCAGGGCCGCGCCCGCCACGGCGGGTCGCATCACACGCGCCGGAGACTGGCGCGGCACGCGGGCGGGGGCCCGGCGCGCCCGCGGCTTCCGGCGAGGCGCAGGCCGGGCGGCGGGCGCCGAAGCACGGCGGGCGGTCGCGGCGGCGGCCATCAGCCGGCCTCCTCCTCCTCGCGGATCTTGAGCGCGGCGCGCAGGTGCGCGGACGAGGCGCGGGGGTTCCGCTCCAGCTCCTCTGAGCCGGGGGCGATCGCCCGCTTGGTGAGCAGATCGGCCTCGGGCTCGCGCCCGCAGACGCAGACCGGCAGCTCCGGCGGGCAGACGCACCCGCGAGCGCGGTCGGCGAGGAAGCGCTTGACGCGCCGGTCCTCGAGAGAGTGGAAGGAGATCGCGCCGAGGCGCCCGCCCGTCGGCAGGATCGCCCAGGCGAGCGGCAGGGCATGGTCGAGCGCGTCGAGCTCGCCGTTGACGGCGATGCGAATCGCCTGGAAGCTGCGCTTGGCGGGATGCCCCCGGCCGAAGCGCTCGGAGGGCGGGATCGCGGCCTTGATCGCCGTGACCAGCTGTGAGGTCGTCTCGATCGGGCGGCGCTTGACGATCTCGCGCGCGATCGAGCCGGCGCGGCGCTCCTCGCCGAGCTCGCGAATCACCTTCGCCAGGCGGTCCTGGGGCCACTCGTTGACGACGGTCGCCGCCGAGAGGCTCTGAGTCGGGTCCATCCGCATGTCGAGCGGCGCGTCATAGGAGTAGGAGAAGCCGCGCTCCCAGGCGTCGACCTGCATCGAGGACATGCCGAGGTCGAAGACGATGCCGTCCGGACGGACGCCCTCGCCGCGCAGGCCCTCCAGAGCGGCGACGAAGTCGGCGCGCAGGAAGCGGGATCTCGAGGGCACGACCGTGGCGAACTCGCTCCAGCGCTCCTCCGAGGCGGGATCGCGGTCCACCGCGATCAGCTCGCCCTCGGGCCCGATGCGCTCGGCGATCAGCCGGGCATGGCCGCCGCCGCCGAACGTGCAGTCGACGAAGGTCTCCCCCGGGCGGGGGTCGAGGACGTCGATCAGCTCTGTGGCCAGTACGGGCTCGTGTTCCTGGGGCACGTACGTAAGGTTCGCTGACTCGGCAAGCGTTCCCACCACTCTGTGTGTCGCTGTTGCCATCTCAGGCTCCTTCGCTCTCGGAGAGGTTCTCCGCGACATCCGAGACCTCTGCATCCATTTCCTTCTCGTAGGCGGCCCAGCGCTCGGCGCTCCAGATCTCGAACCAGTCGTCGGAGCCCACGACCATGCATGGGCCCTCGCCCAGGCCGGCGTGCTCGATCAGCTTCTTCGGCAGGCGGATCCGGCCCGCCGAGTCCAGGGAGTCGTCGAAGGCGCCGCCGTGGAAGTGGCGGCGGAGCATGCGGCCGCGCTTGCCCAGCGGGTTGGTCTCGCCGAGGAAGGACTTCGTGAAGTTCTCGTAGCCGCCGGGCGCGAACACCCAGACGGAGGGGTCGAGCCCTTTGGCGAGAACGACTCCATCAGCCAGCGCCGCGCGGAACCTCGACGGGACCGTGAGGCGGTCCTTCGCGTCGAGATTGTGCTCGTACTGACCGAGAAACGACAAAGTGGGTCCCTCTCCGGAGGTGGTTGGTCTGTTCGGAGCGGGCCGGGGTGGTGAGGTGGGAGGAGCCTCATCACCCCGGCCCTATTGACCAACTCTGTTCGCCACGCTAACCCACTCTGTCCCACTTTGCAACACAGATTGGGCGGGCGCATTGCATCCGATCCGTCGGACGGAATTGCTACCCGGGTCCGGACGCCGCTGAATTCCGCATTCCCATGCGGTTTGCGCGATCGGCGACTCGGGGTGGCGGCGGGGCCCGGAGGCCCCGATCCTGCAACTCTGGTTGCAGCGAAGAGGACCGCCTCGGACCCTCCCCCACTTTGACCCCCGCCGTCCTACTCAACCTGACCAGCTTCGGCCTGACGGCGTTGGGCCTGGTCGTCCTGCTCGTCGTGGTCAGGGTGCTCTACCGGGGACCGACCCGCCCCTGTCACCGCTGCGGCCGTCGTGTCCCGCTGGCCAAGCGGGTCTGCGGGCACTGCGGCTATGAGTTCGAGCCGATCCGCTTCACCCGTTAGCCGCGCTGCCAGACGCCCAGCACGGTGCCGACGGGGTCGCCGAACACCGCCACCGTCAGGTCACCCTCCGGGTAGGGAGGCGTGACCACGTTCCCACCGTTGGCGGTGACCTTCTCGAGGGCGTCCTCGACGCTCTCGACGTAGACGTACGGGCGAATCCCGGCTTTGCCCGCCACCTCCATGTCGCCGTGGATGTGGCCGATCACGTGCCCCGTGCCGTCCTCGAAGCTCGGGTCCACTCGGTCGGCGTCGACCTTCCAGCCGAAGACGGCCTCGTAGAAGGCCGCGCTCGCCTGCGGGTCGGTCGACGGGATCCGCAGGTACGAGATCCCCGCCGGCCGGAAGATCTCCGAGAAGGGTCCGTCGTCAGCAGCCACGCCCGCATTGTCGCGCCTCACCTCACGCGGGCCTAAGTACGCGCGTTCCATCGGCAGACGAAGAGCGAAGAGGAGGACACGATGGACTTCGAGCAGCGCTACGAAGCGATGGAGACCCGGGACGAGAGCCACGCGGGCAGGTTCTTCGCCGCGGTCACCTCGACAGGGATCTACTGCCGCCCCGGATGCCCGGCCCGGATGCCGAAGCGGGAGAACGTCCGCTTCTACCGGACAGCCGCTGCGGCGCGGAGCGACGGATTTCGCGCCTGCCTGCGCTGTCACCCGGACGATTTCGTCTGAAGGCGGCTTAGAACCCGGCCATGAAGCGGTCGATGTTGGCCAGGAGGCCGGCCGCGATCATCAGCAACACCGAGGGCACGAGGAGCAGCGCGACGGCCAGCTGAATCTTCGGCGCGGCGCGGGCGGCCTGCTCCTCGATGCGGCGCCGCTGGACACCGCGCAGGGCCGTTGCCTGCTCGCGCAGCTGGTCGGCGAGCGGAGAGCCGTAGCGACGCGAGCGCTCGATCACGCCGCACATCGCCGAGACCTCGGGCACCGGGGCTCGTCGCCGCAGCGACTCGAGCGCCTCGCTCTGTGGCAGGCCGCAGGAGCTCTCGGCGGAGAGCATCGCCAGCTCCCGAGCGAGCGGCCCCTCCCCCCCGCCGAGCTCGCTCAGGCCCGCCAGCGGGCTGCGACCGGCGGCGGTCCCGACGGCGACCAGGTCGAGCGCGTCGGGAAGACCGGCCCGCAGAGCCCGCAGGCGCTGGCGGCCGCGCCGCTCGAGCCAGGCGTCGGGTCCCAGGAATCCCGCCCCGGGGAGTCCCATCGCCACGATCCAGCCAAGCCTGCTCGGCGCCGCGGGCGCCACGATCATCGCCCACAGCGCCCCCGCCAGGGCGCCGCCGAGCTTGGCGGCGATCAGCGCCTCGAGGGAGATCCGATCGGTGAGCCCAGCCCTGTTGAGCCTGGCGGCGAGACCGAGCCGGGCGTCGATGGCAGCGAGCGCGCTCCACGCGGGCGAGCGTGCCGGGGCGTCGGGGCGACCGTTGCTGGCTGACCGGCCGTCTCGTGGAATCAGCTCAGCGGCCGCGGCGAGGCCGAGCACCAGCGCTCCGGCGACCAGCAGAAGGACAGGAGTCATTCGGCGGGCCTGCCCAGACGGCGAATCACCGCGAACCCGACCATCTGCAGGCCGGCGGCCGCGACCAGCATCGCGGCCGAGGCCGGCTCGGAGACAACCCTGGAGACGAATCCCGGCTGAAGGAGCTCGGCGAAGAGCGCTGCACCGGCCGGCAGGGCGACGACCAGCAGCCCGGTGAAGCGTGCCTGGGTGGTCGCCGCGCGAGCCTCGTCTTCGACACGGTCGCGGTCCGCCGAGGCCACGGCCAGGCGGCGCATCAGGGACGCCACGTCCCCGCCCGCGACCTGCTGGCTGAGCAGCGCCGTCGCCAGGGAGTCGACGCGCTCAGAGCGCAGCCGCCCGCGCATCGCCGCCAATGCGTCTCCGGTTGACGAGCCGAGCTCGAGGTCGGCGGCGACCCTGGCGAGCTCGGCCGAGGACGGCCCGTCGAGAGATCCCGCGGCCGCCGCCAGAGCGCCGCGGACGGAGTGCCCGCCCGAGATCGCGTCGGCGATCGCCCCGGCGATGTCGGGGACCGACCGCTCGACCGACCGCCGGTATCGCTCCCGGCGCCGCGTGACCAGCATGCCCACGCACCAAGGTCCCCCCGCCGCGGCCACCGCCAGCGGACCCGGTCCCGCGACCAGGACGGTCGTGGCGGCGATCGCGCCGATGCCCAGCATGGCCAGGCGCCGCTGCTCCTCGGCGCTCGGCGCGTAACCCTCGCGACCGGCGCGGCCCAGCGGCGCGACCGATGCCCGCAGCCACGTTCCCAGCCGCGGCGCCGAGATGAGCGTCTCCCGAGCCGCGATTGTCAGCAGCCCTCCGGCCAGGCCCGCGAGCGCGATCAGCGCCGGCTCGCCCATGGGCGTCCCTCCGTCTCGCTTCCCAGCCGGTAGAGCTCGCGGACACCCACGGAGCCGGCCGTCCGCACCACCTCCGCGACCTCCACCACGCGCCGCGACCCGTCACTGAGCCGCGCCAGGTGGATGACGAGGTCGAGCCCGCGCCCCAGCTGCTCGCGAATCGCGTCATGCGGCAGCCCCACCCCGGCCATCAGCGCCAGCGTCTCGATCCGGCGCAGGGCGTCCTCGGGCGAGTTCGCGTGCACGGTCGACAGCGCGCCCTCATGGCCTGTGTTGAGCGCCATCACCAGATCCAGCGCCTCACCTCCGCGCACCTCGCCGATCACGATCCGGTCGGGACGCATCCGCAGGGCGCCGCGCAGGAGGTCGCGGATCGTCACCCGACCGCGCCCCTCGACGTTCGCCGGACGGCTCTCGAGCCGGACGACGTGCGGCTGGCGGAGACGGAGCTCGGCCGCATCCTCGATGGTGATCACCCGCTCGGTCTCCTCGATGAAGGCCGAAAGGGCGTTGAGCAGCGTGGTCTTGCCCGAGCCGGTCCCGCCACTCACCAGGATGCTTCGCCTTGCCCCGACCGCCGCGGCGAGCTCGTCGTGCAGCTCGGAGGTGAGGGTGCCCAGCTCGATCAGCTCCCGCGGGCCGGGACGGACGGCCGAAAAGCGGCGAATCGACATCGACGGGCCGTCGACCGAGAGCGGCGGGATCACGACGTGGACGCGCGAGCCGTCCTCCAACCGCGCGTCCACCATCGGGCTGAGCTCGTCGACCCTACGGCCAAGCGGGGTGAGGATCCTCTCGATCGCATCGCGCAGCGACTGCTCCGATGGGAAGGAAACCTCCGTCCGCTCGATCCGACCTGCCCTCTCGACATAGATGCGATCGTGTCCGTTGACCATCACCTCCTCGACCCCCGGGTCGGCCAGCAACTCCTCCAGCGGACCGAGGCCGACCGCCTCGCGGAGGATCAGCTCGCGGAGGCGCTCCCTGGTGGACGCGTCGAGGATCGCCGCGTCCTCGTCGACGAGCTCACGGACCGCCTCGGGAAGCGGCCCCATCGCCGAGGCTCCGGACGCCGCCTGGGTGCGGCGGTGCTCGACCAAGCGCCTCCGCAGCTCGGCGGCCAGCTCATCCAGGTGCCTACGGCGGACACGCTCGTCCACCTGGGATTAAGCGAGGAGCGCGGCCTACTCGCCCCCGGCGGAGTCGCTCTCAGGCGAGGGGAAGAGCACCTCGCTGAAGCCGCCCAGCTGGTGGTAGAGGCGGTTCTCCATCCGCAGCATCCAGGCGAGGGAGGCGATCGCGGCCACTCCCCCGATCCCAGTGCAGATCCCGAGCGGAGCGCCGGTGATGGCGCCGATCGCGATCGCCACCGCGGCGCCCCCGACCACGCTGTTGATCACCGCGATCATCGTGCCCGTCGTGAAGAACTGCTGGCGGCGCTGGAGGCTGACGCCCATGTTCCGGATCACCCCTTCTGCGTCGTCGTGAGCGCTGAGCATGAAGTAGCGGGCCTCCTCGCCGGCGATCTCCAGGTAGTAGTTGCGGATCCGGTTGATCGCCCGGCCCATCATCAGGTCCTCCACCCCGTTCTCAACCGTGCGGACGAAGGTGAAGATGCCGAGGACATAGAGGGTCGGAAGCACCGTCAGGGCGAAGACCGTGAAGGAATCGCCGACCGAGGAGATCTGGCCGATGAAGCCGAGCGCGACAAGCGTGCTGGAGACCGCGCTGATGTAGAGCGCGGCCCGCGCCGAGCTCTCTCCCGTCGCCTGCGCCCGAGCTCCCGCCAGCCCAAAGTGCTCGGTGGTGAGAGCGGTGAGCAGCTGCTGGCGGTCGATCTCGGCGATTTCGCGACGGTAGCCTCCCCTCCGGACGTGGCTGAGATCGAGGTCAAGCAGGCGGACATCACCAGGCTCGAGGTCGATGCGATCGCCAACGCCGCCAACACGCAGTTGCGGCACGGCGGCGGGGTCGCGGGAGCAATCTCTCGGGCAGGGGGCCCGGCCGTCCAGTCCGAAAGCGACGAGCGCGCACCCATCGGGCTCGGGGAGGCCGTCGAGACGACGGCCGGCGAGATGCCCGCCCGCTGGGTGATCCACGCCGCCACCATGGAGCTCGGTGGCCCGACCTCCCCGGAGATCATCCGCAGCGCCACCGCCAGCACCCTCGCCAAGGCGGACGAGCTCGGCGCGAAAAGCCTCGCCCTGGTCGCCTTCGGCACGGGCGTCGGCGGCTTCCCGCTCGACGAGGCGGCGCGGATCGAGGTCGAGGAGGTCCGGCGGCACCTGGACTCGGGCAGCGGGCTCGAGCGCATCGTCTTTGCCGTCCATGGCGGCGAGGCCGAAACCGCGTTCAATGCCGCGATTACTTAGGCGGGGCGCGGGAGTCTCAGATGTCAACGATGGCCTATCCCCCACCGGCACGGCACCTGCTGCGCGCCAAGGACCTCGCTGACGCCCGCTATTCGGAGCAGCTCGACGTCGACGACATGGCCGGCGCAGCGGGTCTCTCGAAGGCTCACTTCAGCCGCGAGTTCCGCCGCACCTTCGGCGAGTCTCCCCACCACTACCTGCTGACGAGGCGCCTCGAGCGCGCCGCCGCCCTGCTGCGGATGACCGACTGGAGCGTCGCCGAGGTCTGCCTCGAGGTCGGGTTGCGGAGCATCGGCTCCTTCACCACCAGCTTCAAGCGCGCCTACGGGCAGACCCCGACCGAGTTCCGGACCAGCCAGCCACCCGCGACCGCCTTCGCCAAGGTGCCGAGCTGCGTCCTCCGGACCTACCTCCGGCCCCAGACAGCACGTTTCAAGAAGACAGGGGAATGAGCCGCAACTAGCTTGGGCCCGGACGACGTAATCCACCGAAAGGAGACGAGATGATCACCGTGTCGAATGGGCAGGTCTGGGTGCATGACCAGGACGAGGCCCTCGAGTTCTGGACCAAGAAGATCGGATGGGAGGTCCGCTCCGACATCACGATGGCCGAGCTCGGCGGCTTCCGCTGGCTCACCGTCGGGGCGCCGGGCCAGGACTTCTCCCTCGCCCTGATGGCGATCCCCGGCCCACCGGTGATGGACGAGGAGACGCAGAAGCAGGTCGAGGACCTGATGTCCAAGGGCTTTGCCGGAACGGTCTTCCTGACCGCCGACGACGTCCAGGCCAGCTACGAGGAGCTCAAGGATCGAGGCGTCGAGTTCACAGAGGCGCCGGCAGAGCAGCCGTACGGACTTGACTCCGAGTTTCGGGACCCGTCGGGCAACAAGTACCGGCTCGGCAAGCCGACGGTCTCCTGAATCACGCCCTGGGCAGCAGGCGAATCTCGCGCCCGGCGCTCTGCGCGCCGATCAGCGAGAGCGCCTGCTGCTCGGTGACCGCGAGCGTCGCGGACCAGCCCTCGCCCGGCCCGGCTGGGCTGCGGAGCGCGAGGAGCTTCACGTCCGTCGCGGCGATGCGGGCCTGAGCCGATCGCCCGAGCCCGCCCTGACGCGCGACGACCACGTCGACTCGGCTTCCCTCGGGCGAGCCGTCTCCGACGGTGAGTGCCTCGGCTCCGGCAACCGCGACCTGAACAGGACGCAGTCCCTGTCCCACCGCCGGCGCGCGCGGTGCGTCCACGTGCGGCACGGCGAGCTGGGCGCCGAGCACGTAGGAGCCGGCGGGGATCGTGGCACCCGGAGCTCGGCCAAGGGCGTCGGCCGGGCGCACCAACGCCCCCGGCGGGACAAAGCTCGCGGGGACCCGCCGCACGGTCAGCTCGGCCCCCGCCGTGTCCACCCCGATCGGCTTGCCCGCCGGCAGCTCGGCCGTTGCCACCACCACAGCGCGCAGCGGCCCGTAGCGAGCCTCAACGCGCGAGCGATAGCGGCCCGCGACCGTCGCGGCGAGCACCGCGCAGACCAGAGCGGCGGCGAGGAAGACCAGCGCCCGGGTGCGGCGGCTCACGCCGCCAGTGCGTAGCCGGGCTCGGCCAGCGGCAGCTCGAGCGCCGCGACGCAACCGCTCCCCGTCCGGCAGAGGGCAAACCGCCCGTGGTGAGCGCTGGCCACCTCCGTCACGACCTTCGTGCCATGGCCGCGTCGCGGGTCGGCACTCTCCGGCGCGCGCTTTCCCCCGTGACCGTTGGCGATCGTGATCCGGACGCGGCCCGCCACCCGAGCCCCGGTGACGACCACCGGCGGCCCGCCGTGCTCGAGCGCGTTCGCGACGAGGTTGTCGAGCGCCTGCGCCAGGCGCGCCGAGTCGCCCTCGATCGGCGCCGGCCCCGCGTCCCAGTAGACACGGATCCCGCCCGCAGGAGCTGCCGCCGAGCGCCACCGCTCGAGACAGGCGAGCACGACCTCGCGGCAAGAGAAGCGGCGGGCGGGCCTTGCGGAACCGTCTCCGTTGACCGCGCCGTCTAAATCCTCGAGGGCGCTCGCCGCGACCTCGAGCAGCCCCCGCCTGCTGGCGGCCGGCGGTGAAGCAGCCGGCTGGCCGGATCCCTCTTCCATCAGGGCCAGCGCCTGGAGCGGTCGCCGGATCTCGTGCAGCGCCCGGTTGAGCGCGCGCTTGTGTCCAGGCGTGATCACCAGTCCAGCAGCCTGTAGCCGACGCCCCAGCAGTTGAAGACGTAACGCGCCCCATCCGGGTCGAGCTTGCGACGCAGCCTGCTCGCGTGCGAGTCGAGCGTCCGCGTTCGCCCCTTCGAGCGGAAGCCCCAGACGTCGCGCAGCAGCTCGTCCTTGGTGAAGACCCGGCGCGGCTCGGAGGCCAGTGCTCGGAGCAGGGCGAACTCCTTGTTCGCGAGCTGGACCTGGCGCTCGCCGACCGTGACGCGACGTGTAACCGGATCGACGCTCAGGTCCCCGACCAGGATCGGGCCCCGGCGTGCGCCGGCACGCCTCCGCAGCACGGCCGCGACCCGGGCGACCAGCTCCGGATAATGGAACGGCTTCGGGAGGTAGTCATCCGCCCCAGCCTCGAAGCCTCGAAGCCGGTCGGCCTCGCTGGTGCGCCCGGTGAGCACCAGCACCGGCAGCTCGGGGTCGATGCGCTCGCCCGACCCGCGGATCTCCCGCAGCACGTCGATCCCCGGGGCGTCCGGTAGCACGAGATCAAGCAGGATCAGGTCCGGATGGTTGTAGCCGCAGAGCCGCAGCGCGTCGGCAGCGCTCGGCGCCGGGAGGGCGCGGTAGCGGTCGGCGGTCAGGTGATCGCAGAGCAGCTCGCGCGTCGGGTCGTCGTCCTCGCAGACCACCACGGTGGCGAGCTCTTCGACGTTTGGCAGCACGCCCCCTTAAGGGCGATGGCCGCGAGGATTCTCCCCCGGCCTCGGGCCTCGGGCCTACAGGTGGAGCCGGTGGCGCTCGCGCTTGTGCTCTGGATGCTCCTCCGGCGCCGGCTCGTCTCCCCCGGTCCGCCGCACCAGGGCCCAGGTGAGGCCCGCACCCACCGAGACGAGGCCGACGAGGACCCAGGTCGAGTCGCCCAGCGCCGTGGCGAAGGCACCGGCAGTGTCGCCGGGATGCTGCTGGAGCCGATCGTCCTCGATGCTCTGGAACACCGCCGTGACGACCGCGAGCGCGACCGCGCCCGCCGTCACGCGGATCATCGCCAGCACGCCCGCGGCGATCCCGGCCTTGGCGCGCGGCATCGCCAGCATCGCCGCGGTCGACATCGGCGCGTAGACGAGGCCGAGCGAGATCCCGAAGAGCAGATAGCCGGGCAGCAGGACGCCGTACGAGCTCGAGGCGTCGATCCGGGTCAGCAGGGCCAGGCCGACCGCACCGCAGACCATGCCGAACGTCATCAGGCCGCGCGGGCCGAAGCGCTCGATCAGGGGGCCGCAGAACGGTGAGATGAAGACCATCGGCGCCGTGATCGGCAGCACGAGCACACCGGCCGCGACCGGTCCGTGGTCGAGGACCTCCTGCAGGTACTGGGGCTGGAAGAAGATCACCACCCAGTAGGCGCCGACCAGGGCGAACGCCGCCGCCGAGGCGCCCAGATAGGGGCCGTTGCGAAAGAGATCGAAATCGACGATCGGGGACTCCACCCGGTGCTCGACCGCCCAGAACGCGGCGAGAAGCAGCAGGCCCACCGCCAGCAGGCCGAGGGTCTTGGCGGAGCCCCAGCCCCACTCGTCCGAGCGGACCAGCGCGAAGACGACGGCGAACAGCCCCGGCGTGAAGGTCGCGAGGCCGGGGAGGTCGAGCTTGGGAGGCGAGGTCTCGTCGCGTGACTCGTGAGCCGCCCAGCGGGTGATCGCTATGCCCGCGGCGCAGATCGGCAGGTTGATCCAGAAGATCAGCCGCCAATCGACGTCGATCAGCACGCCCCCGACGAGCGGCCCGATCGCGAGCGCGAGCGCCGAGACCGCCGCCCAGATGCCGAGGGCCTTGCCCTGCTGCTCGACCGGGAACGCGTGGCTGACGATCGCCAGGGAGAGCGACAGCATCGCCGCGCCGCCCGCCCCCTGAATCACCCGCGCCGCGACCAGCACCAGGTCGTCACCGGCCACGGCCGCAAGCACCGAACCGGCCGCGAAGACCGCCATCCCGATCAGGAAGACCAGGCGCCGGCCGTAGATGTCGCCGAGCCTCCCCGCCGTCACCACCAGGACGCTGATCACCAGCAGGTAGCCGTTCAGCACCCACTGCACGTTGTCGCGGGAGGCGTGCAGCTCCCTCTCGATGGTGGGCAGCGCGAGAGCGACCACGGTGGAGTCGAGCATCAGGATGAACAGCCCCAGGCACGTGCCGACGAGGACCCACCAGCGCCGCCGGGATTCGGCGGCCGAGGTCACTCCGGGGATGGCAGCTCGAGCACGGCCATCGCGCCGGGGCAGCGTATGACCCGGCCCGGCGGCACGGCGCGCCGGAGCTCCACCACCCGGCCCTCGGCGTCGAGGAAGATCAGATCGAGCCTGAATCGCATCCCGAAGGTGTGGACGCTGCGGCAGCGCGGGATCAGCAGGCCGTGGCCGGCGCGTCGCCGCGAGAGCAGCGCGAGCCCCAACAGCCGGCTGAGACGCGTCGTCGCGACGGGGATCTGGAAGCCGAGCGGCGCGGCGCGCTCGCAGCGGCGGAAGCGCGGTGGCGTCTCCACCCCTCCATAAGCTTCGGCGCCGATGGAGTACGCAGCACAGCCACCCCTCGCGGTCGCCCGACCCGATTCGACTTTCCTGCAGAGGGTCTTCCTCTGGATGTTCGTCGGGCTCGCCGTCACCGGCGGCGTGGCGGCGGCGATCGGCTCGTCCGACAAGCTGCTCACGGACATCACCCAGAGCCCGGGGATCGTCATCGGCGTGGTGATCGCCCAGCTGGCGCTCGTCCTCCTGCTCGTTTTCATGCTGCCGCGGATGTCGGTCGGGCTGGCGACCTTCCTCTTCCTGCTCTACTCGGCGACGGTCGGCGTCACCTTCGCCTTCCTCTTCGAGCTGTACACGACGCAGTCGATCTTCACGGCGTTCCTGATCACCGCCGGCATGTTCGGCGCGCTGGCCGTCTGGGGAGCGGTGACGCACATCGACCTCTCCAAGGTCGGCGCGATCGCCTTCATGGCGCTGATCGGGCTGATCCTGGCGACGATCGTCAACATCTTCTGGGCCAACTCGACGCTCTACTGGATCACGACGTACGCGGGGGTGGGGATCTTCGCCGCCCTGACCGCGTACGACATGCAGAAGCTCAAGCAGATCAACCAGCAGGGGCTCACCGGTGAGGCGGAGGGGCGCGCGGCGATCATGGGCGCCCTCGCCCTCTATCTCGACTTCATCAACCTGTTCCTCTTCCTGCTGCGGATCTTCGGCCAGCAGCGCTAGCCGCATCTCCCCCTGTGACGCGGTCTGATCTCAAGACCGCTGCTCTTCATGGAAAACAGCTCTCGGCGGCGAGATACTGTGTGGGAGAGGTCGCAGGAAAGCCTGCATGAGCGACCCTCGAGGAATCCAGCATGGGCGTTCCTTACAAGGTCTTCTACCGGCTCGGCTTCCACCCCTGGGAGGACCTCGCAGAGCACCCCCCATTCGAAGAGAAGCTATCGGAGTTGTTCGAGCGCGAGGAAAGCGGGCGCGAGCCGCCCTACGGACCGGCGCTCGACCTCGGATGCGGGAGCGCCGTCTGGGGAGTCCCACTGGCAAAGCGCGGCTGGCAGGTCACCGGCGTCGACATTGTCGACAAGGCCCTGGAGCGTGCTCGCGAGCGGGTTAAGAAGGCCGGCGTCGACGCGCGGATCAGGCACGCCGACGTCACGGCTCTTCGGGAGGCGGGGGTCGGCTCCGACTTCCGACTGGTCCTCGACACGGGAACCTTCCACGGTCTCACCGATGCCCAGCGCACGGCGATGGGTCGAGAGATAGATGCGGTCGCCGCCGACGATGCCACCGTGCTGCTCGACTGCTTTGCGCCACGCTGGCGAGGGCCGCTGCCGCGCGGGGCTAGCCGGAGTGACGTGGAGGCGGCGTTTCCGGACTGGACGATCACAGACATCGAGGTCGCGGATGCTGAACCCGACGCCATCGCGAGGCTGCTGAAGTTCGACGAGCACTTCTACCGGCTTCGTCGACGGTGACCTTTGGGGGCGAACACGCCGAGCTGCTGGAGTAGGCGATGTCGGAGGAGAACGTCGGGATCGTGCGCCGCTTCCTACACGCATTCGTCCAGGGCGACTACGAGGCCTCGACGGAGCACATAGGCGCCGGAGTCGTGCTCTGGTCGGATCCGCGGGCGAACATGGAAACGCAGCAGGTACAAGGACGGGAAGCCGTGACCGCGTCGATTGGGCGGTTCGTCTCCTCGTTCGACGATTACTGGTGTGCCGAGCCTGACGAATTGATCGACGCAGGAGACTGGGTGGTGGTCGTCATGCGCTCCGGTGGCCGCGGCCGGATCAGCGGTGTGGCTGTGACCCAAACGTGGAATGTCGCCTACGAGTTGGCGGAGCGCAAAGTCGTCCGAATCGAATTCCACGCAACCCGGGACGATGCCCTCGAAGCCGCCGGGATGTCGGAGTAGTTTGGAAAAGCAGCGCTTCGGATTGGAAGCGGCACTCGGTGGAGAGATACTTCTTGGGCGATGTCGGAGGAGAACGTCGAGGTGGTGCGCCAAGTGATCGCTGCCTACAGCGGGACCGGCGAGATTCGCGACGACCTAATCGATCCCAACATCGAGGTTTGGGAGTCGGCCGAGCTGCCCGGCGAGCTCGCGGGACGAGGCCACGACGCGCTCCTCCGGGCCAAGGAGACAATCTCCGATTCCTTCGAAGAATGGTCGGTCGAGCCTGAGAGGTTCTTCGATCTCGGCGAGCGAATCCTCGCCTTCGTCACCGCCTACACGAAGGGAAGAGGGAGCGGGGTCGAAGCAGGCGGCCAGATGGCTTATCTCTTCACCGTGCGCGACGGCAAGGTCATCGAGTGGGGCCTGTTCGGCGACCGGCGCAAAGCCCTCGAAGCCGCCGGGATGTCGGAATAGCTGCTTTGGAGGAGAAGCGGCTATCGCTTTGCATGGAAAG
>CAWCIP010000023.1:0-8532 GCA_963795665.1 uncultured Solirubrobacterales bacterium | reverse complement strand
CTACCGCGTGGTCGAGGTCGACCGGCCCAACCGCGTCGTGTTCGAGGCCGAGACTGAGTCGGTGTCAGTCCGTGACGAGGCGCGGATCGAGCCGGTCGACGGCGATCACAGCAGGGTCAGCTGGGATGCGGAGCTCCGCCTCAAGGGAATCCGCAAGGTCTTCGAGCTCCCCCTGCGGGCGGCGTTCGCCACGCTCGGCGAGAACGCGAAGCAGGGCCTCGCCGAGCAGCTCGCCAAGCGCGCGCTCGGCACGCCCAGGGACCGGTCTGCGGCATGAGGCGGTTCGGGGATTCGAGGCGCATCGCCGTCGTCGGCGCCGGGGTCTCCGGCCTCGTGGCCGCGGCCGAGCTCCACCGCGCGGGCCACGACGTCCAGGTGTTCGAGGCCGGCTGCTATCCAGGTGGCCACACCAACACGATCGACGTCCAGACGGCCGGGGGGACGCTGGCCATCGACACGGGCTTCATCGTCTTCAACGAGCTCAACTACCCCAACTTCGAGCGCATGCTGGACGAGCTCGGCGTCGCATCGCAGCCGACCGACATGAGCTTCTCGGTCTCCGATGGCCGCGGTGGGTTCGAGTGGGCCACCACCGGCCCACGAGGCGTGTTCGCGCGCCCGGCTCACGCCCTCGATCCCCGCTTCCACCGGATGTTGCGCGATCTGGTCCGGTTCAACCGCGAGGCACGCAAGCTCGTCGGCCGCGGCGGTCGCGGGCCGTCGCTCCGCCGCTTCCTCGAGGACGGCGGCTACTCCAACTACTTCGTCGAGCGCCTCCTGGTGCCGCAGGCCGCGGCAGTCTGGTCGGCCGACCCGGATCAGATGTGGAGCTTCCCCGCCGGCTTCCTCGCTGAGTTCTTCGAGAACCACCGCGTCCTGCAGCTTCGGGACAGGCCGTCCTGGCGCACGATCACCGGGGGCTCGCGCCGCTACGTGCAGGCCCTCATCTCGTCCTTCCGCGAGGGGATCAACCTGCGGACGCCGGTTCGGCGGGTCCACCGTGTTCCGGGAGGAGTCGTGATCGCACTGGACGACTCGTGCGAGCACTTCGACGACGTGGTACTGGCCGTCCACTCCGACGTCGCGCTGCGCATGCTCGCCGACCCGAGCCCGGCCGAGGCGAAGATTCTGGCCGGCATCCCCTACCAGCGGAACGAGGCCGTCCTGCACACCGACGCGAGCCTGATGCCCCGCCGGCGGAGCGCCTGGGCGAGCTGGAACTACCACCTCACAGAGCAGCCCACCGGCCGCACGACGGTGACCTACGACATGAACCGGCTGCAGTCCCTGGTCGCCGACCGCGACTACCTGGTCACCCTGAACCTGACCGAGGCGATCGACCCGAAGTCGGTCATTCGCAGGATCGAATACGACCACCCGGTCTTCACCCCCGACGGCGTGTCGGCCCAGCGCCGCTGGGCGGAGATCTCGGGCACGCGCCGGACCCACTACTGCGGCGCCTACTGGCGCTGGGGCTTTCATGAGGATGGGGTCTGGTCGGCGCTCCGGGTCTCCGAGCGGCTCGGCGGCCGCGGGCCCCTGCCCCAGCGCGGCGAGCCAACTCCGCTGGCCCCGGTCGGCGAGCCGGTGGCGGAGCGGCTGCAGGAGGCGGCATGAGCGCCTCGGCCGTCTACGAGGGCTGGGTGGCGCATCGGCGCGACGGGACAGTCCCCCACTCCTTCCGCTACCGCATCGCCATGCCGCTGTTCGCCCTGGAGGAGCTCCCCGGCATTCTCGACCGGGTTCCGCTCTGGTCAGCGCGGCGGGCCGCTCCTGCCCACTTCCGGGACGGCGACTACCTGCCGGGCGCCCACGGTTCGCTCGCGGAGCGTGCTCGAGACCTGGTCGAAGCGCGTCTCGGCAGGCGCCCGACCGGACCGGTCAGGCTGCTCGCGAGCCCTCGCTACGCCGGCGTGGGCTTCAACCCGGTGTCGTTCCTCTTCCTCGAATCCGCCGACGGCTCGATTAGCAGTGTCATCGCGGAGGTGACCAACACCCCGTGGGGGGAGCGGACCGCCTACGTCCTGGATGGGCGCGGCCGCAATGCGGACGAACCGATCAGGTGCACCTTCGAGAAGCGGATGCACGTCTCCCCGTTCCAGCCGATGGACCAGACCTACGAGATCTCGGTCAGCCCGCCCGGCGAGCGGCTGTCCGTCGTGATCCGAAGCATCGAGGGCGGCAGGGAGGTCTTCGTCGCCTCGATGTCGATGCGCCGCTTCGCCCTGACCCCCCGGCGCCTGCTTCGGCTGCTGTTCGCCCATCCGCCGATGACCATCGCGACGGTCGCGCGGATCTACGCGAACGCGCTGCGGCTGAAGCTGCGAGGAGCCGAGGTCCACCCACACCCGAAGGCGACCGGAGGAGAGAGCACGCCCCGGCCGCTGTCCCCTTGACGCTTTCGCATGGGCCGGGGTGGACTCGAACCACCGACCTACGGATTATGAGTCCGCTGCTCTGACCAGCTGAGCTACCGGCCCGCTTGCGGGCGAGCGTACAGGCCAGGGTAGATTCGTTTCATGGCGCGGCCTGAGGAGGAGACCGAAGTCACGACGTTCACCTGGCCGCTGCTCGGCGCGCTCTACGGGTCCCTTGTGATCGTCGCGATCGTCGCTCTGCTCAACTCACAGCTCGGGCGCGACCTCGATCACCGCATCGATGCTCCCGCGCGGACCCTGGTCGCGGCGCCGGTGATCATCAGCGCCACCGTCGTCTTCGTGGCGAGCCTGATCGCGCTGCTCGCGCCGGTCTACAGGCGCTCGGCGCTGCGGGTCGCGGAGATCGCCGCCTGGCTGGTGCCGGCCTGGCTGGTGATGGGCGCGATGGTGCTCGGGGCGATCTCCTTCGCCCTCAACCACGCCGACTGACTCAGTCGGCGAGTGCGGCCATCGACTCGCCGACCGAGGAGGGCTCCCCGACGCCCTCGGCGGCGGCCTGTGCACCTTCGTTGAAGGCGCTCGCGCCGGCGATCAGCGCGGCGGCCGCGCCCGGCTTGATTCGTCCCGTGTCCACGCAGCCGGCGAGGAACTGCTCCATCTGCTTCGCCAGCTCGGCGAGGCGGTCCTGGCCGACGACGAGGGCCGCGCCCTTCAACCCATGGGCCTCGACCCGGAGCTCCTCGACACGATCGGAGTTCTTCTCATCGGAGGCGGCCAGGGCCTCGAGGCCGTCGATGAGCGGCGCCGTCCGGCGCGCGGCCTCGGCCGCCAGCATGCTGAGGAGCTCGTCGTCCCCCATGCGCTGAGTTCTACTCCCTCCCAGGGGGAAGCGCAGGGATCCGGCTAGCCCGCGACCTTCTGCACGGCCGCCTCGAGCTCCTGGACGCTGAACGGCCCCTGCAGGATCGAGCTGACCTTGCCGCTGCGGTCGATCACGTAGGCCCAGGGCTCGGTGTTGAGCTTGAAGGCCCGCATCTGCGGGCGCGGCCCGTCGTTGATCTGGTTGTTGTTGTAGATCTCCTGGTGGATGAAGGCGACCCTGTCGCCGAACTCCTGCTTCACCTGCTGGGTGATGTCCGTGACCGGGCCGCAGACCCGGCTCTGGCAGAGGGCCGGCGTCGCGAAGAGGAGGACGACCGGCTTCTTGCCGACGACGTTCGCGAAGTCATCCGAGTGCATGTCGTCGGGCGGAACTCGGGTGTCGATCTGGCCGATGTTCGAGACCTGGCCGGCGGTCAGCGTGTGGATGTGCGGTACGGGCTGGCCGACGTTCGGCATCGGGAAGTCGCCGACCGGGTTCGGCGTGGGCATCAGGCTGTACTGGTAGGAGCCGCCGTTCTTGATCAGCGCGGCGAAGGCCCAGGGGCCGGGCCGGTTCAGCGGGATGTCCGACACATAGGCGACCTGGGCCGCGCTCGGGTCGTCGGCTGTGGTCTTGGCCCGGAAGGCGGGCTTGGTGGTGAGGTCCTCGATCCTCGCCGGGAAGGGGCCAATCGCCTTGCCGTCGACGCCCCTGCCAGGCGCGGCGTAGACCGCCACCTGCGCGTCGGTGATCGGGTCATGGGCGGTGCTGAACACGCCGAAGGGGAAGCGGTTCGTGCCGAGGTGGAAGTAGGCGGCCGCCGGGGAGGCGACGGGGCCCTGCGTCGCGTGAGCCGAGAGCACGACCTGGCGGAGGGTCTTGCCCTTCGCCGGAGGGAAGATCGCCGCGCGCGGCGCCGGACGGCTGCGGCTGCCGGTCCCGTTGTCGGACCCGCCGCAACCGGCGATGAGCGCAAGGGCCAGCAGGGCGATTGCGAGGGCGAGGAGCTTGCGGGGCACGGGCGGCATCGTAGTTGGGGCGCGTATAGGGTGGCGGCCGCTGTTTAGTCGTCAGCTAAAGGAGAAGACGTGGCAGACAAGGCGGCCCTGATCACCGGCGGTTCGAGCGGCATCGGACTTGCGATCGCGCGCATGCTCGGAGAGAACGGCTATGGCCTGACCGTTTCGGCTCGCCGGCCCGAGAAGCTCGAGGCCGCGGTCGAGGGCCTGCGGTCGGACGGCCTCGACGTGCAGAGCGTGCCGGCCAACATGGCCGACGAGGAGAGCCTGGCGGCACTGGTGGCTTCGCACAAGGAGCGGTACGGGCGCCTCGACGTGCTGATCAACAACGCCGGAGTGGGGATCGGCGAGGCGATGGACTCGCTGACGACCAAGTTCGTCGACATGCAGCTCGGGGTGAACCTGAGGGCCGTGGTCCTGATGACCCGCGAGTGCCTGCCGATGTTGAAGGAGGCCGGCGCCGAGCACGGCAAGGCGCTGCTCGTCAACACCGCGTCGATCTCCGGCAAGGCGGGTCAGCCCTGGCTCAGCGTGTACTCGGCGACAAAGGCCGCGGTGATCGGGTTCTCGCAGGCGACCCAGAAGGAGATCGCCGGCCAGGGGATTCAGGTGACGGCGTTCGCGCCGGCGTTCGTCGATACGCCGATGACGGAGTTCGCGAAGCAGCAGGTTGCGGCCGAGGCGATGATCCGGCCCGAGGACATCGCCGAGGCGGTCCGGTTCCTGCTCGCCACCTCGCCGAACTGCCTCGTGCCGGAGATCATGTTCCTGCGGCCCGGGGACACGATCGACACTCCCGACCTCGGTTAGGTCCCCCAGATCCGGGCGCCCTTGCGCAGGCCGGCGCGGGCGCCGGCCCACCAGGCGACCTGGCGCATCAGGTCGAACCAGGCGTCCTCGATCCAGCGCGTCTCCCCCTTTCCCCGCGCCCTCGCGGCCAGGACGATGCCGAGCCCGCGGGCGGTGCGGCCGACCTCGCGAGCGCGGGGCGCCTTGACCGGGTGTCCTCCCATCGCCTCGAACTTGGCGCCCACCAGGCCCGCGCCGTAGGCCCAGCCAAGCTGCTGGCGAAAGAAGCCGAGCTGGGTGTCGCGGTTCCGGTGCCGGGCGGTGGCCCGCTCGGCGTAGGCGAGGCGGAGTCCGCTTCGCTCCTGGAAGCGGAGGCCGAGCTCGACGTCCTGGGCCCGCGTCATGTGCGGGTCGAAGGGGCCGATGCGATCGATCACGTCGCGGCGGTAGGCGGCGTTGGCGGTGATCGGGTAGGCGGGGTCGGAATTGAAGGCGAACTGCTGCCAGTTGCCGAGCAGCCGGGCGGCCTGGCGCTCTGCCGCCGTGGTCGCCGGCGCGTGCTGGAGATCGCCGGCGACGGCTCCGACCTCCGGGTCCTCGAACGGGCGCACGAGCTCGGCGAGCCACTGGGGCTCGACCAGGCAGTCGGCGTCGACGAAGGCAAGGATCTCGCCTCTGCCCTCGGCGATCCCCCGGTTGCGGGCGTTGGAGACGCCGGGGGTCGGCTCGTGGAGGTAGGTGACCGGACGCGACTCGATCAGGGAAGCGGTGCCGTCGGTCGAGGCGTTGTCCACGATCAGGACCTCGCGGCGGTCGTGGGGATAGTCGGTGGCCAGGATCGCGTCGATGCAATCGGCGATCGTGGATTCGCCGTCCCTGACGGGGACGATCACCGAGACGGATGGATGGTGGGGCGCCCGCGGCACGGGCGCAAGTTAGCCGTGCCGGATCGGTTTCCGGTTCTCGGGCTGGATCGCTTCGTGGTCCTCGTCGATGAGGTGCTCCGCGTAAGCGGTGGCGAGGACGTCCTGGACCGAGAGGTCCGAGGCCTCCTCGGCTTCGGCCGCGGCGAGGCTGCGGCGGGATGCCTGGACGTCGCGGACCTCCTCGCCGAGCGGTCGCTCTGGCACCGGCTCGGCGCCTTGTACGCCCTCGCGGAGGAGGGCCAGCTCGAGGTAACCCTCCAGCGCGCGGACCTCGCGGCGCGAGGCGCGGCGGGGCTTGCGCTGGTTGGCGCCGGTGAAGGCGTCCCAGGCCCGGGCGAAGGTTCCGAAGTTTGTGCGGCCGCCGTTTCGGTGCGCGGCGAGCATCGGGCAGACGCCGCCGCGCTTGTCGGTGTAGGCGCCGACGATGACGCGATTCGAGCGAATGCCGTCGAGCATCGCCTGCTTGGTGGGGTTGGGCATTGCCTCGACGGAGTTGCGGAGTCGCTGGGCGTTGTTGCGTCGCTTGGCCATGGATCAAAGGATGGCGGTGACGCCCTAGGGTCCGCGCAATGGGCCGTTCAGATCGATTGAGGCTGCTGGTCGCCGCGTTCGGCGACCCGGGGCACGCGTTCCCGGCCATCGCGCTGGCGCGGGAGCTGAAGCGGCGGGGTCACGACGTGCTGGTCGAGACCTGGGAGCGGTGGCGGGAGGCGGTCGAGGGCGAGGGCGTCGCCTTCACCGGGGCTCAGGAGTACACGGTGTATCCACCGCCGGGACCGGACACGCCCGACGGGCAGACGGCCGCCGCCGCGGCCAGGGCGCTGGCGCGGCTGATGGAGGGGTTCGAACCCGATCTGGTGGTGAGCGACATCCTCACGCTCGCGCCGACCCTCGCCGCCGAGGTGGCCGGGGTTCCGCACGCGACCCTGATTCCCCACGTCTATCCGGTGCAGCAGCCCGGGATGCCGCTCTATTCGGTCGGGATGCACCCGCCGCGGACCGGGTTCGGGCGAATGGCCTGGCGCGCGACCGGGCCGCTGCTGGAGATGGGGCTGCGCCGGGGCCGGGACGAGCTCAACGAGACCCGGGGGCGGCTGGGGCTTCCGCCGATCGATCGGTTCCACGGCGGGATAAGCGAGCTGCTGGCCATTGTGGGGACCTTTCCGCAGCTGGAGTATCCGCGTCGGTGGCCCGCGCACGTGCGGGTGACCGGGCCACAGTTCTTCGAGATTCCGGGTGAGAAGATCGAGATTCCGGAGGGCGAGGGACCGCTGGTGCTGATCGCGCCCAGCACGTCGCAGGACCCGGAGTGCGAGCTTCTGCGGGTCGCTTTCGACGGGCTGGCGGACGAGCCGGTCCGCGTCCTGGCGACGACGAACAGGCACCGGCCCGAGCGGCCGATCGCGGTGCCGGGCAACGCCAAGCTGGTCGATTGGATCCTCTACTCACAGGCGATGCCGGCGGCCGACCTGGTGGTCTGCCACGGCGGGCATGGGACGGTCGCGCGAGCGCTGGCGGCCGGCAAGCCGCTGCTGGTCTGCCCTTCCGTGGGAGACATGGGCGAGAACGCGGCGCGCGTGGCGTGGTCGGGGACCGGGCTGTCGATTCCGCGCCGGCTGCTCTCGGCGCGGGCGGTCAGGCTGGCCACGCGCCGGCTTCTGAGTGAACCGCAGTTCCTCGGTCGCGCGCTGGCGGTCGCCGAATGGTCTCAGGCGCACGACGGGGCGGTCACCGCGGCCGAGCTCGTCGAGGAGGCAGCCCGGAACGCGACGAGCCGGCTCTCGCCGGCTCGTTCCTAGTTCCGTCAGTCAGCTCCGGGGGTGGGGCTCGAACCCACAACCTCGCGGTTAACAGCCGCGCGCTCCACCCATTGAGCTACCCCGGATTAACACGGCTTGTAATCAAATCGGCGCTAGGCCGCACGCCGCCGCGTCAGGTTAGCGCCAGTCGATTGCCTCGGCGGACGCAGGATTCCTGCCTCAACCTGGGCATGGCAATTCGAGCAGAGCAGGACGCATTTCTTCGCCTCCTCCCGCAGCGATTCGAACGACCGGGTGATTCCGCGAGCCGCGAACCCGAATTCCTTGGTCTCGCGATCAAGGTGATGGAACTCGAGGCTGACCGGATGATCGAACCCGCAGATCGCACAGGCACCGCCGAACTCCTCGACGAGACGACGGCGAGCATTCCGGCGCCACCGCTGGACAGCGTCGACGCTGCAGCGGAGACACCGGTAGTAGCCGTCAGTGCGAAGCGCGAACTCTGTGACTCCGTGCTTCTTGCATCTCGACTTGATTCGCGGCTTGGAATCGCCCGCCTCTCCATGAATTCGCTTGGGACCCGGGTGACTGAGTGCGATCCCGTACTTCTTCAGCCAGTAGCGCACGGTGGTGGGGCTGCGATCCAACCTGAGCGCAAGTTGCCGGACGGTCAGCCCGTCGGCGGCCAAGCGCTCGAGTTCTTCTCGGTCCAGCGCGCCACGAGGGCGACTGCGCCTGGCTCGATCCGAATCCAATCGATCGCTCATGGCAGGCATTGTCCGCTGGAAGGCGGACGGA
>CAWCIP010000022.1:0-82824 GCA_963795665.1 uncultured Solirubrobacterales bacterium | reverse complement strand
CCCGCCTGAGCGGGCCTTCGGAGTAGCGGGGGCGGGATTCGAACCCGCGACCTTCGGGTTATGAGATGCCTCTGGGCCGTTTTCCTCCGACGCCCTCAGGCGAGGCTACGCAACATGAGACGAGCTGAGATCAGGTGAGTTTCGCTCGGTTCGGTACCCCCGCTGGTACCACGGACCCCCTCGGGTTCAGCCTCAAGAACCGCCCGCGTCGTACTTGAACGAGACCCCGAGCCGGATGCGGAACTCGGAGACCTTTCCGCTGTCGATCGTCACGTCCTGGCGAACGACCTCGGCGATCCGCAGGTCGCGCACGGTCTCGCTGACCTTCTCAACGGCGTTCTTCGTCGCCTGCTCCCACGAATCGGAGCTGACGCCGACCACTTCGGTGACTCGATAGACGCTGTCGGCCATTTCTCTCCTTGGGTAGGGACCTGTGAGTCCATAGCCTCACACCTCGGCCGTCGGTCTGTCGCCGGCGATAGATCGAAACCCGAGGTGGCCGCCGTGGGAGTCACAGGCGTCCGCAAACGAAAGGCCCGCATAAGCGGGCCTTTCGTGGCTGCGGGATCGAACCTGCGGCTGCACTCAGCGTCGCGCAGTCAGAGCCTGCAACAGGACCTCAATCGGGGAGCGGTGCTTCGCTCGATTGTCGATCGCCTCACGCGTCTTCCGCATCTCGGTCGCAAACTCGCCGAGGTTCTCGGTGAACCGGCCGACGCGCTGGCCGGCGTCGGCGAGGTTCTTGCCGGCCTCGCCCATGCCGTTGCCGAGCCGCATCCCCAGGACCTTGCGCCCGGAGTCGCGCTTCGACTGGACGGCCATGCCACCCGCCAACCCTGCCAGAGCCGCCCCGCCCGCCAGTGCCGGTCCCTTCACCTTGCCCGCTACGGTCGAGATCGCCTTCCCGCCTCTCTGAGCTCCCTCGGCGACGGCGTTCTGGCCCCTTGACGCAACCTGCTTGACGGAATCTGCCCGTGCAGTCCCGCCAGAGCGCCGCGGCTGCTTTCGGGAGCGGGCAGTGGTCCGCTTACCGTTTCGCGTCGAGCTCGAGCCCCGAGAGGAGGCTGCCGATCGGCCCGAGCCGTTCGACCGCCCCGTCGTTCTGCGGCGGGCCTGCGAATTCCTTCTGGTACTGGTCTGGGCCATTTCCGACCCCTCCTTTCGCATCCGTGCGAATCATTACCTGCGCGCAGCAGTTACCCGTATTTGCGGCGATAAACCCTCGGCGCGGCCCTCTCGCCCGCGTCTCCGTTACGCGACCTGGGCCAAACGACGAAGGCCCTCATGCTGCTCGATCGAGACGGGCGGTCTCGTCAACCAGGAAGTCCAGGAGACCCTCCATTCCGGCGGCATCATGGACCTGGCGCTGCAGATCGGCTCCCGAGCCCACCTCGAGCATGACCGCCACGTACTCCAGCTCCTGCTCGCAACCGAGCTCCCGCGCGGCACCAGCAGCGACTTCCAGGCACTCCTTTCCAAGGTCGCGAGCCGCGATCGGCTCGCCGCTGCGGTCGAGAAGCTTGGCTTCAAGTCCGTGGCGAGTCGCCTGAAAGCTCGACTCGGCGAGTGCCTCCCGGGCGGGAAGATCGCTCTGGTCGCGCTCTGCCTCGATCCGAGCCAGACAGTGCACGAGAGCAGCGAGGGCGCCCACGCGCCGCAGATCGAACTGCGTGTCGGCGGCGCGAATCTCGATCGTTCCCAGGGCGGGATGGATGCGCGCGTCCCACCAGATCTCGGTGTAGTCATCGAGGCCTCCTGCGGCGCAGATCTGGCGGGTCACCCGGCAGAAATGCTCGAAGTCGTCGAACTCCGGCGCCATTGCGGCGCGCGGATAGCTTCGAAAGATCACCGTCCGCGAGCTCGCCAGGCCCGAGTCCTCACCGAACCAGAACGGCGAATTCGAGGCGAGCGCATTGAGCAGCGGGATGTGGGTGCGGATGCCGTTATACGCGCGAACGGCGGTCCCCTGGTCGGGCATCCCAACGTGAATGTGCTGGCCGCAGATCGGTGTGCGAAGAACTCCCTGCAGGGAATCCTCGATCAAGGCGTAACGCGGGGTCTGGCGCACGTCGGCTTCCCCGGGCACCGCATTGGGGTGGAGCCCGGCGCCCATCAGGCGGGCGCCCGAGCCCAGCAGCTCTCGCCGAATCTCGCGCAGCGCCTCCACCGCCTCCCCCGCACCAGCCGACACCTCCGACCTCGCTTCCACCATCGCTTTGAAGAGCTCTCCATCGACCGCTCCGGAATCGGGTTCGGCCTTGCTGAGCATCTGAGAGGCCTTGTTGATCAGCTCGTTGTCGTCGCCGACCAGCAGCAATTCCTCCTCGACACCAAGAGCGAACGGCGCCTCGGCGCCGAAGGTGTCCTGCCAAAGATCTGAGGTCGCGTTGCCGAGCATCGCCGGATTCCCTTCGTGCCCCAGGGATAACCCGCGATCGCGATCGGCAAACCGGATTCGGGTCAAAGCGGGGCTCTGGAAGGCTGGGCCGCCGAGCTAGGTGCGTCCGGCGCCCGTCGCGAGCCTTCGCAGGAACCCGCGCGTGACCGCCCGATGAATGCGCTGCTGGGTCTGCGCGTAGATCCAGACGCCGACCCGAGCGAACGGCCCGGTGCCCCGCAGCCACGGATAGAAGTTGTGGACCTCCATGCGCACGTGGATCCGGGAGCGCCCCCTGGACGGCTCCATCGCCGAAACAGTGAGACGCAGGGATCCCTGGTCCCGCCCCTCGCCCGAGACCAGGATGCCGCGCTTGATCCGCCAGGTGACTGAGCCCTTTCGATTGGAGACCTCGTACTCCGGGGCGTGAAAGCGCAGGAGGACGAGCGGTCGCGCGATCAGCACGACGCACTGATCGCCGGCGACGGGGGTGATCCTGATCAGTCCGAGCGTGAATCGCGTGATCAGCCGCCAATAGGCGCGGGCCGCCCACTCCAGGAAGCTGCGGTTCACGATCCGCGAGGCCGGCTCGTCCAGCCGGAGCTCCGCTTCCTGAACGGACTCCACCGCTCCCGTCGGCGGCACCTTCTCGAGCCGGTCGGGATAGAGCCGGAGCTCGGCCCTCATCCCGAGGCGGAGATATCGGGATCCTCGGCCAGCGCGCGCCGCAGTGCCTCGGCGAACGGGACGGTCTCGATGTCGAAAGCCGATGCTCCCGACGAGTCCGTGACGGTCGTCGGAGTGGAGAGGCCCTCGATCAGTGGTCGTGCCACTCCCGCATCGACGGGGGTGACCAGCCCGATCCACAGCGAGGAGAGCCGGGGCGTGAGCAGCGGGACCGGGACCCTCGGGCGTGGCTGGATCCCGAGCGCATGGGCCATCCGGTCAAGCATGTCGCCATAGGAGAGGACGTCGGGGCCGCCGATCTGAACCTCCCGTCCCTCCGACTCCTCGAGGTCCGGGGCCCGGCGGAGGTAGGCGATTACGTCGTCGACGGCGATCGGCTGGGTAGGCGTGGAGAGCCAGGCCGGCGCAATCATCGCCGGCAGCCGCTGGACGAGATAGCGAAGCGTCCGATAGGACTCGCTCCGAGCCCCCACGACCATCGCCGCACGGAAGTAGGTGAGCGGGGGACCATGCTCGCGGAGGATCTCCGCCGTCTGCGCCCGGCTCCGCAGGTGCTTCGAGCGCGGCTTGTCTCCGAGGCCGCCCAGGTAGACGACGCGACCAACCCCCTCGCGCTTCGCCATCTCCGCGAAGTTCCGTGCCGCCTCGCGCTCCCGCTCCTCGAAATCGCCCTCGCCGCCCCGTCCCATGCCATGGACGAGGTAGTAGGCGACCTCCGCCCCGTCCCCGGCGCCCCGGAGCGAATCGGCGTCCAGGACGTCCCCCTCGAACAGCTCGACGCCGCGATCGGCGAGACCCCCCGCCCGCCCGCGGTCGCGAACCATGGCACGGACGTGCCAGCCGTCATCTGACAGGGCGTTGGCCAGCCTGCCCCCAATGAAACCGGTGGCACCGGTGACCAGGGCTGTGCGAGCGCCGGTGGTCATCCCGCTCCGGGCATACCCGCACTTGCACTGACCGGATCGGGCGGGAGGGCCTGGGCGCCGAGGCGCTCCGCAAGCTTCTCGCTCGCCCCCTCGCCACCGATCAGCACCGTCGTCGCGGCCGTGAGTGCCCTGATCTGATCGGCGACGCGCTCGAACGGCTCCCGGGTCACCGCGGCGAGCACCACTGCATTCGGGGCGAGCTTCGCCACGGCGTCGGCGATCGTCTCGATCGGCGTGTCGCTGCCCAAGAGGGCGATGCGCCAGCCACCCTCCCGCAGCACGAGGCCGAACGCGATCAGGCCGAGGTCGTGCTGCTCGCCTGGCGGACAGGCGAGCACCGCAAGTGGCCCACCCCCGGCACCCCAGTTGCGGCCCAGAGCCAGCATTCGCCCGCGCAGGAGGGCGGTCGCGAAGTGCTCCTCCGCGACTGAGACCTCGCCGCTCTCCCACCGCGTGCCGATCTCGTGCAGCACCGGCAGCAGGACGCGGCTCGCGACGGCGTTGACTGTGAAGCGCGCGATCGCATCGTCGAGGATCGCATTGGCGTCGGCCTCGTCGAAGCGGTCGAGGGCGGCGGCCAGCCGCTCGGCGTGGTCGTCCCCGCCCTCCCCCACGCCAGATTCCGCCGCCGGTGATGCGCGCGACACCGCCAGTCGCGCGGCCTCGGCGGCCGAGACGCCCGAGTCGATCATCGACTTCATCGCGCTGACGCGCTCCTGGTCGCTCGTCCCGTAGAGCCGAAAGCCGCCCGGGCTGCGCTGCGGCCGCAGCAGGCCGTAGCGCCGTTCCCACGCCCGCAGCGTGTCGACGCCCACGCCGGTGCGCCGGCTGAGCTCGCCGATGCGGACCAGCGGTCCTCGATCAGGTGTGTTGGGTGGGACAGACATTGGACAGACCCTTGACAGTACTCAGCCTACCTGTTACAACCAGCCTCGTCAACTCTAGACAAACCCTTGATAAGAACTAGACAGAAGGAGAACGCGATGAACCTGGATCACGGAGGAAGGACGCTTGCCGCGAGGGGTCTGTTCCTGGCGGCGGCCCTGCTCTCGTTCGGTCTCTCGGTCGTCCTCTACTTCACCGGCGAGCACACGGACGGCATCTTCGTTGGGCTCTGGGTGCCGTCGATCCTCGCTCTGGGCGCGTTCCTCGCTCCCCGGCACCTTCCGGATCCGCCCCACGGCTCACCCGCCAAGGCGACCCCATGATCGGCATCTTCCTTTACGGGGTCGTCGTCTTCGCCTTGGTTTGCGGAGCCCTGGGGCTGCTCGCCTGGGGCATCGTCAACGAGCGACGCGACCGCACCCAGTTCGAGCAGGGGCGCCGAGTCTTCGGCGACGAAGCCGCACTCGAGGTCTCACGCGAGCCCGAGGGAGCCACTCGATGACGGGACCGATCGATCGGGCTCTCGACCTGGCGGTCGTCCCCGGCTATTCCCGTCTCGGCTACGGCGCGCGAGGCCTGCGCTGGGAGGATGCCGCCGGGGGGAACGACCTGAGCGGCCAGACTGTACTCGTCACCGGCGGCAGCTCGGGCATCGGCGAGGCTGCCTGCGAGGGGTTTGCCGCCGCGGGCGCGACGGTGTACATGCTGGCCCGTGACTACGACCGGGCGGTACGGGCGATCGGCCGGATCGAGTCGCGGCTGCCGATGTCAGGGGGCACCCTCAAGCTCGAGCTCTGCGACCTCTCCGATCTCTCGGAGGTGCGGCGGTTCGCCGAGAGCTTTCAGGCGCGCTTCGACCGTCTCGATCTCCTCGTCAACAACGCCGGCGTGCTTCCCCGGGAGCGAACCCACACTTCGGACGGCGTCGAGCTGACGTTTGCGACGAACGTCCTCGGCCCATTCCTGCTCACCTCGCTGCTGCTCCCAGCCCTGCTCGCGGCTGAGCCGTCGCGCGTGATCACCGTCTCCTCGGGCGGCATGTACACGGCCCGCCTGCGGACCGACGATCTTCAGCTCGAGAAGCAGCCCTTCGACGGCGCCCGCTTCTACGCCCACGCGAAACGCGCCCAGGTCGCCCTCAACCGCGTCTGGGGAGAGCGCCTTCCGGCCGATCGCGTCGCCTTCCACGCGATGCATCCCGGCTGGGTCGACACCGCCGGCCTCAGGACCTCACTGTCGCGCTTCCGGCGGGTGATGCGCCCGCTTCTGCGCGACGCGCGCCAGGGCGCCGACACGATCGTCTGGCTCGGGACCCAGCCGACGCTCGAGCCGGCGACCGGCGCGTTTTGGCAGGACCGCGAGCCGCGACCCGAGCACCGCCTCCCCTCGACGCGCGAGACGGCCGAGGACAGAGAAGTGCTCTGGCGGGAGTGCGAGCGCCTCTGCACCGTCTCGGAGTCCCCGAGAACCGCCGCGATCTGCTGACCAGCGAGAGAAAGGAAGACGAGATGGCGAGATACATCGGAACGGTCGAAGCACCTCACAGCGCGGAGGAGGTGTGGCACTACCTGGCGGACCTGCGATCCGCGAGGGAATGGGATCCCAGCGTCGACGAGGTGGAGCTGGTCGGAGGAGAGCCGCGCACCGAGGACGCGCGTTACCGGCTCGAGGTGAGGTTCCGCGGGCGCAGCATCACGCTTCCCTACCGGATCGTCGAGGTCGATCCGCCGCACCGCGTCGTCTTCGCCGCCGAGACCGACTCCGTCGTGGTCCGCGACGAGGCGCGGATCGACCCGCTCGGGTCGACCGCCAGCAGCGTGACGTGGGACGCCGACCTCCGGCTCCGCGGGATCCGGAGGCTGCTCGACCTGCCTCTGCGTGGGATCTTCAACCGCGTCGGGGAGGACGCGCGCGAGGGGTTGGGCAAGCGGCTGCGCAATCCGCAGCTTGGTGGGCCTGTCTCCCAGGTGCAGCGATGAGGCGGAGCGCCGAGCACAAGCGGATCGCCGTCGTCGGAGCCGGCATCTCCGGCCTCGTCGCAGCGGCGGAGCTTCACCGCGCGGGTCACGACGTCCAGGTGTTCGAGGCGGGCGGTTTCCCCGGTGGGCACACGAACACCATCGAGGTGGAGACTCCCGCCGGCCCTCTGCCGGTCGACACCGGCTTCATCGTCTTCAACGACCTCAACTACCCCAACTTCGAGCGCATGCTGGCCGAGCTCGGGGTCGCCTCACAGTCGACAGAAATGAGCTTCTCGGTCTCGGACGGCGGCGGCTTCGAATGGGCGACCACGGGACCGCGCGGGTTGTTCGCGCGTCCCGCGCACGCTCTCGACCCGCGCTTTCACCGCATGCTGCGGGATCTGGTCCGCTTCAACCGCGAGGCCCGCAAGCTGGTGGGCAGCGGCGACCGGGGACCGTCGCTCCGCCGCTTCCTCACGGACGGTGGCTACTCGGACTACTTCGTCGAGCGGCTGCTCGTCCCGCAGGCCTCGGCGGTCTGGTCCGCAGACCCAGCCCAGATGTGGAACTTCCCGGCGGGCTTCCTCGCCGAGTTCTTCGACAACCACCGGGTCCTTCAGCTTCGTAACCGGCCTTCGTGGCGGTCGGTCAGTGGAGGGTCCCACCGCTACGTGGAGGCGCTGATCGCACCGTTCCTCGACCGGGTCAACCTCTGCGCACCGGTCCGGCGAATTCACCGCCTGCCGGATGGGGTGGTCATCGCGCTGGATGACTCGTGCGAGCGATTCGACGAGGTCGTGATCGCCGTCCACTCCGACGTCGCGCTCCAAATGCTCGCCGATCCGGCCCCCACCGAGACCGAGGTCCTCGGCGCGATTCCCTACCAGCGGAACGAGGTCGTCCTCCACACCGACACGAGCTTGATGCCGCAGCGGCGCAGCGCCTGGGCGAGCTGGAACTATCACCTGACAGACCGGCCCACGGGCCGGACGACGGTGACGTACCACATGAACCGCCTGCAGTCGCTCGTAGCGGATCGCGACTATCTCGTCACGCTCAACCTGACCGAGGCGATCGACCCGGCGACGGTCATCCGCAAGATCGATTACGCCCACCCGGTCTTTACGCCCGAGGGCGTGGCCGCGCAGCGCCGCTGGGCGGAGATCTCCGGCCTCAGGCGGACCCACTATTGCGGGGCCTACTGGCGGTGGGGGTTCCACGAGGACGGCGTCTGGTCGGCTTTGCGGGTCGCAGAGAAGCTCGGCGGCCGCGGGCCGCTGCAGAGGGCCGGGGGGCCCACGCGGATGAGAGAGCTCGCCGAGCCGGTCGTAGAGCAGCTGGCGGAGGCTGCATGACGGCCTCAGCCATCTACGAGGGCTGGGTTGCGCATCACCGAGCCGGGGAGGTCCCCCACTCCTTCGGATACCGCGTCTTCATGCCGCTGTTCGAGCTCGAGGAGCTCCCCGGCCTCCTCGATGGGATTCCACTGTGGTCGGCTCGCCGCCCGGCCCCGGCGCGCTTCCGCGACGGCGATTATCTCCCCGGCGACGGCGATTCACTGGCGGCGCGCGCCCGGAACCTGGTCGAAGCTCGTCTCGGCCGCCGGCCGGCGGGGCCCGTGCGCCTGCTCGCGAACCCGCGCTACCTCGGCGTCGGGTTCAACCCCGTCTCGTTCCTCTTCCTCCATACGCCTGATGGCGGCCTCGACAGCGTCATCGCAGAGGTGACGAATACGCCATGGGGCGAGCGGACCGCCTACGTCTTGGACTGGGACGGTCACGGAGAAGATGAACCGATCACTTGCAGCTTCGAGAAGGGCATGCACGTGTCCCCGTTCCAATCGATGGAGCAGACCTACGAGATCTCGGTGACCCGGCCGGGCCAGAGACTCGGCGTTGTGATCCGCAATCACGAGGGCGGCCGCGAGGTCTTCGTTGCTTCGATGGCACTACGCCGCTCCGAGGTCACCCGCATGCGAATGCTGCGGCTGCTGTTCCGGTATCCGCCGATGACCGTCGCGACGCTCGCGCGTATCTACGTGAACGCGCTGCGACTCAAGCTTCGCGGAGCCCCGTTTCATCCCCATCCGGAGGTGAGAGATGAGCAGACTCTTCGCGTATCTGAGCAAGCGCGATCCCGAACGAAGGTCATCAGGGCCGAGAACACCAAGGGCCCTCTTTCGAGGGCCCTTGGTCAGTAGCGGGGGCGGGATTCGAACCCGCGACCTTCGGGTTATGAGCCCGACGAGCTACCAGACTGCTCCACCCCGCGTCGGTAGTAGCGAGTTTACCGCGCGATTCTCGATGCGCAAACGGCTCGTCCGACTGGCGGGCCTGCTAGGTTTTCGCGCTTCATAGACCTGCTTAATCGTCAGTTGCCATGCAACTGACGACCGGGGGATCCAAAGGTCCCGGGGGCGAAGTGCCGAATACCAGGTACAGCGCGACTCTTTCCGCGCCAGCCCGACAGCTAACCCCGGAAGCGCAAAAGACAGAGAGGTCCGAATGCGCAAGACAGCGACAGCTGTTTTTCTGGCAATAGCGGCACTGCTCTCCGTACTAGCCTCGCAGGCGAGCGCCTGCGCCGGAGCGAACCTGAAGCCGACGAGACAATCGACCGACCAGGCCCGAGCGGCGGTGACCTGCCTTATCAACCGCCAGCGAGCACGCCACCATCGCAAAGCGGTGCACGGCAGCGTTCCGCTCTTGTCCGCGGCGCAGTCGCATACCAACGCGATGGTGTCTCAGAATTTCTTCTCCCACGAGGGTGACGGCACCCCGGCCTCCCGCGCCGTCAACGCCGGCTATACGGCCGGCGCCACCGCCTGGGGCGTCGGCGAGGCCCTCGAGTGGGGGGTCAAGAAGGGCGCCACGCCGCGGGCCATCGTCCGCGGATGGATGCATAGCCAGGAGCACCGCGGCATCCTGCTGACGCGCAGGTTCCGTCAGGTTGGCGTCGGCGTGACTTCCGGCTCGCCGATGGCAGGCGGCGACTCGGGCGCGGAGACGTTCACCGCGCTGTTCGGCTTCCGCAAGGGGGGCTAGAAGGGTTGGGCTGAACCTCGTCCGGGGTGTGGGCTTCGCGCGACCAGACCCTCATCGCTAGGATGCCACCCGTTGAACGGGGACCGGAGGACATGGATGTCGGAATGCGCGTTGCCGTAGTCGATATCGGCACCAATTCCACCCGGTTGCTGATTGCCGACGTCGAGGGCACAGGCGTCCATGAGGTCGAGCGGCGCACCACCGTCACCAACATGGGCCGCGGGGTCGACCATTCGGGCCTGATCTGCTCCGACGCCGTGGACGACGTCTGCGGCGTCATCGCGGACTACAAGGCTCGCTACGAGGAGATGTGTGCGGAGCGGACGATGGCGTTCGCGACCAGCGCTGTGCGCGACGCCGTCAACGGCGAGGCATTCATCGCGGAGCTGCGCGAGCGCTTCGACCTCGACGCCCGGCTGCTGACCGGCGAGGAGGAGGCACACCTCACCTATCTCGGCGCGACCGCCCACCGCACCGAGCAGGGATCCACGCTGGTCTTCGACATCGGCGGGGGCTCCACCGAGCTGATCGTCGGCTCCGGCACCGAGGTCGGCTTTCACACCTCGCTTCAGGCAGGCACCATCCGGCAGTCAGAGCGCCACCTGACCGCTGACCCGCCGCATCCGCACGAGCTCGAGGACCTCGCCGCGGACATCCGCAACCTGATCGACCGGGCAATCGCCGCCCAGCCCGACGGCCAGCCCGTTCGGGCGATCGCTGTCGCGGGAACGCCCACCTCTCTGGCGGCGATCGACCAGGCGCTCGAACCCTATGACCCGGGCCGCGTCCACGGCTACCGCCTGGGGATGCAGCGAATTCAGCGCATGCTCAGCCGGCTCTCCTCGCTTCCGCTCGGCGAGCGCCTGCGGGTGCCCGGCCTCCATCCGGGCAGGGCGCCCACCATCGTCGCCGGGACGGTGATCCTGGTCCAGGTGATGAGGGCGTTCGGCCTCCAGGAGATCGAGGTCTCGGAGCTCGACATCCTGCACGGCTCGGCGCTCTCAGCCGCGATGGCCCCCGCCTGAGCCAACCATTGGCCAAATGGGAGCGCTTCCGGGGATCGCCCCAGTTTTCGGTATTGCCTCAGCGCATTGCTGGCTAGATACTCCTGTGGTCGGGAGAATTGGTGCTGGGCCGGACGCCCAACACCGCCTCTCGACCCATAGGACCCGGGCGTTTGCCGCAAGGCGCCTCCCGTCGCCTGGATCCACTACATACCCCCCAAGTAAGGCCCCTGAGACGTACCCCTGCCCGTCCTGACGGGGCCTGTTTGTAAAGACCGGCCGCCAAGGATTGGCGGCCGGTCTTTGTAAGGGCCACAAGCCCGCTCGCTGCGAAGCCGTAGTGTCTGGGCATGTCGTCCCTGATCTTCGACGAGTGGGAAATCGAGCTCCACGGCCACCGCGTCATCTACCGGATCGCCGGCGATGGGCCGCCAGTCGTCCTGATCCACGGGATGGTCAACTCCTCCCGGCACTGGGAGAGGGTGGCGTTGCAGCTCGCCGACCGCTACACGGTCGTGGCCCCGGACCTGCTCGGCCATGGCGACTCCGCCGCGGTCCGAGGCGATTACTCCCTCGGTGCCCACGCCTGCAGCATCAGGGACCTGCTCACGACCATCGGGATCGAGCGCGCCACCGTCGTGGGCCACTCCCTGGGCGGCGGGATCGCGATGCAGTTCTTCTACCAATTCCCCCAGCGCGTCGAGCGCCTTGCTCTGATCTCCAGCGGCGGCCTGGGCCACGAGGTGGGGCCCCTGCTGCGCGGGGCAGCCCTGCCCGGGGCAGCCGCCGGGATCTGGCTGGTCGCAAATCGCCGGGTTCGCTCGGCGATCGAGGGTGCGGGCGAGCGCATGCGAGCGCGAGGCAGCCGCAAGGGCGTCTATCTGCAGGCCGTCGCTCGCGCCATGCGGCCTCTCCAGGAAGCCGCCGCCCGGCGGGCCTTCCTGCAGACGCTGCGCGCGGTGATCGACGTGCGCGGCCAGCACGTCAGCGCCATGGACCGCCTCTACCTGCTCGGGGAGCTGCCCACGCTGATCGTCTGGGGCGAGCGCGACAACACCATTCCGATCCAGCACGGGCTCGCCGCACATGAGCGCATTCCCAACAGCCGCTTCGTCACCCTGCCGAAGGCGGCTCACTTCCCGAACATCGAGGATCCAGACGGTTTGGCCGATGCGCTGCTCGATTGGCTCGACTCGACCGAGCCTGGCCTGATCGAGGACTCCGAGTGGGGTCAGATCGTCGGTGCGCGCTCGCCGCGCCGGCAGAGACTCGGCGTCTAGACCCTAAGCGGTCGCCAGCGCGACCGCGTGGTTGGCCAGGATCAGGTCGTCGGGGTCCCAGCTGCGCTTCACGTGCGCGAGCCGCTCGCAGGTCGCCGCCGGAAGGATCGCGTCGACGTCGCAGGGGCGCTCCGCGTAATTGAAGTAGCCGCCCGGCGCCGCCCAGGACCTCATCGCATCGGTGAGGCCGTCGAGCGCGCCAGTGATCGGCTCACGCATCGCGGGATCCATCAACATCCCGATCCCGAGCAGCAGGTACTCGCCGTCGAGCTTGTCCATCGCGCCGCCGTTCTCGGCCGGCCGCCCGAGCGCCCCTCCCAGATGGCGGAGCTCCGCCACCAGAAGAGGTGAACCCGAGTCGGGCCCGCTCACCCCGACGAACGCGTCGATCGCGTCGTCCGGCAGCTCGTTCAGGACCGCGTGATGGCCGAGGCCCGGCACCGGGGGCTCGGGATCCATGGCTATCCGCGTGAGGTCCGGCGTGGGGACATGTCCGAAGGTGTCCATCACCGGCTCGCCGATCTCGCGCAGCGGCGCGATCGCCGCTTCTCCCTCCTCCTGGGTGCCGATGCAGGTCGCGAAGATCGCGAGGAGGTTCTTGCCGCGGAGCGGCTCAGGGACGTCGGGGATCGGGGGGAGGTTGAGGAAGCGCAACATGCTCCCGACCTCATCCGGGAGGGTCGCCGTCCAATCGCGATAGCTGCGCACCGCGTCGGCCCCAACGTCGGCCGGGAAGAGCAGGACTCCCGCGTAAGCCTCTGAGACCGGCAGTAGCTCGATGTGCAGTGCGGTGACGATCGCGTATCCGCCTCCGCCGCCGCGCAGAGCCCAGAAGAGATCCGGGTCGCTCTCGGCATCGACCGTGCGGGCCTCACCGTCGGCCGTCACCAGCTCGATCGCGCTCACCCTGTTGCACGCCCAGCCGTACTTGCGCCCGAGCCAGCTCAGGCCACCGCCGAGGGTGTACCCAACGACCCCCACGTTGGGTGAGGTGCCCGGCATCGAGGACATTTCCTTCTCGTGTGCGGCCCGGCCGACGTCCTCTGCCAGCGCACCGGCCTCGACGCGCGCCTTGTCCCCCTCGATGTCGACGCCGCGCATGTGCTCGGTCTTGATCAGGATCACGTCGTCGAGCGCGGGCAGAGCCACGGCACCGTGACCGGTCCCCTGGCCGGCCACCCGCTGGCCGTTCGCCCGGGCGAAGGCGATCACCTTCGCGACGTCATCGGCGCTCTCCACGAATGCCACCGCGGACGGCTGCTGGTCGGCGGCCAGGTTCCACGCCTGTCGCGACTCGTCCCAGTCCGAGTCGCTCGGCGTCGCCACACGCCCCCGGATTGAGAGATCCGCCATCGCGGCGCGCACTCTACGCCAGCCGGTGGCCTCCTGTCAGGCCGTCGACCACGTCGGAGTCGACGGCGGCATCAGTCCGACTCATCGCGTGCGCGCCTGTAGCGCTCGTAGATCACGCGCGAGCCGAACGTCCTGGTCTCGATCAGGTCCAGCGGGACGTCTTCGGCGACCGGCGGCAGGAAGGGCGTGCCGTCACCGACGACGACCGGATTGCGGAACATGCGCAGCTCGTCGACGAGGCCGAGCTCGATCGCCGCCGCGGCCAGGCCGGCGCCGCCGATCGAGACGTCCTTGTCAGTCGCGTCGAGCGCTGCAGCAACCTCCTCGGCCACCGACGCCTCGGCGAGCCGGGCGTTGCCCTGGACGCTGCCGAGCGTGCGGCTGAAGACGACCTTCGGGATCGCGCACCAGACCTCGGCGAACGCGGCCGCCGCTTCTGCTGGAACTGGCGCTCGAGGATCCCCGAGCTCGTTGTCCCGCATCGACGGATCCGTCTCCCACACCAGCATCGTCTCGTAGAGCCTGCGGCCCAACAGATAGCCGCCGAGCTCGCGTACCTGCTCGAGGTGGAAGCGAAACAGCTCCTCGCTGGGGGCGGTCCACTCGAACCTGCCCTCGCGGTCGGCGATATAGCCGTCCACCGAGACGCTCATCGAGTAGATCAGCATGGCTTCGAGCTCGTCGCACCGGAGCGACGGACGATGATCGCGATGACGTTCACCATTGAGCTTGACATCGGGCTCTCCTACCTTCTGCAGTCTGCCCTGTCACTAGCTAGTGACCGATCGCGAGACGAAGACTCATCGTCGTCGGCGTTGCGGCCCTAGGCCGGATGCGGCGTCGCGTCGAGCGGAATGCGCGCGACCCGGTCGAAGGCGATCCTGGCGAACAGCGCTCCGGCGATCGCGGCGACCCCGCCCATCACCAGCGCGGCCCGCGGATCGACCGCCTCCGAGAGCCAGCCCGAGAGCGGGCCGCCGATCGGCGTCGAGCCGAGGAAGACGATCGAGTAGAGGGCCATCACCCGGCCGCGCATGCTGGGCTCCGAGGCGAGCTGCAGCGACGAGTTGACGCTCGCGGCGAGTGTGACCGTGGCCGCGCCCAGTGGCGCGAGCGCTGCGATCTCGAGCGCAAGCGTGGGCGCGCCGGCGGCCAGCAAGGAGAGGACTCCGAAGACGAGCGCGGCGCCGACGAGCAGCATCGGGGTGACGAAGCCGCGCGCTCCGTTGACTCAGCGCGCCGACGATCGCGCCGAGCCCCATCGCGGCGACGAGAACGGCGTAGGTCGAGGCGCCGCCGTCGAAGGTGAACCGCGCGAGCAGCGGCAGGACGGCCTGGAAGTTGTAGCCGAGGGTCCCCACGATCGCCATCAGTCCCAGCGGGATCCAGAGCTCCGGCTCGCGGCGGACGTAGCGCAGACCGGCGCGCACCGCCCCGGGCTCCCGCCTCGCCACCTCCGCGGGCTGCAGCCGCTCGGTGTCCATCCCGGCGAGCACCCAGATCATGAAGGCGAAGCTCGCGGCGTTGATGGCGAAGCACGGCTCGACGCCGACGGTCGCGATCAGGACACCGGCGAACGCCGGGCCGATCACGCGCGCGCTGTGGACCAGGACGCTGTTCAGGCTGACGGCGTTGACCACCCGGTCGCTGCCCACCATCTCCATCACGAACGCCTGGCGCGTCGGGTAGTCGACGGCATTGACGCAACCGCGGACGAAGACCAGGCCGAACACCATCCAGGGCAGGAGGGCGCCTTCCGCAGCGAGAGCGAGCATCGTCAGCGGGGCGATCATGTGGAGCCCCTGCGTGAGGAGAAGGAGGCGCCGCTTCGGCACGCGGTCGGCGATCAGCCCGCCCCACGCCCCGAAGACCAGCATCGGCAGGAACTGCAGCGCGGTGGTCACGCCGACCGCCAGCCCGCTGCCGGTCAGAGAGAGGACCAACCACATCTCGGCGATCATCTGCATCCAGTTGCCGGACAGCGAGACGAGCTGGCCGGCGAAGTAGCGGCGGAAGTTCGGGATGCTGAGGCTGGCGAAGGAGCGTCCGAGTGCCTCCGTCACTCGAGCATCCCCTCCAGCAGCTCGGCGGCACGCTCGAGCGTGCGGCGGTCCTCTGCGTCCATCACGGCGAGACGCCTGGCCAGATATGCGGTCTTCCGCTCGCGCAGGCGCTTGAGCAGCGCCCTCCCCTTTGTGGTCACGGTCAGGATCGAGGCGCGTCCATCCTCCGGGTCCTTGACTCGCTCCACCATTCCGGCCCGCTCGAGGTGACCGACGATCCGCGTCGCCGTTGGGCGCTTGATCCGCTCCCACTCGGCGACCTCGCTCGGCGACAGCGGCCCGTGCCGCTCGATCGTGGCGAGCGCGGCGACCTGCGATGGACCGAGGTCGGTGCCCGCCTCCTGGCGGAGTCGCCTGGCCATCCGGGCAATCGCCCAACGCAACCTCGGAGCGAGCTCCTCCTCCGTCTGCGGTGCTTCCTCTGCTGGTGCTGTTCTCTGTCCCAAAGTGATTCGCCTCGCTAATTAGCTTAGCGAATCACCTCGGCTGCTTCAACTCCAGGCGGCTGCCCAGGCGTCCATGTCCGGCTTGTTCTCCATGCGGGTGACCTTGCCGTCCTTGACCTCGTAGTCGTGCTCGAATGCCGCGTCGAGCTCGGCGCCGCTCTTCGCCTTGCCCACAAAGCGGCCCGTGACGATCACCTGGTCCCCCTCGTCCTTGAAATCCGCCGGCTCGGCCGAGAACTCGTCGAACTTCTCGGGCACCGCCGAGAACACATCGTTCCCGACCGCGTCCGGGCCATTGAACGTCCCAGAGGGCGCGCTCCCGCCGCCGGGCTCGATCCACTGCACGTCGTCGGCGAGCCTCCCGAGTACCCCCGGGATGTTGCCGCTGTTGAAGTCCGCGTAGGAGCCGCGAATGAGCTCCACGTTCTCCTCTGACATTTCCCTCTCCTCTCGTTGGATCCGTCAGGTGTATCACTCCAGGTTCCATAGGTAAGACCGGTTAGGGTCCCCTAAGTTTGAATCTGTTAGGGTGCCCGAACCTTGAAGCCCGACCAAAGCGCTAGGAGTTCCTACACCCGCCTGGCCTGGTGGCTCAGCGGCCTCGCCGTGGTCACCGGGCTGGTCTATCTGATGGCCACCGCCCACACCGGCCCGGCCGATCCGACCGAGCAGCACATGAGCCACGGCACCGCGGTCTTCAACTCGGGGATGATCGTCTTCCGAGAGGGACTCGAGGCGATCCTGATCTTCGCCGCCGTCACCGCCAGCTTCCTCGGCACGAACAAGTCGAAGCGCCGCCCCGTGGTCGCCGGAGCGATCCTTGCCTTCGGAGCGGCGGTCGTGACCTGGTTCGTCGTCCAGGCGGTGCTCAACGCCGCGTCCCCACTCGGGCCCAAGCTCGAGGCGATCACCGGCTTCCTGGCGATCGTGGTCCTGCTCATCGTGCTCAACTGGTTCGTGCACAAGGTCTACTGGTCCGACTGGATCGGCCGCCACCACAAGCGGCGTCAGAAGCTGCTCACTCAGACCGGCCCCTGGGTGGTGATCGGCCTGGTCGCGCTCGGCTTCACGACCGTCTACCGGGAGGGCTTCGAGGTCGTCCTCTTCCTCCAGAACCTCCAGCTGCAGAGCGGCACATCGACCGTGCTCGAGGGAGTGGCGATCGGCCTCGCCTGCACCGCGGTGGTCGGCGTCCTCACCTTCTGGCTGCACCACAAGCTCCCCTACCGCCGGATGCTGATCATGACCGGCGCCCTGGTCGCCGTCGTGCTGATGGTGATGATCGGCGGCACCGCGCTGTCCTTCATGGACCTCGGCTGGATCCCGAGTCATCCCACTCCGTTCACGGTCCCGACCTGGATGGGCACCTGGTTCGAGGTCTACTCGTATTGGGAGACGATCGGCGCCCAGCTGCTCGCCGGCATTCTGGTCGTCGGCTCCTACGTGCTCGCAGAGCACGTCAAGGTCCGCCGGCGCGTGCGCAAGGGCGAGCAGCCCGCCGTCCGCGCCGACGCCCCGCCGTCGCTGCAGACGCAAACCGAGTCGGTCTAGCCGTACCCTGAGCGGCATGCGCCGCTCGCCAGGGAACGTCGCGCTCATCGCCGTGCTTGGCCTGGCGCTGGTTGCGGCCGGTGCCGCGGTCGCCAAGAAGAAGCACCACCACCGCGGCCTGCCCCGGGGCCCGTATCCGAGCCTGAGGAGCTGCCCGGTCTTCCCCGCCTCCACGGCGGCCGCCAACGCACCTTCGGCCGCGGACGAGTCGGCCTGGAACCAGGACATCTCCGCGGCGCCACTCGATCCCAACTCGGCCGCCTACATCGCCTACATCGACGCCCACGGCGGCGACCTCGTGCACCCGGACTTCGGATCGCCGCGCCAGTACGGCTTTCCCTACGCCGTGGTCGGCAAGAAGCAGAAGCGGACCAAGCTCAACTTCACCGCGTACGGCAGCGAGTCGGACCACGGCGCGTATCGCGTGCCGCTCAAGTCGCTGGTGGAGGGAGGCCAGAGCTCGGACGGAGACCGCCACGTGCTCACGGTCGACGCGTCTCGCTGCAAGCTCTATGAGCTCTACCGGGCCTTCGCGCGCAAACGTCCCAAGCCGCACTGGAACGCCGACGCGGGCGTGATCTGGGACCTGCGCTCGGCCGCCCTGCGGCCCGAGGGCTTCACCTCGGCCGACGCCGCCGGTCTGCCGATCTTCGCGGGGCTGGTCCGCTATGACGAGGCGGCATCCGGCCACATCAACCACGCGATCCGGGTGACCGTCGACTCGACGCGGGACGCCTACCTCCACCCCGCCTCCCACTGCGCCGGAGACACGAGCAACCCGAGCGCCCCGCCGATGGGGCTGCGCCTGCGCCTGAGCGCGGGCTACGACATCTCTCAGATCAGCGGGCCGGCGCACGCGGTCGCGGCGGCGATGAAGCAGTACGGCCTGATCGTCGCCGACAACGGCTCGAACTGGTTCATCTCGGGCACCTCGGATCGCCGCTGGCCCGACGAGAACCTGGACCAGCTCAAGTCGATCCCCGGCTCAGCCTTCCAGGTAGTGCAGACTGCGGCTCCGGTACACGCCTGTTGACCGTCTCGGGGCGTTCGGCATCAGATTCGTCTGAGTTGCCGGAGTAGCCTTGTCGCAGATGGAGCGTTCCGCCTGGACAGAAGCGCGTCTCGATGACCGGTTCGGCCAGATCGACAAACGGTTCGATCGCGTCGATCGCGACCTCGCCGAGTTGCGGACGGAAGTGCGAACGGGGTTCTCCGAACTCCGGACGGTCATGTTCCGGATGAACGTCAGCCTGCTGGCCGCGATGATCGGGCTGCTCGCCACCATCCTCGTCCGCGGCGCCTAGCTCGACGAACCCAGGACCAGGCGGGCTGTGAGGTGTGACCTAGTCCCCGCGGGCGGCGGAGACCAGCTGAGGCAGCGGCACGATCGTCTTCTCGAGCTCGAAGGTGCTCGCCGCCTTCTGCACGCTGATCGGGGCGGGATTCGGGTCCCCGCTGGGCGTGATCGAGAAGGTGCCGGTGATGCCGTCGGTGACGTGGGTCTTGAAGAGGGTGTCGATCGTGCCTGCGCGCGTCTTGCCCACCTTGATCGCGTTGATCAGCACCTCGGCCGCCTCGCCCGCGTACGGGGCGAAGACCTCGATCGGCTCATCTCCCACCTGAGCCTTGAGCTCCTTGACGAAGACCGATCCCTCGCCGGTAAGGCTCTTCGGCGTCTTGCCCGGCAGACTGACGAACATGCCCGCCGAGGCCGGGCCGGCCTGATCGATCGTGCTCTGCTGTGCGAACCCGTCCGGGGCGAGCAGCTTCACCGCGCCGTCGTTGGGCCCGAGCGCCGCGACCTTGTCCTTGATCAGCTGGGCGCCGTTCTCCTCGAGCAGCCCGGCGAGCAGGACGGCGTCGGCACCGGAGGACTTCGCCTTCGCCATCAGGTCGGTGTAGCTCTTCGCTTTCGGGTCAAAAGTCTCGACCCCGGCGATCTGCATGCCGAGTGACTTGGCGGCGCCCTCGAAGGTGTCGGCCTGTCCCTTGCTGGTCGGATCGTCGGCGGCCACCAGGATGAAGGGCTTGTGGATCCCATGCTCGTTGGCGAAGGTCGCGAGGCCGGCGCTCTGGACGGCGTCGTTCGGCACGACGCGGATGTAGTTGCGCTTGCCGGACGGGAAATAGACGTCCGGCTCATTCGACTTGCAGATGGTGGGGCTCGGCTCCGTCAGGCAGACGAATGTGTTGCCCGGCGAGACCATCGGCACAGCTCCGCCCTGCGCCTTGTTCAGTACCGGCATCTCGATCGCGGCGCAGCCTGAGTTGTAGGTCCCGATCACGCCGATCACGTCGGGGTCGGCGGCGTACTTCTGGGCGTTCGTACGGCAGAGGTTCTCATCCCACTCGCCGGTCGAGGCGATCGAGTCATCGCAGGACTGGAAGGCGACCTGGGTGTTCCCCGCCGCCCAGCCCTTGCGGGCGATCTCCTGGATGATCGCGTCGTTCTGCTGCTTGGAGCGCTCGGCGGAATCGCCCTTCAGCGGCAGGTCGGAGACGATCAGCTTCTGGGCGGTCCCGCTGCCGTGGTACTCGACGTCGCTGCAGTCGGCACTGATCCCATGGACGTCGCCGACGTTGCTGCCGCCACCGCCGCCGCAGGCGGCCAGCGCGAACCCGGCCGCGATGGCGGCGCAGGCGACCAGCGCGGGGACGAGGCGGCGAAGCACGGCGGGCACCCTAACCGCGGGCGCGGAGGGATCGCATCCGTAGAAGCCCGCTCTATTGGGCGGGCAGCCGGATCAGGCGGCCTTGGCGGCCTGGCGGTCCGGCGCGATCCGCACGACGTCCCAGGCGAGACCGAGCTTCTCGAGCGACCAGATCACCGCGGCCGACGGGTCCACCTGCCGGGCCTTCATGCCGTGCACGGCCGAGGTCGGGAAGGCGTGGTGGCTGTTGTGCCAGGCCTCGCCGAACGTCGGGATGGCCAGCCAGGCCAGGTTCCGCGACTCGTCCGTAGTCTCGAAGTCCCGCTTGCCGAACATGTGGCAGAGCGAGTTGATCGAGTAGGTGACGTGGTGCAGGACGAAGATCCGCACCGCGCCGCCCCAGAGCAGGCCGGTCAGTCCGGCGAGCACGGTGCCGCCGATGGCGACGCCGAGGCCGAACGGGATCGCCAGCCCAACCAGGGCCCAGAAGACGAAGGTGCGGTCGATGAAGCGGGCCACAGGGTCCTTCAGGAGGTCCGGTGCGAAGCGCGTCTTGGAGCCACGCTGCGTGTGGATGAAGAGCCAGCCCAGGTGCGCGTGGAAGAAGCCCTTGAACTGGGCCCAGACTCCCTCACCGTGCCCGACGTGCGGGCTGTGGGGATCGCCCTCCTGGTCCGAGAAGGCATGGTGCTTGCGGTGGTCGGCCACCCAGGAGATCATCGGGCCCTCGATCGCAGCCGAGCCGAGGGCGCCGATCACGGCGCGGACGGTCGGGCCGGTCTTGAAGCTCCGGTGGGTGAAGAGGCGGTGGAAACCGACCGTGATCCCGAGTCCGGTCGGGATGTAGATGAGAGCGAAGACGACGAGGTCGCTCCAGTGCAGCCAGCTGCCCGCGAGCTGCCAGACCACGAAGCCGAGCATCAGGAAGGGGATCACGGTGAGCAGGCCGGTGATGATCCGGTCGCGCGTCTCGTGCGCGACGGGCTGGACGTCGTCCGCAAGGGGCACGCGCGGACGGGAGGGTGCGGGAGCAGAGACGGCGCCGCCGTTGTCGGCGGGCCGGTGGGGGGCGCTGTGACGCCAGCGGCAGCGTCCGACATATGGATCTCCTTTGTTGGTCCTGACCGAGTCATTCCGACTCTCGCCGTCGCGACTCGAGTCCCGGGGCAACGGACCCTAGCGCCATTTCCTAAGCCTGTGGTGAGTATTTCGGTATCCCTAACAGGACATGAATCTCGCGCAGCGCTAGGGTCGGGATATGCCGACTGAGCCACTCGTCAAGGAGATCGAGCGCGCCTTCCCGGATCGGCCGTTCACGATCGAGCTCTGGGACGGTTCGCGCCTCCCCTCCACCAACGGCGGCGGCCCGACCTTCAAGGCCCGTTCCAGGGACGCCCTCGCGTACGCCGTTGCGGCGCCGGGTCAGCTGGGCCTCGGGCGCGCGTACGTCTCCGGCGAGATCGAGATCGACGACATGGAAGCGGTCATCGGGCTGCTCAACGACTGGAAGCCGCCGCCCGTCGGCGCCGCGACCAAGGCCCGCCTGATCGCCGCGGCGCTGCGTGCCGCCGGCGTCCACCGCCCGCCGCCGGCGCCCAAGGCCGAGCTCCACCTCCGCGGCCGCAAGCACACCACCGAGCGCGACCGCGAGGCGGTCCGCCACCACTATGACGTCGGCAACGAGTTCTTCTCGCTCTTCCTCGATCCCTCGATGACCTACTCCTGCGCCTTCTTCTCGCGCGTGCCGAAACGCAAGGGGATCCTCGCCCGTGACGAGCCGGCCACCCTCGAGCAGGCTCAGGAGGCGAAGCTCGAGCTGGTCTGCACCAAGCTCGGTCTCCAGCCCGGCCAGCGCGTGCTCGACGTCGGTTGCGGCTGGGGCAGCTTCGTGATGCACGCGGCACGGCGCCACGGCGTCGAGGCCGTCGGCATCACCCTGTCCCAGAACCAGGCCGAGCTGGCGCGCAAGCGGGTGGCGGACGCCGGGCTCTCCGACAAGGTCGAGATCCGCGTCCAGGACTACCGCGAGCTGGCCGGGGAGAACTTCGACGCGGTCGCCTCGATCGGGATGGTGGAACACGTCGGCGAGGCGCAGATCGACCGGTACGCCGAGCAGCTCGCCTCGATGCTGGCGCCGGGCGGGCGACTGCTCAACCACGGCATCTCGCGGCTGCGCCACGGCAGCGTCGAGGGCGGCGCGTTCTCCGAGCGCTACGTCTTCCCCGATGGCGAAACGCTGCAGGTCTCCCGCGTGATGCTGGCGCTGGAGCGGGCGGGCTTCATCACGCAGCACGTCGAGGAGTTCGGGTCCGACTACGCGGAGACGCTCCGTCATTGGATCCGGAACCTCGACGACAACCTGGAGCGCGCCGAGGAGCTTGCGGGCCCGGAGCGGCTCCGCGTCTGGCGCCTCTACCTCCGCGCCGCCCGCAACGGCTTCGAGATCGACTTCACGTCGGTCTATCAAGTGCTATGTCGTCTGGGCGCCGCTCAGTAGTTCCGTCTCCCAGGCTGCTACCGTCCCGCGCGTTAGGCCGGTACTACCGGCAAAGGTGTGCGTAGCGCTCGCGTTGTTGCTTCTCGGCTATCTCGCGTTCGCAGCACAGCAAAGAGGAGGCGAGATGCCTACCGGAACCGTCAAGTGGTTCAGCAACGACAAGGGCTATGGGTTCATCACACCCGACGATGGCTCGAACGATGTCTTCGTTCACTTCAGCTCGATCGAGGGGGACGGCTACCGTTCGCTCGAAGAGGGCGCGAAGGTCGAGTACGAGACAGAGGCCGGCCCCAAGGGCCCGGCCGCGACCGGCGTCAAGCAGGTCGCGTAAGGGAGCCCCAAGCTTCTGAACCTTGGAAAGGCCCGCTCCGGCGGGTCTTTTCTTTTGCCGACTCGCGACCTTTGGGATCAGTTCTGTAGGGATCGTCGCTGTAGCCTGCACCGAGATGGAAAGAGCGGCATGGACTGATCAGCGCCTGGATGACCTAGCCACCGCGATGCGGGATGGCTTCACTCGAGTCGACCAGGACATCCGTGATCTCCGGATGGAAATGCGCAATGGGTTCGCTGACCTCCGAGGCGAGATCAATGACCTTCGTTTGGTCATGCTCCGTGTAGGCGGCGCGATGCTCGTCGGCCTGATCGGAGTGATCGGCGCCATCCTCGCAACCGGCACATAGCCTGCTCCGCAGGCCTGCGTTGGCCACCTTCTGCCTGATCCACGGCGCCTGGCACGAGCCCTCCTGCTGGGATGAGCTGACACCACTCCTGATGGACCGTGGTCACCGGGTCGCGACGCCGGACCTGCCGCTGCAGGATCCCGATGCCGGCTTCGACGAGCGCATCCGCCCGGCGCTGGAGGCGCTCGATGGCGTCGAGGGCCCGCTGGTCATCGTCGGCCACTCCCAGGGAACCGCCTACTCGTCGCTGGTCGCGGCGGCGAAACCGGACTCACTGCTCGTGCACCTGTGTCCGAGGCTGGGCGGATTCGAGCCGCCGCCCGGTGCGCCGGACGCCTTCCGCGAGGGGGTCCCATGGCCGGAGACCGCGCCCGACGGCACCAGCGTCTGGGCCGAGGCCGTGGCGCTGAAGGCGCTCTACGGGCGCGTGCCGCCGCCGAGGAACAGCATGCTGGCCGGCCGGCTGCGGCCGATGGCGATGCCACGGGACGAGTATCCGCTTGACGCCCCACCCGGCAACCCGGCCGTCCTCATCTACGCCACCGATGACGAGCTCTTCGAGCCGGAGTGGGAGCGGTTCATGGCGCGCGAGCTGCTCGGCGTCGAGCCGATCGAGATCCCGGGCGGCCATTTCCCGATGGTCGAGGAGCCCGACGCTCTCGCCGGGCTCCTCGACCGCGTGGCCGCCGCCTAGGCTCGGTCCCTATGCGGTGGCCGCTGCGGGTACGCCGCTGCGGCGGTAGATCAGGATCGCGACGATCACCGACCAGATCAGGATCACGAAGAACCCGAAGAACCCGACCGGTGACAGGGCGACGACCCCGATCACGACCATCACCCAGCCGAGCCACTTGGGCAGGGCGCCGGAGGCGATGATCGCCAGGCCGGTGCAGAGCGCGAACACGACCAGCCCGATCTCGAACGGGAAGAAGAAATCGTTGCTCAGCACGTTGAGCGCCTGAGCGGCCTGCGGGGTGATGTCGTTCCTGGCGTCGATCAGGGCGACGTCGAGGCTGGTGAAGATCGCCCCTCCCACCGCGATCAGGATTCCACCCGCGAAAGCTGCCCTCGAGAGGCCGTTCGCGCCTTCCTTGTCGCTGAAGAAGCTCCGCAGCGAGGAGATGAAGAAGAGGAAGAAGACGACGCCGAGGCCTCCGGCGAGGTCGCCGACGAGGTGGGCGTTGTGGTGGTCCTTGTAGTGGTTGATCACCTCGACGCCCGTGGCATGGACGCCGGGCGTGCTCGGGCTCGCGAACGTCACCACGAGCAGGATCGCGAACACGATCCCCGTCAGCGGCGCGAGGCGCCGCAGCGAATTCGACATGTTCTCTCCTTAGGTATGTGGTTCCCCAGGCGAGTCCCCCACCCATGCGCCCCTCCGCAGGCCACGCCGATTTGGCCAACCCTAGGTCGGCCTCGGGACGCCCCGCATCCGTAGAAATTCCCTAATCGCTCTGCGGGTTACCGCGCCGGCTCAGCGGTGGGTGACGCCCTCGGCGACGAAGTTCGCCAGCCGCGGCCCGGTGACCGTGACGCCGTCGAGCGCCTCGTCGATCGCGTCGAGGGTGTCCTGTGAGAGCTCGACGCCCGAGGCCTTCACGTTCGAGAAGACCTGCTCGGGGCGCGAGGCGCCGATGATCACCGAGGCGAGGTTCTTCTGGCGCAGGCACCAGGCGAGCGCCATGTGCGCCATCTCGAGCCCCGCCTGCTCGGCGACAGGCAACAGCTTCTGCACCGCCTCGAGCAGCTCGTCCGAGCGGTAGCGGTCCATCGCCCAGTTCATCGAGTCCGCGGCGGCGCGGGAGTCCTCGGGCGGCGGCTCGCCGGGCACGTACTTGCCGGTCAGCACTCCCTGGGCGATCGGCGACCAGACGATCTGCGAGATCCCGTGCTCCTCGCAGAAGGGGATCAGCTCGGCCTCGGGGGCGCGCCAGATCATGTTGTACTGCGGCTGGGAGGAGACGAACTTGCGCGCGCCGGGGACGTCGAGCCCGGCCTGGATCTGCTCGATGGTCCACTCGCTGAAGCCGATCTCGCGCGCCTTGCCGGCCTCGACGACCTCGGTGAGCGCCTCCATCGTCTCCTCGATCGGCGTCTCGGGATCGGGGCGGTGGCACTGGTAGAGGTCGACGTAGTCGGTCTGCAGGCGCTCGAGCGAGGCGTCGATCTGCTTGAGGATCTGCTCGCGGGAGAGGCCGCGGTCGGTCTCCGACATCGGGAAGAAGACCTTGGTGGCGAGGACGTAGGTGGAGCGGTCGAAGTCCTTGAGGACCTCCCCCCACGCCGTCTCGGCCGCGCCGCCGCCGTAGACGTTGGCGGTGTCGAAGAAGTTGATCCCGGCCTCGAAGGCCGCCTTGGTGCAGGCCTCGGTGTGCTCCTGCTCCAGCCCGCCCCCGTAGGTGAGCCAGGAGCCGAGCGAGATCTCCGAGACCTCGATGTCGGAGTCGCCTAGCTGCCGGAAGTTCATGAGGGCCACCCTACCCAAGCGGACTGATCGGCAATCCGGCCCAGGCGTAAACGGCTGCGATCCGGGCATGCCCCTCATAGGCCGGCAAGCGATCCAAGGAGGGATCTGGGATGCGAGAGGAAGAGGAAGGCGGAAGCGATGACGCGGACCGCGACGACAGCGATGTCCTTCTGCGAAACGTCAGCGAGTCGCTCTATCCCGGGCGCCGGGCGGTGATCGTCAGGACCACCCACCTGCAGGGCTCCGATCGGGAGCAGCATGTGCGCCGGGGTCTGCGGCGGCTGGCACGGGAAGGGAGGGCTGGCCTGGCTTAGGGGCTGAATCGTCCAAGTAGGCCGGTGGCGCTAACGAAATCCCTGCTCGCGGCCGATATCGAGGCTATGCGGCAGCACTGCGCCCAATGCCTGACCGAGGTCTTCACCAGCGCCCGTCAGACCCCCGCCGGCGAGCTCCTCTGCGAGCACTGCTACTCGGCCCTCTGGGGCCCCCAGGCGACGGACGCGTTCCGGGTGATGGTCGAGCAGCACACGGGCCCGATGAACGGGCACCCGCTCTCCGCCCAGGCCCGCTGATCTGAGGGGAGAAGTTCCCGCGCCGCTGCCTTAGGGCGGCAGTGAGTCCCTCCAGTGCGAAGCGCAAGCCCTCCGCGGGCGCCAGGTCGTCGAACCGGTCAGCCTGGCGCCCGCGGACAAGCTCAAGAGAGAGGTCCAGGCCGTGCTCACCGACGAGCTCGCCCAGGACGGGTACCGGAGCGGCTTCGGCCGCTTCGACGGCTTCGCCTACGTCGCGGCCGAGGCGTACTTCCACCTCGCCGGCGGCTACGGCGCAGGCCTGCAAGCCGATGCAGCTGCGCTACCGCGGCAAGAGCCACTGGTGGCTGCTCGACCCGTCCGGCCGGGTCATCGACCTGACGCTCGGCCCGCGCGAGACCTCGCACTTCCCGTACCACCGCGGCCACCGGCGGACCTTTCGCTACACCCCAGCCGGGATCTCCCGACGCGCGCAGACCATCGTGGAGCGCGTCAAGGCCGCGCGCGGTTGATGCCTTTCCCGGCGATTCTCGTTCGCGGCGCCTAATAGGAGTACTGTCGATAGAGGCTGGCCCTGCGGCCGAAAGCTCAACCCCCACCGGATTGCCACCGACGGCGCATTCTGCGCCACGAGGCGCGAGATGGGGACTACTGATTTGACTGCGGGGCCGGTGTTCACTCTCTAAGGGCGTTACCTCACCGGCACGGTGGATGCGCCTATATCCGCAAGGAGACAACGATGGGCGCAAATGCAGACACAGTCAAGAATGGTTGGGACGCCTTCGCAAAGGGCGACATGGACGCCGCCACGGCGACGACGAGCGACTCAGCCGAGATCGTCATCCCCGAGAGCCTTCCCTGGGGTGGCACCTACACGGGCCCGGAGGGCTTCAAGGAGATGATCGGCAAGTTCGTCTCCAACTTCGAGGAGGTCCATCCGGAGCCACAGGAGTTCCTCGAGGCCGACGGCGGCCACGTGCTCGTCACGGTCAAGGGCGTAGGCAAGACGAAGAGCGGCAACGAGCTCACCGGCGACTCGATCTGGCTCTACGAGGTCGACGACGGCAAGATCGAGCACGCGGAGTTCTACGGCGACACCGCCACGGCGGTCAAGGCACTCGCCTAAGCGGTGAGGCGTGGGCCGGAGCTGATCCGGCCCACGCTTCCGCGTCCTACTTGAAGCTGAAGTCGGCCCGGTGGGTGGTGCCGTCGTCCAGCTTCACGACCAGCTGGCGGCAGGAGCTCGCCCAGCTCTTGTCCGTCTTCCAGACGTAGGTGTACTGGTCGCTCGCCGGGTCGTAGGAGAGTCCGCTCGACGGCGCCGTGACCGTGGACTCGATCCCATCGACCTGCTGATCGGAGCCGCAGGCGATCGTCTGGGACTTGGGATATCCGCTCGCCAGCACGTCCAGGCCCTGATCCCCGTGCAGGGTGAACTTGACGGGCACGGCCTGCCCGGCCTTGACGGCGTTCAGCACGGGCGGGTTGTCGACCGGTGCGAAGAAGCCGCCGAAGTCGTAGGGGACCACGCTCGGGACGCCGAACCTCCAGATGCTGGCGTGCGTGCTGAGCGCGGTGATCTGGAGGTCTCCGTTCGCGTCGGTGACCGCTCCCTCGATGCACGGGTCAGGATTCGCGACGCCGCTCTGGTCGGCGCAATCGGCGATCGGGATCTCCGTCCCGGAAGACGGTGACCGGGCCGGCGGGCGCGCTGGAGGCGTCGATGGTGAAGACCAGCTGCAGCGGGTGTATCGGGGCCCATTCGCTCGAGCGCGGGCGGGGCGGTGATGTCGAACTCCTGGTTGAGCAGGAAGAACCCGGTGGGGGGCGTCGCGGTCACCGCTCGCGTGTCGATGGTCACCGGCCCGGGCTGGGTCGTGGTCAGGGAGGCGACGTAGGGGTCGGTTGGCGTCGCGTCGGGGGCCGAATCGAACGTGCCGGCGCCGGGGCTCGTGACCTTGATGTGGACGGTGGTGGAGACGCTGCTGAACGGGTGGACGTTGTCGGTGGCCGAGTAGCCGAAGCTGTCGTCGGTCGTGCCGGGATTCGGCGTGTAGCGGACGCTGGTGGCAGACAGGAACTGCAGGGTGCCGCCGGTGACGTTCGGGTTGCAGCAGCCGTAGGAGATCGGGTCGTTCTCGAGGTCTGTGCAGTTGCCGGAAAGGTCGACGGAGCCACCGCTCTGGACGAACGCGGTCGAGTCGGGGCATGACGGCAGCTGGTTGGTGGTCGAAGGCCCGGTGATGTTCACCGTGACGGTCGCGGTGTTTGAGTAATCGACGCCGTCGAACGCCCGGTAGGTGAAGGTGTCCGTGCCGCTGAAGCCGAGGTAGGACGTGTAGGTGGAGGCTCCGGTGTTGGGGTCGCCCACCAGGCTGCCCGCCGACGGGTAGTTGACGAGCGAGTAGGTGAGCGCGCTGGGCCCGTCCGCATCGGAGCAGTCGGCCGCGAGCGGTATGGCCTCACCGGCCGAGCCGGAGTAGGGACCCAGGTCGGCACAGGTGGGCGGGGTGTTCGCGAAGGCGGACGGCGCCGCCATGGTGGCCGAGCCGATCAGCGCCAATGCTCCCAGGGCGAGGACGAGTCGCCCGCGGCGCAGACCAGCCGCGATCCCCCTGAGCGCCCCCCTCGAGTGCCCGGATTCCACGATGCGGTCAACCTATGCGACCGCCGAACAAGCGCGCACATCGGTACTTGTGCGGTTGCAGAACGCGGGGATAACTACGGAACCTGGCCCGGCCGGCACGATCCGACCGCGCCCTCCGCCATGGTGAGCGGGTGACCCAGCGGGGCGAGAATCTGGCGCAGGCCTCTTTTCCGGAGATGGAGGAGGCGAAGGCGGCGCTGCACGGGCTGGAGGGGCTCGAATCCGAGCCCTCGCAGGCCGTCCGCGCCTACGACGGCCCGCCCGACCCCGACGCCCTCCTCGCCCACCTCGGCTACGACGGCTTCCGGCCCGGCCAGCGCGAGCCCGTCGAGGCCGCGCTCGCCGGCCGCGACTCCCTCGTCGTCATGCCCACCGGCGGCGGCAAGAGCCTCTGCTACCAGCTCCCCGGCCTCGCCTCGGACAAGCTCACCATCGTGGTCAGCCCGCTGATCGCGCTGATGGCCGACCAGTGGCGGCGGCTCTCGCGCCGACGGCCACCCGGCGGTGATGATCGCCTCGGGCCTGCCCGGAGGAGGTGGCGCGCGACGCGATGGCGCAGATCCGCGACGGCCGGGCCCGGATCGTCTACTGCTCGCCGGAGCGCTTCGCCCAGCCCGGCTTCATGAACGCGGTCGGCCAGCGCGAGGTCGACCTGCTCGCCGTCGACGAGGCCCACTGCATCTCGGAGTGGGGCCACGACTTCCGCCCCGACTACCTGCGGCTGCCGCGGGTGCTCGAGCGGCTCGGCCGCCCGACGGTGATGGCCTGCACCGCGACCGCGACCGAGGACGTCTCGAGCGAGATCGCCCAGCGCCTCGGGCTCCACGACCCGCTGATGATCCGCGCGGGCTTCGATCGCCCCAACCTGAGCTTCGACATCGTCCAGTTCGAGGGCAAGGGCTCGAAGGCGCGCAAGCTGGCGATGCTGCTCCACGGCCTCCGCGACGAGGCCAACCGCCCGGCGATCGTCTACTGCGGGACCCGCAAGGACACCGAGGAGGTCGCCCAGTCCCTGCGCGAGGCCGGCCTGAGCGCCGCCGGCTACCACGCGGGCATGGACCCCGACGAGCGCGCCTCCGCCCAGCACCGCTTCATGACCGGCGACGCCGAGGTGATCACCGCCACCAACGCCTTCGGCATGGGAGTCGACAAGGCCAACGTCCGCTCGGTCTGGCACTGGGCGATCCCGACGAGCGTCGAGGCCTACTACCAGGAGGCCGGCCGCGCGGGCCGCGACGGCCTCCCCGCCCGAGCCGTCCTCCTCGCCGGCCGCTCCGACCTGGGCCGCCTGGTCCGCTTCATCCAGATGCGAGAGGTCGAGCCCGAGTCCGTCTCCCTCTACGCCCAGCGCCTCAAGGCCGGCTCCGACTCAGCGACGGCCGCCCCACCATCGACGCCCCGCGCGTCGACGAGGACCGGGTCAAGCTGGCGATCGCCGAGCGAGCCGGCGCCTTCGAGGTGGAGCCCGCCCCCGGAGGCCGCCTGGAGCTCCGCTTCAACGACCGGATCGACATGGCCGCCGCCCGAGCCGCCTGCAAGGCGGCCACGGACCGCTCCTGGCGCGCCTACCGCGCGGTCGAGTCGTTCAGCTTCGGAGAGAGCTGCCGGCGCCGGAGGCTGCTCGACCACTTCGGGGACTCGACCCCGGGCGCGCCGGAGGGCCGCTGCTGCGACGTCTGCGATCCGGAGTCGTGGCTGCCGTCGCCCGAGGAGCTCGAGGTGAAGGCGAAGCGGCGGAGCTCGAAGTCCGCCTCTCCCCCGGCCGACCTCTCAGCCGAGGACGAGTCGCTGCTCGAGGCGCTCAGGGCCTGGCGGCTGAAGGCCGCGCGCGGCAAGCCCGCGTACACGGTCGCCAACAACCGAACCCTCGAGGGAATCGCGGCGAGCGCCCGGCGACGTGGACGCCTCGCCCAGATCCACGGCGTCGGCCCGACGTTCCTGAAGCGCCACGCGCACGATGTTCTGGAGCTGGTCGCGGCCCGGCGCTAGATGCCCGCACGCGCCTCCCTACCATCCCGCGCCCCATGCCCCGCCGCTCCGACCTCCGCAACGTCGCGATCATCGCCCACGTCGACCACGGCAAGACGACGCTCGTCGACGCCATGCTCTGGCAGTCCGGGGCGTTTCGGTCCGGGCAGGACGTCGCCGAGCGGGTCATGGACTCCACCGATCTCGAGCGGGAGAAGGGGATCACGATCCTCGCCAAGAACACGTCCGTTCGCTACGGGGAGACCAAGCTCAACATCATCGACACGCCCGGGCATGCGGACTTCGGTGGGGAGGTCGAGCGCGGGCTGACGATGGTCGATGGGGTGCTGCTCCTCGTCGACGCCTCCGAGGGGCCCCTCCCCCAGACGCGCTTCGTGCTCCGCAAGGCGCTCGAGGCCCATCTGCCGGTGATCCTGGTGGTGAACAAGGTCGATCGGCCCGATGCTCGGATCGGCGAGGTGGTCGATGAGGTCTATGAGCTCTTCCTCGACCTCGATGCCGACGAGTCGCAGATCGACTTTCCGATCGTCTACACGAACGCCAGGGCCGGCTGGGCCTCGCTGGAGGAGGGCACGGAAGGCACCGACCTCTCCCCCCTCCTCGACCTGGTGCTGGAGCGGATCCCGGCGCCGGAGTACGAGGAGGGCGCGCCGCTGCAGGCGCACGTCACCAACCTGGACGCGTCCCCTTATGTGGGGCGGCTCGCGCTCTGCCGGGTGCGGAACGGGACGATTCGCGACGGGCAGCGGATCGCCTGGTGCCGGGCGAACGGCGAGATCACCAACGCGACGGTCAGCAACCTCTACGTGACCGAGGCGCTCGACCGGGTGGAGGCCGACCGAGGCCGGGCCGGGCGAGATCATCGCCGTCGCCGGCCTGCCCGACGTGACGATCGGGGAGACGCTCGCCGATCCCGAGGACCCGCGGCCGCTGCCGGTGATCACGGTGGACGAGCCCTCGCTCTCGATCACGGTCGGGATCAACACCTCGCCGCTGGCGGGCAAGGAGGGCTCGCGCCTGACGGCGCGGCAGATCCGCGACCGTCTCGACCAGGAGCTGATCGGGAACGTCTCGATCCGGGTCCGCGACACCGAGCGGCCCGAGGTCTGGGAGGTCGAAGGCCGCGGCGAACTGCAGCTCGTGGTCCTACTGGAGCTGATGCGGCGCGAGGGGTTCGAGCTCACCGCCGGCCAGCCGCAGGTGCTGACCCGCGAGGTCGACGGCAAGCTCTGCGAGCCGGTCGAGCTCCTCTCGATCGACGTGCCCGAGGACTTCGTCGGCGTCGTCACCCAGGCGCTCGCGGTGCGCAAGGGGCGGATGGAGCAGATGATCAACCACTCGACCGGCTGGGTCCGTCTGGAATTCCTGGTGCCGGCGCGCGGGCTGATCGGCTTCCGGACCGAGTTCCTGACCGAGACCCGCGGCACCGGCCTGATGCACCACGTCTTCGACCGCTGGGAGCCCTGGGCGGGCGACCTGCGGATGCGGCCGACCGGCTCGCTGGTCGCCGACCGCCAGGGGAAGACCGCCGCCTTCGCTCTCTTCTCCCTGCAGGAGCGCGGCTCCCTCTTCGTCGGCCCGGGCGAGGACGTCTACGAGGGCATGATCGTCGGCGAGAACTCCCGCGGCGAGGACATCGACGTGAACGCGACCAAGGAGAAGCAGCAGACCAACGTGCGTGCGGCGTCAGCCGACCAGCTGATCAAGCTGGTGCCGGCGAAGCGCCTCTCGCTCGAGGAGGCGGTCGAGTTCATCCGCGAGGACGAGTGCGTCGAGATCACGCCGGAGTCGATCCGGCCCCGGAAGGTCGCGCTGGATCAAGTCACGCGGGTGAAGGCGGCGCGCCAGCGCTCGCGCGCCGCGGCGGCAGCCGGCAACGGCTCCGGCTGAGCCGGCGCCGCGCCTAGCTCCCGGACTCCACCTCCGCCTCCATCTTCTGGAGGCGCGCGTAGTAGTCGGCGCTGCGAGCCTGATCGGCGCTGATCTTGCCCTCGGCGCTCATGGCGCCAACCCTAGCTTGAAGCGGAGCGGTTGACGCGATTGCGTCGGCAAGGCAGAATCGGGCCCGCAACCGCGCGGAAGGAGACCGGCGTGTCCTGGAGTCTGAAGGGGAGCTACTTCGAAACCTGCTCATGTGAGCTCATGTGCCCGTGCAACATGTCCTTCGACCACGGTGCGACCTACGACTACTGTCGCGCCACCCTCGTCTTCAACATCAATGAGGGTGAGATCGAGGGCACGGACGTCAGCGACCTCAGCGTCGCGGCGATCATCGACACCCCGAAGGTAATGACCGACGGCAACTGGCGCCTTGGCATGTTCATCGACGATCAGGCGAGCGACGAGCAGATGGAGAAGCTCACCGCGGTCTTCGGGGGTCAGAAAGGCGGTCCGATGGAGGGGATCGCTCCCCTCGTCGGCGAGGTCCTCGGCGCCGAGCGGGCCTCATTCGAGGTGGTCGAGGATGGGCTGAGCCACAGCGTCAAGATCGGTGACGCGATCGATTTCGAGATCGAGGACATCGTTCCCTTCGGCGTCGAGACAGGAGAGCCGGTGCGGCTGGTCGGCGTGTCCCATCCGGCCTCGTCGGAGTTCAACGCCGCTGAAGCGAAGCGCTCCAAGATCAGCGCCTTCGGCATCGAGTACGAGGGGAAGACCGGGATCTCGGCGTCCGAGTTCGCCTGGGCCGCCTGACGCTAGGGCGCGGGCAGCCCCTTCTCCTCCCCGTTCATCCCGCCCTGGGACGGCATCTTGTGATCGCTCATCGATCCGCCGCCTGAGGAGTCGTGCATGCCCATCGAATCCATCGCCTGAGCCGCCGCGGGTGAGTCCGGCAGGGTGAGTCCCGGCACCCTGTCGGGGACGAAGGCCACCGCGAGCCCGAGCACGAGCAATAGGACGGCGACCGAGCAATTCGCGATCGCCTTCCAGGGCAGCAGCTTCTCGAGCGCGATCAGGGCGGCAATCAGGACCATCCAGCCGATGCTCATCACGCCGAGGGCGAAGAGCGCCGCCATCAGGCCCCAGCAACAGCCGACGCACCAGCCGCCGTGCTCGATGCCCATTCGCAGCGCGCCGATCCGGCCCGAGCGCCAATGCATGAGCACGAACGTCAACGGGCTCCGGCAGTGCCGCAGGCAGACATCCTTGAGCGGGGTGAGCTGGTAGATCGCGGCCCCAACGATGACCCCGCCGGCCACGTAGGGACCGCCCCGGTCCCAGGCAAGGAAGCCGAGGTCGAGGGACCGCCCGATCTCGAAGATCGCGTAGGCGATCAGGCCGGCGGCCGCCCAGGTGAGCAGGTAGCCGCCGACGAAGATCGCGGTGGCGCCGGCCTGGGTCGGCTGGCCCTTTCGCCGCTTTCCCTCTTCGATGCGCGCGAACATGACGACCATCGGCGCAATCGACGGGAACATCATTGCGGCCATCATCACCACCCAAGCCGTGACCCAGAAGCCGAGACCGCCGAGATCCGTGCCCGGGCCGGCGTCCATGCCGGCCATCCGGTCTCCCGTCAGCGCCCAGGCGATGGCGGCGAGGACCAGCAGGCCGAAGATGAGGCCGAGCTGCACCGCGCTCGGCAGAGGGGGTACGCGGCGGAGTGTCGCTGACTCCATCGGCGTCGACTCTAGTTGCCCGCTCCGTTCGCGTGAAGGAGGCGTGCTCGCGAGCCCATCCAGCCGGCTAGAGGCGGGCTACCACTTGCGCTTGGTCTTGAAGAGCTCCTGCACGTAGCCGGCGACGGAGACCGGACTCATCACCAGCTGGTAGAGCAGCAGGTAGCTGAAGAAGCCCTTCCAGTTCCTGCGGACGCGAAGCCCAACCTCCTCGAACGAGTCACGGCTGAGCTTGAACATGATTCCCGAGAGGATCATGTTGAGCGGGAGAACGAGCAGTGTGAGCGGGCCCACGATCGCGTAGATGCCGAAGAAGACCGCGAGGAAGATTCCGACCGGGAAGGCGATCGAGTAGACGAAGTCGACGTAGGGGAAGACGTAGTCGACGATCACGGAGTGGGCGTAGGCGCGGCGGCCCTTGATCAGCGCCGGCCCGTACTCGCGGAGCCCCTCGATCATGCCGCGCGCCCAGCGGCGCCGCTGCTTGGCGAAGGCCTTGAGGGACTCCGGCGCGTCGGTGAATGCCACGGCGGTCTTCTCGTAGCTGACGCCGGCGCCCTTGTGCATCATCGCCCAGGTGAGGACGATGTCCTCGCCGATGCGGTCAGGCCAGCCGCCGACTTCCTTGACGGGCATGGTCCGGTAGACGCTGAAGGCGCCCTGCGCGACCAGCGTCCCCTGGAAGAGGCCCTGCTGGCGCTTGATCGAGGCGATGCCGAGGAAGTAGTCCCACTCCTGCGCCTGCGTGAGTAGGTTCGTGCGGGAATTGCGGACGAAGACTGCGCCGGCGACCGCAACGGTCGACGGCGGCGACACCTGAAGCCGCGCGACGCAACGCTTGAGAGCCTCAGGCATGAGCAGCGTGTCGGCGTCGACCGTGGCCATCAGCGGTGTCTCGACCTCCATCAGGGCCTGGTTCAGCGTGTTCGCCTTGCCTCCGTGCTTGAACGACTTCACCGAGATCCGTGGGTCCACATCCGCGCAGAGCTCGGCCAGCTGGACGGTCCTGTCGGTGGAGCCATCGTCCGCCACCAGTATGTGCAGCTCGCCCGGATAATCCTGAGTCGCGGCGTAGTCGAGGGTCTCCGCGATCACGTCCTCCTCGTTGAAGCAGGCGATGATGAGGGTGATGGCCGGGAAGTCGATGTCGAAGCGAAGCCTCGGCGCCTTGTCGAACAGCAGCGAGCTGATCAGATGTGCGTTCAGGTAGCCCGGAATGATCGCGATGCCCGCGATCAGGGCCGCGGCGACCGGGACGGTGATCGACTGGCCGAGGTCCTCGATCCACGGGATCGCGAGCCAGAGCGAGAAGCCCACCCAGCCCAAGCTGCACAGGGCGACGAAGAGCAGCTTGAGCTTGAGGGGAATGTAGAAGCGCCGGCGGTCCTCGGGGAGCTTCTCGGCGACCGGAAAGGCGTTGCCGGCGGCGGAGACGACCGGCAGCTCCTCGGCCAGGCGTGCCGGCTTCGGCAGGGTCTTGACAGCGTGGCCGTTGCCGTCGCCATTCCCATTGGCGTGGTGGCCGTTGCGGTGCTGGTCACCGCCTGGGTGCGTGCCTGACTCGGAGCTCTTGGCCCCCCGGTTGTGGGCTGTGCCGAACATGATCTACTCACGGCATCGGCCCTGGCCATGTCTTCTAGCTCCGTAGTTTCACGCGGAGCCGCGTTTTTGGACGGATGGTTTAGCGGCGGCCTGACCCCGTGCGCCGGCGGCGCCCCCGGTTCCGCGGCCCCTTCCCGTTGAAGCTCTTGCCGCCCGCTTGCCCGTTGCCGGGGTGCTGGCGAGCGGCGTGCTCGAATCCGGGGCCTTCGCTGAATTCGCGATGAAGGCCGAGGTCCGTCGCAATCTTTCGCATCTCGTGATGCTGGTCGGGAAGGACGAAGCTGGCGGCGATGCCCGTGGCCCCCGCCCGGCCGGTGCGGCCGGTGCGGTGCACGTAGGTGTCGCGGTCCTCGGGGGCGTCGAAGTTGATCACGTGGGTGATCTCATCGACGTCGATGCCGCGGGAAGCGACGTCCGTGGCGACGAGGGTGTCGATCTTGCCGAGCTCGAAGTCGGCGAGGGCGCGGCGGCGCTGGCTCTGGGACTTGTTCCCGTGCATCGCCACCGCTCTCACCTTCTGGTTGCCGAGCTTCTTGACGAGCCGGTCCGCCCCACGCTTGGTGCGGACGAAGACCAGGGTGCGGCCTCGCTCGGTGTGGCGGAGCTCCGCAACCAGCGCGTCGACCTTGTCCGCATGCGGCAGATGGAGGAAGCGGTGCTCCGTCGCGGCCTTCTCCACCTTCGGCGCGTGGACGTGCCGGCGGGCGTTCTGGGTGTAAGACGCGGCGACCTTGCCGGCCGCTCCCTCGAGCGTCGCCGAGAAGAAGAGCGTCTGCCGATCGCGCGGCATCTTCGAGACGATCCGGTCGACGGCGGGTTTGAAGCCCATGTCGAGCATGCGGTCGGCCTCGTCGAGGACGAGGAGCTGGATCTGCTTGAGGTTGAACGCGCCGCGGTCCAGCAGGTCCTCGAGGCGACCGGGGGTCGCCACGACGATGTGGGCCTGCGCCGCCTTCTTCGCCTGCGCCGGGATGCCGACCCCGCCGAAGACGGGGGCGATCTTCAAAGCTCTGGACTGCGCGATCGACCGCAGCTCGTCGACGATCTGCTCGGCGAGCTCACGGGTGGGCGCCAGGACGAGGGCCGCGGGGCGGCGTGCGTCGGCCTGGACACGCTCGACCATCGGGATGCCGAAGGCGAGCGTCTTGCCAGATCCAGTCGGGGACTGGACGAGGACGTCCTCACCTGCGAGGACGTCGGCGATGCAAAGTCTCTGCACCGCGAACGGTTCTGAGATGCCGCGCTTGGCGAGTGCGCCCAGCACTGGGCGAGACACGCCGAGATCGGCGAATGATTCGGATGACATGTGGTGCTTCTCCTTATGTGCGTTGCGTTGGAGATCCTGTGACCCCAACTAAACGCGCATTCGGAGCGCATGGAGGGAGGAAACGGAACCTCTCGAGGGACCCGGTTGGTCCACCCGACGAGGACCACGGTAGCAGGGTCCCCGGTCCGGACCGGGCGGTGCCGCTCAGTCCTGCTTCTTCGGGTCTTCCTCCGCCGGGTCCCCCGCCAGCCGGGCCCGCGCCTGGCGGACGGCGAAGGTGGAGGTGCCGACTGCCTTGGCGATCCTGTTGTCCTCGCGGGTGGGATCGCGCTTGATCTCGAACTCGATCCGCGCATGCGAGCGCATCTGGAGTCGCTTCTGGGATGGGACGTCCTCGTCGACGCCCTCGAGGCCAGCCTCGCCGGCCATGTCGCGGCGACAGCCGAGGCAGTAGAGCTCCCCGTTCTTCTCGGTCCAAGTCGCGGGCAGGCCGGTGTTCTCGAAGTCGGGCGCGAACGAGACCGTCACCTCACAGCGGCTGCAGGTCCAGGTGTTGGGCGCCGCTGAGGCGGGGTTCGGCACCAACCCAGTGTAGGGACAGCCCAGGAGGGCTACGCTGGACGCAATGAATCGAGCCCTCTGATCCGCGCACGGGTGGCGGCAATCCGTTCGATGGTTCGCCGGCACCCCACCGCGGTGAGCCTGGCGGGTGGAACCGTCGTCGCGGTCGCACTCGCCGTTGGGCTGGCCGGGCACGGCCACGAGTTCATGGTCGCCCTCGGCTCGGCGCCCTTCTGGGTCCTCGGCGCCGCCGTCGCCCTGCACGTGCTGTGGCTGCTCGCCCGCAGCGAGGCGTGGAGCGTGTGCATCGGCGCGGCCGGCGGCAGGGTCCCGCGCCGGCAGCTCTTTCGCGCCTCCAGCATCGGCTACCTGGGGAACATCTTCAACGGCCAGTTCGGGCTGGCCGTCCGGATCGCCGCGTTGCGTCGCACTGCGCCCCGAGAATGCCCCCGCGCGCCCGTGCTCCTCGCCGCGGAGCTGCCGATCGTGGTGATCGAGGCGGCGCTCGCCGCGATCTGCTCGTTCACGCTGGTCGGCCCGCTCGGGGTCCCCTGGTGGGTGCCCCTGATCTGCTTCGCCGCGATGGCCGGCGTGCTCGGCGGCATGCAGCGGATCGCCCGCAACCGGCGAGAGGGATTCTGGACCGGCATCGCGGTCCTCCGCGGGATGCGCGGCCGCAGCCGGATCATCGGCCTGGTCTGCATCGCGGTCGTGCTGCAGATCGCACGCAACTGGCTGCTTCTCAACTGGAGCGGCGTCGATGCATCGGTGCTCGACTCGACGGCGCTGTTGATCGGCCTGGCCGTGGTAGGCCTGTTCCCGGTGGGACCGAGCCTGGGCGCCGCAGCCGCGGTCCTCATCCTCGGCACCAACGGGGTTGCGGCCGAGGCGGCCGCGGGGGCACTACTGACCGCGACCGCCGCCGCGGGAGCCCTCTGCTTCGCGAGCTGGGCGCTCGTCGATCGTCTCTGGCTGCGCCGGACCGCGGGTGCGCCTCAGGCGCTCTCCGCACCGGCCTCCTAGGCGGCCGGGCGCCTCGACTGCAGCCCGAGACGGACTCGCGACTCCTTGACCGCCTTGACCGAGGTGTGACAGACCTGGGCGATCCGGTTGTCCAGCCGGTCCGGGCAGCGCTTCATCTCGAAATCGATCCGAGCACGCGACTGCGCCCGCTTGCGGCTATCGGCCGAAGCCTCGAGGTCGAGACCGGCTACGGCCGCCTCGCCCGCCATCTCACGGCGGCATCCGAGGCAGTAGAGCTCGTCGCCGTCCTTGATCCAGGTTGCCGGGATCGCCGGGCGCTCGATCTCGGCCATCCAGCTGACTGTCACCTGACAGCGGTTGCAGGTCCAATCCGCAACCGGCTCAATCTTCGTCTTGGGCATCTGACTCCACCTTCCTGACCCTCTGGACGAGTTCGCGCGAGGGAAGAGGGGGGAGCCGCCGGGCGAATGCTCTCTACCTAGGGTACTCCCCGGTCCCGGCGCTACGCCAGATTGGCCCGGCGCGGGTAGACGACCTCCGGGTCGGTGAGCACGTTGACCAGCGCCGGCTTTCCGGAGGCGAAGGCGCGGTCGAGCGCGGGACGGAGCTCATCGGGCGAGCGGACCAGCTCGCCGTGGCCGCCGAGCGCGGAGACGACCTCGTCGTAGCGAGTCTCGGGACGAAGCTCAGCGGCGAGCGAGTAGCCGTAGAGGAACTTCATCGGGTGATGCTCGAGGGCCCAGATGCCGTTGTTGCCCATCACGGCGACGATCGGCAGGTTGTGCCGGGCCATGGTGTCGAACTCCATCCCGGAGAAGCCGAAGGCGCCGTCCCCCAGCAGCAGGCAGACCTGACGCTCGGGGTGGGCGAGCTTCGCGCCGATCGCCTGACCGGGCCCGGCGCCGAGGCAGCCGTAGGGACCCGGGTCCATCCAGGTGCCCGGCTCCCAGGTCTCCCAGACGCGGCCGGCGAAGCTGACGAAGTCCCCTCCGTCGCCAACCACGATCGCGTCGCGGTCCAGAAAATCGCCGAGCTCGCGATACACCCTCATCGGGTGCATCGGCGAGCGGTCATCGTCGAGCATCTCCTGCTCCTCGGCCCGCTTCTCCAGCTCGGTGTGCCGGAGCTTCTCCACCCAGGGCGCGGTTCGCTTGGGGTCCCCGGCGGCCGCCTCGCGGATCTCGGTGAGGGTGGCGCCGATGTCCCCCGCAAGCGCGAGATCGGGCAACCGGGACCTCTCCAGCTTCGTGGGCGCGAAGTCGAGCTGGATCAAGCTCGCCTCCTCTCCGATCGAGGCACCGAACCCGAGCCGGAAGTCCAGAGGGACGCCGATCACCAGCGCCACGTCGCACTCCTTCAGCGCGACGCCCCGCGCGCGAGAGAAATAGAGCTCATGATCGGGCGGGAGGCAGCCGCGGCCCAGGCCGTTGAGGAACACGGGGATGCCGAGCGCCTCCGCGAGCTCGCGCAACTCGCCCTCGGCGAACGCCCAATAGAGGTTGGAGCCGGCCATGATCGCGGGGCGCTCCGCCTCGGAGAGCATCTTCGCGACGCGCCCCGCTCCTTCGGCCGGGCGGTCCGATTGGGCCGGCGCGTCGGGAATGTCCGACTCGGCCTCGGAGAAGACGACGTCCAGCGGATAGTCGACGAAGGTCGGTCCGAGCGGCGCCGCGGCGGCGGCATCGATCGCCTCGGCCGTCGTCCGGGCGATCTTCGCCGGGTCCTTGACCGTCTGAGCCGACTTCACCAGCGGGCTGACGAACGGCAGGTGGTCGATCTCCTGGAGCGATCCCATCCCCCACCTCATCTCCGGCGCGCGGCCACCCAGGGTCACCAGCGGTACGCCGTCGGCGTGCGCCGAGGCAATCGCGCTCATCCCGTTGGTGACGCCACAGCCGGCGGTCAGCGCGCAGATCCCTGGCTCGCGCGTCGCCTTGGCCCAGCCGATCGCCGCGAAGGCGGCCGACTGCTCATGGCGCGTGTCGATGACGTCGATGCCCTCTTCCTTGCAGCCGTCGTAGATCGAGAAGAGGTGCCCTCCGGAGAGGCTGAAGAGCTTGGATGCCCCGCGGCTTCGCATCGCCTGGGCGACCAGCCGCCCGCCATGCACCGGGCCGGCGTTCTCATGCGCTTCGGCGACCTCGGCTCCCTCCTCGACGCTCTCGGCCATCCCGGCCGAGACTACTGACTCAGGACAGCACCCACGTGTCCTTGGCGCCCCCACCCTGCGTGCTGTTGACGACGAGGGATCCGCGCTCAAGCGCCACCCGGGTGAGGCCGCCCGGGGCGATCTCGTCCCCGTACGCGAAGGCGCGCAGGTCGACGTGGCGAGGTTCGAAGGCTCCATCGCGATAGGTGGGGTGAGTCGAGAGCTGGACCGTCTCCTGCGCCACGAAGTCCTCGGGGGTCTCGCGGACCAGGCGCATCACCTCCTCCCGCTCCTCGGCGCTCGACTGGCTGCCGATCACCACCCCCCTCCCGCCCAGCTCGGCGCGGGGCTTGACCACCATCTCGTCGATTCGCTCGAAGACCTCCGAGCGCTGCTCCTCGACTGCCATATCGTAGGTCCGGACCGTGGGGATGACGGGCTCCTCGCCGAGGTAGAAGCGGATCAGCTCCTCGGAGTAGGCGTGGGTGAGCTTGTCGTCTCCGACACCTGATCCGAAGGCGCTCACCGTCCCGAGGTTCCCGCCGCGGACCGGCTCGAGCAGCGCGTGCTGCCAGGTCGGCCTCCCCTCCTCGTCGCGGAGCTTGGCGACGTTGTCGCGCAGGTAGATCACGTCCAGCTCTACGGAGCGCCCCCCTGCAGACGCTCCGTACAGCCGGCCGCCCCGGACCTCGAGGTCATCGGGATGGACGATCGGGATGCCGAGCCTCTCCGCCAGCGTCACGTGCTCGTACCAGGCGCCGTTCTCGTCGCCCTCGGAGATCAGGGCCACGCTCGGATCGCTCTCGCCCGGTGGAGCCGCGTCGGCGAGCACCTTGGAGAGCAGCTCGACCGCGTAGGCGATGTCGCGGCGCTCGGCGGGTGGCTGCAGGGCGACGAAGGTGTCGACGGCGTTGCGGGCGGCGAGCGCGTAAGCGATGCCGGAGGGGTTCATGCAGTTGTCCTCCAGGATCCGGAAGGCGCCGTCCTCGCCGCGCACGACGTCGAAGCCGATCACCGGGGCGTGCCGGCCGCGGATCTCCACCCCGACCATCTCGGCCTCGAAGTTCTCGGACGTCTCGATCAGGCGCGCGGGGACGGCGCCCTCGCGGACGATCAGCTGCTCGCTGTACGTGTCGCGGATGAAGGCGTTGAGCGCCGCGGCGCGCTGGAGAAGGCCGGCCTCGAGTTCCTCCCAGACGGCCGCCTCCAGCAGGCGCGGGACGAGGTCGAGCGTGAACTCCTCCGGGCCCTCGTCCCCCTTGAAGTCGACGCCCTGCTCACGCAGGTGCCTGCGCAGGCCTGCGGCGGCCCGCCCGAGGTCGAGACCTTCGAGCGCAGGGAGCAGCTCCGCGTAGTGCCCGCGCGCCTCGCCCTGGGCGTTGATCGCCTCGTCGAAGTGCTCAGGCGTGTATGGCGTCCTTGCCATCGTCCCGCCCTCCATCGCCCCGCTCATTCCCCAGGACGAGCGTTTTCAGTCCCTACGACTCGTCCAGCTCCCGGCGCGCGGCGTGCGCATCGAGCTCCGTCCAGTGCACCCGGCGCTCGGCCTCCTCGAGCTGATCGCGAGCGCGATCAAGCGCGGCGCGCTCTCGCTCGAGCCGCTTCTCGGCCGAGGCCAGCTTGCGCTCCGCGGCCTGGCGGCGCTTCGCCTGCTGGCGGCGACTGCGCCTCTCTGCTGCTTCGCGCTCCGACGCCCTCTTGCGCTTCGGCCCGCCGGAGGCGGGAGCCGCGGTACCGAGCAGCCCCACGGACGCCGTCCTCTGCTCGCGGGTGAGCCGGCCGCGCTTGATCGCCTCCGCGACCGTGGGGTCACCCGCCGCCGCCTGCAGCGTCTCGGCGACCCGGGTAAGGATCTGCGCCCCCGCCCCGTGCTCGCCGCCGATCCCCTCGGCGGCTCGCGCCAGCGAATCGACCTTCCGCTGCTCGCGCTGTGCCGTCTCCCGCAGCTTGTCCCGATCGGGGGACCCCGCCAGCATCTCCTCCTGGGCCTCACGCAGCGCGCTCCCGAGGCCGAGGAGCTCGGCGATCTCCTCTGGCTTTCGCACCGCGAGCTGGTTGACGAGCCAGGCTGCGCGGCTCGGCTTCTGGAGGCCCTTCACCCAGTCCGCGGCGGCTGATTCGCCACCGGATCGCAGCTCCTTCGCCCACGTGTTCCTGGCCGCCGTGAACTCCTCGAGCGGCCCTTGGTAGAGCTCGTCGAGAGCCTCTGGAACGACGCCCTCGGGTGGCTCGAGCGGATTCGACTCTCCGGCCATCCTCCAGAGTCTTACCCACGGGACGTTCGGGAATTACCGAATTGCGGGGTAGCGAGCGCACGCTCAACTGGCCGATAGTCGGCGGACGGCCGAGAGGACTGGGGATATAGGGGGTTAGTGGGTCGTCGCCTCCCGGATGGGCGGCGGCCCACTGACTTGGTCTCCCGGCCGCCTGCGCTAGGACCCGGGGAGCGTGTGTGTCCTGCCGAGGCCGCGATCTTGGCTCGTCCCCGCCCGCCCGACACCGGGTCCGGGCCGAGGGCGTCGGCCGAGCCCGTCGCCCGGGGCGGGGGCGCGGCCCAGACCGCCGACGACCGGATCGCCGAGCGGATCGTTCACGTCAGCCCCCGGCCCGGTGCTGACCGCGACCGGGACCAGCGGCGCGAACAGCTCGACCCTCCGGTCGTAGCCGCGGATCACCCGCTCGCCGCGGGGCTCCACCTCGATCGTCTCGGACAGCAGGGCGCGGGTGTCTCCGGTGATCAGGACCGGATCGCCGGTCTCGCGGGTAGCGGCCTCCACCCGTGAGCAGAGGTTCACAGCGTCGCCGATCACGCTGAAGGAGAGGCGGCCGGCGCCGCCGATGGCCCCCGCCACGACCTTGCCCGAATTGACGCCGATCCCGACCTCGAAGCCACCGGGCTTGCGGCTGTTGATCGTCCGCGCCAGCTCGACGGCGCACTGGACCGCGCGATCGGCGTGCTGCGGAACCTGCTCGGGCGCCCCGAACACGGCCAGCACCGCGTCGCCGATGAACTGGTCGATATGTCCTCGGTGGCGGGCGACGATGGGGACGATGCACTCGAACAGCTCGTTGAGCCTCGCCACCACCTCGGGGGCGTCGGCCTCGGCGGCCGCCATCGTGAAGTCCCTGACGTCGCAGAAGACGAGCGAGACCTCAACCTCCCGGCCGTGAGGCTGGAAGTCCTCGTTGATCAGATGGGTCGCGACCTCCTCGTCCAGATAGGTGCCGAACGCCTCGCGCAACCGCTCCCGCTCGCCCAGACCGTCGACCATCTGGTTGAACGCCGAGGAGAGCTCGCCGAACTCGTCCGACGTCGTCACGGGCACGTGCTCGTCGAAGCGCCCCTGGCGAATCCGCTCGGTGGCGGCCTCCAGGTCCTCGATCGGCCGGAGGATCGACCGCGAGAGCAGCACGACCAGCTCGAAGCTGATCGTGAACGAGACGAACAGGGCGATCAGCACGTCGACCCCGAGCGCATCCGCCCCTCCGCCGTGGGAGGTCAGGGCCGCCACCACGATGCCCGTGATCACGTTGATCAGCGGCAGCGAGCCGAGCAGCTTCACGCGAAGCGGAACGACCGGGCGATCCAGCCGCACCGGCATGTCGAGCTCCTCGTTGATGTCGAAGAGGATCGGCCGCATCGCCAGCTCCAGGGCGAGGTAGTGCAGGATCGCGCCGTACCCGACGGCGATGAAAGCGCCGACCGCGATCGGGAAGAAGGCGAGCCAGTTCAGCCCGAGCACCGCGATCGAGGCCATGACGATCGCAAGGGTGACGAGCACCGGGACGAGGAAATCCCTGCGGATCATCTGCATCGGCAGGTTCACCGCCAGATGCCACGCCTCAGCAGTCTGCTCCGAGGACCGCTCGCCGCCGATCCAGGCCTTCAGGGGCCGCAGCCGCCTCAAAACCCTGACCAGGACCCACACCACCCCGACAGCGGTCAGGCCGAGGGCGATCCCGAGCACCTCGAGGAACTCGCTCTTCGAGAGCGAGTAGTAGAAGCTGAACAGCGCGACGGAGCCCGCCGCCACGACAAAGGCGTTCGGCAGCTCCAGCGACACGAAGACGCCCGGGTAGTGGCGCCCGAGCTTCCGGTACATGGATGTCAGGGGACGGGACATGGTCCCCCAATTGTCCCCTACAGCGCGGCTATGGCCTCCGCGACGGGCGTCTCGCCCCCGAGTAGGTCGAATGCCTTGCCGATCGAGTTGTCGGCGCGGAGCAGCTCGGCCAGCACCAGGGCCACGTCGTCGCGGGAGACGGATCCCGACCCCCCGCCGTCCACGCTCACCCTGCCCGTGCCGGGCTCGTCCGTCAGCCGGCCGGGGCGAACGATCGTGTAGTCGAGGCCGCTCTCGGCGACGAACTTGTCCGCGTCGGCCTTGGCCTCGTAGTACGGCTTCATCTCGTCCGACCAGCGCTCGGGGTGGTTCGCGCCGATCGCGCTCACGATCACGAAGCGGCGGATCTCCTTGGCGATCGCGGCGTCGACCGACTTGACGGCTCCGCCGTAGTCGACGGTGAGCTTGCGCGCCGGCCCGCTCCCCGCTCCCGCTCCGGCGGCGAAGACCACCGCGTCGGCCCCCGCGAAGCCATCGTCGATGTCGTCGACGTTCTCGATGTCGAGGACGATCGGCTCGGCGCCGATCTTCTCGAGGTCATCGGCCTGCTCGGTCTTGCGGATGATCCCTCGGGGACTGTCGCCGCGCTCGGCGAGGATCTTCGCCAGCCGCATGGCGATCTGGCCGTGGCCGCCGACGATGACGACGTTCATGGGGCGACCTTACCCTCATTTGGGAGCGATCCTCCTCCCATGGTGAGATGCCCGGTGATACTTGCCCCCATGGCAACCGCGGACCTGACCGTGATCGGGCTCGGGCGATCGGACCCGAGCGCCGGTGAGTACATCGCCGAGATCCAGCGCAGGCTCGCAGACCAGCACCGGGTCCGCTACAGGCTGCACGCGATGGGCACCGAGCTCGAGGGCACGACGGACGACATCCTCGCTGTCGTCGCCCAGCTCCATCGGGTGCCGTTCGACCTGGGCCTCCCCCGCTCCTACATCGTCCTCAAGCTCGACGAGCGAACGGACAAGGTCCAATCGCTTGACGACAAGGTCCGCTCGGTGGAGAAGCGCCTCGAGGACCGCCAGGACCCGAATCGCTGGCGAACTGCATGAGCTGATTGGAAGTGCCGGGGGTGGGATTCGAACCCACACGTCCCCGAAGGGACAGCACCTTTTAAGGGCGCCGCCTCGACCAATTGGGCTACCCCGGCGAGGGAGCCGCGAAGCGCCGAGGCCTGCTCGCCGGGCGCTAGGCCGAGATCGCGAGCGAGTGGTCCTCGAGCGCCTTGGCTAAGAGGTCGCGAAGCTGGTCGCGCTCGGAGCGGTCGAGGTTGCCGAGCACGTCGTCCTCCAGGGTCTCGAGCTCCCGCTCCGCCTTCTCCAGTGCGCGGTTGCCCTTCGGCGTGATCTCGACGATGTGCCGGCGGCGATCCTCGGGATCCCGGGTCCGCGCGATCAGCCCCTCGTCCTCGAGTCCGTTGAGCAGGATCACGCAGTTGTTGGCGTCCATCATCATCGTCTCCGCCAGCTTCTGCTGGGTCGCCCGCCCCGACTCGCGCAGGTAGACGAGGGCGACGAACTCCTTGATCTTGATACCGATCAGCTCCGGGATCGCGCGGCGGTAGATGACGCGGGACAGCCGCGTCAACAGGTTCATCGAGCCCGCCACGGATGGAGCTTGCGTATTCATCTCTCCCAATCGTAGCCTGCCTCGAAGATTATCCTTGACCGAGAGATAATCCCTGATATAGTGACGATCCTCGTGGAGCCTACGACCAACACACTAGCGATGAATTCGGACCGCCGCAGGTGGATCGCTCTCTTCGTCGTCTGCCTGGGGCAGCTGATGATCATCCTCGACACGACGATCGTCAACGTCGCCCTCCCCTCGATCCAGTCGGACCTCCACTTCAGCCAGTCGAGCCTGACCTGGGTCGTCGACGGCTACCTGATCACCTTCGGCAGCCTCCTCCTGCTGGCGGGTCGGCTCGGCGACCTGTTCGGGCGGAAGCGCGTCTTCCTCCTCGGCGTCGCCGCCTTCACCGCCGCCTCGCTGCTCTGCGGCATCGCGCCGAGCGGCGGGGCGCTGGTCGCCGCCCGCTTCCTGCAGGGCGCCGCCGCGGCGCTCACCTCCGCGGTGATCATCGCGATCATCGCCGTCGAGTTCCCACGGCCGAGCGAGCGGGCGAAGGCGATGAGCCTCTACACCTTCGTGATCGCCGGTGGCGCCTCCCTCGGCCTGCTGCTCGGGGGCGCCCTGACGGAGGCGATCAGCTGGCACTGGATCTTCTTCGTCAACCTGCCGATCGGCGCGGTCACCTACCTGCTGGGGCGCTCGCTGATCGCGGAGAACGAGGGATTGGCCGCCGGCGAGCGGATCGACTGGCTCGGCTCCGTCCTGATCACGGCCTCGTCGATCGCGCTGATCTACGCCCTGATCAAGATCCCGGAGTGGGGCTGGACCGGCGAGCGGACCCTCATCCTGGCCGGCGCCGCCGCGCTGCTGCTGGCCGCGTTCGTCGCGCTCGAGGCACGGATCTCGAATCCGATCATGCCGCTGCGGGTCCTCGGCCTGCGCAGCCTGGTCACCGCCAACCTGGTCAGAGGCTTTCTGGTCACCGGCGCCTACTCGACCTTCTTCCTCGGCGCGCTCTACTTCGAGCACGTCCGCGGCATGAGCCCGGTTCAGATCGGCCTCGCCTTCATGGCGATGAGCGTCTCCCTGGCGACCATGTCGGCCGGCCTGGCCGCCCGGCTGGTCGAGCGCTTCGGTCCCAAGCGGACGCTCGTCGTCGGCATCGCGGGACCGGTCGTGGGGCTGCTCCTCTTCTCGCAGATCGAGCAGTCGACCCCCTACTTCCCGGCGATCTTCGCCTCGCTGGCGGTGCTCGGTCTCGGCTTCGGGGCCGCCAACCCGCCGCTGATGATGATCGCGATGGAGGACGTGCCGTCCAAGGACGCCGGCCTCGCGTCGGGGACGATCCAGGTCTCCATCCAGCTCTCGGCCGCGATCGGACTGGCGGCCCTGGGGACGATCGCCACCGACCGGACCGACGCGCTCCGCTCGGCCGGGGAAGGCGCCACCCAGGCGCTCAGCGGCGGCTACCACCTCGCTTTCCTGATCGCCGCAGGGGCGGCGGCGATCGGCCTGCTGCTCGCGATCTTCGCCCTGCGCATGCCGAATGCCGAGGAGATCGAGAGCGAGATCGAGGAGGGCGCTGCGGTCGGGATCGAGGCCGAGCCCGCCGAGCGACTGGCGGCTTAGGCCTCCCTTAGGCCTATCGGCGATCATCGCGACGTCTCGAGGAGAGATCTCCCGCAAATAGCGGGTTAATCCCGGGTCTAACGAGTACGTTTCGGGGGCATTAAGCCCTTGGAGAGCGCAACAGATCCGCTGCTACCGTGTTCCCGGTGGGGAAGGAGAGCAGCTTCGTAATCCCCCACCCCCCGGTTTGGAAGCCTCAACTCTCACACACGCACAGCGACGCGGGCTCTTCGCCCGGCGATCGCCCCTCCTCCGCTTTCAGGCTGACGAGAATCTCGTCGCGCTGACCCGAAAGGGCCACCAGCACGCCTTCGACGCACTCGTCGAGCGCTACCAGTCGCGCCTCCTCGGCTTCTGTCGCCAGATGCTCGGGTCGACCGAGGACGCGGAGGACGTGCTCCAGGAGGTCTTCGTCGCCGCCTACAACGCGATGGTCGCCGACGAGCGGCCGATCGCCGTGCGGCCCTGGCTCTACCGGATCGCGCGCAACCGCTCACTCAACCACCTTCGCAAGCCGACCGCGGACGGCCAGGACACGATGGACACCCACCCCCATATGAACGGAGTGACCACGCTCGAGCGGGTCCAGAACCGCGAGGAGTTCCGCAACCTTCTCGACGACGTCTCCCACCTGCCCGAGACGCAGCGCTCCGCGCTCCTGCTCCGCGAGATCGACGCGATGAGCTATGAGGAGATCGCTCAGGCGATGGACACGACAGTGCCCGGCGTCAAGAGCCTGCTCGTCCGTGCCAGGATCGCCCTGGCCGAGTCGAGCCAGGCCCGCCAGCTCACTTGCGACGACGTCCGCCTGGAGCTCGCAGAGGCCGCCGAGGGCATCGCCAAGGTCTCCGGGCCGGTTCGCCGCCACCTGAAGTCCTGCGATCCCTGCCGCGAGTTCCGTACACAGCTTCGCTCCGACACCAAGGCGCTTGCCGCGATCTTCCCCGCCGGTCCGCTGCTCCTGCTCAAGGGAGCGCTGGTCGCCAAACTCACCGGCCTGTTCGGCGGTGGCGGTGGCGGCGCGGCCGCGGGCGCGGGCGGCGGCGGCGCTGCGAGCGCTGGCGCCGGTGCAGGCGCGGCTGGTGCAGGTGCGGGCGCGGCGGGTGCGGGCGCTGCAGGTGCCGGTGCTGCCGGCGCTGCTGGTGCCGGCGCGGCGGGTGCCGGAGCGGCCGGGGCCGGCGCGGCGGCAGCCGGCAGCACGGCCGCGATCGGCGGAGCCGCCGCGGCCGGCGGTGCGGCCGCGGGCGGAGGCGCAATGACGGCGGCCGGTGGCGCCGCCGCCGCGATCGGCACCAAGGCGGCAGCGGGCATCGCGACCGCCGCGATCATCGCCGGCGGCGCTGCGGAGATCCAGAACGTCTCAGATCATCCTTCCAAGCCCGCTCCCGCGAAGCACAAGGTGGTCGACCGCAGCAAGCTGACGAAGATCGGGGTCCCGCCCAAGACCGACGCCACGGCGACTCCGGACGCGGCCGCGGCCCAGACGCCTCCGACCGCGGCGCCGGCGGCGACCGCACCGCCGGACACGGTCACGGTCCCGCCGCAGCCGACGGACCCGGCCGCGGCGGCGGGCGCGCAAACCGGCGGCACCACCGCGGCCGTAACGACGGGCAAGCACCATCACCACAAGAACGCCGTCGCCAACAGCGACTCCCAGCCGAACACTCCGGCCCAGACCGGCCCGGTCACCACGGGCGTGGAGCCCGCCACCTGCGACGCGGACGGCGACGGCGTCACCGACGCCGGAGCGCCGAGCAGCTGCACCGCACCACCGCCCGCACCAGCCCCCACCGAGACCGGTGCGACGGGCGCGATCGTCGAGCGGCAGCGTGAAGCCGCTGTCCTACTCGGCCCCCAAGAAGCACAAGGCACAGAAGAAGAAGGTCAGGCGGTAGCGGGCACCAGCCCGATGACCTTGAGCCGCCGGGTCAGGGCCTGGGCGGCGAACGCGTGCGTCTCCTCGCGGCTCGCACCGAACAGCTCCGTGTTGTCCTCCTCCTCGGGCCACGGCGGTTCGATCACACCGTCCGCGACCGGTAGGGACTGCTCGAGCATCTTCTGGATGACCTCGCGGTAGCGGTCGTCCGCCTTGACGCAATCGGTCAGGAAGCGGACGCCGAAGGCGATGTGGCGGTGCTCGTCGCGCGCCACATTGGAGAAGCCCTCGACGAAGCCAGGCAGCGTCCCCATCCGCTCGTTGTAGTCGATGATGAAGTGCTGGCCCGTCAGGGCAAGCATCCCCTCGATGACCATGTGGTAGAGCGTCACCGCCTCCACCAGGGCGTCCAGGTCCTCGGGCTCCTGAGCGAGCCGGTCGACCCGGCTCTTCAACAGGTCGTCGAAGAGCGTGTGAAAGGCGTCGTTGACGTGCTCCTCGAGCGCCGCGAGCCGCTGCGGGAGATCGTCGGACCCCTCGAGCACACCGACCTCGCTGAAGAACCGGTCGAAGAACCGGACGTGGCGAGCCTCGTCGGCGATCTGGGTGCAGAGGAAGATCCGCTGCGCCTCGGTCGGGGCCGCGCGCATGATCGGGCCGAGCTCGTCGGCGACCTTCTGCTCGCCGATGAAGAAGCTCGAGAGCCCGTACATCCGCTGGAAGCGCTCCTCCTCCGGGATCCGCTCGTGCCAGTCGACCCGGTCCTGCGAGAAGTCGAGGTCCTGGGTGAGCCACTGCTGCTTCTCCCAGAGGTTGTAGAGCTGGGTGTAGTCGAGGAGCTTGACGTCGCTCCGGCCCCCTTCCTGGAGGGCGGGGTCGGAGGTCGCCTTGAAGTCCTCGCGGCCGGCGCGCGACGGTCCGGTCTGAGTGCTCATGTCCGCACCCTAGCGCACGGACTGGCTGGCTGGCCAGTTTCCGCAGGCTCGTCCGTCTGAGCAGGAGATCACCATCGGAATACCGAGTCTTGTGCTGATCGGCACGACTCCCCGATCCGATGAGACACCTGAGGTCGATGAAGCCCTGGACCCCTCGGAAACCGGATCGTCGGGATCGACCCCGAGCTGCGACGGCTCTGGATCGGGGGGCAGCGCCTCCACCACGGGCTCACAGGCATCGCCGTCGCGACCGCCGGGCTGGCGCAACTCGCGGCGCGCCGTTTCCGAGTCGAGCCGCGCGCTCGCCTGGACCCTGGCGGGCGGTGTGCTGATGGCGCACGACTGGAAGGACCGCTCGGTCTGGTTCCGGCGCGGTCCGCAGACTGACTAGGCCGGCTAGCTCGAGCCGTTCCTGCCGAGGTGCTCCTTCAGGAACGAGGTTGTGCGCTCCCAAGCCTTCGCCGCGTGCGCCTGGTCGTAGGTACCCAGCCGGTTGTGGTCGTTGGCGAACGCGTGGCCGCCACCCTCGTAGTACTCGAAGGCCGCGTCCACTCCGGCGGCCTGCAGCTCCTGCTCGAGCGCCTTGGCGTCGTCGACCGAGATGAAGTCGTCATTGGTCCCGAAGTGGCCCAGCACCGGCGCCTTGATGTTCGAGAAGTCCGGCTTCCCGTGAGGCATGACGTAGTAGTAGGTGACCGCCGCGCCGATCTGCGGGTTCGAGGCGGCCGCCCAGACCGAGAGCCCGCCGCCGGCGCAGAACCCGACCGAGCCGACCTCGCCGTTGCACTTGGGGTGGTCGAGGACGTACTTGACCGCGCCCCGCATGTCCTTCTCGGCCTCCTCCATGTTCATCGCCATCAACTGCTTCTGAGCCTCGTCGGGCTCCTCCGTCGTGTTTCCGCCGTACAGGTCCGGCGCGAGCGCCACGAAGCCTTCCCTGGCGAAGCTGTCGGCGATGCCGCGGACGTTGTCATCCAGGCCCCACCACTCCCCCAGCACGACGAGCCCGGGACCCTCGCCGTCGGGCTCCGCCAGGTAGCCCTTCGCTGTACCTCCGTTCGCCTCGAATTCGACGTCTGGCATTCGATCTACTCCTCCTGTTGCTCGGCAAGTCTCTCCGCGAGCGCCCACCCTACTGCGACGCCCACCAACATCCCCATCCGGGCCTCCTCGGCCAGCAGCGTGCGGACCGCCGTGAGCCGGGCCTCCTCGTCCGGCACGGTCGCGGCCTTGAGGGCCTCGGCGTCATGGGACTCGCCGAACCACCCGCCGGCTCCGAGTGCCTCCGCGAGGATCTTCTGCAGCCGCGGCGCCGCCCGAGCCACCTGTCGCTCGGCGTCCTTGAAGACCTCCGGATCGGAGATGGCGTCTATCGCGGCGTCGATCTGCTCGTCGCTGTATGGCCCTCGCGCCACCGGCGCACCCTACTTCCGTCGCTCCCACATCTGCAGCTCGCCGTAGTCGGCGTAGCCGAGCTTGACGTAGACGGGATAGCCGAGCTTGGTCGCCTGCAGGGTGGTCGTCTCCAGTCCCTGCTCGGCCGCGTCGGCGAGCGCCCGGGCCATCAGCCGCCCTGAGATCCCGCGCCCGCGGCCCTCCGGCAGGACCGCGACGAAGACGATCTCGCAGTCGCCGCCGTGCGCGAACGCGCCGGCGCACCCGACCGTCTCGCCGCCGATCGAGCCCAGATAGGTCCGCAGGGCGGAGAGGTCTCCTCGCATCACCGGGAACTCGCCGGGCGCAAACCCGTAGGCGACCTCGTTGATTCTCGAGACAACGTCGTAGTCCGGCTCCTCTCGGATCTCGACCTCCGGGTCGGGCTCGGGAGCCGCCAGCTCGCCGATGGGCATAGCCATCGCCCGGGGGGTGGCATCGAGCTTGTGGCCGGCTGCCTCGAGCGCCTCAGCCACGTCCGCGTCGGCCTCGGGAACCCACACCGTCCAGGCATCGACGCCCGCCTCCGAGTAGAGGTCCGCGAGATCGCCGATCGAGGCGACCACCGCCTCGGGATCGGAGTAGAGGACCGAGTTGAAGAAGGAGCGCTTCGGCGAGCCCGGCACGACCGCCGCGATGACGCCGTCCCGCCGCCACACGCTCCCGCCCGTGCTCTCCGCGAGCAGGGACCAGAAGGGAGGCATCGAGGCCCGGATCAGCTCGAGCCACCGGGCGTCGTCCAGAGGAACCGCCACCGCGGGCCTAGCGCTTGCGGACCAGGGTGATGCCGTCCGCGACACCGAGCAGCGCCACGTCCACCCGGTCGTCATCCGCCAGCCGATCGTTGAGCTCGGCCGTGACCCGCGCGGCATCCGAGTCACCGGGGTCGAGGACCGTGCCGTTGCGCAGCGTGTTGTCGAGCATGATCAGGCCGTTCGGCCGCATGCGGGACAGCGTCTCCTCGAAGTAGTCGACGTACTCCGTCTTGTCCGCGTCGATGAAGGCGAAGTCGAACTGCTCGGAGGCGTCCATCGAGCGGAGGCTCTCCAGCGCGGGGCCGATGCGGAAGTCGACCTTGCCGGCCAGACCCGCCTTCTCCAGGTGCTCGCGAGCCCGGCTCGCGTATCCGTCGTCGAGCTCGCAGCAGACGAGGCGTCCGTCGTCCGGCAGCCCTCGGGCGAGCGCGATCGCGCCGTAGCCGAGGAAGGTGCCGATCTCGAGCGCGTCGCGGGCGCCGATCGCCGCGACGACGATCGTCATGAACGCGGCCTGATCTCCGGCGATCTGCATCTCCGCGAGATCTCCCATGTCCTCCCCGGCCTGCTCCACCTCCGGGACGACTCCATCGCGGAACGAGCTGTGCGACACCGAGTAGCGGTGGAGCTCCGGGGTGATCGAGATGAACTTGTCGGCGGCCAAGCCAGGTGGAGGCTACCCGGGGTGCCGCTCCCGGCGGGCGTAGGACGCGACGAGCCCGCAGGCGGCGCCGACAAGTGCGCCGCCGAGCCCGGCGAATACGTTCGCGAAGTCGTCCACGAGGGGCAGCAGGATCAGGACGGCGGCCGCAACGGCCGCGCCGATCACCTCGACATGCTCACCGGGCTGGGAGCGGACCTCTGCGCCGCGGATGACCGCCCAGCAGGCGAGCAGGCCGAGTGCGATCCCGTTGCCGCCGGCCGCGTAGAGGACGTCATTGCTCGGCGCGAAGGCCGTCTCCATCGCGTCGGCCGCGAGCATCCCGAGGGCGCCGCAGGCGACGATCAGGATCGCGGTCGGGACAGTGCCGAGGCGCTGCTCGACGGGAACGCCGAACATGGCGATGCCGACCGAGGCCACGAACAGGTAGCCGATGTCGGGATAGACGAAGGGGGCGGCCAGGTAGCGCCACCAGTCCGGCCCGACCGGCCCGAGGATCCCGCCGAGGCCGAAGGTGTCGAGGGACGGGCTCGCGACGCGCACCAACACGATCAGGGCCGGGACGACGATCGCGGCGAGCACGGCGTAGGGCCGCTCCGCGACCCGGTCCATCCGCTGCGCCCGGGCGAGCCGCCTCCGTGTACGGCGCGACTGCCGCGGGGTGAGCTCGTCGTCGCGGAGCTCGAGCTTCGGTGCGCGCTTGCGGAGGCGCGTGCCGCAGTACGGACACTCGGTGACGTACGGGCTGACCTCCTCGCCGCAGTTCTTGCAGACGACGCTTAGCTCAGGCGAGCTCACTTCAGCGAGGATAATGCGAGGGCCTTACGAGAGGGCGCGACCCGATTGATCCTGTTGCTCGGCCCATCTGTTGAGCTCGTAGAGCAGACGGGCAAGCTCGCGCCCCCGGCCGCTGAGGCGATAGCGCCGGCCGCCGTCCCGTTCCAACACGCCGCCGTCGACCAGCTCGCCGAGCCGCGCCGACAGAACCGACGGGCTTATCCCCGTCCGCTCGCGGAGCTCCGAGAAGGTCAGCGTGCTGCGCCTCAGCTCCCAGACCAGGCGGAGGGCCCAGCGCCTGCCGAGCAGGTCGAGGGCGCGTTCGATCGGCTTCGCGTTGGACATTGATACGGAATCCGTATTTCACGCTGCAAGAATGCGGTAATTCGCTACTGAAATCGTAGCGAACGTCCCGGAACCGGTTCGCTTACGGCCGATTCGATTCAGGCGTCGGGATCGCTGGCGGAGACGATCTCGCGCATCAGGCGGCCGACGTCGCCGTGGTCGGAGAGCCAATCGAGCTGGCGGCGGGCGCCGGTCCCGTTCTCCGTCAGGTCACGGAGGGCGGCCAGCTCGTGGTGGCACCCGAGCTCGCGCGCGTGCTCACTCAGGTCGTCGATCACGCCGCGGACCATCTTCTCGCCGGGCACTTCGAGGCCGTGATCGAAGTCGATCAGCCTGCCCTCGATCCCGACCACGGCCGCCCTCACCTTGTTGTCGTCGATCAGCTCATGCGGGTGCTCGATGCTCGGCACGCCCTCGTCGTAGTCGGCGGCGAGGCGGTGGGCCAGCGCCTGGGAGAGCGCAGCGAAGCCGATGGTGTGCTCGATGTGGGTCTGCTGGTCGAAGACGCGCAGCTCGACGGTCCCGAGGTTCGGGTGGGGCCGGACGTCCCACCACAGGTAGGTGTAGTCCGGGATCGCCCCGCCCCGCATCATCTGCTCGACCCGGTGGGAGTAGATGTCCCAGGTCCCGTAGTACGGCGGGATCCCCACCCTCGGGAAGGCGCGGAACACCGGGGTGCGCGACGACATCATCCCCGTCGTCTTCCCCCGCCAGAGAGGGGAGTTCGACGACATCCCGAGCAGGAGCGGCAGATAGCCCCGCATGCCGTCGGCGACGTAGATCGCCTTCTCGGCGTCGTCGATGCCGACGTGCACGTGGGTGCCGAAGATGAGCTCCTGCTCGGCGATCCAGCTGAGCTCCGCCGCCAGCTCCTTGTAGCGGGGGCGGTCCACGATCAGCTGGTCCTCGTAGAGGGCGGCGGGATGGGTTCCGGCCGCTCCGATCGCGAGCCCGTTCCTCTCCGCCACCCGGCGGACGGTCCGGCGGAGCTCGCGCAGCTGCTCCCCCGCCTCGGCTACGCCGCCGCAGGGCCGGGTCGCCACCTCGAGGACAGACTGCATCAGCTCCGGCTTGACCTCCCCGGGGAGGTCGTCGGGCAGGTCGCCGAGGATCACCTCGATCGACTGCGACAGCTCCAGGCTCTCGGCGTCGCAGATCATCAGCTCCTCCTCGATCCCGAGGGTGAACGGCGTCCCGCTGAAGTTGTGCTCCAACACGGCCCGGACCATGACAGCCCCGGGGGATGAAGTTTGCCCGGGCCCTCTGACCGCCCACCCGCGCAAGCAGCCCCCTGGGGAGATCCGCGATACTGGCCGTCGAGGCCCGACCCAGGAGGTAATCGATAGATGGAAGTGAAGTCGATCACCGAGCAGAAGTCTCTGCTCGCAACGCTCTCCCCCGGCAAGCGCGCACGACTGCGCCGGCTGCTCTTCGACTACGGCCCCGGCAACGGAACCCTGATGCTGCTCCCCATCGACCAGGGGATCGAGCACGGACCCCGCGACTTCTTCCCGAACCCCGCCTCCAAGGATCCCGAGTACCAGTTCAGCCTCGCCGCCGAGGCGGGCTACTCGGCGATCGCCTGTCAGATCGGCCTCGCCAGCCGCTACTACCCGGACTACGCCGGCCAGGTGCCGCTGATCCTCAAGGTCAACGGCAAGACCGACGTCCCGTCGTCCGACAACGCGCTCTCGACCCTGAACTCGTCGGTCGAGGACGCCGTGCGCCTCGGCGCCGACGCGGTCGGCTACACGATGTACGTCGGCTCGCCGCGCCAGGACGAGGACCTGCTCCAGCTCAAGGGCGTTCGGGAGAACTGTGAGCGCTACGGCATGCCCCTGATCGTCTGGTCGTACCCGCGCGGCTCCGCGATCGACGCGAAGGGCGGCCCCAACTCGTTCTACGCGATCGACTACGCCGCTCGAATGGCGATGGAGATGGGCGCCGACGTGGTCAAGCTCAACTTCCCGAAGTTCGACCCCGAGAAGGACTCCGAGCAGCCCGCCCCCTACGACGCGATGGAGGTCTCCCCCGAGGAGGCCGTGCGCCAGATCGTCGAGTCAGCCGGGCGCTCGCTGGTCGTGCTCTCCGGCGGCTCGAAGACCGACGACGAGACGGTGCTCTCGCACACCCGCACGATCATGGAGGCGGGCGGCTCGGGCGTGATCTTCGGCCGCAACGTCTGGCAGCGCGAGAAGGGCGAGGCGCTCGAGATCATCGGCCAGATCAAGGAGACGCTGCTCGGCAGCGTGCGGCGCATTCCGTAGCGGCAAGTCGAACACCGGCAAATGAAGGGCGACCCATTGGCGGGTTTGTCACCCATATGGTGAGTAACCCGCCAAATGGCGGATAGATCGCTCGGCTCGCCGCTCAACTGGTAATGCGACCTGCTCGCCGCGGCGCCCTGAGCGCCCCCCTCCTCATCGCCGCAGTTCTCGTCGTCGTCTCCCTCTCGCGCTGCGGGATAAAAGACGGCGGCTCCGCGGAGCCCTCGGGACCCCTGAGCGCCCGCGTCACCCACGTCGTCGACGGGGACACGATCGACGTGCGGCTCGCGAACGGCGACGAGGAGACCGTCCGCTACATCGGCATCGACACCCCGGAGACGGTCAAGCCGGGCACGCCGGTCCAGTGCGGCGGGCCGAGGGCGCACGAGGTGAACGATCGCCTCGTCTACGGGAAGACCGTCACGCTCCGGTTCGACGCCGAGCGTCGCGACGTCTACGGCCGGCTGCTCGCCTACGTCTACCTCCCGCGCCCCGGCCGTCGCCCTCTGTTCGTGAACGCCGAGCTCGCGCGGCGCGGCCTGGCCCGGACGCTCACCATCCCCCCGAACGACTCCTTCGCCCATCTCTTCGCGCGCCTGGCGAACCGCGCCGGCGTGCGTGGCCGCGGCTTATGGGGAGCGTGCCCTCTATAGTCGAAGGCGACCCCGATGGGGCAGTTTGCCGGGCTTGTGCGGCTTGGCTCATGCAAGACCCTTTGCTAGCTTGCACGGCCGCCCTGGGGGGCACTTGCGATGGCTCAGATGCGAATGCGACAGAGCATGGCTCAGATCGAGCTGGCGTTCGAGCAGGAGATGGCGCTCGAGCGACGCCGGCGCGATCAGCTGCGCAAGCGCGCCGTCAACCGCTCGCGCGCCCGCCGCATCACCCGCAACGAGTCCCGGGGCAAGGTCCGGTTCAGCGTCCTGCTCGTCTGTCTGACGATCACGGTCGTGACCGTGGTCGTCTCGATGTTCGAGACGCTGGCCTGGCTGATGGGCTAAGCGGCTACCAGGCCAGCCCATATTGGAGCGGAGGGCGCAGCCCGGAGCGACTTATGCGGGCTGGCCGCTTGTAGCCCCGTTCTGATGGCGAAGCCGTCGACCGTGGCCGCGATCTGATGGCGAAGCCGTCTAGCGCCGGCTGAGTCGCTGCAGCGCGTTCGCGACTGCCTCGTTCGTGCCCGGGTCCTCGTCCTCTCGAGCGGTGCTCTCGTCGGCCTCGCTCTCGATCCGGTCGTAGACCTCGTTCCTGAAGATCGAGACATCGCGCGGCGCGGTGATGCCCAGACGCACCTTTTCGCCCGCGACGGAGAGAACCTGCACCTCGACTCCGTCGCCGATCATGATGCTCTGGCCCGGCTTCCTTGTCAGCACCAGCATCGTTGCCTCCTACCGATCGTTGCCCCCCCAAGGCCCCGGCCGTGTGGTTGGATACCAAGAAGTAAGTAGCGTACAGGGTTCCGCTCCGCCTGCCAAGGCACAATCGACGAATCATCTAGAGTCCGCCGCCGTGGCCCGTAAGTCCCTGCGACCGCAACTGAACCAGATCCGTGCCTGGGTGCGCCAGGGGCGCACCGATGCCTGGATCGCCCACCAGCTCGGCGTGCCCGCGTCGCAGCTCCGAGACTTCCGCAGCCGTCACGGCCTGAGCGCCGAGGGCGAGGAGCCCGCCAGCGACATCGACCTCCGCGACGAGATCGAGGCGGAGATCGAGGCCGAGCTCGGCGAGCCCGAGCCCGAGGAGGAAGAGGGCTCCACGGACGAGGGCGAGGGCGACGGCGACGGCGACGGCGACTCCGAGGATGGCGATGACGGTGAGGGCGGCGGTGGACGCAGGCGTCGCCGCCGCCGGCGCGGAAGGCGCGGACGCGGGCGCCGACGGCCGCTCGAGGCGACCTTCGACCAGGGCGAGGAAGAGGGCTACGGGATCTGGCTCGATCCCTCGATCAAGGACGACCCCACCTACACCGAGCACTGGCAGGGCCGCAAGGCGCTCAAGGTCACGATCGAGCCGGAGCGGATCGTCCTCGAGCGCGTCGAGGACTGACCTTCAATCCTGCTCGGCGATGACCCGGCCGCCCGAGTAGTCGTAGGCGCCGCGCAGATACGCGAAGAAGGCTCCGTCGACGATCGCCTGAGGGTCCAGGTCGACGGCCGCCATCGGGGCCGCCTGGCGAGCCGCCTCCAGGCACCAGTCCGTCCCCCGGCCGTAGAGGTCCGCGAGCTCCTGGGCTGAGAAGGTCGGGCCGATCCGGCGGCGGAGCTCGTCGCGGATCGCCTCGACGGCGCGGCGGGAGTTGCGAGCGGCGCGAGGGTCGGAGTCCAGCTCTCGCAGGCGCCCGGCCCCCTCCTCCCACTGGAAGAGGGCGTTGTCGAGCGGATAGGCCACGCCTACTTGGTAGCAGGCGGGAGCTTGCCGGAAGGCGTTGCCACGCAGGCCTCCGGGAGCGAGCGGGCCGGTGACCCTCCAGACGTCGACCAGCCCGGCGCCCGCGACGTGCTGGATGTTCTGGGCGCGGGAGATCCAGGTGCGCTGGACCGGCGCCGTGTCGGCGGCGGGATCGTCCTGGTGGAAGGTCGGGGTGGTGACGACGTAGTCGTAGTCGCCGTCGTTCAGTGCGGCGATCCACTCGGGGCACTGTGGGATCTCGTCGAAGGACCCGCGCGGCCCGTGCTGCCCGATGTAGACGACGGTGTTGCTCGAGTCGCCGCCCCAGAGCGGGTACTGGAACATCGCGCCCATCGTCCCTGAGAGGGCGACCCTCTGGTCGTGGGTGCCGCGGGCCCAGTCGTACGCGGCCCCGAGGCCCTGGTTGAGCTCGATCGCCGGCTGCTCGGTCTTCGGGTAGTCGGGCGCCGTCGAGGAGTAGCGCTCGTCCAGGTAGTGGGTCTGCGCCATGCGGCCGAAGACCGCGAGAACGAGCAGCGCCGCAAGACCGATGCCGGCGAGTGGCACCGGGGAGAGGCCGCGACGCGAGAGGAAGACAAGCAGGAGCGGCAGGGCGACAACGGCCAGCGCGAGCGCCAACGTCCCCGGGATGCGCCCCGTGTCGATCGCGCCGATCGCTCCGGCGCTGACGATGACGAGGAGGGCGAAGACCGTCAGGGCTCCGTAGCGCCACGCCTGCGCCCGTGTCCCGAGGCGCCAGACCCGCTGCTCGCCGGCGAAGGGCGGCGGGATCGCCAGCAGCGTCAGGGCGAGCACCAGCCCCGGCGCCAGGTAACGGATGTTCAGCCGGAACCCGATCGGCATCCCCTCGGGGCCCGAGGCGCCGAGCGGCGTCAGCAGGTAGGCGATCGCGGCGAGCAGCGCCACGATCCCGAGCATCCGCTCCATCCGCCCCCCGCGCCAGAGGACGAGCAGGACGGCGATCACCGCGAGCGCGAGATAGGCGGGCCAGAGCTCCCCGAGGCGCTCGTGGAGGGCCGGCGTGAAGTAGCGGCCCCAGATGCTCGTGTCGGTCGCGTAGTGGGCGATCGAGTACGGATGCCGGCCCTGCAGCGCCTCGGCGTGGTGAATCGGCCCGATGTCCTGCCAGGGGAACGGGTTGCCGGAGACGATCAGGTTGCGCACGTACCAGTAGCCCCCGCCCACGACCAGCGCGCCGATCCACTCCGCGGCCGCGCGCAGCCGGTAGCCGGCGCCGCTGATCCAGATAACGCCGACGGTCAGCGCCAGGACCGGAGGGACGACGGTGAGCTTCGTGCCGAGGGCGAGCCCCGCCGCGAGCCCGGCGACCAGCAGGGCCCCGGACGGAGGCCCTGACCTGGCCGCCTCGCCGCCGCCCCGCTCCGGCCAGCGGACGTTGAGCAGCACGGCCACCGACGCGAGGAAGAGGGCGATCGCGACGACGTCGTTGTTGGCGTTGCCGGGCTGGCGGGAGAAGAGGAGGTTCGCCGCCATCACCGACGCGACCGCGGCGAGGCCGACGGGCCCGGTCCCGTAGGGGCGGCCGATGCAGTAGCCGGCGAAGAGCGCCAGGCCGAGCCACGCCATGTTGATGAGCGGCGAGAGGAAGTCGTTGCCGAACAGCAGGATGCCGCCGGCGTGGAGCAGCTCCGAGACCTGCGGATAGAACCAGTTCAGGTAGAGCGGGTCGGTGTAGAGCAGCCCGGTGACCGACCCGGTGTCAGCGATGTGCGCGGCCAGCGGGAGGTGGTACCAGAGGGAATCGCCGCCGTAGATGCCCCGGTCGAGCGCCAGAAGCGTCGGTCCTGCCCACTGGGCGGCGACGATCAGCGCGATCAGGATCCCGGCGCCCAGCTCCACGCGGCCGATCGGGGGGGCCGGGCGAAGGTCGGTCTCCTTGCCCTTCCCCCACTGCGCCACCCGCGCCCCAGCGCGGATCAGCATCGGCTCGAGGCGCAGCGCGCCGCCGCCGACGATCAGTGCGGCGACCACGAGCAGGACGCCGTCGAGGATCCCGAAGATCCCGAGCAGCTCGGCGACGAGTACGAGGATGCCGATCGCGAGGACCGCGTCGGCCAGCAGCGCCGGCGTGCCGGTCCAGGCCGGCAGAGCGGCGCGGCGTGCCGTCCTCCCGGCGATCGCCATCGAGAGGACGACGGCCACCAGGCCGATCACGCCGAGGATGTAGTCGCCGACGCTGCTCACTTCCTGCTCGCGGCTGATCCTCCCGGTTGGCCCGCAGCGCCGCGCCGGTTCGCCTTGCCGCAGCCGGTCGGGTCGAGCTCGCCGTTGATGCGGAACACCGAGACGCGGCCGTCGTGGAGGATCTCCTCGACTGCCGGGTCGTTCTTCACCCAGCCCCGCTCGGGCGAGGGGCTGGCGTGCGACGGGTCGTTCAGGTCGAGCGACGGGGTGGTGACGAGATAGTCGTAGTCGCCCGTCGTTGACCGCCCGGCGGAACTCCGGGCAGGTTGTGATCTCGCGGAAGTCGGCCTCGGGGAGGTGGCGGCCGACGTACTGGACGTAGTTCGAGACGTCGTCGCCGTAGAAGCCGTACTGGTTGTAGGCGCCGCTGGTGCCGGCGACGCCGATGCGCAGGTCCGAGGTCGGCTTCGCCCAGCGCGACGGCGTCATCGAGCTGGAAGCGGAAGTCCTCGGCCCGGCTGTAGCGGTGCGCGAAGTAGTCGTCCTGCTTCGCCCAGCCGACGGCGGCGACCATGAGGACGACCACTCGCCCCCGCAACTCCGGCGAGCAGCGCGCTCCGCCGGCCGAGAAGCGCCAGGCCGACGGGGGCGCCGACGAAGACGATCCCGATCAGGGCGGCCCACGGAATCGAGGCGAAGGCGCCCTTCCAGGCGACGTTCGCGTCCGAGTAGTGGGAGGTGAGGAAGAGCGTGATCAGACCGCCGACCAGCAACGGGAGGCGGATCCGGGTCGGCGTGAGGCGCGGCTCCAGCGGCAACAGCGCCAGGCCCAGCGCGAGGCCGGGCGTCAGGTAGCGGAGGTTGATCCCGAACGCGAGCGGATGGCCCTCCGGCCCGGCGGCGGTGAGCGGCGTGAACAGGTACGCGATCGCGGCCACGATCGTTACCGCGCCGGCCAGGCGCACGGCGGGTGAGCGTGGGCGCCAGACGGCGACGACGCGCTCCGGCGGCGGCACCACCCAGGATCAGGAACCAGAGCGGCCCGAGCAGGTTCTCGATCGGGTTGAGGAAGTAGGCCCGCCAGAGGGAGGTGCTCGGGTTGCTGAGGATGTAGTGGGCGACGGTGAAGTCGTCGCGCCCCTCCAGCCCGCGGTTCGGGCCGGGCAGGTCGATCGGCCCGATGTGCCGGACCCAAGGCAGCGGGTTGCCGGCGTGGATCAGGTTGCGCAGGAACCAGAAGCCGGCGGTGGCGATGACGCCCGCAAGGAAGACGCCGAACGCCCGGCGACGGACGCCGGGTGGGACCAGGAAGATGACGCCGACGGCCATCGCCGCAGTCGCCCCCGAGATCGTCAGCTTGCTGCCCAGCGCGATTCCCATCGAGAGGCCAGCCACGAGCAGGGCCCCGAGTGATGGCAAGGGCAGAAAGCTCCACCAGGGGCCCCTTCTCCTCTCCCGGCTCAGAGCGCAGCGCCCAGGCGTTGATCAGGATCGCGACGGCCGCGAGCAGCAGCGCCACAGGGACGGTGTCCGTCGCCGGCGTGCCCGCCTCCCTCGGGACCATCGGGCCCGTGTCCATCGCGATGGCAGACCGCGACCAGGCTGAGCGGCGCGACGCCGTACGGGCGGCCGATGCACCAGCCGGCGAGCAGGGCCACCCCGAGCCAGCCGAAGTTGACGAGCGGACTGAAGATGTCCCGGTTGAAGAGGACGATGCCCGCGCGCGTGCAGCAGCTCGGAGTTCTCCGGGTAGAACCAGTTCAGGTAGAGGGGATCGATGAAGTGCATCCCCCAGACCGACCCGGTGTCCGCGATGCGCGCCGCGAACGGGCCGTGGTACCAGAGCGTGTCGAAGGTGAGCATGCCCCGGCCCCAGACGTCCTGGAGGCCGGTGGCCCAGTGGGCGGCGACGAAGGCGGCGGCGAGAAGCGCCAACACCAGCTGGGGAAGAGGGATCGCTGGCGCCGGCGGAGCGGACGAGCTCGCCGGTTGGCGACTTGCTCGCGCTATCCGCGAGGAACTCGCCACGCACGCCGAACCAGATGCCGAGGCCGACCGCGAGCGCCGCGACCAGCAGGACGGCCGGAACGAGGATCCCGAAGGCGCCGAGCAGCTGCAGCAGGACCGTGAGCAGCGCGACGCCGAGCACCGCCTCGGCCAGGCGGGCGGGTGCCCCTCCCAGCCGGGCAGCAGCCGCGCGCGCAGACGAACCGCCGCGAGAGCCATCGGAATCGCGACCGCGGCGAGCCCGACGACCCCGAAGAGGTAGTCGCCGAAGCTCACTGTAGTGAGGCGGCGCCCGAGCGACGCAGAGCCGCCTCGCGGGCTGCGCACAGCCGCGGATCGAGCTGGACCGTCAGCTGAAGACCGAGACGTCGTCGTTCGTCTTCGACCCGGCTGCCGCCCGGCAGCCGCCGTCCAGAGCGCCTCGACCGGCGGGACGCGACTGCGTCCGCTGGTCGGGGCCGATCAGGCTACTGGTAGCCGCCCTCGTTGAGCGCCTGCACCCACTCCCCGCACTGCGGCGACGAAGGCGGGCCCTCTCTGCAGGTGTTGCGCGGCCTCGCTCGCGATCGGCAGATAGGCCCCGTGCGGCCCGTGCTGCGCGACGTACTGGACGTGGTTGGAGAGGTCGTTGCCGTAGAAGACGTACTGCTTGAAGCCTGGCCGGCCGCCGACGACGGCGATCCGGGAGTCGTGCGGGTTCGCGCTGTTGAACCAGGCGAGCGCGGACTTCATGCCGACCGGGAAGTCCTGCGGCGCGGTTGAGGCCTGGTAGCGGTTATTGACGTAGTCTCTGCTGTTGGGCCAGCCGATCGCGACCACCAGGGCCGAGCGCGACGGCGACCCCGGCGCCGAGGGTCCAGGGATCCCAGCCCCGCTGGCCGAGCAGCGCGAGCCCGACCGGGACGACGATCAGGAAGAACGCGAGCCCGACCGCGCCGAGCAGGAAGTGGCGCGTCCAGAGGTGGCCGTGGAGATCCCAGACCGGGACCGCCTGGACGAGCAGCAGGACGACCAGCGCGCCGAGCAGCCAGGGCTGCACGCGCGGCTTCAGCAGCCCCGCATCGACGCCGAGCAGCATCGCCCCGAGCGCCGATCGCCGGCGAGGCGTAGCGGAGGTTGGTGGTGAAGGCGGTCGGGTCGCCCTCGGGGCCGGCGGCGGTCAGCGGCGTGAACAGGTAGGCGATGCCGCTGAGCAGGGCGACGATCCCGAGCATGCGGATCATCGGCGTGCGGCCGCGGAAGATCGCGAGCACGAAGCCGCCGATCACCGCGACCAGGACCAGCGGCCAGAGGTCGCCGAAGCTGTCGTGGAGGCCGGGGATCAGGTGGTGGCTGATCACTCCGCCGTCGGGCGGCACCAGGTAGTGGGCGACGGTGTGCGGCTCGCGGATGTTGATGTCGAGCCTGGTCCGGGCCCGGCAAGGGGCCGGCCTTGATCCACGGCAGCGGGTTGCCGGCGTTGACCAGGTTGCGCGCGAACCAGAAGCCTCCGGTGACCAGCGAGCTGACGACCCAGATCCCGGTGGCGCGCCAGCGGTAGCCGGCGCTCGACGGCGATCACGCCGAGCGTCAGCAGGCCGAACGGCGCGAGCAGGTTGAGCTTCGTGCCGAGCGCCAGCCCCGCCGCGAGGCCGGCGACGACCAGGGCGCCGCTCTAAGGGGGGCGGCGGATGGTGCGGCCGAGTGAACTCCGGCGGTAGCCGGCCCGAGGCCGGTCCTCGCGCCGCGCCGCGTGAGAGCCAATCTTCGCTGCGCATCGGCGTTGACCAGGATCGCGGCGGAGGCCAGGAAGAAGAACAACCCCATCGATGTCGTTCTTGGCGTCCCCCGGCTGGTAGAGCAGCAGCATGTTCGCGTCGAGCACCAGCGCCATCGCCAGGACCGCGATCGGGCCGCCGCCGTAGGGCCGCGCGAACGCCCACGCCGCGAGCAGGCAGAGCGAGGCCCAGCCGATGTTGATCAGCGGCGAGAGGAAGTCGTTGCCGAGGAAGAGGATCCCGGCCGAGTGGAGGAGCTCGGAGTTCTGCGGGTAGAACCAGACGGTCAGGTTGAGGACCTCGGTGAAGTGGAGCGCCCCGACCTGGTGGTCCTGGACGAAGCGAGCGGCGAACGGCGCGTTCTGCCAGGTGGTGTTGGGCAGGTACATGCCGATGTCGAGGCCGGTCTGGGTCGGCATCGCCCAGTGCGGCGACGACCAGCAGCGGCGGCCGCGACGGCGACGACCGAGCGCGAACGGCAGGCACCGCGGGCGAGGGCAGCGGCGGACCCTGCTCGCGCCGGCCGCAGGGCGAAGCCGATCCCGAGCCCGACGACCAGCGAGGCGAGCAGCACCCACCCGGGCCGGTAGAGGCCGACCACCCCGACCAGCTCGAGCGTCACGACGAGCAGCGAGAGGCCGAGGACCACCTCGGCGAGGCGCGCGGAGGCGCCCGACCAGCCGGGCAGCAAGCGGCCGCGCAAGCCGACGGCGGCGAAGCCCATGCGCCGCCGCCACGGCGATCAGCTCGATCGAGCCCTGGAGGTAGTCGCCGAAGCTCACGTGTGCGCCCCCGCCCCCAGCTTGCACGCAGGTCGCCGGGTCGAGCGGCCCGGTGATCTTGTAGACGGCGGCGGGTCCGGACTGGATCACGGTCTTCACGTTCTTGTCGGTCTCGGTCCAGAGGTTCTCGGCGGGGCGCCACGGCCTCGTCGGCTCCGAGCTTGGGCGTGGTGACGATGTAGTCGTAGTGCCCGTCGTTGATCGCCCGGCGCCAGGCCGCGCAGCTGACGATCGGCCGGAAGGTGCCGCGGTTGAGCTGCTGGCCGATGTACTGGACGTGGTTGGTGAGGTCGGTCCCGTAGAAGAAGTACTGGCCGAAGGCGGAGGCGCGGCCGACCACGCCGATCCGCTGGTGGCTCTGCTTGCGTCCCCAGTCCTGGAGCGGCTGCCACTGCGGGCGTGGCGCGGAAGCCGCCGCCGAGCGGCGGCCGCGACCGCGGTCACGTAGCGGTGGTCGAGGTAGTAGTTCTCGCGCACACGCCCGAGCGCCACCGCCGTGATCAGCATGACCAGCCCGAAGGCGACGATCGCGACCGTGCTGATGCGCGCCGGCGCAGGCCGGCGACGATCAGCGCGGGAACGCCGACGATCAGGAACGCCAGCCCGATCGAGGCGAGGTGGTGCTTGAACTTCCAGTTCGCCTGCGTGACCGTGCCCTGGATCGAGCAGGATCGTGAACAGCGCCGATCAGGATCCAGGGACGGCTCCCGTGCCGGATCCAGGGGATCAGCGGCAGCAGCAGGAAGCCGACCATCAGCACCGGCGCGACGTAGCGCAGGTTCGCGTCGAAGCCGCTCGGGTCACCGAGGCTGCCGGAGGCGGTCAGCGGAGTGAAGACGTAGGCGATCCCGGCGACCATCCCGGTCACCGCCAGGATCCTCATCAGCGCGCTGCCGCCCCGGAAGAACGCCCAGACCAGCGCGACGACCACGACCGCGAGGATCACCGGCCAGAGCGGCCCGAGCCGGTCGTGGAGGACCGGGAAGAGCTTGTTGCTCCAGACGCGTCGGGTCGTTGTAGTACTCGCTCAGGGAGTGCGGCGGGCGCGGATAGAGGGCGAGCTGGTCGGGGCCGGGCAGGCGGATCGGCCCGAGCTTGTGGATCTGCGGGAACGGGATTGAGCGCGTAGACGAAGTTCCGCCCGTACCAGAAGCCGCAGGTGATCACCATGCCGCCGAGCCAGATCGCCGAGCGCCCGCAGCCAGTGCCGCCGGCCGCCGAGGACCGCGACGCCGATGGTGAGGCAGCGATCGTCGCGAGCAGGGTGATCTTGGTCCCGATCCCGAGGCCCGGCCGCCAGGCCGGCCATGAAGAGCGGCCCAGCCCCGACGGTCGCGAGAGCGCTGGGATCCCCCTCCACCGGCACGTCCTCGACGACGCCGGGCTCGAGCTCGCCCGTCGGAGTCGCGTTGCCAGCCCTGCTTCCGCGCGCCGTCTCGCGCGCGCGTGTGCGCTGGCCGCGCCGTCCACCAGGAAGGCAAGGGCCGCCATCAGGAAGAAGAGGCCGGCGACGTCGTTCGGGCCCTGCCCGGCCTGCGAGCCGACCAGCATGTCCGAGTCGAGGACCACCGCGGCCCCGAGCACCGTGACCCCGCCGATCGCGTACGGTCGCCCGACGCACCAGGCGGCGAGCAGGCAGAGCGCCACCCACATCAGGTTGATCAGCGGCGAGAGGAAGTCCGTCTTCAGGAAGACGATGCCGACGCCGTGGAGCAGCTCGGAGTTCTGCGGATAGAACCAGGCCGCGAGCTTGAGCGGATCGGTGAAGTGGAGCGGCCCGACGTGCCCCGTCTGCGCAAACCGGGCCGAGAAGGACATGTGGTACCAGGTGGTGTCCTGGTAGTACATGCCCTGGTCGATCGCCTGCGCCGGTCGGATGCGCCCAGTGGACGACCACGAGGGCGGCGGCGGCGATCCCGATCGCGACCATCACCACGCTCGGATCGCGCCTCGGGCGTCTCGGGCGCCTCCGGCAGCCCGCGGCGGCGGGCGAAGAACGTGGCGCCCAGGCCCGCCGCGACGATAGCCGATCAGCAGCGGAACCTCCTTGAAGAGCCCGAGGACGCCGAGCAGCTCGGAGACCAGGATCAGCATCGAGACGCCGATCACGACCTCGGCGAGGCGCGCCAGCGCCCCCGTCCAGGCGGGCGCGAGCAGGGCTCGCAGGTGGTAGGCGCCCAGGCCGAGAGCGGTGGCGATCACCGCCAGCTCAGCCGCGCCGAGCAGGTACCGGCCTGTGCTCATCGGCTCATCGGCTCAATTCACAGCAAAAACGCGCACAGCCCCATGGCGCGCGCGCGGGCGCGGATGATATCCGCGGCCCCTTAAAAGGGACGGTCACCGGCCCAACTTGACGACGTAGGCGTGCTCGCCGGGCTTGACCATGCCCAGCCGCCTCGCCTCGCGCTCGAGCGACGCCGGGCTGGAGGCATCGCGCAGCTGCCCGGTCAGCTGAACCTTCTCCTGCTTGAGCTGGGCGAGCTCCTGGTCGCTCGACCTCGACCCCTGCCAGGCCTGCAGCAGGTTCACCAGCGGATTGAGGTAGGAGACCATCACCCCGAAGAGGACGAGCACGAGGGCGATCCGGCCGACCCGATCCCACCGGATCCGGCTCGGTCCCACGCGGCGCTGTACGCGACGGCGTGGCGCCCGCCTGGGCGCGGCATTGATGCGTCGGCGGGGTTTGTGGCCGACGGTTGCGGCGGTCATGCCTGGTGATTCGACCGCCAGGCACGATTGTCCTTCCGCCTATCGCTCGAAAACCGAGGCGCCCGGGAAGCTGGCCCGATCGCCGAGCTCCTCCTCGATCCGGAGCAGGCGGTTGTACTTCGCGACCCGATCCGAGCGCGACGGGGCGCCGGTCTTGATCTGTCCGGCGCGGGTGCCCACCGCCAGGTCGGCGATCGTCGTGTCCTCGGTCTCGCCCGAGCGGTGGGAGATCACCGTGGTGTAGCCGGCGTCGCGCGCGATCTGGATCGTCTCCAGAGTCTCGGTGAGAGTGCCGATCTGGTTGAGCTTGACCAGGATCGAGTTCGCGACTCCCATCTCGATCCCGCGCCGCAGCCGGTCCGGATTGGTGACGAAGTTGTCGTCGCCGACGAGCTGGCAGCGCTCGCCGATCCTCTCGGTGAGCAGCTTCCACCCGTCCCAATCCTCCTCGTCCATGCCGTCCTCGATCGAGACGACCGGGAAGCGCGCGCGGATGTCGTGCCAGTAGTCCGCCATCTCCTCCGGCGACAGGGCCCGCCCCTCGTGCTCGAGCACGTACTTGCCGTCGTCGAAGAACTCGCTCGTGGCCGGATCGAGGGCGATCATCACGTCCACGCCGGGGGCGTAGCCCGCCTCCTCGATCGCATCGATCAGGAAGTCGAGCGCCGCCCGGTTGGACTCGAGGTCCGGGGCGAAGCCGCCCTCGTCGCCGCCGCCGGTCGAGAGGCCCTTCTTCTGAAGGATGCCCTTCAGAGCGTGGTAGACCTCCGCGCCGACCCGGAGGCAGCCCGCGAAGGTCTCGGCCCCAGCCGGGACGACCATGAACTCCTGGAAGTCGACGGCGTTGTCGGCGTGCGCCCCGCCGTTCAGGACGTTCATCATCGGGACGGGCAGGACGTCGGCCGGGCCGGCGTCCTTGGCCCCGGTCGCCGCGTACAGCTCCGCGAAGTAGTCGTAGAGGGGCTGCCCCGCGTCCGCGGCCGCCGCCTTCGCGACCGCCAGCGAGGCGCCGAGGATCGCATTGGCCCCAAGCCGCCCCTTGTTCGGAGTTCCGTCGAGCTCGATCATCGTCCGGTCGAGCGCTGACTGCTCGGCCGCACGCGCACCCTTCAGCAGCTCGGCGAGCTCGCCGTTCACATGCGAGACGGCCTTCCCGACGGCCTTGCCGCCGTACTCGTCGCCGCCGTCGCGCAGCTCGACCGCCTCGTACTCGCCCGTGGACGCGCCCGAGGGAACGGCCGCGAGACCGCGGGCCCCCGAATCCAGCACGACCTCGACCTCGACCGTCGGGTTCCCCCGCGAGTCAAGCACCTGCCTCCCGTGCACGCTCTCGATCGTCGACATCGAGCGGGGAACGCTATTCGACCAAGCGCTGAGCCGTCTGCCGGAGCGCGAGCTCGGGATCCACGCCGAGGCGGCGGGAGGCGGCGACGGCCTCCATGAGCAGCGTCCCGACCAGGTGCTCGGCCTCCGCCCGCGTCTCCGGATCGGACTGCGGGCCCCCGGGCTTCTCCTCGCCCGCGGATCCCTCGGGATCCACGCGGCGCAGCACCTTGCGGGCGTAGAGCAGGGCGGGCAGGTTCTCGGGCAGCTCCGAGGCCTCGCCCCTGCCCTCGACTTCCCTCTTGATGTCCTCCCACTGGGAGAGGACCTCCCCAGCGGTCTCGAGGTCCCGATCCCCGTAGACGTGCGGATGACGGCGGATCAGCTTCGCCGCGCAGGATTCGGCGACCGCGGCGAGATCGCCCTCCCCCCTCTCCTCCAGCAGCAGGGAGAGGAAGAAGACCTGGAAGAGGACGTCACCCAGCTCGTCGACCATCGCCTCGGTGTCGTCCCGGCTGGCCGCATCGGCCAGCTCGTAGGCCTCCTCGACCGTGTGCGGCACGATCGAGCGGGCGTCCTGCTCGCGGTCCCAGGGGCACTCGCGGCGCAGCCGCCGGGTTACCTCGTCCAGGTGCCGCAGGGCGTCCAGGACCGACTAGCCGCCGGGTGTCAGCCCGGAGAGCCCGGCCGGCACGGACTGCTGCTGCGACGTCCCGGCTCCGGCCGGGTGCGGGCCCTGGGGAGAGCCGCCCGCCGCGCTCACGAAGGGCTTGAACGATCCGGGCTCGCCCGGCGTCGGGCCCGTGCCCGAGCACTGCAGCTGGCCGCTGCTCGGGGCGCCCTGGGTGGTCTGACCCTCCTGGCACAAGGCGAAGACCGGGGCCGGGCAGCCCTGGCTCGACTGGCCGGGCTGGGAGGCGAGCTTGGATGGGTCGCAGGTCGGCGTGGGAACGATCCCGTTCCTCCCGTTGAAGTTGTCGCAGCCCTCGACGATGTAGTCGCTCGCGCACTGGGTGAGGTTGGTCCAGTAGTCCCGGAAGTGCTGGCCGAAGACGGAGAGGGCGTCCTGCTGCTGCTGGCTCTTCAGCTGCTGCTTGATCTGATCGCTGATCTTGCCGCCGGAACCGCCGGCCGCCGCCGGCGCGGTGGCGTCGAAGCTCTGGACCTGCTCGGGGGTCGCCGTGATCACCTGGAAGACGAAGTTGCCGGTCGGCGTCACGACCGGGCCCTGGACCTCGTGCAACGGGGCCTTGAAGATGTCACCGTCGAGCGGCTGCTGGAACGAGCCGGGCACGACGTCGGTGCGCAGGCCGCCCTTGTCCTTCGAGGTCGGGTCGGTGGAGTACTGGGCCGCGACCTTCTTCCAGTTCGCGTTGGAGTCATCGGTGCGGAGCGCCTGGTAGGCGAGGTCGATCTGGTGGGCGTCCTTGTTCTGGACGATCCGGATCGTGCGCTTCGCCGGCTGGGTGAACTGGGACTTGTTGGCGTCGTAGTACTTCTGTGCGTCGCTGGTCGAGACGTTCCCGACGCTGTTCTGGATCTTCTCCTGGATCTTGTTCTGGATCAGCTGGAGCTTCGCCCGCTGCAGCACGTCGGCGTCGGTGAGGCCGGCCTGGTCGCGGGCCTTGACGTACTCGGCCTGGGTCTTGAACTGCGACTTGATCTGCTGCAGCGACTGGTTGACCTCGGTGTCGGTGTAGGTGATGCCCTGGCGGCTCGCCTCGCCGACGATCCAGGCGATCTGGAGCGCCGTCTGCATCGCCTGGTTCTTGAGCTGCTTGTACGAGGGGTCGCTGGGCTGGGGGACCGACTGGGCGCCGCTCTGCTTGGCGGTCTGCACCAGGAAGCGGTTGAAGTCGGTCTTCGAGATGTGCCCGTCCTGGACCAGGCCCGGCACGTTGATACTGGCGTCGTCGACCACGGCGACGTCGTTCGAAGGGACGCTCGGGTGGCCGACGCCGATGGCCGCAGCGACGATCACGACCATCAGCACGAGCAACGCGCCGAAGAGGATCGCCAGGTTCCGCTTCGAGAAGAAACCGCTCTTCACAGGGGCGGCAGCATAACCGTCATCACCTAAGTCGGCGCTAAGGCTGAGGTCGCCGCGCCCGAGACCGTCGACCAGGGCGAGCAGGGCTCCCAGGCGAGCGCCGGCTTCCTCCGGCACCGGCACCGCGACCGTGCGGTCACGCCACTGATAGATCGCCTCGGGAATCCGCTCGTTGAGCGCCGTCACCTGGTCGGAATCGAGCTCGACCGGCGAGACGCGCAGGCGACCGGCGCGGAACTCGACGTTGCGTGCCCCGGCGTCGCCCAGGGCGATGCGGACGCGCTGCAGGTCGAGCAGGTTGGCGACCGACTCCGGGGCCGGGCCGAAGCGATCCTCCAGCTCCTCCCGCAGCGCGCGAAGCTCGCCGGGCTCCCGGGCGGCCGCGACGCGGCGGTGGACGTCGATCTTCGCCGCCTCGAAGGGGATGTAGTCGGCAGGGACGTAGGCGTCGACGTCGACGTCGATGCGCACCGGCTCCCTCGGCTCGGCGGGCAGCTCCGTCGATCCCCGCTCGGAGCTCCTCGGCCGCGTCCTCGAGCATCTGGCAGTAGAGCTCGAAGCCGACCGCGGCGACGTGGCCCGACTGCTCGTCGCCGAGCAGGTTGCCGGCGCCGCGGATCTCCAGGTCCCGCATGGCCACCCGGAAGCCCGAGCCGAGCTCGGTGTTGTCCGAGAGCGTCGAGAGCCGAGCGGCGGCGTCCGGGGTGAGCGATTCGGCCGACGGATAGAGCAGGTAGGCGAAGGCGCGCTCGCGGCTACGGCCCACCCGGCCGCGGATCTGGTACGCCTGGGCCAGCCCGAGCTGGTCGGCCCGCTCGACCAGGAGCGTGTTGGCGTTGGGGATGTCGAGGCCGGACTCGATGATCGTCGTCGCCACCAGGCAGTCGTGCTCACCGCGGACGAAGGAGAGCATCGCCGCCTCCAGCTCGAGCTCGTCCATCTGGCCGTGCGCCTCGGCGAAGCGGACGCCCGGGCAGAGCCCGCGCAGGCGCTCGGCGGTCTCGTGGAGGGAGTCGATCCGGTTGTGCAGGAAGAAGACCTGGCCGCCGCGCTCCTTCTCGCGCACGATCGCCCGCTTCACCAGGTCCTCGTCGTAGGGGCCGACGTGGGTGCGGACGGGCCGGCGGCCCTCGGGCGGCGTCTCGATCACCGAGATGTCGCGCAGGCCCGCCAGCGACATCTGCAGGGTCCGCGGGATCGGGGTCGCCGAGAGGGAGAGCACGTCGACCTTGAGCTTGAGCTGGCGCAGCAGCTCCTTCTGCTTGACGCCGAAGCGCTGCTCCTCGTCGACGATCATCAGCCCGAGGTCCTTGCCCCGGACGTCGCGCGAGAGCAGGCGGTGGGTGCCGATCAGGATGTCCACCTTGCCCTCGCCGTAGCGCTCCAGCGCCTCCTTGATCTCCGGCCGGCTTTCGCAGGCGGGAGACCATCTCGACGTTGAACGCCGTGTCGGCGAAGCGCTCCCGGAAGGTGCCGAAGTGCTGCTGGGCGAGGATCGTCGTCGGGACGAGCATCATCACCTGCTTGCCGTCGGCGACGGCCTTGTGCGCGGCCCGCAGCGCGATCTCGGTCTTGCCGTAGCCGACGTCGCCGCAGATCAGGCGGTCCATCGGCCGCTCGGACTCCATGTCCGCCTTGACCGCATCGATCGCGTCCATCTGGTCGGCCGTCTCGCGATAGGGGAATGCGGCCTCGAACTCCATCTGCATCTCGCCGTCGGGCGGGAAGGTGTGGCCGGTCCTGACCTGCCGCTCGGCGTAGAGGTTGATCAGCTCGCCGGCCATCGCGCTGGCGGCACGCCGCGCCCGCGACTTCATGTTCGCCCAGCGCTTGCCGCCAAGGGGGCTGAGCGCCGGCTCGTCACCCTCCGCGCCGATGTAGCGGCTGATCCGGGCCAGCTGGTCCGTCGGCGCGAAGACCCTGTCGCCGCCCCTGTACTCGAGCTCGAGGTAGTCGCGGGTCACCCCGGCGAGCGTCTTGGTGTCGAAGCCCGAGAAGCGGGCGATGCCGTGGTCCTCGTGGACGACGTAGTCGCCGACGCGCAGCTCGATCGCTGCCGCAAGGCGGGCGCGGGCGGAGACCGGCGCCGCGGCATTGCGGCGATGGACCAAGCGCCGCTGCGGGATCACCGCCAATTGCAGCTCTGGAGCCAGGAACCCCTCGCGCAGGCGCGCTTCCGCGAAGCTGACGCCGGCCTCCTCCGGTGCCCGCTCCCCGAGGAAGGGGACGTCGATGCGGCTCAGGTTGAAGCGGGTGCGCTCCGCCTCCCCGCGGCCCTCGAAGGCGACCACTGTCCGGTAGCCGGAGCGGGTGAGCTTCTCCAGCTCGCCCTCCGCCTCGCCCAGGGTGCGCGAGGGGAACTCGGCCCGCTGCGCCCGGAAGGAGTGCTCCTGCCCCGCGTCCGCGCCGAGCGAGAGCCCGGCGCGCGCCTGCAGCGGCTCGGACACGTCGACGTAGAGCCGCCGCGCGTCCTCCTCGAGGATGGAAGCCGTCACGTCCTCCCAGTGGTCGTGCAGCGCGCCGGGAATCTCCTCCGCGGCGGCGATCGCGACCAGCGCCTCGGCCGGCACCAGGTCGAGCGGCGCCAGGAAGTCGGCGGGATCCGCATCCTCCCGGTGCTCGGCGGAGAGCTCGGCCGCCGGCGCGAGCTCGACCCGGTCCGCCTCCCCCAGGGACCGCTGGGTGAAGACCGAGAAGCGCCGCATCGAGTCGATCTCGTCGCCGAAGAGCTCGACCCGGATCGCCTGCTCCTCGGTCGCCGGATAGACGTCGAGGATGCCGCCGCGGAGCGCGAACTGGCCGCGCTCCTCGACCTGGTCGGTGCGGTCGTAACCGGCGTCCGCGAGCAGGAGCGTCACGTCGTCCAGGTCGACGCTCTCCCCCTTGTGGAGGGCGAGGGTCTCGGGGCGGAGCTTCGGGTCGGGGATCTTCTCCGCGAGCGCGATGGCGCTCGCCACGACGACCGCGGACGGATTGGCCATCGCGTTCATCGCCGCGATCCGCAGGCCCGCGAGATGCGGCGGCGGATCGAGGTGCGACTCGAAGGTCGTCCCGCGCGAGGGGTAGATGTGGACCGGGCGGGGCGAGAGGAAGGCCGTCAGGTCGCCGGCCAGGTCGCGGGCGGAGCGGTCGTCCGCGGCGACGACCAGGACCGGTCCCGGCACCGCACCGTCCTCACCCGCGATCAGCGCGGCGAGCAGGTAGGGCCGCATCGCCGCGGAGACGTACGCATCGACCGCCGCCCGGCCGGGCGTCCCCAGCGCCGAGCGAAGCGCCTCGAGGCGCTCGTTCTCATTGGCGATGTCGAGTAGCGGTCTGAGGCTCATGATTTGGGCACGACGAACGCCCGGATCGGCGATCCGGGTCATGCATCCGGGCACGGGCCCGGCCTGATTCGATCCTAGCGACCGACCTCGCCCAGCTAGGGGCGATCGCGATACGGAAGGCCCGGTCCGGTGCGCTGCCACTCGACCTGGCCGCGGCCCTCGTCGGCGGTCCGCTCCACGACGCCGTCCCAGCGGTGGAGCATCTGCTTGAGGCGGGCGACCGCCTCGGGCGGGTGGGCTGCGACCTCCGCCGCGAGGTCGAGAGCGGCGTCCTCCGTGCCGGCCGCCGGGGCCACGCGGTGGACGAGCCCCATGCGCAGCGCCTCATCTGCGCTGACGTTCCGCGCCGTGAGGAGCAGGTACTTGGCCGTGGCCAGGCCGCAGAGCGTGACCAGGCGCGCGGGGCCGACGGGAACCCCGAGCTCGGCGCCCGGAAACCGCATCCGCAGGTTGGAGCCGCCGACCCGCAAGTCGCAGGCGACCGCGACCTCCGCCCCCCCGCCGACCACGGAGCCATGGCAGGCCGCCACGGTGGGCTTCGGGAAGGCGGTCAGCTCGTCGTACACCTGCGCGAAGAGCTCCATGCGGCGCACCCGTCCGGGCTCGTCGAGCTCCTCCTTGACGTCCGCGCCGGCGGAGAGGCCGAGGTGGTCGTTGGAGGAGAGCACCACGACCCGCACGCCGTCGTCCCCCTTCGCCCGGCCGAGGTGCTCCAGGATCTCCTCGAGCATCTGGGTGTTCATGGCGTTGCGGGCCTCGGCGCGCTCCAGCCGGATCAGCGCGACCTGCTTCTCGTCGACGGAGTAGCTGGCCAGCGCCATCAGTCCATCTCCTCGACGAGGCGCTCCACCTCGTCGGCTGCCGAGCGGACCAGCCTCTCGACGTCTTCGCGGGGCTCTCGGAAGCGGGACAGCACGTAGGAGGAGACGATTTCAGGATCGGTCGAATCGGGTCGGCCGACGCCGCCGCGGACCCGCCAGAAGTCCTTGGTGCCCAGCCCGCGGCTCAGGCTCTTCAGGCCGTTGTGGCCGGCCACCCCGCCGCCGAGCTTGCTCCGCACCTCGCCGAAGGGCAGGTCGATCTCGTCGTGGATCGCGATCACGTGGTCGAGCGGGACCCCCAGCTCTCCGCGCGCGGGGCCGGCCGCGGACCCGGATTCGTTCATGAAGGTCTGGGGAAGCAGCACCGCCACGCGCGGCCCGCCGGGGGCGGCGCGCCCCTCCGCGATCAGCCCGCCGTAGCGCTTCCGCGGCTTCGGCAGGTCCCAGCGGCGCGAGAGCTCAGCGGCGACCTCGAAGCCGAGGTTGTGACGCGTGCCGGCGTACTGGGTCCCCGGATTCCCCAATCCCACGATGAGCGCGTCCGCCCGCGAATCGCGCGGCGACCGGCGGCGAACCAGGGACAGGGACTACTCCCCGCCGGATTGCTCGTCGCCGCCCTCGCCCTCGGCGGCTTCCGCCTGCTCGCCCTCGCCCTCGGCGGCCTCCTCGCCCTCGGCGGCCTCCTCGCCCTCGCCGACCAGCTCGGCTTCCTCCTCGACCTCCGGCTCGGGCTCCTCCTCGACGCGCGGCGGGCTCAGGGTGGCGATGGTGATCTCCTCTGGCTCCTCGGCCATCAGCTTGACGCCGCTCGGGATCGAGACGGAGGCGAGGTTGATGGTGTCGTTGATCTCCATCTCCGAGACGTCGACGGTGATCTGCTCGGGGATCTCGGTCGGCAGCGCCTCGACGGTGATCTCGCGGGTCACGTGCTCCAGCACGCCCCCCTCGCGGACACCGGGCGCGTTGTCGGCGCCCTCGAGCTCGATGGCGACCTCCGCCTGGATCTCCTCGTCGAGGCGAACCTCGAGGCAGTCGAGGTGGGTGACCTCGCCGCGGACGGGGTGATGCTGCTGCTCCTTGATGACCACCGGCACGGTGGCGGAGCCGTCGACCTCCAGGTCGAGCAGCGTCTGCCCCTCCTGGAGGACGGTGCGCAGCTCGCGCGCGGGAACCTGGAAGGGACGAGCCTCGCCTCCCTGCCCGTAGACGACGCCCGGGACCAGGCCGTCCTTGCGCAGGCGGCGCGTGGCCCGCGACCCGAAGGTGTCGCGCGGTGAGACCTTGAGTGTGGTGCGGCTCTGTGCCATTCGTGTGAGAGTACGCACCCGCGCGAGGTCGCGGGCAGGCTACGCTCGGGCGCCAGGATAGAAAATGACGGGAGACCATGGGCAGCGACCGAGACACAGATCGATCTGAGCAGGGAGATCGCACCGAGAGCCAGAACTGGGCCATCCAGGTCCTGCGCGCCGACCTGAGCAACCGGCCGCGCGCCAAGCCCCAGGAGCCGGAGCAGCAGGAGCGGAAGATCCCGCAGACCCGCATCGGCCGCTCGGCCAAGCTGGGCACGGCGATCGGCGGCCAGGCGACCCGCTACGCCGGGACCGCCGCGGCGAACGTGGTCCGATCTGAGGAGAAGGCGCAGGAGCGGCTCGAGACCCGCCACATCGAGTCGGCGCTCAAGATGGCCTCCGTCCTCGGCGAGATGAAGGGCGCCGCGATGAAGATCGGCCAGATGGCCTCCTTCATCGACGTCGACTTCCTGCCGCCTGAGTACCGCGAGATCTACCAGAAGCAGCTCTCCAGGCTCCGTACGCACGCCCCCGCGATGCCCTGGGATCAGGTGCGCGGCGTCCTCGAAGAGGAGTACGGCGAGGACCCCGACAGGGTGTTCGCCTCGATCGAGCGGGAGGCGTTCGCGGCGGCCTCGATCGGCCAGGTCCACCGCGCGACGCTCAGCGACGGCACGCCGGTCGCGGTCAAGATCCAGTACCCCGGCATCGCCGACGCCCTCGAGTCGGACGTCGCCAACGCGGGGATCCTGGTGCGGCTGGCGAGGGTCCTCGCCCCGGGGCTGGACGCCAAGGCGGTGGCGTCCGAGCTGCGCGAGCGGGTCCTGGAGGAGCTCGACTACGAGTTCGAAGCGCAGAACCAGCGCACCTTCGCCCGCGCCTACGACGGGCACCCGTTCATCTTCGTCCCCAAGGTCCACTCGCGGCTGTCGCGCCGCCGGGTCCTGGTGACCGACTACGTCGAGGGCCGCGGCTTCGACGAGGTCAAGGAGCTCGAGCAGGACGAGCGCGACATCTTCGGCGAGATCGTCTTCCGCTTCTGCTTCGGCTCGATCTACCACCTGCAGCACTTCAACGCGGACACTCATCCGGGCAACTACCTGCTGATGGAGGACGGCCGGGTCGCGTTCCTCGACTTCGGGATGACCAAGCGCGTCAGCAACCAGCAGATCCAGCTGGAGCAGCGGGCGGTCGACGCCGCCGGGCGCGACGACCCGGAGGGCCTGCGCAAAGCGCTGCACGATCTCGGCTTCGTCACGGACCCCACCCGGGTCGACGCCGAGCGCCTGATGGAGCACGTCAAGATGGTCGGCGGCTGGTACCTGGAGGACGGCGAGGTGCAGATCTCGCCGAAGCGGGTGATGAAGATGATCGAGGTGACCTCCGACCCGCGCTCGGACTTCTTCGACCTCGTCCGCAAGGAGAGCCTGCCCGCCGACGAGCTGATGGGGCGCCGGATGGAGACCGGCCTGCTCGCGGTCCTCGCCCAGCTGCGCGCGACCGCCAATTGGCATCGCATCATGCGCGAGTGGGTCTACGCGGACCCGCCCTCGACCGTTCTCGGCGAGGCGGAGTGGCGCTACTTCGAGGGCCGCGGCATCGTCCAGACGCCGGTCTCCCCAACCAGGGTCTAGACCTTCTTCTCCAGGTCCGGGTGCGGCTTGCCCTCGGCGACGTCGAACAGCCGCGGGTCGTTCGAGCAGATCCCGTCCACGCCCATCGCCAGCAGCTCCCGCATGCGTGCGGGGTCGTCGACTGTCCACGCCATCAGCTCGAGGCCGAGGTCGTGGGCGACGTCGACGGCCTTCGGGGTGATGATCGGGTGGTAGACCCAGACCGCGTTCACCTGGAGATCCGGCGCCTGCTTGGCGAGGGTGCTCGGATAACGGCGGCGCAGAGCCGATAGGCCCGCGCGCAGCGCCGGCTGGGCCCAGCCGTACTGGGTCCAGTCGCGCTTCGTCTTCGGGTAGGTCCAGCCCAGGCGCAGGTCGGGCTCCAGCTGGCGCAGCTTGCGGAGGCTGTCGATCTCCTGGGTCGAGACCATGGCCCGCTCCAGCAGGCCCCTGCCTTCAAGGATGCCGGCGAGCTCGGCCTCGCTCCCAGGCAGCTTCAGATCGCAGTCGATCTCGACCTTGTCGAGGGGTGGCTCCAGGAACAGGTCGAGCGCCTCGGTGATGTCCAGCGGGCGGCGGCGGAGCGCGTCGTCGAAGTCATGGGCGACGATCAGCCTCCCCTCCTGCTCCCGGAGGATGTCGAGCTCGATCATGTCGACGCCGTGCTCGACCGCCGCGTCGAAGCTCTCGGCCGTGTTGCCGGCGACGATCGCGTCGGCGCCCTTGTGACCGATCCGCCGGTACTCGGTGATCTGGTCCGGGGCCTGCTCCGGCGCCTCTTCGGGCGTCTCCTTCTCGTCCTTCTTCTCTTCCTTGGGCTTGGAAGGCATGGCGGAGCACACTAGACGTTTGATTCGGATGATTGACTCTGGGGCGATGAGGCGCTCCTGGATCGCCGGAACAGTGGTCGCGGCCCTGCTCGCCGGCTGCGGCGGGGGCGGCGGGGGCGGTCCGCAGAGCGCGAAGGACGTCGCGCAGGCGTACGTCAGCGCCCGCAACTCGGGGGACGCCGCGAAGGTCTGCGAGCTCTACAGCCAGCAGCTGATCCAGCAGCTGCGGACCGACAACTGCGTCGGCCTCGTCAGGGAGCAGACCTCCGGGACCGCCACCGACCTCACGGTGCTTCGCGTGACCCAGCATGGGGACCGGGCGACGGCCACCATCCAGGCGCGGGTCGGCGGGAACATCGCGAACGCGATCGCGCCGATCCAGCTGCAGCTCACCAAGGAAGAACGGCGACTGGCGAGTCTCGGGGATCGGTGGCCCCGGCACCAAATAGGAGGCAGGTTTGGCCTGGTGGGCATCGGCCGCTTCATCACTCACACGATGTTCGGGCGACCTGACCGACGCAGTCGAGCCTGCAGAACCTGCTCGGAAGCTAGAAGAGCTGGTTCTCGCCGGCGAAGATCTCGGAGACCGAGTCGTCGGTGAAGATCCGCCGCATCGAGTCGGCCAGCGTCTGAGCCGCTGAGATCACCGTGATGTTGTCCGGCGCGCCGGGGCGCTGGGGCATCGTGTCTGTGACGACGATTCGCTCGATCCCGGAGTTGTCCGGTGCCAGGCGCTCGTAGGCGGGGCCCGAGAAGACCCCATGGGTGGCGACCGCGATCACCCGCCTGGCCCCTTCATCCAGGACCGTTTGAGCAGCCGCGGTGAGCGTTCCGGCGGTGTCGATCATGTCGTCCACCAGGACGGCGGTCTTGTCCTTCACCTCGCCGACCACGTAGCCGATCTCCGCGACCTGCTGGGCGGGGCGCTCCTTCTCCATGACGGCCCAGTGCGTGCCGATCTTGCGGGCGAAGTTGCGGGCCGTCTTGACGCGACCGGCGTCCGGGGAGACGATCACGAGCTCCTCGTCGAAGCCCATGTCGGCGACGTACTGGGCGAGCATCGGCATCGCGGTCATGTGATCCAGGGGGACGTGGAAGAAGCCCTGGACCTGGCCGGCGTGGAGGTCCATGGTGAGGACGCGGTCAACACCGACGCCCTCGAGGCACTTGGCCACGATCCGGGCGGAGATCGGCTCGCGCGGAGCGGACTTCTTGTCCTGGCGGGCGTAGCCGTACCAGGGCATCACGGCGATGATCCGGTGGGCGGAGGCGCCCTGCGCGGCGTCGATCATCGCCAGCAGCTCCATGAGGGCGTCGTTGGGGGTCATCCCCTCGATCTCGTTGGCGGCGGTGGACTGGACGATGAAGACGTCGGCGCCGCGGATCGACTCCTCGTAGCGGCAGTAGACCTCGCCGTTGGAGAAGGTCTTCAGCGTGACTTCGCCGAGGTCGACCTGGAGGTTGCGGGCGATGTTGGAAGCGAGCTCCCCGGAGGCGCGGCCGCCGAAGACCATCAGTCGCTTGCGGTAGTCCTGGATGATCTCCGACATCGGCTGAGGCTGCTCGATGGTGCTCACGAGTCTTCTCCCTCGCTCGATTCCTTGTCCTTCTTCGCCGCGTAGCCCTCGACGTTCTTCTGGTCTGCCCTCGAGATTCCCAAAGCTCCGGGCGGCACATCCTCCGTGATGACCGACCCGGCACCAGTGTATGCATCGTCGCCGATCTCGACGGGGGCGACGAAGGTCGTATCCACGCCGGTCTGAACGTTTTTTCCGATCTTTGTGGGGTTTTTGTTCCGGCCGTCGTAGTTCGCGGTGACGGTGCTGGCCCCGAGGTTGGTGCCCTCCCCCACCTCGGCGTCCCCGATGTAGGAGAGGTGGGGCACCTTCGCCCCCGGCCCGATCTGCGAGTTCTTGATCTCGACGAAGGTCCCGGCCTTCGCGCCCTTGCCGATGCGCGCCGCCGGCCGCAGATAGCTGAACGGCCCGACCTTGGCGTCGTCGGCGACCTCGCAGTCGGTCAGATACGAGTGGATGACGGTGACGCCCTCGCCCACGCGCGAGTCGATCAGCGTGCTGAGCGGGCCGACGACGCTTCCCGATCCGATCGCCGTGCTACCTCGCAGGGAGGTGCCGGGCAGGATGGTGGTGTCGGGCTGGAT
>CAWCIP010000021.1:0-13316 GCA_963795665.1 uncultured Solirubrobacterales bacterium | reverse complement strand
GCGAGCGGGCCGGGGGCGCAGCGCCGCCCGAGGCGCCCGCGCCGGAGGGAGCGGAGGCGCCCGCGACGGAGGTCGCGTCTGAGGAGCAGAGATTCCTGCGGCGCGTGCCTGTTCCGATCCTGCGGCCGCCCCTTGATCGCTGCGTGTCGACCGGGGTCGAGCTCGGCGCGGGCAGCCGTGTGGTCTTGATGTCGGACCGCGGCGGTGTCGGCGCAGCGCTCGGGGGGCGGCTGACCAAGCTCGGGGTCGACATCCTCGAGATTGAGGGGCAACCGGCAGCGGACGAGCTGGAGCGCACGCTGTCGGAGTGGAGCGAGCGGGGACCGATTCAGGGCGTTTACTGGCTCCCCGCGCTCGACGACGAGGGGCCGATCACCTCGCTCGATCCCGCGAGCTGGCACGAGGGGCTGCGCATGCGCGTGAAGCTGCTCGCGACCACCATGCGGGTGCTCGCCGATCAGGTCTCCCGTCCGGGCACCTTTCTCGTCTCGGCGACGCGCCTCGGGGGCCGCCACGGATACGACGCGGCGGGGGCGACGACCGTCATGGGTGGCGCTGTCGCCGGCTTCACCAAGGCGCTGGCCCGCGAGCGCGGGGATGCGCTGGTCAAGGTCGTCGACTTCGCGCCCAGCCGGAAGACCGCCGCGCTGGCGGAACTGCTGCTCGATGAGACGTTGCGCGACCCGGGCGCGGTCGAGGTCGGCCACGCGGACGAGCTGCGGTGGACCGTGGGCCTGGCCGAGGGCCCGGCCGAGCACCCCGCGCGCGAGCTCACGGCCGAGACGACCTTCCTCGTCACCGGAGCGGCTGGCAGCATCGTGTCCGCGATCACGGCCGACCTGGCGTCCGCGTCGGGCGGCACGTTCCACCTCTTCGACCTCGTGCCGGAGCCGGACCCGGACGATCCCGACCTGGAGCGCTTTGCCTCCGATCGCGAACAGCTCAAGCGCGATCTTGCCGAGCGCATCAAGGACCGCGGCGAGCGCCCGACGCCGAAGCTGGTCGAGCGCGAGCTGGCGCGGATCGAGCGGGCTAGGGCGGCGCTCAGCGCCATCGAGGCGATTCGCGAAGCGGGCGGCACCGCGCACTGGCATCGGGTGGACCTCACCGACGCGGCGCAGGTGGGAGAGGCGGTCGCCTCCGCTCGCGCCGGCGGTCCCATCGACGTCCTCATTCACGCCGCCGGGCTCGAGATCAGCCACGCCCTGCCCGACAAGCCGCAGGCGGAGTACGACCTCGTCTTCGACGTCAAGGCCGACGGCTGGTTCAACCTGCTGCACGCGCTTCGGGACACCCAGGTCGGGACGGCCGTGGTCTTCAGTTCGATCGCGGGTCGATTCGGCAACGCCGGCCAGACCGACTACTCGGCCGCCAACGACCTTCTCTGCAAGAGCATCTCGTCGGTGCGGCGCGGGGGGCCGGTTGGCCGCGGCATCGCGATCGACTGGACGGCGTGGGCCGAGATCGGGATGGCAAGCCGCGGCTCTATCCCGAAGGTGATGGAGATGGCCGGCATCGACATGCTGCCTCCTCAGGTTGGCGTGCCGATTGTCCGTCGCGAGCTGACGGCGGCGGGGTTCGGGGGCGAGCTGCTGGTCGCGGGCTCGCTCGGGCTGATGCTCGAGGAGCGCCACCCTACCGGCGGCATCGACCCTGAGAAGGCGACCGAGCTCGTTGCGGCACCGCCGGGACCGATGACCGGGCGGATCGCCGCGATGACGGTCGGAGAGGGGCTGCGGGTGCTTGCCGACCTCGATCCGAGCCGGCAGGCCTTCCTCAACGATCACCGCATCGACGGCATCCCGGTGCTGCCTGGGGTGATGGGGATCGAGGCGTTCGCCGAGGCCGCTGCGGCGCTCCTGCCGGGGTGGCACGTGGTCGCGGTGGAGGACGTCGACCTCTTGGCCCCCGTGAAGTTCTACCGGGACGAGCCGCGCACGATCGAGGTCCGCGCGCTCCTGCGGGACACCGGCGAAGGGACGGTGTGCGCCGACTGCGTGTTGATCGGGCGTCGGAAGCTCCAGGGGCAGGGCGAGCAGGAGACGGTCCACTTCACCGGTCGGGTGCGCCTCACACCCGGCGCGCCGGCGGCTTCGCCCGCGGCCGGCGGCGGGCCCGGCGAGACGCCCGATCGCCCGGTCGTCGAGCACGATGCGGTCTACCGCGCCTACTTCCACGGTCCCGCGTACCAGGTGCTCGAGCGCGCGTGGCGCAGCGACGGGACCGTGCTCGGGAAGCTGGCGCCCGACCTGCCCCCCGACCACGAGCCGTTCGAGCAGCCGATGGAGATGGCGCCGCGCCTGATCGAGCTCTGCTTCCAGACCGCGGGCGTGTACGAGCTCGGCACGACCGGCCGGATGGCACTTCCGACGCACGTCGATCGGGTCACCAGCTTCGCCGGTGACGTCTCGGTCCCGCTCTGGGCCGTCGTCAAGCAGCGCGATGGCGATGAGGACGGCGTCGACGCCGAGGTCGTGGACGGGTCAGGCCACGTACAGGTGAGGCTCGAGGGTTATCGCACGATCGAGCTGCCGGGCCAAACGGGAGAGGACGTACTCGAGCCCCTCCGCACGGCGATGACTTAGGCAGGGGCGGACTGAGCCGTGCAGCGACCGTTCCATCGACTGGCGATCGTCAATCGGGGCGAGCCGGCGATGCGAGTGATCCACGCAGTGCGCGAGTTGAACGAGGGCAAGCATCGCGAGCCGATTCGCTTGATCGCCCTGTACACCGATCCCGAGCGAAACGCGATGTTCGTCAGGCACGCCGACGAGGCCTTCGACCTCGGTTCGGCGAGCTTCGTCGATCCCGCAGACGGCGGCCACAAGAACCGCTATCTCGACTACACGGCGCTCGAGCAAGCGCTTGTCGCCACCGCCGCCGACGCGGCCTGGGTCGGTTGGGGATTCGTGGCCGAGCGCCCGCGCTTCGTGGAGCTCTGCGATCAGCTCGGCATCGTCTTCGTAGGCCCGGACGCGGCCGTCATGCGCCGCCTCGGCGACAAGATCAACGCCAAGCGGCTGGCCGAGGAGGCAGATGTGCCGGTAGCGGCCTGGAGCGGTGGGCCCGTCGAGAACGCCGACCAGGCGCTTCGGCATGCGCAAGAGATCGGCTTTCCACTGCTGGTCAAGGCGGCGGCGGGCGGCGGCGGGCGCGGCATCCGACGCGCGGGGGGCCCGGCCGAACTGAAAGACGCGTTCGATCACGCCCGCGCGGAGGCCCTATCCGCGTTCGGGGACGGCACCGTGCTGCTGGAGAAGCTGATCACGCCGGCTCGGCACGTCGAAGTGCAGGTCATCGCCGACGGCCTTGACGGCGCCTGGGCCGTCGGCGTGCGCGATTGCAGCGTGCAGCGGCGTAGCCAGAAGGTAATCGAGGAGTCGTCGAGCCCGGCCCTCACCGCCCAGCAGGAGCGCGAGCTGGAAGCGGCGGCCGTGCGCATGGTGCGGCGAGCCGGCTACCGGAGCGCCGCGACGGTCGAGTTCCTCTATCAGCCGGAGGAGCGGTCGTTCTCGTTCATGGAGGTCAATGCCAGGCTCCAGGTGGAGCACCCAGTGACCGAGGCCGTCACCGGGCTCGACCTGGTGAAGCTCCAGCTCCAGATCGCCGCGGGTGGGCGCCTCCAGGGCGATCCGCCCCACCCCAGGGGACACGCGATCGAGGCACGCCTGAATGCCGAGGACCCGGCGCTTGGCTTCGCGCCCACGCCGGGCCGGGTCGAGATGCTGCGGCTGCCGAGCGGCCCCGGGCTACGCGTGGACACCGGCGTCGGAGAGGGTGACGACATCCCCGCCGAGTTCGACTCGATGGTCGCGAAGCTGATCGCCTGGGGCGGCGACCGCGCGGAGGCGGTCGCGCGGCTGCGGCGGGCGCTGCGGGACACGAGGGTCGTGCTTCGCAACGGCACGACCAACCAGGGCTTCCTGCTTGAGCTGCTCGACCACCCGGACCTGCGGGCCGGCGAGGTCGACAACACCTGGCTCGACCGACTGCAGATCAGCGGCGAGGTAGGGCCGCCGCCCCACGGCGACGTGGCGCTGATCCAGGCCGCGATCGAGATCAGCGAGATCGAGACGACCCTGGAGCGGGCGCGCTTCTATGCCTTCGCGCGCCGCGGCCGGCCGCGGGCGGAGGCGAAGGTCGGACGCACAGTCGAGCTGCGCCACGGCGGCCACGGATACCGCTTCCGCGTCAGCAAGGTAGGTCCACGGCTGTTCAGGGTGGAGGTGGATGGCGTCACCGCGGAGAGCGAGGTCGAGCGCCTCGATGCGTACGAGCGCCGCATCGTCTACCGCGGCGACGCCTACCGCACGGTCATTTCCCCTCAGGGAGCGCAGCTCCTGGTCGAGGTGAACGGCGTTCCACACCGGGTGTCGCGGGACGATCGCGGCTTCGTTCGCAGCCTCGCCCCAGGTGTGGTTGTCTCCATCCCGGTCGCGCCGGGCGATGAGGTGGCGCGCGGCGAGGTGGTGGCCGTGATGGAGAGCATGAAGATGGAGAGCTCGCTCGTCGCGCCGTTCCACGGGCGCGTCCGCGACGTCCTCGCGCGGGCCAACGTCCAGGTGGACGCACAGGCTCCGGTGGTGCAGCTCGAGCCGATCGAGGGCGAGCGACGAGCAAGATGTTGCCCAACGCATCTCCTTCGGGAGTCAGAAGAGCGCCCGCTGGACCGAGGGGCGCGTTGCACAGCGAAGCTCAAGCGGCTCGAGTGGCTGGTGTTGGGCTACGACATCGCCGAAGAAGAGGCCCGCCGGCTCGCGGGCGAGCTCGACGCATTGTGCGGCGACCTTTTGGGTTGCGATCCGCGGCTGGTACCGGGTGAGCACCACCTGCTCGACGTCTTTGCCGACCTGCGCTCGCTCACGCGGCGGCGTCACGACTCCGACGACCCCGAGGGCGACTGGCTGCGCAGCCCGCAGGAGTACCTGCACAGCTACCTTCGCTCGCTCGACCCCGAGGCGGAGGGGTTGCCGCCGCGCTTTCTCGAATCTCTCGAGCGCGCCCTCCGGCATTACGGCCTTCATGGGCTCGAGCGCACTCCGGCGCTCGAGCGGGCCTGCTATCGACTGTTCCTGTCCCAGGAGCGAGCGGACGCATCCCGGGCTGCCGTGACCGCGATCCTCGACCACCGCCTGGAGCGTGCCGAGTCCCTGGTCGGCAACGTCGGCAACGAGTTCCGCGCGGTTCTGGACCGGCTGATCGCGGCGACGGAGCACCGGGATCAGGTCGTGGCCGATCTCGCCAGGGAGGTGCGCTACCGCTACTACGACGAGCCGGTGATCGAGGCGGCCCGGGAGGAGCCCTATGCGGCGATGCAGGAGCAGCTTCGCGCGTTGGCCGAGGACCCGGAGCGCCCGGACAGGGACGCGAGGGTGCAAGTGCTGGTCGACTGCCCGCAGCCGCTTGCGCCGCTGCTGACCGGTCGCATTGCCACCGCCGAGCCGAGGCTTCAGCGGATTGCTCGTCGAGACAATGAGCCGCCGCTACTACCGCGTTCGCGAGCTCGGAGGCTTCGCTGAGACCGAGGTGAACGGGCGCGTCTTCCTCACCACCCACTATGAGAGCGACGGGGACTCCTATCGCCTCGCGGTCGCGTTCATCGATCTCGACGAGCTCCGGGACGTCGCGCGAGCGCTCGCAGCTCACGCCGCCACGGCCCCGCCGGGCGCGGTTGTCGTGGCCGACATCTACGCCGCTCACTCCGCCGAGCCAACCTCCCATGACGAGTTGGCCGCCGGCTTCGAGGCCGCCCTCGCTCAGGTCGAGTTCCCGCCGGCCGTGAAGCGAATCGTGCTCGCCGTTGCCGAGCCGCACCGCGGGCGGGGCATGTCCGCGGTCGACCTGTTCACCTTCCGGATCGCCGACGGCGGTCCGCCGACCGAGGACGAGTCGCTGCGCGGCCTGCACCCGATGATGGCGGATCGCCTGCGCCTGTGGCGTTTCGCGAACTTCTCGCTCGATCGATTGCCGTCGACCGAGGACATCTACCTGTTCCGGGGGATCGCCCGCGCCAACCCCAAGGACGAGCGACTCTTCGCGATCGCCGAGGTGCGCGACCTGACCCCGGTGCGCGACGAGGATGACCGCGCCGTTGCCCTCCCGGAGTTCGAGAGGATGCTGCTGGGGGCGCTGGACGCGATCCGCAGCTTCCACGCGCAGCAGCCCCCGAGGCGGCGGCCCCTCTGGAACCGCGTCGTGCTCTACGCCTGGCCGACGCTCGAGCTGAGCCCGGAGGAGATCCGCTCGCTGGTGACCCGCAACGCTCGCGCAACCGCGGCGCTCGGCATCGAGATGGTCCTCCTCTACGCCAGCGTGCCCGACGGCGCAGGCAACGTGAAACCTCGGGTGCTGCGGTTCTTCAGCCCAACGGGAAGCGGCGTGGTGGTCGAGGTAGACGACCCGCCCACGGATCCGCTGCAGCCGCTTGACGAGCCCGCCCAGCGACTGATCGCGGCCCGGCGCCGCGGCAACCTGCACCCCGCCGAGATCGTGAAGCTCCTTGCCCCGGTCGCCTCGGATGCCGGCGCCGACCAGCCCTCCGGTGATTTCATCGAGCACGAGCTCGACGAGGACGGTCGACTGGTCCCTGTCGACCGCCCCCCCGCGACGAACCCGACCGGCATTGTCGTCGGCATCATGCGCAACCGCACGGAGCGCTACCCGGAGGGAATGCTGCGGGTGAGTCTGTTCGGCGATCCGACCAGGGCCCTGGGTTCGCTCGCCGAGCCGGAATGTCGCCGGATCATCGCCGCGCTCGATCTCGCGGAGGAGCTCGGGGTACCGGCGGATTGGTTCGCGCTTTCGGCGGGGGCGAAGATCGCCATGGACAGCGGCACCGAGAACATGGACTGGATTGCCGCAGTGCTGCGGCGGATCGTCGAGTACACGCAGGCAGGCGGAGAGCTGAACGTGGTGATCACCGGCATCAACGTCGGCGCGCAGCCCTACTGGAACGCAGAGGCCACCATGCTCATGCACACCCGGGGCATACTGGTCATGACTCCCGACAGCGCCATGGTGCTCACCGGCAAGCAGGCGCTCGACTACTCGGGGGGCGTCTCCGCCGAGGACAACTTCGGCATCGGCGGCTACGAGCGAATCATGGGCCCGAACGGCGAGGCCCAGTACTGGGCACCGGACCTCGGCGGCGCCTGCCGGCTGCTGCTGTCGCACTACGAGCACACCTATGTGGCGCCCGGCGAGCGCTTCCCCCGCCGAGCCCCCACCGACGACCCGGTCGATCGCGACGTCCGCGACGCGCCCCACTCCTGGCCCGAGTCCGATCTTCCGCGCGTCGGCGACATCTTCTCCGACGCCACCAACCCCGGGCGCAAGAAGCCGTTCGACATCCGCTCGGTGATGGCCGCCGCGATCGACTCCGATCACCCGCCTCTGGAGCGCTGGGCCGGCATGCGCGACGCAGAGACGGCGATCGCCTGGGAGGCGCACCTCGGCGGCTGGCCCGTGACATTGCTCGGGATCGAGTCGCGGCCGCTGGTGCGCTACGGGCAGCTGCCCGCCGACGGGCCCGACCGGTGGACGTCGGGAACGCTGTTTCCTCGCTCGTCGAAGAAGATCGCTCGCGCCATCAACGCCGCGAGTGGCCGCCGGCCGGTGGTCGTTCTCGCGAACCTATCGGGGTTCGACGGGTCGCCGGAGTCCATGTACGAGTGGCAGCTGGAGTACGGCGCGGAGATCGGGCGGGCCGTCGTGAACTTCGACGGGCCGATCGTCTTCTGCGTGGTCTCGCGCTACCACGGGGGGGCCTTCGTCGTCTTCTCCCAGCGCCTGAACGATGAGCTCGAAACGTCGGCGCTGGAGGGGGCGCATGCGTCGGTGATCGGCGGTGCGCCGGCGGCCGCGGTCGTGTTCGCGCGCGAGGTCGACAAGCGGACCGCCGCCGATCCGCGCATCGTTGGCCTCGACAAGCGCATCGAGGCGGCCGAGGGTGCGGAGCGCCAGGCTCTGCGCGGCGAGCGAACGGCCCTCTGGGAGGAGGTTCGCTCGGAGAAGCTCGGGGGGCTGGCCGACGAGTTCGACCGTGCGCACAGCGTCGAGCGCGCGGTCGCGATGGGCTCGGTGAGCCGGATCATTCGCCCCGGCTTCGCTGCGCCCCTACCTGGTCGACGCAATCGAGCGAGGGATGCACCGCGCCGCTGACTCGGCTGCCTCCCCCGATGGCCGTGCCGGGCTGGCTGACCCGCTCGCTCGCTGACGTCCCGGCTGGGGACGGCTGGCTGAGCGCCCGGGAGCGGGCGGCGCTGGCCGGCCTGCGGGCGGAAAAGCGCCGAGCCGACTGGCGCCTGGGCCGGTGGGCGGCGAAGGCGGCGCTCGCGGCGTGGAGCGGAACATCGATCGGCGAGTTGGAGATCGTGGCCTCCGACGACGGCGCGCCGGAGGCCTTCGTCGATGGCGAGCCCGCCGGTGCGGCGCTGTCGCTCAGCCATCGCAACGGGCGCGCGCTCGCGGTTGTGGCCGATGTCGATGTCGCGATTGGGTGTGACCTCGAGTCCATCGAGCCGCGCAGCGGGGCGTTCGTGAGAACGTGGCTCGCCCCGGCCGAGCGCGCCAGCGTGCTCGCCGCTGGCCGGGCTGGAAGCGCGCGTCTCGCCAACCTGCTCTGGACCGCCAAGGAGGCGGCGGCGAAGGCGCGGGGCGAAGGCCTCCGCTTGGACGTGCGCCAGGCGATCGTCTCGCTCGAGTGGGACACATCAAGTCACGGAGAGTGGCGGCCGCTCGGCGTACGTTGGGACCGCGAGGGTCTGACTGCGCACGGCTGGTGGCGCGAGGAGCCGAGCTGGATCTTCGCTTTCGTGAGCGAGCGGCCGACCCCGGCGCCTGTCCGCTTGACTGGACCTGGTCAACCTCCGGTCACAGCGGGCGCTCCACCGTTGCACCGGCCTCAAGCTGGACGATCTCGCCATTGATGCCGACCCTGATCGGATAGACGTCGGCTGGGCGGGCGCTGACCCTGATTCGGTCCTTCGTGATCTCGATCTCCAGTCCCCAGTGGCGCCGGTAGCGGATCCTGAACCTCAGCCTGATCAGGTCCTCGGGGAGGCTCGGGCTCAGCCAGAGCACTTCCTCCCTCGTCTCTATCCCCGTGTAGGCGCGCTGGACGAGGTCGACCGTTCCGGCCATAGCGCCGAGGTGCACGCCCTCTGAAGTCGTGCCGCCTTGGGTGTCGAGCAGGTCGCTCTCGAGTGCCTCGGAGAGGAGCCTCCAGGCGCGCTCGCGATCGGAGCGAACCAGCACCCACGCGTGGACCACCTTGCTCAGGGTCGAGCCGTGCGATGTACGCGCCAGGTAGTACTCGACGTTCCTTGGGGATCGTGTCGTCCTCGAACCGATAGTCGAGTCGCTCGAAGAGCCTCCGCAACTCGTCCGCCGACAGCAGGTAGAAGAGCATGAGCGCGTCCGCCTGCTTCGAGGCCTTGTACCGGTTGGGGCTGTCTCCCTCGGCCTCGAGGATCCGGTCGAGCCGCTGGATGTTTCCGTACCTCTCTCGATAGCCCTCCCAATCGAGCTCCTCCAGCTCCTCGTAGCCCTCGAACTGGCTGATGATCCCGTTGTCGTGGAAGGGGAGAAGCAGCTTGCGGCTGATCTCGTCCCACCGCTCGAGCTCGTCGTGGCTCAACCTGAGCATGTGCGACAGCTCCTCGCGGCGCTGCTCGGGAAGAGCGTCGAGGACGTCGTGGGCTCGCCAGAGCACCCATGCCGCCATCGCATTCGTGTAGGCGTTGTTGTCGATACCGGGACGCTCGGAGCCGGGGTAGGCATCGTGGTACTCGTCGGGACCAACCACCCCGCGGATCTCGTACCGCCCGCGAGCAGGGTCGTAGGTGGCGATGCTCGCCCAGAAGCGAGCGATCTCGATGAACATCTCCGCACCGTAGAAGGCGAGAAACTCGACGTCGTTGGTCGCCTGGTGGTACAGCCAGACGTCGTAGGCGATCGCAGCGTTGATGTGTCGCTGGAGGCGGGAGTTGTCCGGGGTCCAGCGGCCGGAGCGCGGGTTGAGATGGATCGTGGGTGTCAGCTCGGCGCCGTTCGACCCGCTCTGCCACGGGTACAAGGCCCCTTCACACCCCAGCTCCCTCGCGGCCCAGCGGGCTCTGTCGAGCCGCCGGTAGCGATAACGGAGCAGGGTCCGCGTGAGATCCGGGAGGCGCAGGTTCAGGAAGGGGAAGATGAACAGTGCGTCCCAGAAGGCGTGTCCGCGGTACGCCTCTCCGGCCAGTCCGCGAGCCGGGACCCCGGCGTCGACGTCGGCGGTGTGCTCCGAGATGTTCCCCAGGAGATGGTAGATGTGGAGGTGCAGCTCGGTCGACGCGGACTCCTCGTTGTCCTCGAGCTCGAGCGAGCAGAGATCCCAGAGCTCGTCCCAGCGCAACACGTGGTCCGAGAGCAGCTCGTCGAACCCCCCCGCGCAAACCGCCTCCCGGCGAGCCTCCAGGCCCGGCTCGGAGACCGCCGGCTCGCGCGACGTGAAAAGGGCGACGACCTTCTCCGCCCCGATCTCCTCTCCCCGGGTCGCCTCCGACTGGATCTCGAGGCCGATCCATGCCGGCTCCTCGATCACGGTGGTCGTGACCGGGGCGATCTGGCCGTCGCGCAGGAGCCGCGTGCGTGCGGCCTCGGCGACCCGGATGTGCGACTGGCTGGTCTCGGCCTCGAGCAGGATCGTCTCGGAGTCCCAAGCACCCGCCTCGACCGGCACCAGATGGCGGCTCGCGAGGCCCCGATAGCGAGCGACGCCGCCGTTGGACACCCGGCCGTCGAGCGCCGAGCGGAAGGTCACGCTGCCCGACCAGTTGACCGGAAGCAGGGTCGTCTGGAGCGCAGCGATGTTCGGGTTAGCCATGCTCAGGAACCGGCGCTCCGTCATCTCGGTCTCGCGGCCCTTGGCGTCGTGGAAACGCAGCCGCCGCGTGAGCAACGCGCGGCGCAGGTCGAGTTCCTGACGGTATTCGGCGAGCCTGACCATGGCGACGTCGAGCCACTCGCCATCCTCGATCCGGAAACTGAAAGGGAGCCAGTTCGGCAGGTTGACGATTGACTCGTCCTCCACGTCGCGGCCCGCCACCTCGCTGGTCAGCCTGTTGTAACAGCCGGCCGCATAGGTGCCCGGATAGTGGACGCCGTCCGCATCCGCCTCGGCCGCGGCGGCACGGCAGGCGAAGCGCCCGTTTCCGAGGGCGCAGAGCGCCTCGCGCAGCGGCTCTTGTGCCGGGTCGAAGCCTTCGTAGACCAGCGACCAGCCGCTGAGGTCTGGTGCCCTCGCGACGACCGGCTCGCTCATCGGTCGTTTTCCGTCGTCGCCGAAACGCGGACCTCACCCAGGTCGCCAACCAGGATGTCGGCGCCACGTTCCCGCAGCCCCTCGGCATGGCCACCGCGGTTGACGCCGATAACAAGCCCAAAGCCCCCGCGACGCCCAGCCTCGACGCCGGCAAGCGCATCCTCGACCACGGCGGCGCGAGCCGGCTCGACCCCGAGCCGCCGAGCCGCCTCGAGGAAGACCGCGGGGTTGGGCTTCCCTTTCAGCCCCAGCTCGTCCGCGTCCACGCCATCGACCTTCGCGTCGAAGAGTTCGGCGACTCCCGCCGCTTCGAGCACGTTGGAGCAGTTGCGCGACGCAGAGATGACTGCCGTCCGACACCCGCTTGCGCGAAGCCCGCGCAGCAGTGCGATGGAGGATGGAAAGGAAGCGACCCCCTCTTTCCGCAACTGGGAGAGGAAGAGCTCATCCTTGAGATTGCCCAACCCGCATACGGTCTCCGCAGCGGGGAGATCGCCGGGGTCCCCGCGCGGGAGGGAGATCCCACGGGAGGCGAGAAACGACTCCACTCCGTCGTAGCGAGGCTTGCCGTCCACGTACAGGTAGTAGTCGTCTGCCGAGAACGGTTGTTGGTCCTCGCCCTCACGATCTGCCCGGTCCGCGAGGAACTGGTCGAACATCCGCTTCCAGGCGGCAGCATGGACTGAGGCAGTGTCGGTGATCACTCCGTCGAGATCGAAGATCACCGCATCGAGACGATCCATTCGGATCTCGTTCACCATGATGCACCCTAATGCTCCGGGTCAGGAGGCCCGGACTTCTGACCCGCGGACCTGGACCGCTGGCGCACTGGGGGGACTTGGTGATGTAATTGGGTGCCAAGCGTTCAATTGGAGGCGAAGCTCTATGCCCCAGATCCTCGGAGCCAACCCGGCGATGCGACGGGCCTGGCTTGAGCACAACACCGGGCACGCCATGGAAGCCACCGCGGAGATGGCGTTCGCGCCCGAAGAGGCCCGCGGGAACGTCGAGAACCTCGTGGGGGCGACGCAAGTCCCGCTCGGCATAGGCGGACCCATCCGTGTCAAGGGACAGCACGCCGACGGGCTGTTCTTCGTGCCCTTCGCGACCACGGAGGGGACTCTCGTCACGACCTACCAGTACGGCATGCGGGCGATCACCGAGGCGGGTGGCGCCAACGCATACGTGTTGGCGGACGCGCTCGACATCACCCCCTGCTTCGTGGTCGGGACGACGCGAGACGCGCTCGCCCTGGCGAGCTGGCTTGACGAACATCTGACCGAGCTCCAGGCTCTGGCCGCCGAGAGCACGGCCCACGGCCGTCTGGTCGAGATCCGCCCGCACGTGTTCGGCCGGCGCGTGTTTGCCCAGTTCGTGTTCAGCACGGGCGATGCGATGGGCCTCAACATGGTCAATCTCGCGGTCGACCGGATCTGCCGGGATGTCGCAGAGGCGGTGCCGTGCGAGCGGTGGTACCTCCGCTGCAACTACTCGAGCGACAAGAAGCCCGCCGCCATCAACCTGTTCCGGCCTTATGGCAAGGAGGTGGCGATCGACCTGACCTTGCCGGCGAGCGTCGTCGAGGCGCACCTCGGCGTGTCGCCCCCCGATCTGGTCGAGTTCGCGGCCTCCGGTCGGCTAGGCACCATGCAGGCGGGCGCGCTCGGAGCGAACGCTCACTTCGCGAACGGCCTGGCCGCCATCTACATCGCGTGCGGGCAGGACGTCGCGCAGATTGTCAACGCGAGCATCGGCTTCCTTGACGTCGAGCTGGTTGGCGCGGACGACCTCTACGTGGCTGCCCGGCTGCCGAACCTGGTGGTCGGCACGGTCGGCGGTGGGACCAGCCTCCCGACGCAGCGCGAGTGCCTGGCCCTGCTCGGCTGCGACGGCGAAGGCACGGCGCGGAAGTTCGCCGAGATCGTGGGGGCGACCCTGGTCGCCGGCGAGCTCGCCATCTGCGCGGCGCTGGCCAATGATCGCTTCATCGAGGCCCATCGGCGGAACCGGCGGA
>CAWCIP010000020.1:0-94917 GCA_963795665.1 uncultured Solirubrobacterales bacterium | reverse complement strand
TCGTCGCAAACGTCAGCTCGACGCCGTCCGAAGTGTGGGTTCGCTCCCGGGGAAGCACCCCGGCGTTGTTGACGAGGAGATCGAGACGGTCGAAGCGCGCCTGAAAGCTCTCGGCGAACCGCCGCACCTCCGAGAGATCGGAGAGGTCGCAGAGCTCGAGCTTGAGGGTGCCCCCTGACATCGGCAGCCGCGACTCGATCCGGCCGATCGCCCGTACCGCCCGGTCGTAGTCACGGGCCAGCATGTACACCGTCGCGCCCGCGGCGGCAAACCCCTCGCAGGCAGCCTCGCCGATGCCCGAGCTGCCGCCGGTGACGAGTACAGTCTGGCCGCTCAGGTCGTTCCCCCCGGCGGCATCCTCCCAGCGCAGGCCTCGCGCGCCGTAGCCGAGACGGGAATAGCCGGGGACGACCGCCAGGTCGAGAGCCCGATCGATCGGTCCCGTCATCGAGTGGCTCCCTCGGGCTCGCGTGAGACCTCGAGTGCGGCTTCGTCGCCGAAGACTCGGCGCCCCTGCTCGAACTGGGTGCGGTCGCGTCGCTCGTTGACGATGCCCCAGGCGAGCAGCCCCAGGGCTCCGCAAACCAAGGCGAAGACGACGACCCCGTAAAGGAAGATGCCGATCATGGGGTCGCCTTGGCGGGTGAGCCGTGGGGCGGATCCGGAAGGTGCCGGGGAGCGAGGAACGCGCCCAGAGCGAGGATCGACGGCACCCAGAGCCCAACGAAGATGCCGTCCGTGTGCTCGCCGGTGAAGTAGAGGACGACCGAGAGACCGAACGAGAGCAGGGCCGCCGCCAGGAACAGACCCCTCGCGGCAAGCGTCCTTCCTCCGTGATCCAGGTTCATCGCGTTCTCCTTCTGTCTAGTTCTTATCAAGGGTTTGTCTAGAGTTGACGAGGCTGGTTGTAACAGGTAGGCTGAGTACTGTCAAGGGTCTGTCCAATGTCTGTCCCACCCAACACACCTGATCGAGGACCGCTGGTCCGCATCGGCGAGCTCAGCCGGCGCACCGGCGTGGGCGTCGACACGCTGCGGGCGTGGGAACGGCGCTACGGCCTGCTGCGGCCGCAGCGCAGCCCGGGCGGCTTTCGGCTCTACGGGACGAGCGACCAGGAGCGCGTCAGCGCGATGAAGTCGATGATCGACTCGGGCGTCTCGGCCGCCGAGGCCGCGCGACTGGCGGTGTCGCGCGCATCACCGGCGGCGGAATCCGGCGTGGGGGAGGGCGGGGACGACCACGCCGAGCGGCTGGCCGCCGCCCTCGACCGCTTCGACGAGGCCGACGCCAATGCGATCCTCGACGATGCGATCGCGCGCTTCACAGTCAACGCCGTCGCGAGCCGCGTCCTGCTGCCGGTGCTGCACGAGATCGGCACGCGGTGGGAGAGCGGCGAGGTCTCAGTCGCGGAGGAGCACTTCGCGACCGCCCTCCTGCGCGGGCGAATGCTGGCTCTGGGCCGCAACTGGGGTGCCGGGGGTGGGCCACTTGCGGTGCTCGCCTGTCCGCCAGGCGAGCAGCACGACCTCGGCCTGATCGCGTTCGGCCTCGTGCTGCGGGAGGGTGGCTGGCGCATCGCCCTCTTGGGCAGCGACACGCCGATCGAGACGATCGCCGACGCCGTGGCGAAGCTCGCCCCGAATGCAGTGGTGCTCGCCGCGGTGACCCGGGAGCCGTTCGAGCGCGTCGCCGATCAGATCAGGGCACTCACGGCCGCGACGACGGTGCTGATCGGTGGCGAGGGGGCGAGCGAGAAGCTTGCGGAGCGCCTCGGCGCCCAGGCCCTCCCGCCCGATCCGGTCAGTGCAAGTGCGGGTATGCCCGGAGCGGGATGACCACCGGCGCTCGCACAGCCCTGGTCACCGGTGCCACCGGTTTCATTGGGGGCAGGCTGGCCAACGCCCTGTCAGATGACGGCTGGCACGTCCGTGCCATGGTTCGCGACCGCGGGCGGGCGGGGGGTCTCGCCGATCGCGGCGTCGAGCTCTTCGAGGGGGACGTCCTGGACGCCGATTCGCTCCGGGGCGCCGGGGACGGGGCGGAGGTCGCCTACTACCTCGTCCATGGCATGGGACGGGGCGGCGAGGGCGATTTCGAGGAGCGGGAGCGCGAGGCGGCACGGAACTTCGCGGAGATGGCGAAGCGCGAGGGGGTTGGTCGCGTCGTCTACCTGGGCGGCCTCGGAGACAAGCCGCGCTCGAAGCACCTGCGGAGCCGGGCGCAGACGGCGGAGATCCTCCGCGAGCATGGTCCCCCGCTCACCTACTTCCGTGCGGCGATGGTCGTGGGGGCGCGGAGCGAGTCCTATCGGACGCTTCGCTATCTCGTCCAGCGGCTGCCGGCGATGATTGCGCCGGCCTGGCTCTCCACGCCTACCCAGCCGATCGCCGTCGACGACGTAATCGCCTACCTCCGCCGGGCCCCGGACCTCGAGGAGTCGGAGGGACGGGAGGTTCAGATCGGCGGCCCCGACGTCCTCTCCTATGGCGACATGCTTGACCGGATGGCCCATGCGCTCGGGATCCAGCCACGCCCGAGGGTCCCGGTCCCGCTGCTCACGCCCCGGCTCTCCTCGCTGTGGATCGGGCTGGTCACCCCCGTCGATGCGGGAGTGGCACGACCACTGATCGAGGGCCTCTCCACTCCGACGACCGTCACGGACTCGTCGGGAGCATCGGCTTTCGACATCGAGACCGTCCCGTTCGCCGAGGCACTGCGGCGCGCGCTGGCCGAGGATCCCGATATCTCCGCCTCGGGATGAGGGCCGAGCTCCGGCTCTATCCCGACCGGCTCGAGAAGGTGCCGCCGACGGGAGCGGTGGAGTCCGTTCAGGAAGCGGAGCTCCGGCTGGACGAGCCGGCCTCGCGGATCGTGAACCGCAGCTTCCTGGAGTGGGCGGCCCGCGCCTATTGGCGGCTGATCACGCGATTCACGCTCGGACTGATCAGGATCACCCCCGTCGCCGGCGATCAGTGCGTCGTGCTGATCGCGCGACCGCTCGTCCTCCTGCGCTTTCACGCCCCGGAGTACGAGGTCTCCAATCGAAAGGGCTCAGTCACCTGGCGGATCAAGCGCGGCATCCTGGTCTCGGGCGAGGGGCGGGACCAGGGATCCCTGCGTCTCACTGTTTCGGCGATGGAGCCGTCCAGGGGGCGCTCCCGGATCCACGTGCGCATGGAGGTCCACAACTTCTATCCGTGGCTGCGGGGCACCGGGCCGTTCGCTCGGGTCGGCGTCTGGATCTACGCGCAGACCCAGCAGCGCATTCATCGGGCGGTCACGCGCGGGTTCCTGCGAAGGCTCGCGACGGGCGCCGGACGCACCTAGCTCGGCGGCGCAGTCTTCCAGAGCCCCGCTTTGACCCGAATCCGGTTTGCCGATCGCGATCGCGGGTTAATCCCTGGGGCACGGAAGGGAATCCGGCGATGCTCGGCAACGCGACCTCAGATCTTTGGCAGGACACCTTCGGCGCCGAGGCGCCGTTCGCTCTTGGTGTCGAGGAGGAATTGCTGCTGGTCGGCGACGACAACGAGCTGATCAACAAGGCCTCTCAGATGCTCAGCAAGGCCGAACCCGATTCCGGAGCGGTCGATGGAGAGCTCTTCAAAGCGATGGTGGAAGCGAGGTCGGAGGTGTCGGCTGGTGCGGGGGAGGCGGTGGAGGCGCTGCGCGAGATTCGGCGAGAGCTGCTGGGCTCGGGCGCCCGCCTGATGGGCGCCGGGCTCCACCCCAATGCGGTGCCCGGGGAAGCCGACGTGCGCCAGACCCCGCGTTACGCCTTGATCGAGGATTCCCTGCAGGGAGTTCTTCGCACACCGATCTGCGGCCAGCACATTCACGTTGGGATGCCCGACCAGGGGACCGCCGTTCGCGCGTATAACGGCATCCGCACCCACATCCCGCTGCTCAATGCGCTCGCCTCGAATTCGCCGTTCTGGTTCGGTGAGGACTCGGGCCTGGCGAGCTCGCGGACGGTGATCTTTCGAAGCTATCCGCGCGCCGCAATGGCGCCGGAGTTCGACGACTTCGAGCATTTCTGCCGGGTGACCCGCCAGATCTGCGCCGCAGGAGGCCTCGATGACTACACCGAGATCTGGTGGGACGCGCGCATCCATCCCGCCCTGGGAACGATCGAGATTCGCGCCGCCGACACGCAGTTCGATCTGCGGCGCGTGGGCGCCCTCGCTGCTCTCGTGCACTGTCTGGCTCGGATCGAGGCAGAGCGCGACCAGAGCGATCTTCCCGCCCGGGAGGCACTCGCCGAGTCGAGCTTTCAGGCGACTCGCCACGGACTTGAAGCCAAGCTTCTCGACCGCAGCGGCGAGCCGATCGCGGCTCGCGACCTTGGAAAGGAGTGCCTGGAAGTCGCTGCTGGTGCCGCGCGGGAGCTCGGTTGCGAGCAGGAGCTGGAGTACGTGGCGGTCATGCTCGAGGTGGGCTCGGGAGCCGATCTGCAGCGCCAGGTCCATGATGCCGCCGGAATGGAGGGTCTCCTGGACTTCCTGGTTGACGAGACCGCCCGTCTCGATCGAGCAGCATGAGGGCCTTCGTCGTTTGGCCCAGGTCGCGTAACGGAGACGCGGGCGAGAGGGCCGCGCCGAGGGTTTATCGCCGCAAATACGGGTAACTGCTGCGCGCAGGTAACGATTCGCACGGATGCGAAAGGAGGGGTCGGAAATGGCCCAGACCAGTACCAGAAGGAATTCGCAGGCCCGCCGCAGAACGACGGGGCGGTCGAACGGCTCGGGCCGATCGGCAGCCTCCTCTCGGGGCTCGAGCTCGACGCGAAACGGTAAGCGGACCACTGCCCGCTCCCGAAAGCAGCCGCGGCGCTCTGGCGGGACTGCACGGGCAGATTCCGTCAAGCAGGTTGCGTCAAGGGGCCAGAACGCCGTCGCCGAGGGAGCTCAGAGAGGCGGGAAGGCGATCTCGACCGTAGCGGGCAAGGTGAAGGGACCGGCACTGGCGGGCGGGGCGGCTCTGGCAGGGTTGGCGGGTGGCATGGCCGTCCAGTCGAAGCGCGACTCCGGGCGCAAGGTCCTGGGGATGCGGCTCGGCAACGGCATGGGCGAGGCCGGCAAGAACCTCGCCGACGCCGGCCAGCGCGTCGGCCGGTTCACCGAGAACCTCGGCGAGTTTGCGACCGAGATGCGGAAGACGCGTGAGGCGATCGACAATCGAGCGAAGCACCGCTCCCCGATTGAGGTCCTGTTGCAGGCTCTGACTGCGCGACGCTGAGTGCAGCCGCAGGTTCGATCCCGCAGCCACGAAAGGCCCGCTTATGCGGGCCTTTCGTTTGCGGACGCCTGTGACTCCCACGGCGGCCACCTCGGGTTTCGATCTATCGCCGGCGACAGACCGACGGCCGAGGTGTGAGGCTATGGACTCACAGGTCCCTACCCAAGGAGAGAAATGGCCGACAGCGTCTATCGAGTCACCGAAGTGGTCGGCGTCAGCTCCGATTCGTGGGAGCAGGCGACGAAGAACGCCGTTGAGAAGGTCAGCGAGACCGTGCGCGACCTGCGGATCGCCGAGGTCGTTCGCCAGGACGTGACGATCGACAGCGGAAAGGTCTCCGAGTTCCGCATCCGGCTCGGGGTCTCGTTCAAGTACGACGCGGGCGGTTCTTGAGGCTGAACCCGAGGGGGTCCGTGGTACCAGCGGGGGTACCGAACCGAGCGAAACTCACCTGATCTCAGCTCGTCTCATGTTGCGTAGCCTCGCCTGAGGGCGTCGGAGGAAAACGGCCCAGAGGCATCTCATAACCCGAAGGTCGCGGGTTCGAATCCCGCCCCCGCTACTCCGAAGGCCCGCTCAGGCGGGTCTTCGCTTTTCCGGCCGTGAGCGACCGGCGCTGCAGCAACCTGAGCGCCTCAGGCCCGCGTGGCGGCGATTAGCTCTTCGATCGCGTCGGCGGCGACCGGAGCGCCCCCAACGCTCCGGAGGTCCCGCCCGACTGAGCGTGCCGTTTCCCGGTATGGACCGGAGATCACCGCGTCGGCCGCCGCCCGGATCCCCGCTGGCTTCGCGTCACGAGCCGCGATCGTGCGGCCCGCACCCAGCTCCGCGACCCGTGCCGCGATGACCCCCTGCTCGGGCGACTGTGGATAGAGAAGCAGCGGAACGCCGAGCGCCAGCCCCTCGCTCACACTGTTCATTCCTCCGTGGGTGATGAACAGAGCCGCCCGGTGCAGGACCGCGAGCTGGGGAACGGTCTCCCTGACGATGCAGTTGCGTGGCAGCGGGCCGAGCAAGGCGGGATCGACGTTGACGCCGACCGACAGGAGCAAGATTTCGTCCCCGTCGGCGAACGCCTCGATGCAGGCACGGAGAAATCGAACGCTCGGCGCTGCGACAGTCCCCATCGAGACGTAGACGAGCCGGGTGTCATCGAGGCTCCGCATGAGCGCCGGATCGGGATCCTCCGTGTCGCGCAAAAGCGGGCCGACGAACCGCACCGACTCGTCGAAGCGCTTCGCGTCCGGGAGGAATGAACGTGACGTGTAGGCGATGGTCAAGCGGTCGCGAAACAGGAACAGGTCAAAGAGTCCTCCCACCTCGACGTGATAGGTCCGGCGCAGCCGCCGTGCGGCGCGCCGAAAGCGCAGGTAGCCCGGTGCTCCGGCGCTCGCCGCCCGCGCGAACTGAGCCGGTGTGATGTGCTCGCGAAGCAGGCTCGGGTCGATGGGTAACGCGCTCAGCGATGAAACGCCCGGGATCCCGGTGGCACGGGCTGCCAGGCGCCCCCACGGGCACATCGCGTCGCTGATGACGACCACCGGGCGCTCGCGTCGAAGCTCGGCGATGGAGAAGGGCATGAGATCCTCGGCAGCTCGAGCGAGCACGCTGGCCACCCGAAGGTAATTGGACGGGAGCCGAGAGTGGTTGTAGGTGAGATGCCGACCGTAGCTCCGGAACTCGGCGCCTTGTCGCTCCACCTGGTCTTGGAACCGATCGCCGGTGTAGTAGAGGACCTTGGCGCCACGGCGGCTGAGCTCGGCTACAAGCGGCAGCGTTGGGTTGACATGCCCTGAGGCCGGCAGGTTGAAGAAGACGAGGCTGTCCGGGCTTCCCTCCCGGTCCACCGGACGAGTATCGCAGTGCCCCGAGCGACCGCCTCGTGCGCAGGATCGAACCGCGCTAGGGTCGGTTCGTGAGTGAGAGGAGGGAGAAGTTGCTCTCCGAGCGCCTCCGTGACGAGCGCGGAAGACGGGTCGTCTTCGTCTCGCATTGCCTCCTCAACGAGAACACGCGCTACCTGGGCGGCGCCTTCCACTCCGGGGCCGTGCCGGAGATCGGCGAGCTTCAGCGCCTCGGCATCGGGATCCACCAGATGAGATGCCCCGAGCGCCAGGCTTGGGGCGGGACGGTGAAGCGCCTCATGATCCCGGCTTACGGTTCAAAGGGCACGGTCGTCTACAGGTTTCGGGCTCCTCTGCTGCGCCTCTTCGTCTGGTACACGCGCCTGGTCTATTGGCGCCTGGCCCGCGCGGTCGTCAAGGACATCCGGGAGTACCAGCGCTCCGGAGTGCGCGTGGTCGCGATTGTGGGCGTCGGGGCTTCGCCCTCCTGTGGGGTGACGACGACGCTCGACCTCCGCCGCTCGTTCGAGGTGATCGCCGGCTGTCCCGTGGCCGAGCTGAATCGTCAGACCTTCAACCAGCGGGCCATCGTCGACTGCCGCACGGCCGGCGAGGGACTCTTCCTGCGCACGCTCTCCCGGCAGCTCGCTCGGCGCGGGATCACCGTTCCGCTTGCGGAGTACGACCTGGTGGCGGAGATGCGCGGCGCGCCACAGCCCGGCATGCGCGGGTTGATGCGTTCGGGCGCGCCGTGACAGGTGGAGGCGTCGCGGGCAGAACTCGCTCGAGGTGTGCCGGCGAGTCCGTCCTAGCGCTCGATCGCGCCTGGCAGCAGGAAGGGGTACGGCCGCCGCCTGACCCGACGGCGCCAGGCGCGATCGAGCCTTCGGATCCGGAGCAGGGCGGCCCAGAGCCGGGCGTCCGAGCGGTAGTGGCGGCGCACCTCGTCCTCGGTGAGCGGCTCGTCCAGATGTGCGTTGAAGCGGTCGAGGAACGCCGGGAGCCAGCCCTCGAGCCGCTCCTTCAGCAGGTTTCCCGCCAGGTCCAGGTAGACCTTGCGGAGATCGCGGTAGGTGTCGAGGATTCCCGGGGCGACGAAGCGGCGTAGCGGCCACCGCAGGATCGCCGGATAAGCGCCCGCGAGCAGGTCGAGGTCGAGCTGGGAGTCGCCCTCGGGCGACCAGATCAGCGGCGTGGAGACGTCGAAGTAGGTGAGCTCGTCGCCATCCCAGGTCCAGTTGGCGAGTTGGGCGTCCAAGCCGAGGTGGGGGCCAACCGCCGCAGCCGCGGCGGAGGCGACGGCCTCGATCAGCGGATGCCCCGCCTCGGGGTCCGCCAGCCGCAGTGTGGTGGTCGCCAGGTGATCGGCCGGGAGCATCGGCTGCACGATGTACCCGGCGACGCTGCCGTTGTGGAGCTCGACGGCGCGCATCTCCGTCTCGACGACCCACACGCCGGCGGCGCCGAGTGCCTTGAGGTAGTCGTCGAGCGTGGCCCGGTAGGCATCCAGCCGTCCCCGGGAGCGGAACGGGGGGAGCCGCTTGCAGGCGAATCGCCCGTCGCCGGGCGGCCAGCTCAGGACGAGCGAGATCTCCCCGTACCCCAGGACGGGGAGCCCCCTCTCGTCGCCCGACGAGAGGGCCCCCTCGACCAGATCCTCGAGGCGGCGGAGCTCATCGTCGGAGAGGCCCGCGAGGCAGGTCTCCGTGCCGGTCATGACAGCGCCACTCCGACCGCCGCGGCGATCTTGTCGACCTCCGACTCGCTGATGATCAGCGGGGGCTTGAACTGGGTCACGGAGTGGTCGTGCTCGGCGTACACGGCGAAGACCCCGGAGTCGATCAGCTGCTTGGCGGCCATCACCCCTCCCTGCTCGTGCTCGAACACCAGGCCCATGGTGAGTCCGAAGCGCCGAAGCTCGAACGGCATCTCCGCGAAGGCGTGCTCGAATCGCTGACCCAGCTCCTCGACCCGCTCTAGGAAGCCGGGCGTCGAGATCTGGTCCATGACCGCGCTGGCTGCGACGCAACCGATCTCCGCACCGCCGAAGGTCGAGACATACGAGAAGGGGTGGTTCTCGAAGAAGGACTCGAGCTCCTCCGAGAGCAGGGTGGCGCTGACCGGATAGACGCCGCCGCCGAGGCCCTTACCGGTGATCAGCATGTCCGGCCTCACGTCCTGCTGCTGGTAGTACCAGGCGGTCCCGGTGCGACCCAGGCCGGTCTGAACCTCGTCGAGGATCAACAGGGCGCCGGCATCCCTGGCGGCCTCGCCGACCTCGCGGAGATAGCCGGGATCGGGCGGGACGAAGCCGAGCGTCGCCGGGATCGTCTCCATAATCACCGCCGCGGTTTCGGAGTCGATCTCCCCCCCAATGGCCTCGATGTCGTTGAACGGGACGTGTACGAAACCGCTCGGCCCGAACCCGAAGGGCTCAAGCCAGCGGGGGTCGCTGGCGGCCAGTGCGAACCCGCTGGCGCCGTGGTAGCCGCCGAGCGCGGCGACGATCCTGGGCCGGCCGGTCACCGCTCGAGCGAGTCGCAGGGCGAGGTCGACGGACTCGGTCCCAGACGGGGTGAAGACGGCGTGCGTGAGCAGGCCGTCGGTACTCACCGCGAGCTGTTCCGCCAACCGCGCTCGGTAGCCGCTGACGAGATGATGGTTGCCGACGTCTACGTGATCCAGGCCCTCCCGCACGGCGGCGACCACCGCCGGATGCCGGTGCCCCAGATTGAAGACGCCGCCGTTGCAGTGACAGTTCCAGTACCACCGACCCGAATAGGCATCGCGGAAGCGGGCGCCTTCCCGCTCCCCGATTACGAGGTCGACGCCGATCGCCTCGAGGGCCCTCGCCTTGCCGCGGTCGACGTGCGAGGCGAAGGCTTCGATCGTCTCCTCTCGGGTGCCATAGGGCTGGATGGCGCTTTCGCTCTGTGTGTCGCTCGGAGCTTTCATGAGTGCCCCTCCTGGTCGCCGTGGCTTCAGGTTGAACCTAGCGCTCCGTCGCCCGCCTGGTCATGAACTCTCGACGACCGGCTAGACCTCTATGAGGTCAAGGCGCAGTTCGAGCGCTTCACCGAGTGGCTCGACCTGGGCGCGATCGTGGCCGACCTGGGGGTCTGGGGCGTGCCCGGCGAACCCTCCTTCCCCTCCCACTGATCGACCGTCCCGCGCGGATCGACACCAGAGAACCCGTCCGGCTACCAGCCGTGGTACCGAACTGAGAGAAACTCAGCTGATCTCAACTCATCTCAGCGTGCCCAGCGTCGCTCAGCATGAGCCCATCGAACGGCTTCAAGGGATCTCATAACCCGAAGGTCGCGGGTTCGAATCCCGCCCCCGCTACTCGAGAAAGGCTCGCTCACGCGGGCCTTTCTTGTTCTCAGAAGTCGGGCGCCAGGCGGTGGCTCGATCGGATCTTCGCTGCGGCCGGCACGCGGCCCTCCGCTCGACCGGCCGGAGGTAGATTGGCTCTCCGGTGAGGTTTTCGTGAGCCGCATGTTTCTATCGCTGAGGAACTACCAGCGCGACTGGGTTCGTGGGGATCTGGTCGCGGGGCTGACGGTCTGGGCCGTACTAATTCCCTCAGCCCTCGCCTACGCGACGATCGCCGGCGTGCCGCCCGTCGTCGGCCTCTACACGGCGCCCGCCGCCTTGATTCTGTATGCGGCTTTGGGCAGCTCGCGGCTGCTGATCACCGGGCCGTCCGCCGCCGCCGCCGCCCTGTCTGCCGCGATTGTCGGGAACGCCGTTGCGGGCAACGGAGATCAGTTCGTCACCGCCTCGGCGGCGCTCGCGATTGGCGTCGGGCTCGCCGCCTTGGTCGCCGGCGCCTTGCGGCTCGGGTTCCTAGCGAACTTCATCTCCGAGCCTGTGCTCAAGGGGTTCATCGTCGGCTTGGCGCTGACGGTCATGGTCGGCCAGCTCCCGGAGCTGTTCGGAATCGAATCGGGCACCGGTGACTTCTTCGAGCGAGCTTGGGACTTTCTGACAAACCTCGATCAGACCGATGGACTCACGCTGCTGGTGGGGATCGGGTCCCTCGCCGTCCTGTTCGGGACTCCTCAGGTGGCGCCCGCGGTCCCGGGAGCGCTGGTGGCCGTGGTCCTGGGGATTGTTGCTGTCGAGATCTTCGACCTCGGCGACCACGGGGTGACAATCGTCGGCTCGATCGACCCTGGCCTGCCCTCGCTCGCTCTCCCCGACGTCAGCCTCAACCGCTTCGGTGGCCTGATGGCCGCAGCGGTGGGGGTGATGCTCGTCGGTTACGCGGAGAGCCTGGGGACCGCCAAGGCCTTTGCCCGGCGGGAGGACCGAGCGATCGACGCGAATCGTGAGCTGATTAGCCTCGGCGCCGCGAACCTCGGCGCTGGGATCTCCGGTGGGTTCGCCGTCAACGGCAGCCTCTCAAAGACGGCGGTGAACAACACCGCCGGCGGTCGAACCCAGCTTGTCGGCCTGATCGCCGCCGGCCTGACGATTCTCACCCTGTTCCTTCTCACGGGGTATTTCGAGAGCCTGCCCGTGGCGACCTTGGCGGCCGTGGTGATCGTTGCCCTCGTCGACCTGATCGACCTCTCGACGCTGCGCGACTACTACCGCGTCTACACCAGTCGGCTCGGCCGGGCCTACGGCTTCGCGGCCAGGGCGGACTTCATCGCCGCGGTCGCCGCGATGCTGGGAGTGATGGTCTTCGGCATCCTGGCAGGGTTGTTCACCGGAGTATTGATCTCGCTGCTTCTCCTTCTCTACCGCACCTCTCGGCCTCCGGTGGCCGAACTCGGGAGAGTCCCCGGGGAAAGCGGTCACTTCTCGGACCTCGATCGGCATCCGGAGAACGAGCGGGTCGAGGGCATCGCCGTGCTGAGGATCGAGAGCGGGCTCTACTTTGCCAATGTCACGCCGGTCGCAGCCGAGATCCGAAGCGCGGCACACCGCGATGACGTTCACGCGGTGGTCGTCGATGCGGAGACGGTGCCGTTCATCGACGTGACCGCCGCCCAGATCCTCGAGCAGCTGGCGCGAGAGCTGCAGGCCGACGGCATCCGACTGGTGATCGCGCGGAACATCGGTCAGGTTCGTGATGTCGTCGGCGCTGCCCTGGGTGATTCGATTCTTGATACCGCATACCCGACGGTCGACGAGGCCGTGACGCGGGTCGTCGCGGAGCGTTGAGCTTCCACTTCTGCGGCTAGTTTCGCCGCGGGTCCTGGGGTTCTCAGCTCTCGTGGTACCGGTGGTGGTGCCGAACTGAGCGAAACCCACCTGATCTCAGCTCGTCCGAGAGTGCGCAACGACGCCTGAAGGCATCCGAGAGAACGGCCCTGCGGCATCTCATAACCCGAAGGTCGCGGGTTCGAATCCCGCCCCCGCTACTCACGAAAGGCCCGGAGATCCGGGCCTTTCGTTTTTTAGTGCGGCCAGACTAGATGGCGAGCTTCTAGCCAGGCGAAGCAGTCGCGCATCACCCGGTCTCCTCCTTGACCACCTCCTTGAACTGATCGGCGATCGCCTCGCCCGCCCCCTCCACGGCCTTTCCGACCAGCGGATTGACGACGACGCTGACCACAGCGCCCGCCAACTGTGGGGCGTTGTCCCGAAACCAGCGCAGCACCGTCCGCACGCGGCCGACGTCGGGCCGCTCGCTGACCACCGCGCGCTCCAGCTCCTCGGCCTGCGCCACCGCCTCGCCGCGCTTCTCGGGCGGGGCCGCTTTCTCCACCGATGATCGGAACTGCTCAAACACCCCGCGCAGCTTCGCCGCCTCCTCGGGCGTAAGGCCGGCCTTCTGGGTAACGGTGTTGTAGTCGCCGATGACCACCTGGGCCTGGCTGACGTCCCCGATATGGATGTTGAACTTACCGGCGGATTGGTCATCTGCGGACATTCCGTTTGCCTCCTCGCCCTACGGGACGGTGGTGTCCGATGGGGCCGCGCCGCTTGATGGGCTGACGCCGTCATAGGTGCCGTCAGAGGTGCCGTCCTGGGTGCCATTTGGGCCCGTGGTGCCGTCGGTCGGGCCCGTGGTGCCGTCGGTCGGGCTCCCGACCGTAAACGTCACCGACCTCGGTTGGGGGTAGCGGGCTTGATCTACGGCGGCCACAGTGAAGGTCTGAGTGCCTTTCAGGTTGCGGGTGTAGATCCTGTCCCCATCGGAGATCCTGTTCCCCTCGAAGGTGCCGTAACACGGGACCACAGAGCCATCAGCCGTGTTGGTGCAGCTGAAGCTGGCAACGATCGTCTCGCCGCGGTCGTACGACGTGCCGGGGGACGGTGAGCCGATCTCGATGTCGATCGTCGCCGACGTCGCATTCCGATCGTCCGTCGACCCACCCGTCTCACTCAGATCGCTCTTCGCCCGGTCGCCCGACGAGCGATGAGGCGAGGTCTGATCGGCCCGCTTGGCAGCGCCGCCGCCGCCCTTGCTGGCCAGGACCACGCCGCCCAAAATGAGGGCTGCGAGCGTGGCGAGCGTCGCCAAGGTGACGCCGAGACGCGGCCGCCACGGTCCGCCGCCGCCGTTTCCGCCGCCATCTGAGCCGTTGCCGCCCCCGATCTGACCCAGGTTGTGGCGGGTCAGCTCGGCGCCTTCGCGGTCGCCGAGACGCTGGCGGATCTCGAGGGCAGCCCCGAGTTGGGGGCTGGCGGCCTCGCTCTCTCCCCGGCAGAGGGCGAAGCTCCCCAGCTGGTGCAGGAAGTAGGCCTCCGCGGGCTCGCTGGCCAGGGCGCGCGCCGCCGCCAGGCCGGAGGTGAGCACGCTCCTCGAGCTCGACCAGGCGCCGGCGAGCGCCAGCCCAGTCCCGGCCACGACCGCGAGGGGGATGGCATCGCGCCAGCGGCCCGAGTCGGCGCCCAGGGCCAGTGCGGCCTCGATCGCCTCCCCCTCCGCCGCGATCGCGGCGGGCCTCGCTTGCCCGCGCGCCCAGACGGCGAGGTGGTCGAGCAGGCGACCGGGGAACCCCGACTCGGGGGCGAGGGCGAGCCCCTCCGGCAAGTCGCGAGCGAGGCGATATCTGGGGCTCTGGCTCTTCACCCACCCGTGGCGCTCCAGCTCCGCGAGCTCGCTCGCCGCCCGGGGCGCGTCCGCGAGAACGGCGATGTGCTCGGTGCCGAGCGCGGCGCCGTCGACGGCCGCCAGCACCCCGAGGATGCGCCGCTGCGAGGCCGTGAGGGTCTCCGGGTCGATCCGCCGATCGAGCGCCCCCGCGTCGTGGGCGAGCTCCTGGAGGGAGGCTCGTCCATCCTGGATCAGGGCCGCGGTCTCGACCAGGGACTGCGGCCGCCCATCGAGCCGCTCCACGATGGCCTCGGCGTCCTCGCGCCGGCGTGGCCCGACCGCCTCGCCGAGCTCGCGCTCGAGCAGGGCGACTCCGGCCTTTGGGTCGAGGCCGCTCAGCGCCCGGGCGGTCCCCCGCGACCACAGGGCGCGCGCCTCAGAGCCGATCACAAAGCTGCATCGCGGGGCGCCGTCCAGGAGGGAGTCAAGGTCTTCGCGGTCGAACTCGCAGTCATCGACGATCACGAGCGCCTCGCGCTCGATCAGGAATCCCCCGACCTGGGCGGGATCGGGAAGGAACGGAACATCGCATTCCCAGAAAGCGGCGTACAGCTTCACCTGGACCTCGTCCAGGCTCCTTCGCCTGACGGATTCCAATACCACGCCCTCGGGAGGGGGGCTGGCCCGCTCGGCGGTGAGCTTCAAGAGGGTGGTTTTGCCGATGCCTTCCCCCCCGTAGAGCTGGACGGGGGATTCGGCGGAGGCGGATCCGGCGACGGCCAGCTCCTCCTCCCGACCGAAGGCCTCGGTCCGTGCGGCTGGGTGATAGGCAATCGGCACCGCCCGCAGCCGCGGCGCCGGGGCACCGCCAGCCTGGATCACCGTCACCTTCGCGCCCTTCGGCGTCTGCACGGTGTTGTAGTTGCCGATTACGAGCTGGCTCTCGCTTACGTCACCAACGTGCAGTTCAACTTGTGGGGTGGCCGTCTATCTCACCCGATTCTCAAGCCAGCGATCCTTGCTGGTGCGCCAGGCCACAGACTGCAGGGAGCCGAGCGCCTGCGACGACGTTACTCGCCGACGCCGGAGCGATCAACCCCGGACTCGCTGCGCCTTCGAGCGGGAGTTGAACCACACCTCGAGGCGACCGTCGAGGTCAGCCCGGCGCGCCGAGCGTCGCCGAGGATTTTGCGTAAGTCGTCCTCGACCAGGATTTTGGGGAGTGCCCTGCCCTCGTCGTCGGGCCAGCGAACGAGGCGGACCATGCCGTCGGCGATCTCGATGCCAGTCACGTCGCCGTCGGGAAACGAGCAGCACCCGGTGTTGAAGTAACACGGGGGCTCGATCGGGATCGACGCGGGCTCGGTGCTGCGCTCGATCGCCTCGATCCACTCAAGCTCGGCGCGGAGCCGGGCGATCTTGTCTCGGTCGGTAGTCGACTTCGCCTGTGCGCCGTCCAGCTCCCCCTGCACCTCGGAGAGCGGCCGATGCTCGGGCTTCGGCGGGGTGCTCGTCCCGAACACGGGCTTGTGAGTATGGCCCGCGATCAGGACTGGCTTTAGGGGGTGCGAGCGGGCCCAGGTAAAGAGCGCCCGGTTGTGGCGGGCGCGCAGGTCCCAGTCTCTGGCCGGGGTGGTTGCGCTGAACCCGAACCGGCGCTGAAGGGGCCGCCAGATGTATCGGACGACGAGCTTCGAGAACCAGGCGAAGCGCTGGCTCTCGGCCGTCCCCTGATGGCCGTGGATCAAGAAGAGAAGCCCGAGCCTCTCGCCGCCGCTCGTGATCCGGAGCTTCAGCGCCTCGCGCACCTTGAGCTGGGGGTAGTAGCGCCAGAGGCGCTTCTCTACGTATGCGCGGTGTCCCCAGTGATCGTCGTGGTTTCCCCAGAAGCGCTCGTAGCGTCCCTGGCGGTGGAACTCGGCCTCCAGCTCCAGCGCCTTGGCATACGCCACGAGTGGCTCCTCGGGAGAGTTCTCCCACAGCTCCTCGACGTCGCCGAGCACATATAGCCGGTGCCCCTCCTCGAGGTAATAGCCGAGCGCCGCCATGTAGGCGCGCTCGCAGCGGCGGAAGTCGTCGGCGCCGTCGCGCGCGCCTTTGTGGTGGTCGGAGAAGACGACGAGCTTGGCCGTGTCGAGGTCGAGTTCGTGCTCCTCGGTCGCCTCGCGGTCGAAGGCCTTGCTGAGGCCCTTGACGATGTCGCGCTGATAGCTGTCGAGTTTCTCGGCGGTGATGTTATCTCCAGGCGGTGGTGAGAACGCGAACGGCGTTCCCGGAGCAGATCTTCTCGGCGTCGGCCTCGCCATAGCGCTGCCGCAACTCGGCCTGTAGCGCCGCCATGTGCCCGAGATGGCCGAGCCCAGTCAGCGCCGGCTTGATAAATCCATCGAGATCTGAGCCGATGCCCACGTGATCGAGCGACTTTGTCACATCGTGAATGTGATCGATGTGGGTGCAGAGAGCGTCGATCGATGCCTCGAAGTCCGCCGTCTGGCTCCTCCGGAATGGGCCCCCACCGAGGAGGTAGTGGGGGCAGAGGATGATCCCGATAAGGCCGCGGCGCTCGGCGACCCGGCGGATGGTGTCATCGGAGAGGTTGTACTCCCGTCGGCGCAGACGCCGGAATCGACAGGCCTCGTGGGTAGCCAGAACCGGCATCTCCTTCTGCGGGTCGCGGCGGTCCATCAGGTCGAGCGTGGCTGCGGTCGCTCGGGAGGACATGTGGGTGATATCGATCAGAACTCGGTGCTCGAGCATCGCGTCTGCCGCGATCATGCCGAGCTCGCTCAAGCCCTTGCGTGGCTGGCGGAAGATGAGCCGGTATAGGGGGTCCGGGAGAAATGGGAGCGCCGGCGCGTTGGTCGCGATATCCCGCCAGAAGAGATGGGCGAGCGTGATGTAGGCCACGCCACGTGCCGCCAGCTGGCCGACCGCGCTGCGGATCTCCTCCTCAGTTCCGCCAAGGTGATAGCCCCCCTCCACACAGTGGATCAGCACCTTCTGGTTCGCGGCGAGGGCGGCAGTGAACTCATCCGGCGCATGGGCGACGGCCACGCCGGGATCCGAGGCGACGCTCTCCTCGACGGATTCGAGCTGTCCGAGCAGGGACGGAAGATACGTGCCATCGGGCGGGGCGCCGTAGCTCTTCGAAATGTCCATCTCGTCGAGCGGGTTGTGGAGCACCGAGAGCAGCACGCCGACGTCGCCCTCTCTCATCAGCGTGATCGTGACCCCGGGTTCCCCGCCGGGCCCTTCGTAATTGAAGAGGCGCGACAGGAAGTTCACTAGACGCGCTCGCCACAAAGCGTCACGCCAGCGGAGCAAGCCTTGATGGGCTGTGCCCTCGTTCCGAGGTACGAGGTGCATCGGGTAGTGGGCGTGCAAGTCGATGAGCATGGCGACTTCGGGACTCGATCACACCGGCCGGTAGTAAGGGGCGTCCTGACCCCTGTGTGGCCGGTATGCAGACCCCTCCGCTGGGATCTCGCGCTCTTGAAGCGACACGACGAAGATCACCGTGAGGAGAGTGCTACTCGGACAAGCCGGCGGATTTGAGTGCTTCCTGCCGGTCGGCAGTTATCGCGATGCGCCTGATCTTGTCGTCCTCGACGGTGACGACGGCGTAAGCGGTCAGGCTCAGCTGAAGGCCACTGCGGCGGCCCTGCCCAACAGTGCCGGTAACGCACACGAACTGGCCTCGCCCTGCACGGATGAATTCTTGTGGCTCCAAGTGGAAGTCCCCGAAGGACTCCCAGAGATTCACGGTCCATTGCAGGGCTCCTTGGTGCCCCTCATGCCATGTCGCACCTGGAATACCGGGATAGTCTTGGAGCTCGACGTCCTCGCGCAGATACCGAAACGGCTTGGCCTCAAACGGGTCGTCGAGCTGGCTTCTTCCGAGACTGTTGAAAGCGTCGCAGAGGTCGCCGAAAAGTCGAAAATCTTCTTCCTCTGGCGCGTAGAACTCCGCCTCTCTCCAGCCGAGCTTAAGTGAGGCCCAGAAGGGGGGTTCCTGCCGGACTCTGGTAACCCCGATCGCAGCTTGGCCGTCCTCCGCGTTGTGCTCGAGCACCTGCGCTTCATCGTCAAACATGGTCCCCTCCTCCGTTCAACCTCTCCAGGGTCCTCTCCACGTCACTCATGGTCCCTCAGTGCCGGTGAGAAATGTGTGACACAAGGCACGATCTGGGTGTGGCATACGTCACGATCGCGTCGCTCGGCAAAACGGAATGCCGTGTTCGGCCCTAAGCGGCTTGGACTGCCGCGGGTGCGGCGGCGGCGAGCATCTCGCGAAGTTGTCCCTCCGGCACTCCGAGCGGTAAGACGAGGTCGATCGCGTCGGCTCCGGCGTCGAGCCAGGCCCGAACGGCGTCCGGTGCCTCCGCGTAGGTGCTCATCACGGTCACCTCGCTGGCCAGTCGCTCTGCAGCGGCGGGCAGCTGCGGAGGGCCGCCACTCTGGTTCGAGGCGAGCAGCGCATCGACCTCCCTTGTGAATCCAAATCGATCGCGGAGCATCCGTGGATAGATCGGGCCCATCCGAGTCAGGTACGCGAGTAGCCAGCTCGCGGCGATCCGGCGGGTTGCACCCTCGTCCTCGCCGATCGCGAGGGGGACGCTCGCAGTGACGCCGGTCGTGGTCGGCTCCTCGGCCAGCGCTTCACCCTCGGCGAGCAGTGCCCGTCCATCCAGCAATCGCGAGCGGGCCCAGAGAAATGGCAGCCAGTGGTCGGCGAGCTCGCCCGCCAGACGGACCGAGGCCGGCGAAAGTGCGGCGAGGGAGATCGGCACAGGCCACTCGGCGGGTGCCCCGAGGCGGAGTGGCCTCACATCGTCTCTCTCGAGCGGCACCCGGTCGCCCCGGAGCAGTGCCCTGACGGCGGCGATCGTCTTACGCATCCGATCGATGGGCCGCTCCCACGTGAGGCCGTGCAGGCCCTCGACCAGCGGGGGGCTGCTTGCGCCGAGGCCGAGCTCGAAGCGGCCTCGGGAAGCTCGCTGGAGGCCCGCGGCGGCCATCGCTATCGCCGCCGGCGTGCGGCTCCAGACCGGGAGAACACCGGTGGCGAGCCCGATACGCGATGTGACCCCGGCGATTTGGGCAAGGAGCACGACCGCGTCCTGGGTCCAGCCCTCGGCGGCCCCGAACTGCGCGTAGCCGAGCTCCTCTGCAGCCATCGCGAGTCGGATCGTCGCGTCCGCATCCTCCTGGAACGGCGTGATTCCGACGCCCACCCGCGGACCGGCACCCGGCGAGGCGTCGCTTGTCCCATTGGTGTCGGGCGGGGTCATGGTTAGGCGTTACGCGAGAGCTGGGAGGGCGGATTGGAGCAGAAGAGTGGCCCTGTTGGGTAGTTGTGGCGACGAATGACCGTAGAGCAACGGGCGGGCTTTACACTCGCCGAGCGATGAAGCGTCGCGCGAGCGTTGCGGTGCTTCTTGTGCTTGCGTTGGCGCTTGTGATCGCAATTCGGTCGGGGGACACGAGCCGGCGGGAGACCGGAGCAACCGTTGGAAAGCAGTGGGTCGGGGCCGCCGGCATCAGCCGGAGCGTCGGCGCGCTCAAATCGACACCGGTACGCGCGACCGAGCCGGCTTCGGAGCCCGATGCGGAGAGCGAGCCGCTCGGCCATGCTGCCTCGCAGCAGGCCGGTCAGAAGGTCCGCGAGAAGCCGGAGCCGGGCGAAGGTCCTGCCGGCCCCAGTGCTCCGGGCCACCCCGTGCCCCAGCAGCGGGTCGGGCAGGCGGCCATCACCGCCAATTCGTCCCTCTCGGCCGGAACGTCGTTTCTCGGAGCACAGGTCAGTGAGTCGGGATTCATCCCGCCGGACTCGATGGGCTCGGTCGGCCCCAGCCAGATCCTCGTATCGGTCAATGGCCGGATCAAGGTGTTCGACAAGCAGGGGAACCTGGGCGGGTTGAACATGAGCGACTCCACCTTCTGGTCATCGGTGGACAACGGCGTTGCCCCTACGGATCCGGGTGTTGAGTACGACCGGCTCACGGGGCGCTGGATCGTGAGCGCGGTCAACGTGGCGAGCACCAACAACCGGGTGATGCTCGCGGTCAGCTCGGGGCCGACGATCACCGATCAGAGCAGCTTCACCTTCTTCCAGTTCGCCGAGAACTTCGACGGTGGGGACGCGGGTCTGTTCGCCGACTACCCGCAGATGGCCGTCGACGCGAACGCGATCTACATCGGGGTGAACGACTTCTCGGGGAACTCCTTCGCTCACTCCACGGTTTTCGTGATCCGGAAGTCGAGCGTGCTCGGGGCCGGGCCGATCGTGGTCAGCGCATTCCGGAACCTGACCAACGGCAGCGGCGGGCCCGGGCCGTTCTCCCCACAGCCCGCCGAGGACATGGATCCCAGCGTCGGGCAGGGCTACATCGTCGGGCCGGACGCCGGGGCCTTCAGCCAGCTCGACGTCCGCCGGATCAGCGATCCCGGGGGGACGCCATCGATCTCGGGAAACCTGACGATCTCCGTGCCGACGACGGCCAATCCACTCAGCGTGCCGGCATCGGGAAGCCATCACAACCTCGACGCGCTGGATTCCCGTCTGTTCGAGGCGATGATCGGCCGGGCCCCAGACGGGACGCTCTCGCTGTGGACGGCTCACAACATCCGGGTCAATTCGAGTGGGGTGGGCAGCTCGGTAGGGGATCGCGACGGCGCACGCTGGTACCAGCTCGGGAACCTGACCTCGGACCCGCCGACGCTTACGCAGTCGGGCACCCTCTTCGATCCGACGGCGACCACGAGCCCCCGGTTCTTCTGGATCCCTTCGATCGCCATTAACGGCCAGGGGCATGCTTCGCTCAACGCCAGCACCGCGGGGTCGAACAACTTCGCCGAGGTCGCTTCCTCGGGCCACCTCGCAACCGACCTCTCGGGGACGACGGAGCCGTTCGACCTCACCCAATCCAGCTCCAGCGCGTACAACCTCGGCACGCCGAATCCGCAGCGCTGGGGCGACTACTCACAGACGGTGGTCGACCCGACCGACAACATGACGTTCTGGACGTTCCAGGAGTACGCGAACGCGACGAACTCCTGGGGCCTCCGCGTGATAAAGCTGAAGCCGCCGTCGCCGGCGACACCGTCTGCCGCCAGCCCGGCGACGATCCCGACGGGGCAGAGCTCGGTCACGGTCCAGCTGACGGGGACGCAGGTGAACGGGTCGGGATTCTTCGACCCGGGGTCCGACCCCGGCGGGCCGGGCTGGGCGAACCACCTCGCGGCCAGCGTGCCCGGCGGGGTCACGGTGAACAGCGTCACCTACGTCGACCCGACGCACGTCACGCTGGACCTGAACACCACGGGTGCCTCGAACGGTTCGAAGGACGTCACGATCACGAACCCCGACGGCCAGTCGACAACGGGCTCGAACGTCCTGGTGGTGGGTACGCCCGACCCGCCGGCCTTCACCGGGACCAACCCGGCATCGCCCGCGAACAACAACAGCCCGAAGATCCTCGGCACGGCTGCGGCGGGCACGACGGTCAAGCTCTTCACCAACTCGAGCTGCAGCGGGTCACCGGTCGCGACCGGCACCGCGGCTGCCTTCGCCTCGCCCGGCGTATCGGTTTCGGTGGCCGACGATACGACCCCGACCTTCTACGCGACCGCCACCGACGCCTCGAACAACACCTCCAACTGCTCGTCCACCCTCCCGAGCGGCGGCTCGATCACTTATGTCGAGGACTCGACGCCCCCGGCCGCCCCCTCGATCACCTCCACCAACCCCGCCTCGCCTGCGAGCTTGACCACGCCGAAGGTGATCGGTACCTCCAGCTCCGACACCGCGACGGTCCGGATCTTCACCCAGGCGAACTGCGGCGGCTCGGTCCAGGCGAGCGGCTCCAAGGCGACCTTCGAGTCCACCGGCATCCAGGTGACGGTCGGCGCGAACCAGGCGACGACCCTCTCGGCCGCGGCTCTCGACGCCGCGGGCAACCCCTCGTCGTGCTCCAGCTCGAACGTCACCTACGTCGAGGACTCGGCGCCGCCCGCAGCTCCGACCGGCCTCACGTCCTCGCCGACCTCCCCGGCGAACAACAGCAATCCGAAGATCCTCGGCAGCGCTGAGGCCGGCTCGACCGTGAAGCTCTTCACCAACTCGGGCTGCTCCGGGTCGCCGACCGCCACCGGCAGCGCCTCCACCTTCGCCTCGCCGGGCATCGCCGTGACGGTCGCGGACAACACGACGACCACCTTCTACGCAACCGCCACCGACGTCGCGGGCAACCCCTCGTCGTGCTCCAGCTCGAACGTCACCTACGTCGAGGACTCGGCGCCGCCCGCAGCTCCGACCGGCCTCACGTCCTCGCCGACATCCCCGGCGAACAACAGCAATCCGAAGATCCTCGGCAGCGCTGAGGCCGGCTCGACGGTGCGGATCTACACCGACGCCGCGTGCAGCCCGGGCAGCCTCGCGGCCACCGGATCCGCCGCCGCGTTCGCCTCACCGGGAATCACGGTGACGGTTCCGAACAACTCGACGACGACCTTCTACGCAACCGCCACCGACGCCGCGGGCAACGCCTCGTCGTGCTCCAGCTCGAACGTCACCTACCAGGAGGACTCCAACATTCCGGTTGAACCTACCGTGACCGGAACAGCCCCCGTCTCGCCGGCGAACGACAGCTCGCCGCGGGTCCTCGGCACGGCCCCGCCGAACACGACCGTGACGCTGTACACGGACCAGAACTGCGTCACTGAGGCCGGCAGCCCGCCCCCGAGCGGGTCGAGCAGCACGTTCGCCTCGCCGGGGATCACCGTCTCGGTTCCGGCCAACTCGATCACCACCCTCTACGCGAGGGCGACGGACGCCGCGAGCAACGTCTCGGCCTGTTCCACCAGCTCCGTCACCTACGTGGAGGACTCGACACCGCCCACCGTGGGCGTCACCGGAGGCCCGAGTGGCACGACCTCCGACACCAAGCCGACTTTCACCTTCTCCGGCTCAGACGCGATGGGACCGGTCAGCTTCCACTGCTCGATCGACACTGGCACGGCGGCCTTCCGGGCCTGTTCCGGCCCAGGCAAGAGCGACAAGCCGGCAAGCCCGCTGGCGGATGGCGCTTACACCTTCCGGGTCCGGGCGGCCGATGCGGCGGGCAATTCCGCCGTGGCCACTCGGTCCTTCGCCGTTTCGGCGCCGAAGGCCGCGGCGCCACCCGACACCACCATCACGGCGCCACCCGACACCACCATCACGAAGGCCCCGAAGAAGAAGACGACCAAGAGGCGGCCGAAGTTCAAGTTCGCCAGCAACGAGTCGGCGACCTTCGAGTGCCAGCTCGATTCCGGGCCCTTCCGGCCCTGCAGCTCGCCATTCTTCCCGCCCAAGCTGAGACTCGGCAAGCACGTCTTTCGCGTGCGGGCGGTGAATCAGACTGGCATCACCGATCCGACGCCGCCGGCCAGGAAGTTCAGGGTGGTGCCCTAGGAGGGATATCGCGCGAAGGCGACGCGATCCAAAGGGCTCGGCGCGTCAGCGGGCGCTGGACGGTGGTGTCACCGGCGTACCAATCTTGAGCGAAACTCCCTGAACTCTTAGGACCTGCAGAGCAGCTGATCGTGCCTGGCCTGGGATTAGAGTCCTGGATCGTGGAACTCGACGAGGCGCGGGCTTTTCTCCGTGAGCACCATCGCGGCGTGCTCGCAACGCGCGGGGCGGGCGATCGCGTCCAGCAGAGCCCTGTCCTGGTCAACGTCGACGGCAAGGGGCGGGCGATCATCTCCAGCAGGGAGACCGCGTACAAGGTTGCCAACCTGCGTCGCGATCCTCGGGCCCAGGCCTGTGTCTTCACCGAACGGTTCTTTGGGCAGTGGCTATTCGTCAACGGGTTCGCCGAGGTGCTCTCACTACCGGAGGCAATGGATCCGCTGATCGACTACTACAAGCGCTTCCCTGATCCGAACCCCGACTGGAATGACTACCGGGCCCGAATGGAGAGGGAACGGCGGGTATTGATTCGCATCGAGCTCGAGCGCGCCGGACCCGATCGCTACGGTTGACCCGCTCGAACGCTGGCACGAGCTGGGCTCCAGAGCTGGTCGCAAGAGAGCTCGGCTTCGCGCACAGGAGCATCACCCGCGCTGCGGATCATTGCGGGCTGCCGCGCAGCCACTCCCAATAGGTCGGACGGTGCAGCAGCTCAAGCTTGATCCCGTCGGGGTCGTAGAAGAAGATCGCGTAGTAGCCGGGTGTGTGCTCGTACTCCGCAGGCCCACTCTCGATTTGAGCTCCCCGTCCGCGGAGCCACAACGCCCGCTCATTCACGACCTCGCGGGAGGGAACGTCGAAGCAGAGATGGTGGATGCCGACGGCGTAGCGATCGTAGGGGACGCCGTGGGCGTCGGATCGCTTCTCCCGCAGGCCCAACGCGGCGAGGCCCGGGCCCTCGACCGACAGGTAGTAGATCGTCTCGCCCTGCTCGCCGACCACCTCGCGGAGGCCCGACCACCCGATCGGTCCGAGGAGTTCCCGATAGAAGGGCAAGCTTTGCTCGATAGAGCTGACCACGAGGTCGACGTGGCTGATCTTCGAGAGCGGCGCATCCACGCTGTAGAGGATGAAGGCCCAACATCGGTGTTGCACCGAAGGCTGCCCGGGGGAGGGAATGGGCACGCCCGGTTGGTGTTTCTCGCGGCGCTCACTCGCCACTCGTCCGATGGCCAGGTAAGGCAGCACTAGAGTGCGCACATGTCTGAACCCGTGCTTGTTGCCGTTGAGGACGATGCGGACGCGCTGCGTGACATCGAGCGAGAATTGCGCGACCGCTACGCGCGCCATTACCGCGTCGTGTGCGTACGATCGGCGGAAGAGGCGCGCGCCCGTCTCGCTGCCCTTGCGGCTGCGGGTGATGAGGTCGCCCTGGTTCTGGCGGGCGCGTCGCTGTCCGGGACGACCGGAAGCGAGTTGCTGGATGAGGCCCGTCACCAGCATCCGCACGCAAAGCGCGGGCTGTTGCTCGGGTGGGGCGATTGGGGCAACCCAGCGACCGGCGAGGCAATCTTCGATGCGATCGCCCACGGTCGCATCGACCACTACGTGGTCAGGCCATCAGCGTCACCGGACGAGCTCTTTCACCAGGCGATCACGAGCATGCTGCTCGAGTGGGCAGAGGCGCAGCACACTTCGCCGAACACGATCTACATCGTCGGCGAGTCTTGGTCCGGCAGGGCATTCGAGCTGAGGGAGGTACTCGAGCGCTGCGCGATCCCGCACTCCTTCTGTCTCGCCGACTCGAATGACGGCCGCGCTCTCGTCGACCAGGCCGAGGAGGGGGCGGAGCTCCCAATCGTCGTCTTTCCCGACGGAACGGTTCTGACGAACCCCAGCGACGTCGAGATCGCGAAGGCATCGGGCTCGCCGGTGAACCCGGAACGGATGGATTTCGACCTCCTGATCATCGGCGCCGGGCCGGCTGGTCTGTCGGCAGCCGTGTATGGGGCGTCGGAAGGATTCGGCACGCTGGTTGTCGACGACGGCGGGCTCGGGGGTCAGGCGACTTCCAGTGCGCTTATTCGCAACTACCTTGGCTTCCCTCGAGGGATCAGCGGTCGCCGGCTGGCTCAGCAGGCGTACGAACAGGCGTGGGTCTTCGGGGCCCAGTTCGTCTTCATGCAGAGAGTGACCGACCTGCGGCGCGAGCACCACGGACTCAGCGTCACCCTCTCGGACTTCGGCCGCGTGCGTGCCCGCGCGGTGCTTCTGGCGACGGGCGCCAGCTACCGCCGACTTGGCGTCCCGGCGCTCGAGACGCTTAATGGCGCCGGTGTGTTCTACGGTGGTGCGGCTTCCGCGGCGCCCGCCATGACCGGTCGCGACGTCTACGTCCTTGGGGGGGCGAACTCCGCCGGCCAAGCTGCGCTGCACCTCGCGCGCTACGCGCGGCGCGTCACCCTCGTGGTGCGTGCTGATTCACTGGGCGCAGGGATGTCGCACTACCTGGTTCGCCAGGTGGAGGCGGAACCAAAGCTGCAAGTCCGACTCGGGACCGAGATCGTCGGCGGCGGTGGCGACGGCTGGCTGGAGCGGCTCGTGCTGCGTGACGGCGTAGACGGAAGCGAGGAGACCGTCGACGCCGAAGTGCTGTTCCTCATGATCGGAGCGCGCCCGCACACCGACTGGCTGGCACCGGAGGTCGACAGGGATCCCGAGGGCTTCGTCCTCACCGGCACGGATCTTGGAGAGGACAGCGACTGGCCCCTCGATCGCAGTCCGTTTCTGCTCGAGACGAGCATCCCCGGAGTCTTCGCCGCCGGAGACGTTCGACACGGTTCGGTGAAGCGTGTGGCGTCTGCAGTTGGAGAGGGATCAGTCGCCATTCAGCTCCTCCACAGCATGTTCGCGGCCGATCGGCTGCATCCGCGCGGCCGTCCGATTGAGCCCGCTGCGCTCGAAGCCGGTACGTGGGGGCCGGAAGTGTGAGGCTACTGGGCCACCGGTCCCTACCAAGGAGAGATGAATGGCAGACAGCGTATATCGAGTCACCGAAGTGGTCGGCGTCAGCTCGGATTCGTGGGAGCAGGCGACCAAGAACGCAGTCGAGAAAGTCAGCGAGACCGTGCGGGACCTGCGAATCGCCGAGGTCGTTCGTCAGGACGTGACGATCGACGCCGGAAAAGTCTCCGAGTTCCGCATCCGGCTCGGGATTTCGTTCAAGTACGACAAGGAGTAGCGGGTCGGTCCCCGGGGGCCGCCGGTCAGGCGGCGGTCCTCGGGTCTCACCAGCAGTGCGGGGGAGCTCCGCGTTCTCCGGCGGACAGCCTGCCACTAGGCTGACCTTGGAATGGCCCTCGATGACCGGTTGGACCTGTACGAGGTGAAGGCGCAGTTCGAGCGCTTCACCGAGTGGCTCGATCTGGGCGAGATCGTCGCCGACCTGGGGTTCCTGCGGCGGGCGCGACGAACGCTGCTGCCCCTGCCACTGATCGACCGGCCCGCGCCGATCGACCCCTCGGCGCACCTGCAGCCGTTCCGCTCGCGACCGGTGCCGGAGCTTCAGGGCAAGCGGATCGCCCTGGTGGCCTCGGGGGGCGGTGGGGCGGCCGTGGCCCTCGCTGGGGTCAAGCGCGCCTTCGAGGAGGCGGGAGTCGAGCCGACCGAGATCATCGGGTGCTCGGGCGGCGCGATCTGGGGCTCGATGTGGGCGGCGGGGATGAGTTCCGACGAGATGACGGACTTCTCGCTCTCCTGGCGGCCGGAGGACTACCTGGACATTCAGTGGCTGAAGCTGCCGCGGTTCGCGCTCTCGGCGCTCCGAGGGTTTTCGGGGCTGGCGAAGGGGGAGGCGATCGAGCACCTCTTCGACAGCCGGTTGACGGGGATGCCATGCGGGGAGGCGCAGATTCCGATCACGACCATCGTCTACAACATGGACCTCGGCACGGTCGAGTACTTCGGATCGAGGCGCACGCCGGAGGTCACGATCGGCCACCTCGTCCGGGTGGCGATCGCGCTGCCCCTGTTCATCGAGTCGGTTTCCGTACGCGGCCATCTCTACGTGGACGGGGGGATCATCGAGAACTGGCCGGCACAGCCGGCGGTCGAGGCCGGTGACCGCTTCGACCACGTGATCGGCGTCAACCTGATGCTGCCAAAGGGCTTCGAGCCCCGGGACATAAGCGGCTGGCCGGATAGGACCGGCGGCCTGCTGCAGGCGAGCCGACAGCTTCAGCAGGGCTACCACCTCGAACTGGCGCGGCGGGCCAAGGACGAGCTGGGGGAGAAGCTGAAGCTGATCGAGCCGATAGACGAGACGGAGATCCGAGGCGTCTCGTTCTACGACCTGTTCCTGGATCGGACGCAGTGGCCGCGGCTGATCCGGCAAGGCTACGAGTCGGCGACCCGGGTGCTGCAGGGCTTCCGCTGAGCCCTCGGGCGAGCTGCGCGCAGGACCTCCATACTCTGTGCATGGCCGTTGTCGACGCCGAAGTGCAGCCGACACGAGAGAGCCGCCCTCCCGCCGGGCTCACCGCCCTGATCGAGCGCTTCGACCCCGATGTAATCGACGTACCCAGCGGTTCGGCGCGCATCCGCCTTGGTGTCGATGGCAGGGGCGAGTGGGACGCGGTGATCGATGACGGCGCGATCGAGTTGCTGCCTGCGAGCGACCGTGAGCCCGACGCCCTGTTGAGCGCCGACCGGGCGACCTGGGAGGAAATCGCCCGTGACGTGCGCGGTGGAATGACCGCCTTCCGCGAGCGCCGCCTGAGCGTCCGCCAGAACCTTCACCTCGGTGTCGGCTTCCTTGCCGCCACCAGCGGCATAGCCGACGAGCGCCGGCTTCGCTTCGAATCCGTCCGCACCCGGCTAGGCAAGATCTCGACGCTCTCAGCGGGCGAGGGCGATCCCGTGATCTGCGTGCATGGCCTGGGCGCCACCAAGGCATCCTTCCTCCCAACCGTCGCCGCGCTCGCCGACCACAATCGAGTGATCGCGATGGACCTGCCGGGGTTCGGCGATTCAGACAAGCCGCTCGGCGCCCCCTACGACGCTCCCTATTTCGCCCGCGCGATCGGCGCCCTGCTCGACGAGCTGGAGATCGAGCGCGCTCACCTGATCGGCAACAGCATGGGTGGGCGCGTGGCGATCGAGATGGGGCTGCTTCGACCCGAGCGCACCGGGAGGATCGCCCTGCTCAGCCCGGCGCTCGCCTGGTTGCGCAGTCGCCGCTGGCGCTGGCTGCTCCAGGCACCGCTCCCCATGCTCGGCCTGATCCAACCGGCGCCGCGCGTGATCACCGAGCCGATCGTCCGCAACCTGGTCCCAGGTGGCAAGGACGGCTGGTCGGCCGCGGGCGTGGACGAGTTCCTGCGCTCCTATCTCACCCCGCGCGGCCGGGTTGCCTTCTACGAGGCGGCAAGGAACATCTATCTCGACAATCCGCACGGCGAACGCGGCTTCTGGACTCGACTCGCCCAGATGTCGCCGCAGACCCTGTTCATCTGGGGGCGCCATGATCAGATCGTGCCCGTGGGCTTCAGGAAGCACGTCGAGCAGGCACTTCCCGCTGCGCGTCACCTGGAGCTCGACTGCGGCCACGTGCCGCAGCTCGAGGCACCGAAGCAGACGCACAACGCCATCCGCGAGTTCTTCGCCTGACCCTTAGGTGCTTGGCGATGACCATCCTGATCGGCCACGGTGGTGCGAGCGCGATCGCTCCGGCGAATACGATCGCATCGTTCGAGGCGGCCCGAAGCGCGGGTGTCGACATGATCGAGTTCGACGTCCGGCCGCGAGGATCGCGGCTGCTGGTGGCGCACCTCGCCCCCCAGGCTCGCCGGCGCGGCTGCCTGACTCTCGACGACGCGCTGGACCACCTCGCGCAGCCGCGCTTCTCGGGGATCGCGTTGAACGTGGACGTCAAGGGCCGGGGCTGCGAGTCGGCGATCGTGGCGATGCTGCGCGGGCACGGCCTGCTGGAGCGCTCCCTGATCTCATCCCAGTCGGCGGACATCGTGGAAGCGGTGCGGACGGTCGCCGCGAATGCCTGGACGGCAATCTCGATCGGCGGATACATCTCCCGCCGCGCCCACGGCTGGCACCCGCATGCCTGGCGTGAGCGGCTACTGCATGAGCTCGCCGCTGGCCGCTTCGGCGACGTGATGCTGCACCACAAGCTCGTCGAAGCTGGGATCGCGGAGGCCATCGGGCGACTCGGTCGCCGGCTGTTCGCCTGGACCGTCGACGAGCCGGCGCTGTTCGCGAGGATCGCCGATCTCGGCGTCGCCGGTGTGGCGACGAACGACCCGGCGCGCCTCCGGGCGCCCCATTGACGGGGCGTCTAACCAAGGTCCCTCGCAAGAGGGCCCTTGGTGTGTCTGCGGTCCCGCTATAGGGTGGAATCCACGGAACGCAAGGATGCCACCGAGGTTCTCGAGATCGACGTTGCCGACAGCGGAGGTCTGCGGATGCTGCGCCTGACGGGCGAACTCGACATGGCGGGCGTCGATCAGTTCGAGCGGCTGCTGACCGCGGACGGGTCTTCCGAGGCAAGGACGTTCGTCGTCGACCTGCGAAGCCTGACCTTCATCGACTCGTCGGGGCTGCGGGCGCTGATCATGGCCGACCAGGGCGTGCGCGACGTCGGGGGACGCTTCGTCGTGGTCAGGGGCCCGGACCGGGTCAATCAGGTGCTGGAGATGACGGGAGTCTCGAAGCAGATCGAGCTGGTCGACGAGCCGCCCACCGGCTAGGCGGCCCTCAGCCTGAAGTTCGGCTCGGCGGATCGATATCCACCTCGAGCCAGACCGTGGTCCACTCTCCGTCCCGATCGACCCCCCAGCGATCCGCGAGTCGCTCCGTCAGAAAGAGGCCCCATCCGCCTGGCCCCCTGGCAGCGGGCTCGGGGATTTCGGCGACGAACCCCTTACCTGGATCGCTCACCTCGACGCGAAGCACGAGGTCCGAGGTCTCGACTCGAAGCCGAATCAGGTCATCCGGCCGAAGCCGGGCGTGACGGACGCTGTTGGTGACGAGTTCACTGACCAGCAGGCAGAGGTCCATGTAGACGAGGGAGGGAAGCGCATCCGCCAGCGGCGAGAGCGCCGCACGCGCTTCGGCCGGGGTCCTCAGGCCGGGTTCCAACTCTGCTGCCATGGATTTGCCCGGTGCAGGCGCGGACGCCGTCGCTGCGCCGTTTCCCTCCCGCGAGTGGATCCGGCGCAGGACGACCACCGCCATGTCGTCGTTTGGCTTGCCGCCGTCGCTGAGGGCAAGCTCGCCAAGCCGGCCCGCGATCTCGCCTGCGCTGGAGCCGGCGCTCGATCGCAGCAGCTCCCTGACCTCTCCCGGGACATCGACGTGAGGGTCGCGCCGCTCGGCGAGCCCGTCGGTGAAGAGCACGAGCGAGTCACCGGGTCGCAGCTCTAGGCGCTGATCGACCAGCTCGGGGTCGGAGTAGATCCCGAGCAGCATTCCGCCCTCCCCGATCACCTCCTCGATGTCCCCACCGGCTCGGACCAGAAGCGGAGGCGGATGGCCCCCGTTGCTCAGGGCCACGCCGTCCTCGGGACCCGCGACGTCGAGCTGCACGAGGACGGCGGTCATGAAGCGATGGTCGGATCGCTGCTCGAGGATGGCATCGTTGAGAGCTCGCAGCGCGTCGCTGGGACCGGTCGCGTCCCGGCCGACTGCTCGGAGGGTGTAGCGGGCGAGTGCGGTCAAGGAGGCCGATTCGGGCCCCTTCCCGCAGACGTCCCCGATCACCGCCACCCAGCGGCCGGGGCTCGCCTGGAAGACGTCGTAGAAATCGCCGCCGACCTCCTGTCCCTTCATGCCGGCGCGATACCAGCCGCCCGCCTCGAACTGGGGTATCTCCGGAAGCTGCGGAGGCAGCAGCTCCGCCTGCAGATCGTGCGCCAGGTGCTGCGCCCTGCGCTCGGCCGACCTGCGCTGGGAGGTGACGGTCGCGAGAATCAGGCCCGTCAGGCCGATGATCATCGAGAAGCTCTGGGCGAGGAGAAGGCTGGCGTCCTGCGAGGAGCGGACGAACGGTCCCGAGTCGTTGGCGGTGAAGGCCACCGCGATGCTGGCGAGGACCACCGCGGCGACGGCTGCGCCCGGCTGAAGGAAGCGGAGCGCCGCCCAGACGATGATCGGGAACGTCAAGTAGGGGGCCGGAGCATCATGGCTGAAGACCACGAGTCCGACGCCGACCAGGGCCAGCGCGAGGACGAGTGCCTCGCCCGCCCTCCCCGGCATGTCGCGATAGGGCCAGTGGGTGACGAGCACGAAGATCAGGGACGCCACCAGCAGGTCGCCCCCCATGTCGCCCAGCCACCAGACGCGCCAGGCTGAGAGCGCACCCCCGGAGAGCGAGTCCCCGACGCTGAGGCTTGCGATGCCGATTGTGGCGCTGATCGCGGTGCTGAGCACTCCGGCCAGCAGGACGAGCGCGAAGATGTCGCGCAGTCGCAGCATTGCCGGCCGGAAGCCGAAGCGGTCGAGCAGCCACGCTCCAGCAACCGCCTCCAGCGTGTTGCCCACAGCGATTCCCACGGCTGTGTAGACCGGCACGTCGGTCGTGACGTTGGCGAGGAAGGCACCCAGCAGGACGCCCGGCCACAGCCCCCGTCCGCCGAGCACCAGGGCGGCGAGCGCGATCCCCGTCGGCGGCCAGACCGCCGTCACGCTCTCGTTGGAAAAGGCGAGGCCCAGCCCGAGCTTCGCCGAGGCGAAGTACGCCAGCGTCAGGACCAGTGCCCATCCGGAGGCTGTGAGCCTCCCCGATCGGATCGGCGCGGTGATCACCTCGCGCTTGAATCTATCCGGCTTCCGCGCCGGACGAGCGACCCTGGTCGTTTGGCCCAGGTCGCGTAACGGAGACGCGGGCGAGAGGGCCGCGCCGAGGGTTTATCGCCGGACAATCGAGCGAAGCACCGCTCCCCGATTGAGGTCCTGTTGCAGGCTCTGACTGCGCGACGCTGAGTGCAGTCGCAGGTTCGATCCTGCAGCGCTGCCACGAAAGGCCCGGACCTCCGGGCATTTCGCTTGTGGACCCATCAACGCCCTAGACTGGGCGGGTCTTGGCGTCCGGGGAGAGAAGGCGCGAACGCGGTCGGCGTGGGGCTTTGGCACTCGTGGCGTTGCTTCTACTCGCGGCGCTCGTCTTCCCAGCCGGCGGCGCTGCCGCCAATCGAGTCGACCGAAGCAGCAGTGGCTCTGTCGCGCGGGAAAGTGCGCCGGCGTGCAACCGGCTGCAGAGCAAGCTGAGGAGGCAAAGGACCGCCCTGGCGAGTGCACGCAACAGGACGAGACGGGCGGTGATTCGGGGGAACATCAGGGTCTCCAAGAGGCTTCGCAGACTGGCCTGCCACCCTCAGCCGCGCCCTCGTCTTCCCCGGGATTTCCGGGGTAGCGGTCGCTATCTCGTTCCGGACCTTGGCGTGAACGTTCCCTTCACCTGGCGGGGAAGCGGTGGCAACAGCCAGATGATCGCCGGAGGCGAGAACTACCCGATCTATTTCACAAACCTGATCTTCGGCGGCTCCCTGTACACGATCACCTACAGATGGCCCGGTGTGACCGACCATCCTTGCTCTCGGATCTCAGGGTTCAGCTTGGATCAGCTGAACGAGATCTTCAGCACTGCGGCGTACGTCGGGCCGGAGATCTTGAATCGGAACAGACCTCGGTACGTGAACCATTTTCGGCTCGCCAGTGCCTTCCCGCAGGGGCCTCCGGGGCTCTTTCCCCGGATCCCGCTCGCCGAGGCCGACATCTACGTCGATGAGAGGAATCCAGGGACGTTTTGGAGGGTGCTGCACTTCGGTTTCCAGAATCTCTACGACCCGAACCTGGACGAGTGGATCAACATGCACACCTTCAAGCACACCGCCGGAGCGGTGACACTCCCGCCGACGTGCCCGCCGCCGACGTAGAGGTGTTCAGCGGGTGGCCTGGTTGGGGGGAGGGCTCCACTAGGCTTGCTTTCCCATTCGAAACGAGGAGAAGAGAGGCGAGGATGAGGATTGGAGACGAGGCACCCGACTTCGAGGCTGACAGCACGGAGGGCAAGATCAAGTTCCACGACTGGATCGGTGACGGCTGGGCCGTGCTCTTCTCGCACCCCAAGGACTTCACGCCGGTCTGTACGACCGAGCTCGGCTACATGGCGAACGCGAAGCCCGAGTTCGACAAGCGCGGCGTGAAGATCATCGGCCTCTCCGTGGACCCGTCCGACAGGCATAAGGAGTGGGCGAAGGACATCGAGGAGACCCAGGGCATGGCGCCCAACTACCCGATCATCGCCGACTCCGACTACAAGGTCTCGAAGCTCTACGACATGCTCCCCGCGGAGGTCGAGGGCGATCCGGCCGACCGCACCCCCGCCGACAACCAAACCGTGCGGAACGTGGTCGTGATCGGCCCGGACAAGAAGGTCAAGCTGATCCTGGCCTATCCGATGACCACCGGGCGGAACTTCGACGAGGTGCTCCGGGTGATCGACTCGCTGCAGCTCACCGCGAAGCACAAGGTCGCGACGCCCGTCAACTGGAAGCAGGGCGAGAACGTGATCATCTCCGGCTCGGTCTCCGACGACGAGGCCAAGGAGACCTTCGGCGAGTGGGAGTCGCCGAAGCCGTACATCAGGATCGTGCCGCAGCCGAAGTAAGCAGGGCGAACAGGCCGGGCCTCGGCCCTTAGGCGTGTTAGGTTGCCGCGCCAATACCGGGTAATCCACCCGGTCAACTCTCTGGGAGGAGAGCCATATGAAGAGTCGCGTATTCGCAGTTCTCTGCGTGCTGGCGGCCTGCTTCGTCTTCGCTGCCCCGGCATGGGCGACGAAGTACGTGGCGCTGGGCGATTCGTACTCGTCCGGCACGGGGACGCGGACCTACTACGACAGCAACTGTCAGCGGTCGGTCTACGCCTATCCGTACCTGCTCCACAACGCCCATCCCAGCTGGACCTTCGTGCAGGCCGCCTGCAGCGGCGCGAAGACCGGCGACATCATCAACACGCAATCGTCGAGCCTCACCTCGGACACGAACTGGGTGAGCTACACGATCGGCGGCAACGACGCCGGCTTCTCGAGCGTGATCACCACCTGCGCGTATCCGTCGTGGGCCTCGGACTGCAACGGGGCGATCGATGGCGCGCAGAACTACATCAACAACACGCTCCCGGGCCGGCTGGACCTGGTCAACAACGCGATCAAGTCGCGCTCGCCGAGCGCCAAGGTGGTTGTGCTCGACTACCCGCACCTGTTCAACGGTGAGGACTGCAACGCCGGCACCTGGTTCAGCCCGAGCGAGGAGACGCGGCTCAATCAGACCGCCGACATGCTGCGCGACAAGCTCAGCCAGGCGGCGTCACGAGCGGGATCCAATTTCATCTTCCGCGACGTGATCCCGCCATTCATCGGCCACGCCGTCTGCGATGGCGGCGGCGGGTCCTCGACGGAGTGGATCAACGGGCTCTCCAACCCGGTGGGGGAGAGCTACCACCCGAAGACGACCGGCCACGCCAACGGGTACTACCCGGTGCTGCACGCGGCGACCGGTTGACGGAGCACTCTGGGTGAATCGGCGGCCACGACCGGGCCGCGCCGTTGGGCGCGGCCCGGGTCGGGCCGCCGCGTTGTCGCGATGCACAATAAGATGCGCTGCCGTGGGAGAAGGAGATTGAGCGGAATGACCGCTGCCAGGCGTCCTGGCGCGCTTCTCGTCGCTGCCTTGATCGGCGCTGTCCTGGCGCTCGGTAGCCCGGCCGGGGCGATCGCGGCTCCATCCGGCGGCAAGCTGGCGATCTCGCCGGCGCCGAACACGCCGGACGCCTCCCCGCAGACCCAGATCAGCGTGCTCGGCGTGCCGAGGCGCTCGATCCGCGGGGTCAGCGTGACGGGCCAGTCGACCGGCCCGCACTCCGGGCGGCTGCTCGCCTACTCGGGACACCGCGGGGCGAGCTTCGTCCTCGACCAGCCCCTGGCCCAGGGCGAGTCGGTCTCGGTTGCCATCCGGATCCGGGGTAGGAAGCCGATCGACTACGGGTTCACCGTCGCCACTCTGGGCACCACCCAGGCGCCGCTCGGCCTGAACTCCACGCAGCCCGACAAGCTCGACCACTTCGCCACCGAGCCGGGTCTCACCCCACCGAAGATCACGGTCAGCAAGACCTCCAAGAAGACGCGGGGCAGTGGCGACGTGATGCTGGCCCCGCTGCCCTCGCCGGTCGTCCATCCTGAGAGCAACAACACGGTCACGATCAAGCCCGTCGGCCCGGGCGGGCCGATGATCGTGGACGGCGCCGGCAACCTGGTCTGGTTCCGGCAGCTGACGCGACCCGAGGTCGCGGCGAACCTGCGGCTGCAGAACTACCGCGGCCGCAAGGTGCTGACCTGGTGGCAGGGCACCGTGACCCCCGCGGCCTTCGGTGTCGGCGGTGCGGTGATCGCCAACCACTCCTACCGGGTGATCAAGGTCGTGCATGCGGGCAACGGATATCCCATGGACCTGCACGAGTTCCAGCTCACCAAGAACGGCGACGCCCTCTTCACCGTCTACTCGCCGATACGCGTGCACCTGCCCGGCACCCCCGCGGGGAAGCTGTCGCCGCTGCTCGACGCGATCGTCCAGGAGGTCGACATCCGGACCGGGCTGGTGGTCTGGGAGTGGCACTCCTACGGCCACATTCCGCTCGAGACCTCGCAGGCAACGCCCCAGAACAGCGCCTCCTACGACGCCTTCCACATCAACGCGATCCAGGAGCTGGCGCGCGGCCGGGTGCTGATCTCGGCGCGCGACACCTCCGCGGTCTACAAGGTCGACCGGGCCGGCGGCCGGATCCTCTGGACACTCGGCGGCAAGGCGAGCAACTTCCGGCTCGGTCCCGGCGCCCAGTTCTACTTCCAGCACGACGCGCACATGCTGAGCAACGGCCGGATCGGGATGTTCGACGATGGGGCGGGGCCGCCCCAGCTCAATCCGTACTCCCGGGGGCTCATCCTCCAGTTCAACGCCAAGCGCCACAAGGCGACGCTCGTCAGGCAGTTCGCCCGCTCGGCCGACACCTCGGCCCAGAGCGAGGGCAGCCTGCAGCGGATCCCGGGCGGCAACGTCTTCGTCGGCTTCGGCTCGACTCCCTTCTTCTCGGAGTTCTCCCAGCGCGGAAGGCTGATCTTCGACGCGAGCCTGCCCGTGGACGACGGCAGCTACCGGATGTATCGCTTCCCCTGGACGGCGACGCCGAGCACACCCCCCGCCGTCGCGGCACAGCGCACCGGCCCATCGACGGTGTCCATCTTCGCGAGCTGGAACGGGGCGACCAAGGTCGCCAAGTGGCGGATCCTGGCCGGTCCGAGCGCAGGCGCGCTCAAGCCGGTGGCGAACGTCCGCAAGCGCTCCTTCGAGACCCGGGTCGACCTGAACAGCACGGCGACGACGTTCGCCGTTCGCGCCCTCGACTCGAAGGGCCGCGTGCTCGGCCGCTCAGCCGCGGTCCCGGCCTCCTGAGGACACTCCCGGCACAGACCCAGGCCGCGCCGGCCTAATTTGGCGCAATTGGCGATCTTTTCCAACAGCGGCGTACCCTTTTTTGGGGTCTGGCCGCTATATGAGTAGCCTGCGACTCGACTTCGGAGGAACGGATGCCACAGGGGTACCAAGGCCGAGCGGGGATGGACGTGCTTCCCTTCGCGGTTCACAGCGAACGCACCAACGAAAGCCGGCGGATCCGCCTGCTCGGAGAGCTGGACCTATCGGTGATCGGCAGCGTCGATCGCGAGATGCGCCGCGCCGAGGCGAGCGACGCCCCGCGGATCGTGCTCGACCTCGGTGAGCTCGAGTTCATGGACGCCTCGGGGGTCCGCCTCCTGCTTCAGCTGAGCGCCAGGTCGGCGAGCAACGGCAATCGACTGCGCATCATCGGATCTCGCGCCCCGCAGGTGCGACGCGTGCTCGAGCTGACCGGGGCCGGCGACGCGCTGCCGCTGGCCGCCTGAATCAGCGCAGCGCCTCTCTCACTCCGAGTCGAACCCGGGCGTAAGGTGTTCGAGGGGTAGGAAGTGTTCGTCCGAAGAAGCTCGATGGCGGTTCTGGCCTTGCTCGTGGCCCTGATGGTCGCGCTGCTGGCCTGCTCCGCGAGCGCCGACGCCTTCAGCCGCAGCCAGGCGCGCTACCTGCAGGCCGCGAACAAGGGCGTCAAGAAGACGCGCCATTGGTGGAACCGCGGCAGGCACTGGTACAGCTCGGTGCTCGGGGGATCGAAGGTGGCCTCGCTCTGGGGGGTGGTGCCGCTCTTCGAGGCCCTGGCGGGCCTGCAGACCGCCGCGCCGTCCGCCAAGCACCTCCACAACCTCAACCGCTTCGCCTGGGGCGCCCAGCGCTACCTCAACCCCACGCTCGAGCCGGTGCCCGGGTTCGGGTCGAAGCCCCGACCAGCATGAGCCGGGCAAGACGACATGGTTCGACGACAACGGCTGGTGGGGTCTGGCGTTCCTCGATGCGTATCGCGCCACGGGCAACGGGCGATACCTGGCCGATGCCGAGATCGCCCAGAACTTCATCAGCGTCTCCGGCTGGGACACGACGCCGGGGCGGCCCGGAGGGCTCTGGTGGAACACCAACCACAGCTTCTACGCCGGGGAGAGCCTGGGTTCCGGAACACTGCTGTCGGCGCGCCTCTTCGCGATCACCCACGACAAGCACTACCTCGACGACGCGATCAAGTTCATCGACTGGGCCAACGTCTGGCTGGTCGACCCGACGACCGGCCTGTACGCCCGCCTCCGCAAGCCCGGCACCTATGGAAACGTCACGACGACCGACTCGAGCACCGTGGGTGGCACGTCCAGCGCCCAGGCGTTCGCCGCTGACGCCCAGGCCCTCGATGCGAACCCCGATGAGGCGGCGAAGCTCGACGCCGCCGGCGATCCCACCCCCGCGCCGGGCGAGGCGCGGGCGTCCAACAACTACCCGCCGTTTGCGGCCTCGCCGATGCCGTACGTGAACGGCCCGATGATCCTCGCCCACCAGATCATCTGCGACGAGACCGGCAAGAAGCCCTACTGCCAGCGCGCCGAGCAGCTCGCCAACGCCACCCTCAGCGTCTATCGCCGCTTCTGGATGGGGCCGCAGTTCGACTTCTGGTACGCACGGACGATGCTCGAGTTCGCCACGGACAACCCCGACGGCAACTGGTACGGGATCGCTCAGCGCAGCGCGCGCAGCGCTCTACACCGGGCCCACGACAAGCACGGCCTCTATCTGCGCACCTGGTACGGCAAGAAGGCGTCGAGGGCCAGCGCCCCGAAGGGCAGCCTCCAGCTGCACGCGGCGAACGCGGCGCTCTTTGCGTGGATGGGCGCGCTGGGACGCTAGCTCCAGCTGACGGCCCGGCCCACAGGCCGGTGTCCCTACGGGCCGGCCGCCGCAAGCGCGACCAAAGCGAGGGCGATGCCGAAAATGGCTCCGACCGTGTACGCGAGGACAAGACGTCCGCCCCGAATCCGATCCGTCGCCAGGTGATCGATCAACGTGCTCATGCCAACCTCTCTTTCTCGGGCCTACGGGGTTAGCTGACGGGCTCGCGCTGAAAGAGTGCGCTACGGATGGACCGATTCGCCCACGGAGCTGAGCTCCAGTTGGTTCCCCCGTTCGCACTTGGTCAGCGGCGGCCACAAACACCGCCGCCGAACAATGCGATTCGGCAGGTGCAATTCCTTGGCCCGTACCCGATCGGTACGGGTTGAAACCAGGCTAATGAGGTTGGCGGTTGCCTGCGCCGGTTAAGCGGCGGCCTTGCGGAGCTTGCCGTCGCGCTCGAGCTCCTCGCGGACCTTGCGCACGTGGCCGGTGGAGCAGTTGGCGCGCTTGGCGATCACGCCGTCGGGCTCCTCGGGGCTGCGGCGGAGCTCGAACTCGAGCAGGGCCTGGCGCCTTGACGCCCAGCCGTCACCGTTCGCGCCGATAGTCGCCTTCTCGACGGCCTTCTCGCGCTGGCAGTGCAGGCAGAGCCACTGGCCGCCGGCCTTGGTCCAGCCCTCGGGTCGCCGGGGGGTGGACTTGCTGCCTGCGGCATAGCGCACGGTCACCTCGCAGCCGGCGCAGGTCCAGCGACGTGTGCGGGGCGCGCGAGCGCGCGTTCTGGTGGCGGTTGTGGTCTTGGACATGAGTTACCTCCGCGGTCGAGTGCTGCGTTCGCGAAGGCTGCCTTTGGGTGGAAGAACTGCGCGAAAACGCTGCAAATGCCGGGTTTCCATGGCCCGGCGGGGTCGTACATATTAGCAGATGCTGAAATGCCTGCAAATAGCGTCTTTTTGGCCCAAATCGGCCAATTTCACCGCTCGGTGACGCAATGGGACCGCTGAAACCGCTACGAATACCCGCCCCGTGCTTGGCGTCGACCCCAGCACCGATTCCGGTGTGCGGCTGACCTCGCGATCCACCTGGGCCCTGATCGGCGCCCTGATCGTGCTCGTCGGCGCGCTCGCCCTCTGCCTGGACCGTTTCCACAACGGCGACTTCTACCTGTCGCTGATGAGCGGCCGGTTCGTCGCGCAGCACGGCGTCGCCACCCACGATCCCTTCGCGACGATCTCCCAGGGCGGGACCTGGCTGAACCAGCAGTGGCTCTCCGAGCTGGCGTTCTTCCGTGTCTCGCAGGTGCTCGGCCCCACCGGCCTGACCGTGCTCTACGCGGTGCTGATCACCGCACCCCTGGCCCTCCTGCTCTGGATCTGCCGGCGGAAGGGCTGGCGGATGCTCGTCGCGGTCGCGGCCTTCTACTTCCCGGGGGTTCTCGCCGTGATCCACCCTCGCGCGGCTGGGTTCACGGTGCTGATCTTCACGTTGCTGGTCGCCCTGCTCATCCTGCTCTGGCACGAGCGGGGAGGAGCGAGGACGGGCCGGCGTCATGCCTGGTGGGCGCCGCTCGCAATCCTGGTGCTGTTCGCGCTCTGGGCGAACCTTCACGGCGGGTTCATCGCCGGCCTCCTGCTTCTCGGACTCGCGACCGTCGGGCTCGCGATCGACAATTGGCGCGGGATACCGGGCGCCGTCCCGCTCTCGCGTGTCGCCGTACTCGGACTCCTCGTCGTCCTCGCCGCGGTGACGGTCACCGTCGCCACGCCGCTCGGGGCGGCGATCTGGGACTACCTGCTCAGCTTCCAGAACCAGGCGATCTCACTGGCGAGCACCGAGTGGGAGTCGGCGTTCAGCTCTCCGCTGGCGGTCGTCTACCTGTCCCTGGCGACCTGCTTCGCCGCGTGGATGTGGGTTCGCTCACCGCGGCCGCGCCGCGTCACCACCCTGTTGGTGACGGCGGGATTCCTCGTCTTCGCGGGCTACTCGGTTCGGAACATCGTCTTCATCGGGCCGGTCCTCGCCCTGCAGGTGGCGTGGACCGCGCCGAACCGGGGCCCGACGCCGATCCGAGGGCCCGTCGCCCTCTTCGGCGCGGCCGCCGCCGCGGCGACCCTCGTCTGGGCGGTGTTTCTCGGCCCGGCCCGGGACGATCCGACGCTCAGCTTCCCGGTCGCCGACTACGCGATCGCGCATCCACCCGAGCACGGGCGCATCGTCACCTACGCGGGCGTGGGCTCCTACATCAACTGGCGCTCCCCGGATACCCCGGTCGTGCTGAACGGCTGGCTCGAGCAGTACACGCCGCAGGAGCTCCAGGACAACTACCGGGTCCTTCGTGCCGGCACGGCGCAGGATCTGGCCGGTGCCCTGCGCAGGATCCATGCGGGAGCGGTGATCGTTCACCTGCACTCCTCGGTTCAGCGGCTCGAGGCGGCGGGCTTCCGCCCCGAGTTCACCTCGGGCGGGGGGACCTATCTCGTCCGGGTTCCGCAGAAGGCGAAGCTGAGCGCGCCTTAAGGGTCCGCTCTACCATCCCGCGCGCCGATGGAGTCGCTCCCCGGAACCGCTGATTCGGCAATCGAGCCGGCTGCCGTGGGCCCTCCGGCCGTCCCGTCCCTCCCGGGCATCAAGGCCGGCCACCGGGCTCTGATCGCCAACACGTTCCTCGGAGGGATGGTCGCCTCCGCCTTCCTGATGGCGGCCGGCGCCGCGTCCAAGCACTACGGGCCGACCCTTCACATCCACCACGGGCTCCCGACCTCGATCAGGGGCCCGCTCCACGGCATCGGGCTGTCGCTGAGCGGCACCGAGTTCGCGGTCCTCTTCATCGTTCTCGGGGTCTGCTACCTCGGGGTGCTGCTCTTCGCGGACTCGGTCCGGTTCCGCATCGGCGTGGGGGCGATCGTGGCGCTGCACCTGCTCTTCGTGATCGCGCCGCCGCTCCTCTCCAGCGACATCTTCAACTACGTGGGCTACGCGCGGCTCGACGCGGTGCACCACCTGAACCCGTATGTCCATCCGCTCTCCGCTGCGCCGACCGATCCCTCCTACATATACGTCGGCTGGCCGCTCAACACGACCGCCTACGGGCCGCTGTTCACCCTCGGCACCCTGCCGCTCGGCTGGGTCAGCTTCACGGCCGCGATCTGGCTGCTCAAGTCGGTCACGGCGCTCGCCAGCCTCGCCTGCGTGGCGCTGGTCTGGGCATGCGCGACCCGCCTGGGCCGGCCCGCGCTCCCGGCGACGCTGTTCTTCGGCCTCAACCCGGTCCTGCTCGCCTACGCGGTGGGCGGGGCCCACAACGACCTGTTGATGCTGGCCGCCGCCCTGGGCGGCATCTACATGCTCCTGATCGGGCGGGAGTCCGGCATGGCGGCGCTGGTCGTGGCGGTGGCGGTGAAGAGCTCCTCGGTCGTCCTGCTGCCCTTCGCATTGCTCGGCTCACGAAGGCCGTTGCGGGCGTTGCTCTGGGGAACGCTCGCGACCGCGGTGGTCGTCGTCGCCACGCTGCTCGCCTTCGGCACCCACGTCTCGAGTCTCCTGCACGTGCTGCAGCACGACGCTCGCCTGGAGACGCCGAACGACGTCCCCGGAGTGGTCAACGACGTGCTCGGTCTTGGCATCACCACCCACACCCTCGGCAGGATCGGGATGCTCGTCCTGCTGCCGACCGTCGCCCTGCTGCTCGTGCGGGTCTACCGCGGAGGGAACTGGCTCGAGAACGCGGGGTGGGCGACCTTCGCCGTCCTGGTGACCACCACCTGGTTCCTGCCCTGGTATCTGATCTGGTTCCTGCCCCTGGCGGCGCTTGCGGTCCGGCCCTACCAGCGCTTCTCCGCGCTGGCCCTGACCGCGCTGGCGATCGGGCTACAGCTGCCGCTGATCTTCGGGCACTAGTTACTGGCTGAGGATCTTGGCCTTCTCGGCCTCGAACTCGGCCTCGGTGAGCGCGCCCGACTCCTTCAGCTTCGCCAGCTTCTCGAGCTGCTCGACCGGGTCTACCTGAGGCTGTGCGGGCGCCGGCGGGGTCATGCCCGGCACCTGGCCCATCCCGGGCATGCCCGCCTGCATCTGCCCGGCCTGGGCGCGCATCTGTTGCGCCTGCTCCATCAGCTGGCCGATCTGGCTCGGGTCGACGCCCGCAGCCGAAAAGGCCGCCGACTGTTGGGCCTCGGGGGAGTAGTCGACGATGATCTTGTCGTGGTCCTGCGGGTCGTAGAGGACGGGCACCGTCTGCCCGGCGCTCGGCACCGCCAGCTGCGGAAAGCTGAACCGCTTCTTGACCTCGAACTCGGGCTCGTCGTCGGGCTGGACACGCAGGTGCGCCTTGAGTGCCAGCTCGGTGTTGCTGATCACGCCCTCGGCGCCGCGCGTCACAGCCATTCCCTTCTCGGCGATCTCGACGACCGTGGCGTTGGCGCGCTTTCCACTCTCCTGCAACTGCTTCACCAGCTTCTTGGACGGCTTACCAAGCATGAGTTCCTTCTCCTTGTCGAGGCAGGCGGAAGCTCACCCTACCGCGCCGCCTCGCGGCGCGACAGGGCGCTCCACCGACGTTCGAGCCGAGGGCCTCGGTCGCCTCTACGAAGCCGGGTGTGGCTCGTGCCGGGCGATAGAGCGGCCGCTGATCACGGCCCCGCCGCCGCCGACCAGGCCCACCACGAGCGCGGCCAGCGCCCATCCGGTCCCGTGCAGATCGAAGCCGAACGCGTTGTCGAGCGACCAGGCACCCGCGCCCACGCCCGACAGCGCGAAGACCACAGCGGCCAGGACGAGGTTGTATTCGTACCCCTTGCTCGTGTTCCAGATCCCGTTCGGGAGATGAACGGTGAGCACGGCCGCGGTCATCACTCCGATCAGGGCCGCCGCCGCGAACGGGGTGAAGAGGCCGAGCGCGATCAGCAGGCCGCCGAGGAGCTCGGCCGTCCCCGCCGCCCGGGCATGGAGCCAGCCTGGCCGCAGGCCGATCTGATCGAACATCCCCGCGGTGCCCTCCAGGCCACCGCCGCCGAATACGCCGAAGAGCTTCTGGGCGCCGTGGCCGGCGAACAGCGCGCCCACCACGACACGGAGCACGAGCAACGCGAGATCCATTCCGGTCCTCCTGTTCGAAGTTTGGATGAACTACTTGCCCGCACAAGTAATTCCCAAACCTCGCCAGCTTAGAATCGCCCGATGCGTCAGCTGACCAGCCTCGACGCGCAGTTCCTGGCGCTGGAGAGCTCAAACCAGACCGGTCACGTCGCCGGGCTGACGATCCTCGATCCGTCGACCACTCCCAGCGGGGAGCTGACCTTCAAGGACATCAGCGATCTGATGGAGGAGCGCCTGCCGCTTCTCCCTCCGCTTCGCTGGAGGCTGGTGGAGGTGCCGTTCGGACTCGACTACCCGTACTGGCTGGACGACGATGACTTCGACCTCGACTTCCACGTACGCGAGCTGGCGCTGCCTCCCGGAGGGGCAAGGGAGAAGCTCGCAGAGCAGGTCGCTCGGATCGCCTCCCGGCCGCTCGACCGGTCCCGCCCCCTGTGGGAGCTGTACCTGGTCCACGGCCTGGAGGACGGACACAAGGCGCTGCTCACCAAAATCCACCACGCCTTGATCGACGGCCTCTCGGGGGCGGAGATCATGGGTGTCCTCTTCGACCTGGCGCCGGAGGGCCGGGAGCTCCCCGAGCCGGAGATGAACGGTGGCGACCGGAAGCCGACCGAGTTGGAGATGCTCAGCCGCGGCCTGATGGGCGTGCCGCGCTATCCGCTGCGGATCCTGCGCTCGCTGCCCAGGGCCCTCCCGAATCTGGACGAGTCGCCGGTCTTCGCCGGCATCCCGGGGACCGGGATCGTCGCCAAGGTCGCCGACCGCCTGACCCGGCCGCTGTCGAACCGCGAGACCGGGGTCCTGGCCCACACGCACTACAAGGCGCCAAAGACCTGCTTCAACGGGCGGATCTCGCCGCACCGGCGCTTCGCCTTCGGACAGCTGACGCTCGACGAGGTCAAGGAGGTCAAGGACAAGCACAAGGTCACGGTCAACGACGTTGTCGTCTCGGTCTGCGCCGGGGCCGTCCGGAGCTGGTTGCTCGAGCACGACGAGCTGCCGCCCGACCCGCTGGTGGTCCAGGTGCCCGTCTCGGTGAGGACCGATGAGGAGATCGGCACCTACGGCAACCGGATCATGCTGATGAGCGCGCCGTTCTTCACCAACGAGCCGGATGCGGTCCGCCGCCTCGACAAGACCCACAAGGCGCTCGCCGCGATGAAGGAGCACCACCGGGCCCTGCCGGCCGAGCTGCTCCAGGACACCAACCACTTCATCCCGCCGGCCGTCTTCGCCCGGGCGGCTCGCGCCACCTTCGCGATCTCCACGAGCGGCCGCGGGCGGCCAACCTGGAACCTGGTCGTGTCCAACGTCCCCGGCCCGCAGTTCCCGCTCTACTGCGCCGGAGCGCGACTGGTCGCCAACTATCCGGTCTCGGTGATCACCGACGGGATGGGCCTCAACATGACCGTGATGAGCTACTGCGGCAAGATGGACTTCGGCATCGTCGCCGATCGCGATCAGATGCCTGACCTGTGGTCGATGCTGGACCGGCTGCGCGACTCGCTTGAGGAGCTCAAGTAGCGGAGTTGACGGAGATCGTCCCGGACCCAGGGGCCGGGCGCGCGTATGAGCACGCGATGCGGCCGGGCATCGCCGACGCCGACGCGGCGGGGCGCGGCCGGCTGGACGCGATGGCGCGCTGGCTTCAGGACGTCGCCTATGCGGACCTGATCGATTCCGGCTTCGAGGGCCGGGGGGCGTGGATCGTGCGGCGGACTCGAATCCGAGTGGAGCGATTTCCTCGCTTCGGCGAGGACCTGACCCTGCGTACCTTCTGCAGCGGCATCGGGCGGTTCTCTGCGGAGCGACGCACGTCGATCGCCGGCGTGGGCGCGGCGGTGGAGGCGGTCTCGCTCTGGGTCTGCCTCGACCCCGAGCGCGGCAGGCCGATGCGGTTCCCCCCGGACTTCATGGCGGTCTACGAGGAGAGCGCGGCGGGCCGCGACGCGAACGTCCGCCTCCGGCACGACGACCCGCCCGCGGACGCGGAGCGCTCGCCATGGCAGTTCCGCGCCACCGAGATGGACCCCGCCGGACACATCAACAACTCGCACTACTGGGTGCCCCTGGAGGAGGAGCTGTCCTCGGGGCCCGAGCCGGAGTCGATCGACGCCGAGGTCGAGTACCGCGATCCGGCGGTCGCGGGCGAGGCGGTCCTGCTCAGGCGGGGCTCCTCGATCTGGATAGCGAGCCCCAACGGCGTTGTGCACGCCTCGCTCGTTCGAGGCTAGGGCAGGACGGCTTCGCCATCAGTCGCGACCACCACGGCCACCCTTCACAAGTCGCTCCGGGCTTCGCCCTTCGCTCCGACGTGCGGTGGCCTTGTGGTCGCTGGCCCTGGCGTGCTCGGCGACCGCGTCGATGATCTGAGGCCACACCCCGCGGGGCAGGTCGTGTCCCATCCCGTCGATCATCATCAGCCGGGCCCCGGGGATCGCCCTGGCCGTCGCCTTCCCACCCGACGGCCTGACCATCTTGTCGACGGTGCCGTGGATCACCAGCGTCGGCGCCTCGATCCGGCCAAGTGTCTTGGTGCGGTCGCCCGAGGCGACGATCGCGCCGAGCTGGCGGCCGCCGGCCCTGACGTCGAAGCCGCGGTCGAAGCTGCGTCCCGCGCGCTCCCGGATGTACTGCTCGTCGCGTGGGAAGCCGGTCGATCCCACCAGCCCGAATACCTCTGCGGACCGCTCGATGTAGCCATCGCGGTCGCGCGGAGGCGGGCGAAGCAGGTAGCGGTAGACCGAGAGCGCCGGCTGGCCGTGCCAGCGGTTGCCGGTCGTCGACATGATCGAGGTCAGCGAGCGGACCACCTCGGGATGCTCGGCGGCGAGCATCTGGCCGATCATGCCGCCCATCGAGGCGCCCACCACATGGGCGGGGGCGATGTCCAGCTGACGGAGCAGGACTGCGGCGTCCTCTGCCATGTCCGAGAGCGTGTACTGGTCCGGGCCGACGCGCCGGCGCATCATCTGGCCCAGCGTCGGGGGGCGGAAGTCGAAGTGGGTCGAGCGCCCGATGTCGCGGTTGTCGAAGCGAACGACGTAGAAGCCGCGCTCGGCCAGCTCCTCGCAGAAGTCCTCGTGCCAGGCGATCATCTGCGTCGCCAGGCCCATGACCAGCAGGATCGGGGTGTCGTCGGGGTCCCCGAAGGCCTCGTAGCAGAGGGTCACGCCTCGTCCGACGTCGCAGAACTCCTCGGGCATCCGACGATCGTAGATCCCCGGCGGGCAGGACATCCCGCCCGCGCGGCGTAGACAGACGTACCACTACCAAATATTGATTAACAGCGAGAGCACCTCTACTGTGGAAGAGGGTTGTTTGCGGGGGGATTCGTTCGACCCGCGGGAGGCAGCACATGCGCATCTGGCAGAGGGCTTGGAGATGAAACCGAGCATTCTCATCGTCGAGGACGACGCGGTGGCGCGTGCCCAGGCCGCCCGGATCCTCAGTCCGCACTACGAGGTGGATGTCGTCGCCGACGCGCACGAGGCCCGCGGAAAGCTGATCGGCGGGATGGTCGACCTGCTGCTCTGCGACCACTACATGCCGGGAGAGAGCGGCATGGATCTCGTGGAGGCCCTGCTGTCGCGGGAGGAGACGATCGCCGTCGTGATGGTCACCGTCGCCGACGACCATGCCCTGGTCGAGCGAGCCTTCGAGATGGGCGTCTACGGCTACCTGATCAAGCCGTATCGCAGCGGCGACCTGCTGATCACCGTGAGCAACGCCCTGCGTCGCCGGCAGCTGGAGCTCCAGGCACGCGCGCACGAGCGCCAGCTCGAACAGGAGATGATCGCCCTGAGCCTCGAGACCGAGCGGGTTCGCCAGCTCCTGCGGAACTCGGAGGCGTCCCTGGAGAAATCCCGCCTCGAGACGGTCCACAAGCTCAGCTTCGCGGTCGAGATGCGCGACCAGGTCACCGGGCATCACCTCTCGCGAATGGGCGCGTACTGCGAGGAGCTCGCCCAGCGGTTGGAGCTCCCGGATGAGGTCTGCGACTCGATCGCCCTCGCCGCGCAGATGCACGACATCGGCAAGATCGCCGTCCCGGATCACATCCTCCTGAAGGCCGGCCCCCTGACGGCGGAGGAGCGAGCGCAGATGCAGACCCATGCCGAGATCGGGCGCAAGATCCTGCAGGGGTCCGAGTCCCCGCTCATGCAGCTGGCCGAGTCCATCGCCTGGACCCACCATGAGAAGTTCGACGGAAGCGGATATCCCCGCGGCCTGAGCGGGGAGGCGATCCCGGAGGAGGGCCGGATTGCGGCCGTCGCGGACGTCTTCGATGCCCTCACCAGAGACCGCCCGTACCGCAAGGCGATCTCGATGGCCGAGGCAACCGCGGTCATGGCCGAGGGCCGCGGCTCCCACTTCGATCCTCGCGTGCTCGACTCGTTCATGAGCCAGATCCCGGTCGAAGCTGTCGCCTGAGCGGCCGTTCCGCCTGGTCGCTTCTGGGTATGCGATCCGCAAGCGATCTTGCACGCCTGTTAGCAACTGCTGACATTTCGGCGGCGAAGCTCTAGCCTGGCCGGACTGCCGGGGCGGCGTCTCGCCGCACCGACTTCCATGCCGAGTCCATCACGCAGAGATAGAGGGCGATCCACCCCCCGCGGGCGCGCCGCCGTGCTCGCGCTGATGGTGCTGGTGACCCTCGTGATCGGCTCGCTGATCGGCCAGAGCGCGATCGGCGATCCGGCCTCCAAGATCGCCCAGAAGCAGGACGAGCTCAGCCGGATCCAGTCCAACGAGGGACCGCTCCGCTCGCAGATCGACAGCATGAACGCGCAGGTCGACCAGCTGATCGGGCGGGAGTCCCAGCTGCGACAGGAGCAGGCGGCGGCAGAGCACGAGCTGGCGGCCAAGCAGGCGGAGCTCGACAAGGCGACCGCCGAGCTCAACGCCGAGAAGGCCGAGCTGGCGCGGGTGCGGGCGAAGCTGCAGGCGGCGGTCGGTGCGCTCGAGCAGCTGCTTGTCGACATGTACAAGTCGAACGACCCCGACGTCACCGCCGTGGTCATGCGCTCGGCCAGCTGGTCGGACCTGTTGACCCGCACCGAGTACCTGGACCACATCCAGAGCTATGACGACGAGGTCGTGGCTCGCGTTCGCGGCCTGCGCGATCAGATCACGGCGCTGGTCACGCAACTCCAGGCGACCCATGACCGCATCCAGGCCGCCCGCGACCAGGTCGCCGCCAAGGAGCGGCAGATCGCCAGCCAGCACGCGCAGATCCAGCAGCAGCAGTCGCAGCTGGTCGCGGCCCGGAACGCCCGACAGGGGGTCCTGCAGGCCCTGCTCAGCAAGGAGCAGCAGATCCAGACGGACCTCTCCAACATCCCGGCGCCGGCCGGACGGGCGACGCTGGATTCGAGCGGCGACGCGATCCCGCCATCGAATGCGCCTCTCGCGGTGCGGGCGGTGATCGAGGCGGCCAACCAGATCGACGACCTCCCCTACATCTGGGGAGGGGGCCACGGCTCCTTCACCTCCAGCGGCTACGACTGCTCGGGCTCGGTCAGCTTTGCGCTGCACGGCGGCGGCTTCCTCTCCAGCCCGCTCGACTCGACCGGCCTCGAGGTCTGGGGCGAGTCCGGCGGCGGCAACTGGATCACCGTCTTCGCGAACAGCGGCCATGCCTGGGCGTACATCGCCGGTCTCCGCTTCGACACAGGCGGACCCGGCGGAGGCAACGGCCCCCGCTGGAGCACCGTGATGCGCGACGACACCTCGAGCTTCGTCGCGCGGCATCCGAGCCGGCTACTAGCCGCTCCCCTGCCACGCACAGAGGCGCGGTTGGGTTGGGAATCTCGCTGATTGAGATTGCCTTTCTCCTCTCGTATTCGCGGCGGCGCTACGGCAAATACGACTGGCAATCACCGCTCGAACTCGAAGGGGTGCCCCGTCGGGCCGCCTAGTCGTGGCACCGTTCAGTGACGACAATCACACTAGCGTACAACTATTCACTTGTGCTACGGTGTTGCCCATGGCAACCAAGACGAGCGCTCCCGACGTCCCGCATCCGCTGCCCGAGCCGCTGGTCGAGCTGATCGCCGAGCGCTTTCGTCTGCTCGGGGAGCCGATGCGAATCCGGCTGCTCGACCGCCTGCGCGATGGCGAGGCGACGGTCAGAGAGCTGCAGGAGGCGACCGGCGCCTCCCAGCAGAACGTCTCCCAGCATCTCGGAGCGCTCCTGCGCGCGGGGATCGTCGCCGCCGCAAGCAGGGCAACTTCGCCGTCTACTCGATCGCCGACCCGGCCTTCTTCGGGCTCTGCGACGAGGTCTGCGGCGGCCTGCGCCGGCAGATCGACGAGATCGACCGCGCTGCTCGAAGGAGGCGACTGAGATGCCCCAGACCCAACCGCGCTGGCCCCTGGAGCGCGTCCTCTTCGCGCTCGCCGGAACCGTGATCCTGCTGAGCGTCGCGCTCGTGGCGCTGGTCTCGCTCTGGTTCCTGCTGCTGACCGCGTTCGTCGGCGTCAACCTCTGGCTCTACGTGCTCGTCGGCAGCTGTCCGGCATCGCTGATCCTGAAGCGGGCCTTCGGCTTCCGCTCGGTCGTCTACCCGGATGACCGCGGCAATACCGGGGAGCAGCTCGACTCGCATCCCCTCGAGACCCACAGGGTCGGCGCCTGATGCTGCAGGTCGGTCCCATCGGGAGGCTGGGGCGATACACCGCGACCCACTTCCGCGTGGTGGTGATCGGCTGGGCCGTGATCGCACTTGGCCTCGGCTTCCTCGCGCCACGGGTCGAGAAGGCGCTTTCGGGCGCGGGCTGGGAGGCGAGCGGCTCCGAGTCGGTCCAGGCACGCCACCTGATCGATCGCAACTTCCAAGGGCTCTCCAGCTACGGGCTGATGGTCGTCGTCCACTCGCCCGCGGCGGCCAGTCGGCGATCCGAACTTCAACGCGACGGTCGCCGCAGTCGAGCGGAAGCTGCGCTCGGAATCGCGCGGTTCGATCAGTGGTCGGTCCGCAGCCGGGCGTCTCGATCTCGCCCGACGGCCATACCGCCATCGTGCAGGCCGGCGCCGCCAAGGACGCGAATGCCATGGTCGCCGCGGCGGAGAACCTCAAGGGGCCTCTGGCGTCGCTGGGCCGCGACGGGATGCAGGTCCACCTGACCGGCGCGTCCGGAATGTGGTCCGACTTCAACGCCGCCAACAAGAGCGCGATGCTGCGCTCGGAGGTGATCTCCTGGCCCGTGACCCTGGCGATCATGCTGATCGCCTTCGGTTCGCTGGTCGCCGCCGGCCTCCCGCTGATGCTGACCATGGTCGGCCTGGTCGCCGCGGCCGGCTCCCTCTACCTCGGCGCGCAGGTCCTGCCGATCTCGATCTGGGCCATGAACTTCGCGCTGATGTTCGCCCTCGCGCTCGGCATTGACTACGCGCTGTTCGTCGTCTATCGGTTCCGCGGCGCATTCTTCGGATCCGAGCTGCCGCCCGAGGAAGCGGTCGCACAGACCATGGACACGGCCGGCAAGGCCGTGGTCTTCTCAGCCGTGACGGTCCTAATCTCCCTGAGCGCGGTGATGTTGGTGCCGAGCCCGGCCTTCCGCTCGGTCAGCCTCGGGATCATGCTGGCCGTTGTTTTCGTGCTTGCCGCGACGCTGACCCTGCTGCCGGCGGTGCTTGCGAAGCTGGGGCCCCGGGTGGACAAGCTCTCGCTGCCGTGGGTCCATTCCGGCGAGCACCGCTCGCCGCGCTTCGCGGCCTGGGGCGAGCGGCTCTGGCGCCACCCTCTTCGCTATGGCGTCCCCGCCTTCGTTGCCCTGGCCGTCCTCACGTTGCCGGTGCTGACGCTCGACACGGCGATGCCCTCGATCAAGGTCGTCCCGCCCGGCGACTCCTCGCGGGTCGGCTACGGCCAGGTGCAGGCGGCGTTCGGTCCGGGCTCGACCGGGCCGCTGCAGCTCGTCGCGCCGGCATCCGAGGCCGGAGCGGCCGCCGCGGTCGCGCAACGCGATCCCGGCATCGCCCAGGTGTTGCCCGCACAGCGGTCGGGCGATCTCGCCCTGATCTACGCGATCCCGAGGCAGGATCCCTCGAGCTCGGCGGTGAGCGCGACGATCGACCGGATTCGCACGGAGCTCCCCGCGGAGACCATGGTCGGTGGTGCGGTCGCCGAGAACCATGATCTGGCGGCTGCGCTCACGGGGAAGACCCCGCTCGTAATTGGTGTCGTGCTCGGCCTCGGCTTCGTGCTGCTGCTCTTTGCGCTGCAGGCGCCGCTGATCGCCGCGGCCGGAGTCGTCACCAACCTGCTCGCCACGGGGGCGGCGTTCGGGGTGGCCAAGTGGATCTTCCAGGACGGCGCCCTTCACTCGCTGCTCGGCTTCGAGCCGCAGGGGTTCCTCGACGCGTGGGGACCCGTCTTCTTCTTCGCGATGATCTTCGCGATCTCGATGGACTACACGGTCTTCCTGCTGTCCTCGGCGAAAGAGCACTGGGACCGCACCCATGACGCCAAGGAGGCGATGGTCGGCGGCCTGGCACATTCGGGGCGCGTCATCTTTGCCGCCGGCGCCGTGATGGTCGCGGTCTTCTTCACCTTCGCGCTCTCCGGGACCGCTGCCCCCGAAGGAGATGGGGCTGATCCTCGGGCATCGCCGTGCTCCTCGACGCGATGCTGATCCGGCTGCTGCTGATGCCCGTGCTGCTCAGGCTGCTCGGCCCGTGGGCCTGGTACCTCCCCCGCTGGGCCGACCGGGTGCTCCCCGACGTCCGCTTCGGACATGGGGAGGAGCTTCCGACGGAGGCTTAGGCCTTCGCCGGCAGGCAGTAGCCGTAGGCCGTCAGCTCTGGCGCCGCGCCGAAGAACCCGTAGGCGTTGGCGGAGAAGGTGCCATCCGGGTTGAAGCTACCGGCCGCGAACAGTGCGTTGGTCGACCCATTCGCACTGAAGCCGCCGGCGGTCAATCGCTTGCCCGCCGGGCACCCCGGGGTGGTAGTCGTCGCGGATCCGCTCGCCGCGACAGGAGCGGGAGAGGAGGCGACCTCGGTGAGGATCGGCTTCTTCATCCTGGCGCAGTAGGCGATCGCGGTCAGCTCGCCCGAGCCGGTCCCGTACGCGTGCCCGCTCACCACCCAGGCCTTGGGGCCGGAGGCGTGGGACTCGGTGACGTAGTCGCCGCCGTCGCTGCGGAAGTCGGTGCGCTGGAAGCCGCCCGAAACCAGGAACTGGCCCTTCGGACAGCGGGCGGTGACTGTCTTGGTCTCGCCGGGACGCAGGTAGACCGTCCGGTGCGGCGTCGGAGTGGCTGGGATCACGCCGAACCCGCACATGACCTGAACGGTGACGTTCCGAGGGGTCGTGCTGCCGGGGCTCGGGTCGAGGTCGACGACGCTGATGTGCCAGCCCCGCTGGGCGCCGAGGCGCTCATAGGAGTGTGGATAGATGCCGGCTCCGTCCGGGTCGGTCGGCGGACTGACGGTCATGCCGCCGCCGACCGGGAACTTGCCACCCGGGCAGATGGTCTGCAGGCGCGGCGCCGTATCGGGCTTGCTGACGTTGAAGGCCCTGCTCGCGAGGGTGAGGTTGGTCAGCGGCCGGGCGAGCCCCGGGGTGGCCGCGCCCTTGTGTCCCTGGAGGCGGACCGTTCCCTGCTTCGAGTCGAGCACGAAGGTGCCCCCGGTCGCCCGCAGCGCCATCCGGAGGTGCTCGCAGGTCGTGCCCTGCTTCAGGATGTAAACCTGGTTCAGGTTGGCGAGGTGCTTGGTGTTCGGGGCGACGCCCACCTTGCGGTGGCTGGATTGGTGGATCGCCTTGGCGAGCTTCGGTGGCGCCGGATAGCAGCCGTCCGTGCTGAAGCGGCGCTCGAACAGGGCGATCTTGTAGGCCGCCTCCAGCCGCTTGGTCGCGACGTTGAAGCCCGCCTTGATCGCGAAGGCGCTCGGGGCGATGACGAGGCCGGCGAGCAGTCCGATCAGGATGGCGAGGAGGGCGGTTCGCTTCATGGATCGCTGAGAACAAGTTCCCTGCCGGGAAGTTGCGCATACTCGCAGGCCGCCGCGGACCGAGACTTGTCGATACATTTCGTGTTGCGTGTATCAGTAAGGGTGAGGGGCGAAAGAAAGAGGAGAGGATGAAGATTCGGCAGAGGATGCCTTCCCGGCTCGCGCTGGTTGCGATCGCGGCTGGAGCGCTTTGGATGGGCCTCGTCCCGGCGGCGAGCGCCAAGCCCCCCAAGGTCCGCTTCAAGGTGATGCAGGGGTTTCAATCGCCTGGAACTCCGGCGAATCTGAACGTGGTCGGGGCCCTGAAGACGGGGAACCCGAAGGCGAAGAACGTCCTCGTCCTCAATCCCGGGACCTCGGCGAGCGCGGCCTACTTCGAGCCGCTCGCGAAGTCGATCGTGAAGGTGCTTCCGGACTGGCAGGTCTGGGCCGTGGAGCGCCGCGAGAACTTCCTCGAGGACGAGTCCGAGCTCAACCTCCTGAAGCAGGGCAAGGCGAGCGCGACCGATCTCTTCAACTACTACCTGGGCTACCTCAGCAATCCGAGCATCACGAACCACCTCCACCCGGTGCAGGACTCGCAGGTGCCGTTCGCCCGTCAGTGGGGGATGAACACCGAGATCAACGACCTCCGAGTGGTGGCGAAGGCCGCCGCCAAGGGTGGTCGCAACGTCGCGATGGGCGGCCACTCGCTGGGCGGCTCGATCACAACCGCCTACGCCACCTGGGACTTCAACGGGCGCCCCGGCGGCCGTGACCTCTCGGGTCTCGTCCTGATAGACGGCGCCAGCAGCCCGACCCCGGTCAGCCCCGATCAGGCGCAGAAGTCGCTCAACGACCTGCAGAAGTCGTCGCCGTGGCTCAGCTTCGGCGGCATTCCGGCTCCGCTCGCCGGCCTCTTCGGGATGGTCGGATCCGCGGGTGCGAAGGCGGCGCCCAACAGCCTGTCCGTGTTCACCGGCTGGCCGCTGCTGCCCTCCAACCTCCAGCCTCCGCCCGGGGTCAACGCGACGAATGAGGCTGGATTCGGCCTCTCGACCGACGTCAAGACCTCGCCTCCCTCGCTGCTCGCCGCTCAGGTCCACTCGGGCCAGCTCGCGGCCAGCGGGGACCCGCGAGGCTGGGACAGGGCCGGCGCGATCACGCCGATCCAGCGCTGGGCCAGCATGTTCTCGGGCTGGGGCCTGCAGAACCTGGACGGCACGGCCTGGTACCACCCGATGCGCCTGACCATCGATTCGGGCGCCGTGGGCGACGGGCTGGCCAACCCTGCGCAATCGGTGCTCGACGTGCACTCGACCGATGCGACCAAGCTGCCCAAGCGACTGCGGATCTACGCGTTCGGCGCCGCGCTCGGCGGGGCTCGCGTGATCGCAGCGGCGCAGGCGCTGGCCGCGGAGGCTCGGATTCCGCGCAAGAACCTGAAGCTCGTCGATCGCTCGGCGACGTACGCACACAACGACCCGAACGCGGCGCAGCCCAAGCTGAATGCCTTCCTGAAGCGGCTGATCCCGTTTCTGAAGGGCATCAGCACCGGGAAGGAAGCGAAGGCGAAGAGCAAGAAGTAGAGAGCCCTAACCGCTCTCCACGTTGCGCCCGCTGCGGCGCCAGGTGCCGACGCCACCGTCCGCGACGTGCAGGACGCGTTCGAACCCCTCACGCTGGAGGATCGAAGCCGCCAGGCCGCTGCGCTTGCCGCCGCTGCAGATCGCGGCTATCTCCCGGTCGCGCGGCAGCTCTCCCTGACGATCGGGCAACTCGCCGTAGGGGAGGTGAATCGATCCGGGGATGTGGAAGTCTGCGAACTCGTCGTCGTCGCGGACGTCGAGGACCACGAGGTCGTCGCCCTCCAGCCGCTCGGCGAGCTGATCGGGATCGATCAGCTCGATCCTCCGCACCGGCCGGCCCTCGGAGCGCCAGGCGGTCATCCCGCCCTCCAGGTACCCGCGGACGCGGAGGCCGACCGAGGCGAGCAGCTCGGCGGCCTCGAGCTCGTAGCCGTCGGAGGCCGCGACCACGATCAGCTCGACGTCGGGGCGGACAACCTTGGCGACCTTGGTGGCGAACCCGGTCTCGTACGCGGAGGCGCTGATGGCTCCGGGGACATGGGCCTCGTCGAACTGCTCGTTGGTGCGGGCGTCGACCAGCAGCGCGCCCTCGGCGATGCCGACCTCGACCGCGCGCGGCGCCAGCGGGATCGGCGTACCCATCTCTTCGACCAGGGGCCCCCGGTTGATGGCGACGATGTGCTCGACGTTGGGGGGACGGGCGCCAAGGGTCGCCACGGCGTCCTCGACGAAGTCGCCCTCGGTCTCGAAGCCCAGCGCCCGGTTGTGCTGGCGCTCGAAGCCGATGGTCGAGGTCGACTTGTGGTCGATCCCGGAGCTGCCGCAGGCCGAGCCGCCCAGGTGCCCGGGCCAGACCTCCACGTCGTCGGGGAGGGACATCAGGCGCTCGTGCAGCGACTGGAAGATCTCGGCCGCGCCCTCGCGGGGCTCGATGGCCAGGTCGGGGCGCGCGACGTCGCCGACGAAGAGCGAATCGCCGGTCAGCACCGCCCACGGGTCGCCGCCGCGGTCGGCGTCGCGGAGCAGGAAGGAGGTGTGCTCGGGCCGGTGCCCCGGCGTGTGGAGCGCCTCGATCTCGACGCGGCCGAGGTCGAGACGCCAGCCGGCCACAAACGACTCGTGCGGGTACTCGGCGTCGGCGAGCTCGTGGATGTGGATCGTCGCCCCCGTGGCCCGCGCCAGCCTGCCGTGGCCGGAGACATGGTCGGCGTGATTGTGCGTCTCCAGGACATGCTCGATCCGGACGCCGTGCAGGCGGCTCAGCCGCAGGTAGGGCTCGATCGACCACTGTGGGTCGATGACCGCGGCGACCCCGGAGTCGGTGTCACCGACCAGGTACGAGGCACAGCTCAGGTCCTCATGCAGGATCTGACGAAAGAGCACCTCCGCCAGCTTAGGTCGCGCTAGCCGCCGGTGAAGTTGGGCGGGCGCTTCTCGACGAAGGCGATCACGCCCTCGACGAAGTCCTTGCTGTGCCCCTGGTCGCGCTGGGCCTCGGCCTCGGCATCGAGCTGGCCGGCGAGGTCCGCGTACATGCGGCGGTTGAGCAGGTGCTTGGCGCCGGCGTATGACCGCGTCGGGCCGTTGGCGAGGCGCTCCAGCAGCGCGGTGGAGACCGGCTCGAGCTCGTCGTCGGCGACGACCTGGTTGATCAGTCCCCAGTCGAGCGCCTGGTCGGCCGGGACGCGCTCGCCGAGCATCGCCATCTCCGCGGCGCGCGCGTAGCCGACGCGGGCGGGGAGGAACGCGGTCGACCCGCCATCCGGCACCAGGCCGATGTTGACGAAGGCGAGCAGGAAGTAGGCGGAGTCGGCCGCGACGATCAGGTCGGCGGCGAGGGCGAGCGAGCAGCCGATCCCGACCGCCGGGCCGTTGACGGCGGCGACGACCGGCTTCGGCATCTCGCGCAGCGCCGTGATGACCGGGTGGTAGATCTCCTTGAGGCGGGCGCTCAGGTCGGGCAGGCCGCCCTCATCTCCACCGCGCTGCTCCTTCAGGTCCGCCCCGGAGGAGAAGCCACGCCCCGCGCCGGTGATCAGCACCGCGCGGGTCGACTCGTCCGCGGCCACGGTGCTCACCGCGTCGAGCAGGTCCCGGCCGAACTGCTCGTTCCAGGCGTTCAGGGCGTCGGGGCGATTGAGCAGGATTCGGGCCGCGGGCCCGTCCTTGGTCAGGTCGACCGTCTCGTGGGATGCCACACGGGGAGCCTATTCTCCCGTCTCGTGAGCCGGTACCTGCCTCGGCCCGTGGTCAAACTGCTGACGCGCGCGCTGCAGCGCTCGGTCCAGCGCACCTGGATCCCGATCCGCGTCCAGCGCGCCTGGACCGAGGCGGCGGCGAGGATCAGCCGGGTCCCGCCGGGGATCTCGATCGAGCAGCGGTCGCTCGGCGGGGTCCCCAGCAACCGGATCGAGTCCGGGGATGCGGTTCGCTCCCGGGCCGTCCTGTATCTCCATGGCGGCGCCTACGTTCTAGGGTCCCGCCGGACGCACCGCGGCCTGGCCGCGCAGATCTCGCTGGCGGCCGGCGCGCCGGTGCATCTGCCCGAGTACCGCCTCGGTCCTGAGCACAAGCATCCGGCGGCTCTGGAGGACGCCCTCGCCGCATATCGGGAGCTGCTGGCCTCCGGGATCGACCCCAAGTCGATCGTGATCGCCGGGGACTCCGCGGGCGGCGGGCTGGCCGTCGCGCTTGCCCTCAGGCTGCGCACCGAGGGCGATCCGCTCCCGGGCGCGCTCGTGCTCCTCAACGCCTGGCTCGACCTGACCTGCTCGGGCGCCTCGATGGGCGTGAACGCCCGGCGAGACGTGGGGCTGTTCCGTGACTGGACCGTGCGCGGCGGCGAGCTCTACCGCGGCGACGCCGATCCGCTCGACCCCGAGCTCTCCCCGGTCGGCGCCGACCTCGACGGCCTGCCGCCGACCTACATCCAGGTCGGCACCCACGACATCCTGCTGAGCGACTCCGATCTGTTCGCCGAACGCGCACGGGCGGCCGGCGTCGATGTCGGCTACACGCGCTTAGAGGGCATGTGGCACGACTTTCAGATCACCGCCGGGCTGCTCAGGGAGGCGGACGACGCGATGGCCGACCTGTCTGGAGCCTTCGACGACATCTGGGCCGGCCGCCCGCTCTCGACGCGCCGCGAGGGCGCGTCGACGAACGGCTCCGGAAACGGACGGCGGACCCCGACCGTCGCGATCATCGGGGCGGGCTTCGGCGGCATCGGCCTCGCGATCACCCTGAAGAAGGCGGGCGTCGACTCGCTGACCATTCTCGAGAAGGCCGACGGGATCGGTGGCGTCTGGCGGGACAACACCTACCCGGGCGCGGCCTGCGATGTCCCCTCGCATCTCTATTCGTTCTCGTTCGAGCCCAACCCGGACTGGAGCCGCCGCTACTCGCCGCAGCCCGAGATCCTCGACTATCTCGAACGCTGCATCGAGCGGTACGGCCTGCGGCCCAGCCTGCGGCTGGGAACGGAGGTCAGGCGTGCCGAGTTCGACGAGGACTCGGGTCGCTGGCGGCTCGAGACGGATGACGGCACGGTCGAGGCGGACGTGCTCGTCTCGGCCTGCGGCCAGCTCAGCCGCCCGGCGACCACTCGGATCGAGGGCGCGGAGCGCTTTGCGGGCCCGATCTTCCACACCGCTCGCTGGGACCACGGCGTCGAGCTGCAGGGCAAGCGGGTGGCGGTGATCGGCACCGGGGCCAGCACGATCCAGGTCGTCCCGGCGATCGCCGAGCGGGTGGGCCAGGTCGACGTCTACCAGCGCTCCGCGCCCTATGTGATCCCCAAGAAGGACCGCCCGTACATGCCGTGGGAGAGGCGACTCTTCCGCTGGTTCCCCCCGGCGAGGCTGATGGCCCGCTTCACCCAGTGGCTCTTCTTCGAGATCTTCATCGCCGCCTTCAATGCGCGGGCGGGCGTCGGCGCGACCCGTTTGATGAGTAAGGCGGTGGGCAGGCTCGGCGTCCGGATGTTCGAGCGGAACCTGGACGACCAGGTGTCGGACCCGGAACTCAAGCGGGCGCTGACGCCCGATGACGTGCTCGGCTGCAAGCGGGTCCTGATCTCGCCCGACTACTACTCAACCATGGAGCGGCCCAACGTCGAGCTGGTCAGCCAGGGCGTCCGCGAGCTGACGAAGAGCGGGGTGGTGGCGGAGGACGGGACCGAGCGCCCGGCGGACGTGATCGTCCTCTCAACGGGCTTCGAGAGCACGCGGTTCCTCGCCCCGATGGAGATCCGTGGCCGGGACGGGCTCGACCTGAACGAGGCCTGGCGCGAAGGAGCGAATGCCTACCTTGGGATGACGGTCGCCGGCTTCCCCAACCTGTTCGTCATGTACGGGCCCAACACCAATCTCGGCTCGGGCTCGATCATCTTCCAGCTCGAGAGCCAGATGGCCTACATCGCCGATGCGGTCGAGAGATTGCGGCGCACGGGCGGGTGGCTATCGGTACGGCCCGAGGTCCAGCGCGCCTTCGACAGCGAGATGCAGAGCCGTCTCTCCACCTCGGTCTGGCAGACGGGATGCAGCAACTGGTACGTCGACGAGCACGGCCGGAACACCAACAACTGGCCCGGGTTCACGCTCGAATACAGGCGACGGACGAGGCGCCTCGATCCGGGCGACTACGAGGATCAGCTCAGCACGTCGGGTCTATAGCCGAGGCTCCTGATCTGCTCGAGCAGGCGCTCGGCGTGCTCGGGCCCGCGGGTCTCCATCACCAGCTCCACGCCGGTCTCGCTGACCGAGAGGCCCACTCCCTCGCGCACGTGATCCACGTCGATCAGGTTGGCGCCGCCCTCACCGATTGCGGTCAGCAGGGCGGCGAGCGAACCGGGCTCGTCGGGGATCTTGGTGAAGATCCGCAGCCGCCTCCCGCGCCCCGTCTCGTGGTGTCGCGCGAGGTCGGCGAGGACGCCGGTATCGATGTTGCCGCCCGAGAGGATCACGACCGTCGTGCCCGTCGCGGCGGGCTGGACCTGCTCTCCGATGAGCGCCGCGACGCCCACGGCGCCCGCCCCCTCGACGACGAGCTTGGTCCGCTCGAGCAGCAGCATGATCGCCTCGGCGATCGCGTTCTCGTCCACGATCACCTCCTCATCGACCAGGTCCTCGAGGAGTGGCGCGGTGATCTCGCCGGGCTGCTTCACGGCGATCCCGTCGGCGAGCGCGCACTGCGAGCGGATCCCGGCGATCTCGACCGTCGGCTGTGCGGCCTTGATCGCGGTTGCGATCCCGGACGCCAGGCCGCCGCCACCGATGGGGATCAGCACCTTCGCGAGATCCTCGACCTCCTCCACCAGCTCCATCCCGATCGTTCCCTGTCCGGCGATCACCGCCGGGTCGTCGTAGGGGTGGATGAATGCGAGGCCCTCGGACTCGGCGTATTCGCGGGCGTCCTCGACGCAGGCCTCGATCGACTCCCCTTGCAGGACGATCTCGGCGCCTGACTCCCGGGCGGCCGCGATCTTCGCCAGGGGTGCACGCTCGGGCATGAAGATCGTCGCCGCCAGACCACGGGCCCGCGCCGCGTACGCGACCGACTGGCCATGGTTGCCCGCGCTCGCGGCGACCACGCCCTTGGTGCCGCCGTCGAGCCCGGCGATCATGTTGAGCGCGCCGCGCAGCTTGAAAGAGCCGGTGCGCTGCAGGTTCTCGGCCTTGAGAGCGATCGTGCCCCCGGTTGTGCGCGACAGGTAGCGAGACTCGAAGACGTAGGTTCGCCGGACCACATCGGCGACCACCTCGCGAGCGCGCTCAATGTCCTCGAGCGAGACGGTGTCGGTCACGTGGCCAGCGGAACGGTGGCGTCCATCTCCACCAGCGCGCCCTTAGGAAGGGCGGCGACTCCGACCGTTGTGCGGACAGGGAATGGCTTCTCGAAGAAGGTCGCGTACACGTCGTTCACCTTGGGGAACTCCGCCATGTCGGTCAGATAGATCCCGATCCGCGCTGCGTCCTGAAGGCGCGTTCCGGCCTCGTGGCAGACGGCTTCGAGGCTCTCCAGGCAGCGGGCAGCCTGCTCGGCGATGCCGCCCTCGATCAGCTCGCCGCTCTCGGGGTCGAGCGGCACCTGGCCGCTGCAGTAGAGGACACCGTTTGCCACCACGGCTTGCGAGTAGGGACCGATGGGTTCGGGCGCCTCCTCGGTTTCAACCACTCGTCTCACGTGGATTCGCCAGTATCCCATCATGAGGGCGCTGGCCATCGTGCATCAGCCCGACGCGGGTCCCGGCGTCTTCGCCGAGGAGATCCGCGGACGCGGCGTCGACCTGGACGAGTGGAGGCTCTCCGAGCGGGGAGGAGGGCCCCGGCTCGAGATCGCCGACTATGACGCGGTCCTCACCTTCGGCGGCGCGATGCACGCCGACCAGGAGGATCGCCATCCCTGGCTGCGCTTCGAGAAGGACTTCCTGGACGCGATGGTCGACGACGGGATGCCCCTACTGGCCGTCTGCCTTGGGAGCCAGCTGCTCGCCGAGGCCGCCGGGGGGTCGGCTCGCCGCGCAAGCGAGCCTGAGATCGGCTGGTGCGAGGTCGAGATCACCGACGATGGCGCCGACGATCCCCTGATCGGCCCGCTGGCGCCGCGCTTCACGGGATTTCAGTGGCACAGCTACGAGGCGCTGCCGCCCGACGGCGCGGCGATCCTGGCCCGCAGCCCGGTCTGCGCGCAGGCCTACCGGGTCGGGGAGCGAGCCTGGGGGATCCAGTTCCACGCCGAGGTGACCGCCGAGGACGCCGAGCGGTGGATCGACGACTACCGCTCCGACGAGGACGCGGTGCGGATCGGCGTCGACCCGGACGCGCTGCGCGCCGAGACGCGGGAGAAGATCGCGGACTGGAACCGGTTGGGACGGGAGCTCTGCGGCCGGTTCCTCGACACCGTGGCTACTCGGGCGTGACGTACGCGCCCGACAGCCCGCCGTCGACCAGGAAGGTCGAGGCCGTCACATAGGAGCTGTCGTCGCTTGCCAGGAAGAGGGCGCCCTGCGCGATCTCCCTCGCCTCCGCAAAGCGCCCCATCGGCAGGTGCACGAGCCGGCGGGCGGCCTTCTCGGGGTCGTTGGCGAAGAGCTCCTGGAGGAGCGGCGTGTTGACCGGCCCGGGGCAGAGGGCATTGACGCGAACGCCGCGCTTGCCGAACTCCACTCCAAGCTCGCGGGAGAGCGCAAGCACGCCGCCCTTCGACGCCGTGTAGGAGATCTGCGAGGTGGCGGCGCCCATCACCGCGACGAACGAGGCGGTGTTGATCACCGAGCCGCCGCCCGACTCGAGCAGGTGCGGGATGCCGTGCTTGCAGCAGAGGAAGACCGACTTCAGGTTGACGTCCTGGACGCGCTGCCATGCCTCGAGCGAGGTGTCGAGCACCGAGACGTCGTCGTCGGGGCTGATTCCGGCGTTGTTGAACAGGACGTCGATCCGGCCCATCTGCTCGGCCGCCTTCGCGTACATCTCGCGGACCGAATCCTCGTCGGCGACGTCGGCCTGCAGGGCCAGCTCGCCCTCCGCGTCCTCGGCCAAATCGACCCCGACGACTCGGGCGCCCTCCTCGGCGAAGAGGCGAGCCGTCTCCGCCCCGATCCCGCTCGCCGCCCCGGTGATCACGCAGACCTTTCCCTCCAGTCGCGACATCACTCCTCCGTGGCGTAGTAGACGTTCTTGACCTCGCTGTAGGCGTCGAGCGCGTCAGGGCCCAGCTCGCGGCCGACGCCGGACTGCTTGAAGCCGCCGAACGGCGTGGAGACCCGCACCGAGGTGTTCGAGTTGATCGAGATCACGCCGGTCTCCATCGAGCGGGCGACGCGAAGCGCCTTCGCCCCGTCGCGGGTCCAGACCGAGCCCGACAGCCCGTAGATGGTGTCGTTGGCGATCCGGATGGCCTCGGCCTCGTCGTCGAACGGGATCACGCAGGCGACCGGGCCGAAGATCTCCTCGCGGGCCGGCCGGTCGTCGTTGGATACCGGGGCCAACACCGTCGGCGGGAACCAGTAGCCGGGTCCGTCGGGGACGGAGCCGCGGAAGGCGACCGGCGCGTCACCGTTGACGTAAGAGGAGACCGTGTGAAGCTGGTCGGCCGAGATCAGCGGTCCCATCTGGGTCGCCTCGGAGAGCGGATCACCGACCTTGATCGCCTTCACCTCAGCCTCCAGGGCGGACATGAACTCGTCCATCGCCGGGCGCTCGACCAGGATCCGGGAGCGCGCGCAGCAGTCCTGCCCGGCGTTGCCGAAGACCGCGATCGGTGCGGCGGCAGCGGCGCCATCGATGTCCGCGTCGGCGAAGATCACGTTGGCGCTCTTGCCGCCGAGCTCCAGCGTGACCCGCTTGATGGTCGCGGCGGCGCCCTCTGCGATCCCGCGACCGACCTCGGTCGAGCCGGTGAAGGCGACCTTGGCGACATCCGGGTGCTCGACCAGCCGCCGCCCGCAGACGCTCCCCGGCCCGGCGACGACGTTCAGCACTCCCTCGGGCACGCCGGCGTCCAGGGCGATCCTCTCGAGCTCGATCGCGGTCAGCGGAGTCAGCTCGGCGGGCTTCAGCACGATCGTGTTGCCGGCGGCCAGCGCCGGGGCCACCTTCCAGGATGCGATCGTGAGCGGGAAGTTCCAGGGTGTGATCAGCCCGACCACGCCGAGAGGCTCGCGGAAGGTCATGTCGACGCCGCCGGAGACGGGGATCGTCTTGCCGGTGAGCCGCTCAGGCGCCCCGGCGTAGTAGCGGAAGGTCTCGACGACCATCCCGATCTCGCCGCGGGCGTCGGAGATCGGCTTGCCCGCGTTGCGCGCCTCCAGCTGGGCGAGATCCTCGGCTCCGTGGGCGATCGCGTCGGTGAGCGTGTGGAGCAGCGCCGAGCGGTCGCCGGGCGCCATCGCCCGCCATCCCGGAAATGCCTCGCGGGCCCGGTCGATCGCGGCGTCCGTCTCCTCCACACCGGCGCGCGGCAGCTCCGCCATCACCTGCTCGGTGGCCGGCTCGATGACCTCGATCGCTTCCTTGCTCGCCACGTGCCGACGATATAGGGTCCGCCCGTGGCATCAGGGGAGAAGAGCAAGGAAGCTGCCCCCCGACCAGGTGGACCCGGCGGGACCCGCGGCATGCTCACGCTCGACGAGCTCCGCAAGGCGGGCGAGGAGGGCACGATCGACACGATCGTCACCGCCTTCACCGACATGCAGGGGCGGCTTTTCGGCAAGCGGATCGAGATCGAGTACTTCCTCGACGAGGTGACCGGCCACGGCGTGGAGGGCTGCAACTACCTGCTGGCGCTCGATATGGACATGGAGCCGCTCCCCGGCTACGAGATGGCGAATTGGGAGGACGGCTATGGCGACTTCGGGATCCAGCCCGACATGTCGACGCTGCGGCGTATCCCGTGGCTCGACCGCACGGCGCTGGTTCTGGCCGACGTCGTCAACCACGACGGCAGTCCAGTGGTCGCCTCGCCGCGCCAGATCCTGATCGCCGTCTACGAGCGGGCACAGGAGATGGGCTTCACGCCGTACGCCGCCTCCGAGCTCGAGTTCTACCTCTACAAGGAGAGCTACGCGGAGGCCTGGGAGAAGGGCTACAAGGACCTCACCCCGACGATCCCCTACATCCTCGATTACCACATCCTCGCCACGACGATGGACGAGGCGTATCTGGGGCCGATCCGCCGCGGCATGATGGGCGCCGGGATCCCGGTCGAGTTCTCCAAGGGCGAGGCCTGGTACGGACAGCACGAGGTCAACTTCCGCTACGCCGACGCGGTCACCTCCGCCGACCGCCACACGATCTACAAGAACGGCGTCAAGGAGATCGCCTTCCTGAACGAGATCTCGGCGAGCTTCATGGCGAAGCCCTCCGAGGACGACATCGGGAGCTCCTGCCACATCCATCAGAGCCTGGTCGGCAGACGACGGCAAGAGCGCCTTCGTCGACGCCGAGGGGGAGGAGACCGACACCTTCCGGCACTTCCTCGGCGGGATGCGGAACCACATCCGCGAGCTGGCGCTGTTCGTGGCGCCGGCGATCAACTCCTACAAGCGCTACGCCGCCGAGAGCTGGGCGCCGACCTCGGTCTCATGGGGCCGCGACAACCGGACCTGCGGCTTCCGCGTCGTCGGCCACGGACAGTCGCGGCGGGTCGAGTGCCGGATCCCCGGAGCGGATGCGAACCCCTATCTGGCGTTTGCCGCTCTCCTCGCCGCCGGTCTCGACGGCATCGAGAACCAGACGGATCCCGGGCCGGAGCTCAAGGGCAACGCCTACGAGGCCGGGGAGGCCGAGGCCTTCCCCGCGTCCCTCCGCGAGGCGGTCGGCCTCTGGGAAGAGTCGGACTTCGCGAAGAAGGCGTTCGGCGACGCGGTCCACAAGCACTACCTCAACTACGGCCGGCTCGAGCAGGGCCTGTTCGACAAGGTCGTGACGGACTACGAGCGCCGCCGCATGTTCGAGCGCGGCTGATTTAGGCAGGGGCGCCGATGCTCGGCGGGACCTGTCCGCCGAGGCCCGCGGCCTCGCGGGCCCGCTCGGGCTCCCCGACGACGATCACCCGTGTGGGCCGCTCGGCGAGCACCGTCTGCAGCGCCTTGCCGTAGAGGGGCGCGCCGTTGCGGTAGCGGAGCCCCATGACCAGCGCGCTCGCCTTCAGCTCCCGGGCCTCCTCCGAGATCGAATGACCGGCCTGATTGGGCCGCACTCGGTGGACGTGGCCGCTGACGCGCAGCCCGCCGATCAGCTTGGCCTGCTCGATCTTGGACTGGGCGGCCTCCTCCAGGTTTCCGAGCGAGGCGTCCAGGGGAAGGTGGCTGGGCACCGTGACGACCGAGATCACGTGGATCGCTCGGCGCCGCTTCGCGGCGAGCTTGACCGCGGTCACCATCGTCTGCTCGGAGAAGGGCTCGTCGTCCTCGAAGGCGACCAGGACGCTCTTGTACTCGACCTCCTCGACGCCCAGCGGCTCCGGCAGGACGACCTTGTGGGTCTGGGAGGGGGAGAGTCCCTGTGAGCGCCGGTAGAGCAGATAGATCGTGATCCCCAACAGCATCCAGATCGCACCGATCACCAGCGTTCGCGGGTTGAGGGCCATGACCACGATCCAGGCCGCGAAGGTGCCGAAGCCGCCGAAGACGGCGGTGAGCGGCAAGTCGAAGCCGAACGCCCGGATGTTGCCCGGCGGCTTCCATTCGCGCTCCTTGTCCGGATACCGCTGCCTCAGGCGGATCACGGAGATGTGGGCGATCGTGAAGGAGAGCATCGCGCCGAACGAGTAGAGCGTCGCCAGCAGCTTGGTCTGACCCGGTAGCACGGTGATCGCCGCGATCAGTGAGAAGACCAGGATCGCGATGTAAGGGGTGCGGAAGCGCGGATGGATCTGGCGCAGGCGCTCCGGGAGTTGCCGGTAGTGCCCCATCGAGAAGGTCAGGCGGGAGACGCCGATCAGCGCGGCATTGGTCGCGATCAGCAGAATCACCGCCGCCAGGACGCCCACGTAGTAGCGGAGGATGTTGGTGAGGCCGGCGCCAAGGCCGAGGTTCTCGACGATCCCAAGGACCGGGTCGTCGGCGAACTTCGTGCCCAGGTCGGTTGAGTAGTGCCCGGCCACGTGATGGACCGGCATAGCCGAGAGCGCGATCAGCGGCAGGAGCGCATAGAGGCCGAGCACTGCGAGAACGGTGAGCCCGGTTCCCCTCGGGATCGTCTTCGAGGCGTCCTTCGCCTCCTCGGACATGTTCGAAATCGTCTCGATCCCGGTGTAGGCGATCATCCCTACCGCGATCCCGAGGAAGAAGTCGCCCCAGCTCGGCGCGACGCCGAGGTGGACGTTGTCGACCAGGATGCTGGGGCTGAAGACCAGCACCAGGCCGATTCCCACCAGGATGACCTGGGTGCAGAGGTCGGCGATCGCCAGGACCAGATTCAGGCGCGTCGACTCCTGGGTCCCCTTGACGTTGAGCGCGGCGAGGAAGGCGATCACCGCGACCCCGCCGATGATGTCTCCCGGCGAGTCTCCCAGCCAGGGCCAGAACACGGCCAGGTAATGGGGAACGAAGAAGGCCGAGATCGCGACCGTGATGATGTAGTTGAGCATCTGGCCCCAGGCCGCGAAGAAGCTGATCAGCTCGTTGAAGGCGTGGCGTGCGAAGCTCGAGGATCCGCCGGCCTCCGGGTACATCACGGTGGCCTCGCTGTAGGTCGCCGCGGTGCACATGAAGATCAGCCCCGCCACCACGAAGGCGACCGGCGTCAGCCCGAGCGCGAAGGCGGCGGTGACGCCCAGGGCGTAGTAGATCGAGGAGCCCACGTTGCCGTAGGCAGCCGAGAAGAGCGCGCCCACGCCGTGGACGCGCGCCAGCGATTCGTCCCTGGGGATCCGTCGAGCCATGACAGCTGTCTCGAATATACGCCCGGTGCAGGCGCGGCCCCGCCGTGCGCTCGATGCGCCAGCCATACTCCAGGAGAGATGGAGCTGAGCACACCGCTCCTGCTGCGCGAGCCGCCTCGCTCACGGACCCTCGGGCTCGTCGTCGCGATCGGATCCGTCGCGCTCTGCACCCTTGCGATCTATCCGCTGAAGACGATCGCGCCGGCGGTCTCGCTTGGCGTCGTCTACCTGCTGGCGGTGATCGTGGATCTCGATCTTCTGGGGCCTGCGGCTCGGCCTCCTCACGGCCCTTCTCAGCGCCGCTGGCCTTCAACTTCTTTCACATCCCGCCGGTCGGGCGGTTCACGATCGCGGACTCGCGGAACTGGGTCGCGCTGGCGGCCTTCTTCGTCACGGCGACGATCGCGAGCACGCTCGCCGAGTTGGCGCGGAGCCGAACTCAGGAGGCTGAGGCACAGGCGCCGCGAGGCCGACCTGATGGCTGAGCTCGCCCGGACGCTGCTCGGCGGGCCCAGCCTCGACGTCGGCGCTGCCGGTGGCGGCGGAGCGGATCGCCAGGGCGCTGCGAGCTGCCCTCGGCGTCGCTGCGGCGCGGCGAGGTGGCCGGTGAGCCCGGCCGGCTTGCCGTCGCCGCTCTCCCATGACGGGCGAGCGCCTGGGCACCCTGGTCCTCCCGGCCGGCATCGATCCCGCACAACCGCGCTCGCCTGGGAGAGCGCCTGGTGCCCGGCCTCGAGGCCCTGCTCGCGGCCGCATATCGACCGTGAGACGCTGCTTGAAGGCGACGGTCGAGACCGAGGCGCTGCGCCGCAGCGATGAGATCAAGACCGCCCTCCTGCGAACCGTCTCACACGACCTGCGCACGCCGATCACCGCGATCCGCGCCGCCGCCGAGGCGCTCACGTCGCCCGACGATCGACGAGCGAGGATCGGGCCGATCTGCGCGAGGCGATCATCGACGACTCGGATCGGCTCGCGGGCCTGGTCGACAACCTGCTCGATCTCTCACGGCTGCGGACCGGCACGGCGGAGCCGTCGACCGGACTGGTGCTCGATCGAGGAGGTCGATCGAGGCCGCCGATGCACGATCTCGCATATGGATCCCGAGCGCTTCCGGCTCTCGATCGACGAGGACCTTCCGTTCATCCGGGCCGATGCCGCGCAGCTCGAGCGGGTCTTCGTCAACCTCCTCTCCAACGCCGCGCGATACTCGGGCGGCGAGCCGGTCTCCGTTCGCGCCCGCGAGGTCTCCGGGCAGGGTCGTGATCCGGGTGGTCGATCGCGGCCCAGGAATCCCGCGACCGTGATCTCGACCGGATCTTCGAGGCCTTCTATCAGGGGACGGACGACCCTTCGCATTCCGGCGCCGGGCTCGGCCTGGCGATCGTCAAGGGGTTCGTCGAGGCGAACGGCGGCCAGGTCTCGGTCGAATCGCTCCCGGGACAGGGGATCGACCTTCGTCGTCGAGTTCCCGCTGGGCAGTGCGATGGCGGACGAGCTGCGAGCCGGTCTCGCCCGCGCCGGCGGGACGATGAGCCAGCGGATCCTCGTCTGCGACGACGAGATGCAGATCCGGCGGGCGCTGCGGGTGGTCCTCAAGGACGCGGGCTTCGAGGTGGTCGAGACGGCCGATGCCACTGAGGCGCTGGATGCCGTGTCCGTCAAGCCACCGGACGCGGCGATCATCGACCTGCTGCTGCCCGACGGCGACGGCATCGAGGTTACCCGCAGCATTCGCACGTGGAGCGAGATGCCGATCCTCGTGCTCTCCGCGGTGGGGGAGGAGGAGCAGAAGGTCCGGGCCCTGGAAGCCGGCGCCGACGACTATGTCACCAAGCCGTTCGGCCCGCGGGAGCTGATCGCCCGGCTGAACGCCGCGCTTCGCCGGGCCGGCGACGCCGCGGATGAGCCGGCGATCACGGTCGACGGGCTGGTGATCGACCTCGCCGGCCACACGCGTCACGCCGCGACGGCGAGGAGATCCACCTGACGCCGATCGAGTTCCGGCTGCTGGGGACGCTGGCGCGGCAACCGGGGTCGGCTGATGACGCATCGCGCGCTGCTCACCGAGGTCTGGGGTCCCGGCTGGGAGGAGGACACCCAGACGCTGCGCACGCACATCGCCAACCTGAGGCGCAAGATCGAGCCGCCGCGACGGGCCGCGCTACATCCGCACGGATCCGGGCGTCGGATACCGCTTCGAGGGCTGACCTTCACAGCATCTTGATGGCCGACTGGCCCGAACCTGAACGGGCGCCTTCACGTGACCGGGGCGATCCTCCGGTCATGGACCTGATCTCCATCGCTATCGCCCTCGTCGCGTTCGTCGTCCTCTACCTCGCTGATCGACGGGCTGGACCGCGTATGAGCTTCGCGGAGGGGGCGATGCTGATCGTCTCGGTCGCTGCTCTTCGTGTACCTGCTCTACGCGCTGCTTCGCGGCGAGAACCTGTGACCGCTCAACGGCTGGCTCCAGCTCGCGATCTACGTCGCGGTGTTGACGGCCCTCGTGCCGCTCCTCGGCGGCTACATGGCGCGCGTCTATCAGGGCGAGCGGCTCATGCTCGAGCGCCCGCTCGGCTGGCTGGAGCGCCTGATCTACCAGCTGATCGGCCCGGCCGCGCGCACCGAGCAGGACTGGAAGGCCTACGGGAAGACGACGGTCGTCTTCAGCTTCGTCTTCTGGATCGTCCTCTACGGGATCCTCCGCACGCAGACATCCACCCCTTCAACCCGGAGGGATTCCACTCGGCCCCGTGGGACGTCACCTTCAACACCACCTCGTCGTTCGTCACGCAACACGAACTGGCAGTACTACGGCGGCGAGACGACGATGTCGTACTTCTCGCAGATGGCCGGCCTGGCCGTTCAGAACTTCGTCTCGGCCGCGGTCGGCATGGCCGTCCTCGCGGCGGTGATCCGGGGCTTCGCCAGCAGGGGGTCCAGAGAGCTCGGCAACTTCTGGCGTGACGTCACCCGCACGCTGCTCTACATCCTGCTGCCGCTGGCCGCCGTCGGGACGCTGATCCTCGTCTCCCAGGGCGTGATCCAGTCGCTCGGCGGCTACGTCACGGTTCACGGCACTCGGCGGCCTCGACCAGACCCTCGCGATGGGCCCCGCCGCCTCCCAGATCGCGATCAAGCAGCTCGGGACCAACGGCGGCGGCTTCTTCAACGTCAACAGCACCATGCCGTTCGAGAACCCGACGCAGTTCTCGAACTTCGTCGAGGTGATCTTCATCCTGCTGATCCCGGCCGCGGCCACGGCGCAATTCGGCCGGATGGTCGGGAATCGCCGCCAGGGCTGGGCTCTCTACGCGACGATGCTCGTCTTCATGGTCGCGCTCTTCGGCGTGGCCTACGCCGCCGAGCAGCATGGGTCTCCCGCGCAGCATGTCGCCGGTGAGCACACCGCCGCGGCCGACGGCACCACCGGCGGCAACCTGGAGGGCAAGGAGCAGCGCTTCGGGATCGCCGACAGCGCCGAGTGGGCCAACATCACGACCGACGCCTCGAACGGCTCGGTCAACTCCGCCCACGACTCCTACACCGGCATCGGCGGGCTCGTGCCGCTCACCAACATGATGACCGGGGAGGTGATCTTCGGCGGGGTCGGCTCCGGGCTCTACGGAATGCTGCTGATGGTCCTGCTCGCGGTCTTCATAGCCGGGCTGATGGTCGGCAGGACGCCCGGAGTACCTCGGCAAGAAGGTGGAGGCCCGCGAGGTGAAGCTGGTGCTGATCGGGGTGCTGTTCGTGCCGCTGGTGGTCCTGGTCGCCACCGGCATCGCGATCTCGAGCAAGTACGGGACGCCCTCGATCTTCAACGCCGGCCCGCAGGGCTTCTCCGAGACGCTCTACGCCTACACCTCCCAGGGGAACAACAACGGCTCGGCATTCGCGGGGTACACCGGGTTCGTCCAGCCGAACGCCCCGGGCAACGCCGGCTCATACGGCATCACCTTCGCCGACCTGCTCGGCGGCATCTCGATGATCGGGGGCCGCTTCATCCCGCTGCTCGCGGCGCTGGCGATCGGCAGGGTCGCTCGTCGATGAAGCGGGTGGTGCCGGCAGGGCCGGGGACCTTCCGCACCGATAGCCCCGACCTTCGTCGTGCTGCTGCTCGCGGTGATCGTGATCGTCGCCGCGCTCACCTTCTTCCCGGCCCTCCTGCTCGGCCCGGTCGTCCAGGGCCTCACCAACCAACTTGGCTTCCCCACCTAGACGATGCGCCGAGACATCACAGCCTCATTGATCGCCGCGTTGGCCTTCACGCTGCTGTTCGGCTTCGCCTACCCGCTGATCGCCACCGGCGTCTCGCAGGTGCTCTTCCCGAACGCCTCTGACGGCAGCCAGGTGAAGCTCCACGGGCGAACGGTGGGGTCGAAGCTGATCGGGCAGAGCTTCACGATCCGCCACCCGATCTCAGCCGACCAGCGCGGAAAACTCGGCAAGAAGCAGGTCAAGACGCCGGACCCGAAGTACTTCCAGTCGCGCCCCTCGGTGACCACCTACAGCGCGGACACCACCTTCTTCAACAACCTCGGGCCGAACAACAAGGAGCTGATGCAGGAGTTCAAGGGCTACATCCGGGACTACCTGGCCCTGGAGCGGCCCTATGACCCGGGCCTCACCCGCAGGGACATACCGGTCGACGCGGTGACCTCTTCCGCGTCCGGCGTCGACCCGCACATCTCCCAGGCAAACGCCCGGATCCAGGCCCACCGGATCGCGAAGGTTCGGGGGCTGTCGCTCGATCGGGTCAACCAGCTGATCGACGACCACACGGACGGCCGCGCCCTCGGGGTGCTCGGCGAGCCCGGCGTGAACGTGCTCGAACTGAACATCGCGCTCAACGAGGAGTCATCGAAGTGACCGAAGACCGCAAACGCTTGTCGATGTTCGACCGCGCGCTGCTGGCGCCGGCGCTCTGGGGGAGCGTGCAGAAGCTGAATCCGCGCCACCAGATCCGCAATCCGGTGATGTTCGTGGTCGAGGTCGGTGCCGCTGATCACGACGGTCGGCTGGCTGATCCAGGTCTTTGGCGGCAAGCCGCTGGGGGGAGGCGACGAGGCCGCCTGGTTCACCTTCACCGTCGCCCTCTGGTTGTGGCTGACCGTGGTCTTCGCCAACCTGGCCGAGGCCCTGGCCGAGGGTCGTGGCAAGGCCCAGGCCGACGCGCTGCGGGCCACCCGGACCGACACGGTCGCCCATCTCCAGGACGGCCGGGAGGTCCCCGCCTCCGATCTTCAGCGCGGCGACATCGTGGTCGTCACCGCAGGCGAGGTGATCCCGGGCGACGGCACGGTGATCGAGGGAATCGCGTCGGTGGACGAGTCCGCGATCACGGGCGAGTCGGCGCCCGTCATTCGCGAGGCAGGCGGGGACCGCAGCGCGGTCACCGGCGGCACGCGCGTGCTCTCGGACCGGATCGTGGTCGAGATCACGCAGGAGCCGGGCAAGAGCTTCCTCGACCGCATGATCGCCCTGGTCGAGGGCGCGGAGCGGCGCAAGACGCCGAACGAGATCGCGCTCAACATCCTGCTCGCCGGGTTGACGATCATCTTCCTGGTGGTCGTCGTCGCGCTGCGGCCGATGGCGGAGTTCTCGAAGACCGATGCCTCCGTTGCCACGCTGATCGCTCTGCTGGTCGCCCTGATCCCGACGACGATCGGGGCGCTGCTCTCGGCGATCGGGATCGCCGGCATGGACCGGCTGGTCCGCCGCAACGTGCTCGCGCTGTCGGGCCGAGCCGTCGAGGCCTCGGGCGATGTGGACGTCCTGCTGCTCGACAAGACCGGCACGATCACGCTCGGCAACCGGGAGGCCACCGAGTTCGTCCCGATGCCTGGCGTGCCCGAGGCGGAGCTCGCCGAGGCGGCGCAGATGTCGTCGCTGGCCGACGAGACCCCCGAGGGACGCTCGATCGTCGTCCTTGCCAAGAAGTACGGGATCCGCGAGCACGAGATGTCGTCTCATGAAGCGAGGTTCGTCCCGTTCAGCGCCGAGACCCGGATGAGCGGCGTCGACGTCAACGGCCGCCGCCTGCGCAAGGGAGCCGGCGACGCGATCATCGAGTTCGTCCAGGCCGAGGGGGGCACGGCCCCGCCCGAGCTTCAGCAGGAGTTGGACCGAGTCGGCCGTGAGGGGGGACGCCCCTGGCCGTTGCTCAGGACAGCCAGGTCCTCGGCGTCGTCTACCTGAAGGACGTCGTCAAGGAGGGGATGACTCACCGCTTCGACCAGCTCCGATCGATGGGCATCCGCACGGTGATGATCACCGGCGACAACAAGCTGACCGCGGCCAAGATCGCCGACGAGTCGGGGGTCGACGACTACCTGGCCGAGGCGACGCCCGAGAAGAAGCTCGAGCTGATCAAGGACCAGCAATCGGGCGGGCGGATGATCGCGATGACCGGGGATGGGACGAACGACGCGCCTGCGCTGGCGCAGGCGGACGTCGGCGTCGCGATGAACACGGGCACCCAGGCGGCGCGCGAGGCGGGGAACATGGTGGATCTCGACTCCAATCCGACGAAGCTGATCGAGATCGTCGAGGTCGGCAAGCAGCTGCTGATCACCCGCGGAGCGCTGACCACCTTCTCGATCGCCAACGACGTCGCCAAGTACTTCGCGATCCTGCCCGCGATCTTCGCTGCGACCTATGCGACCAACGGCGGCGATGGCCCGCTCAACAAGCTCAACATCATGGATCTGGGCACGCCCGAGTCCGCGATCATCTCGGCGATCGTCTTCAACGCGCTGTTGATCCCGCTGCTGATCCCGTTGGCGCTGCGCGGGGTCCGCTACCGGCCGGCCGGCGCCAGCGCGCTGCTGCGGCGCAACCTCTTCATCTACGGCCTCGGGGGCGTGATCGCTCCGTTCATCGGGATCAAGCTGGTCGATCTGGTCGTCCACGGGCTACTGGGAGCCTGATGAGCCGCCCCCTCGCCGGCATTGACCTGGTGGCCGGACATGGGCGGGGACTGCCCGCCGGGGCACGCACCCCGGGTCACTTGACCAGGGCGTGGGCCAGGCTGCGCGGCAGGTCTCTCGATCGCGCGCTCGCAGGCGGGGCTGATCCGGCGTCTTCGGCGAGGCTCGCATCCCGGGCGGCCTGGCTGACCAGCCGGAGGAACCGCCGCGGGGTAGCACGCGCCATCAGCAGGCTGCTCGAGCCGCCGGGACGGCGTGGACTGTCCGCGGCTGTGCGGCCCCATCGCGGTGAGCTGGCGGGTGTGAGGCTGCGGCTGGCGGGCGTGGCAGCCCTCCTCGAGACCGACGAGCCGATCTACGCAAGCGGCGTGGCAAAGGCGCAGCTGTTGCTGACCGAGGGCAACAGCCCCCTCTACTTCCCACTGCACCCGGGAGACCTGCGGCGCAGCGTCGACGAAATCGTCGATGCCCTGGAGGGACGGGAGGAAACTTGGTGACGATGGCCGAGCCCACGAGAGAGCAGGGACCCTCCGGCACCGGCGAAGTCGAGCGCGGCAGCCTCAAGGTCTTCTTGGGGATGGCCGCTGGGGTCGGCAAGACCTACCGGATGCTCCAAGAGGGCCGCGCCGAGGCCGAAGCCGGACGTGACGTGGTCATCGGATACCTCGAGCCGCACGGTCGCGAGGAGACGGTGGCACAGGCGGGCGACCTCGAGATCGTGCCCCGCCGCGAGGTCTCCTACAGGGACACCGTCCTGGGGGAGATGGACCTGCCGGCGATCATCGAGCGGTCCCCCGATCTCGCGCTGATCGACGAGCTGGCGCACACGAACGCCCCGGGGCTCGAGCACGAAAAGCGCTACGAGGACGTCCGAGACGTCCTCGACGCCGGGATCGACGTGTACTCGACGGTCAATGTTCAGCACCTCGAGAGCCTCAACGACAGCGTCTGCGAGCTGACCGGGGTCCGGGTGCGAGAGACCATGCCGGACGTCGTGCTGAACGAAGCGGATGAGGTCGTGCTCATGGACCTCACCCCCGAGGCGTTGCTGGCGCGCCTGCGCGAGGGGAAGATCTATCCGGCCGAGCGAATCGACTCTGCGCTCAACAACTTCTTCCGGATCGAGAACCTCGCCGCCCTGCGCGAGGTCGCGCTGCGGCAGGTGGCGCAGGAGGTTGAGTCCAAACGCCTCGAGAAGGAGCCCGTGGGCCGGCGCGACGACCGGCTGGCCGAGAGCGCCGCGACGCAGGCGGTCGGAGAGCGGCTGCTGGCGCTGATCAAGCCCACCCCGCGAGCCCAGCGACTCGTTCGCCGCGCCTGGCGCTCCGCGCAGCGGCTCGGCGCCGAGCTCGATCTCCTCTGGGTCAAGCGGCCCGGTTACCAGGCGAGCCCCGAGGAGCAGAATCAGCTCGACGCGATCGGCCGGGTCGCCGCGGTTCTGGGCGCGCACCTCCTGGTGGAGGAGGGTGATGACGTCGCCCAGACGGTCAAGGAAGTCGCCGAGGAGAAGGGCAGCACCTACGTGCTGATCGGCACGCCGAGTCCCCGGACAGGCCTGGACCGGTTTCGGCCGGCTCTCCCCACGAGGCTGCTCGAGGCGCTCCCCGGGGTCGACCTCCGGGTGGTCGCCGATCGCACTCTTCGGGGCGAGGAGGCAGAGCAATGAGCGGGCTTGAGATCGCGCTCGCGATCCTGCTGGTGATCGCGACGGGCTACTTGCTGATCGGCGAGTTGAAGCGCCGTCGCACCGAGACGGCGATCACGCCGGCTGCGACGAGGATTCTCTTCCCGTTCGTCGGCAAACAGCTCTCGACCCCGGCCTTCGACGCCGCCCTGCGCATCGCCCGCGCCGAGGGGGCGACCCTCGTCCCGGCCTATCTGGCGATCGTCCCGCTCAGCGTTCAGCTCGATACGCCGTTGAAGCGGCAGGCGGAGGCGGCCCTGCCGATGCTCGAGGCGATCGAGCAGCGGGCCGCCACGCAGGGCGTGCCCGTTGACTCGCGGATCGAGCCCGGCCGCAGCGTGCGCCACGCGTTCCGCCTCCTCCTGGAGCACGAGCATTTCGACCGGGTGGTGGCAGCGGGTGCGACCAACGGAGACGGCTTCAGCTCGGATGACGTCGCCTGGCTGCTCGAGAACGTCCCCGGGGAAATCCTGATCCTGCGGCCGAGCCGCGATCCCCGCGCGCTAACCCGCCGCGCGCGAGACAAGCGACGGGAACACGGCGTCCGCCGGGTCCTCCTCCGGGTGCCAGAGAACGCCGAGCACAAAGCCGCCGTTCGCTGATTCGATCGCCTCGACGCTCTCGTCGTCGGTCGCCCAGGCGCTGGCCGCCAGCGAGTCGCCGATCGCGTCGACGCCCTGATGGTGATGGCTCTTGACGGTGAGCAGCTCGGTCCCCGCGGCCCGCGCGGCGAGCGATCCCGGCTCGATCCGCACGTCGTGCTCGGCCCACGAGCCGGGCACCGGCCGGTGGCGCTCGTGCCCGAGCCGGTCGGGCAGGTGCTGGTCGAGCGTCCCGCCGCAGGCGACGTTGAGGATCTGCATCCCGCGGCAGACGCCGAGCAGCGGGATGCCACGCTCCAGCGCGCCTCGCGCCAGCGCGATCTCGAAGCGGTCGCGGTCCGGGTTGGTCCCGACGGTCTCCGGGTGCGCCTCGGCGCCGTGGCTCTCGGGATCGATGTCGGCGCCGCCTCCCAGCACCAGCGCATCAAGGCGATCGAGGAGCTCGTTCGGGTCCTCGGTCGCGCGCCGGTCGGGTGGCAGCATCGCGACCATCCCGCCGGCCCCGTGGATCGCCCGCGCATAGGAGAGGGGCAGGAGCACCGCGGGCTCGTCCTTCCAGACGCCGAAATGCGCGTTCTCGACGGCTGCGCAGACTCCGATCAGCGGGCGAGGCATGGCCGGAACTTAGCGCCCGGCTACCCCGGGGATATGCTCGCCGCCGGTGATGCCGGAGGGCCAATTCGATGTCGCGGTCGTCGGCGCGGGCGCCGTCGGGTGCGCGGTCGCGCGGGAGGTGAGCCGCCGGGGAGCGAGCTGCATCCTGATCGAGGCCGGGCCCGACGTCGGCGCCGGGACCAGCAAGGCGAACACGGCGATCCTCCACACCGGGTTCGACGCCAAGCCGGGCACGATCGAGTCGCGGCTCGTGGCTCGCGGATACGAGCTGCTCGGCGAGTACGCGGCGGAGGTCGGCATCCCCACGGCCAGGCTCGGCGCGCTGATGATCGCCTGGAGCGGCGAGCAGCGCGAGGCGCTCGCGGGGATCGAGGCGAAGGCGCGGGAGAACGGCTACGACGAGGCACGCCCGGTCGCGCTCGAGGAGCTCTACGCCCGTGAGCCCAACATCGGCCCCGGCGCAGAGGGTGCGCTCGAGATCCCGGGCGAGGGGATCGTCTGCCCGTTCACCGCCACCCTCGCCTTCGCGACCGAAGCACTCGGCGCCGGGTGCCGGCTGGCGCTGAAGGCGGCGGTCACCGGGATTCGCCCGAAAGGTGGTGGTCACGAGCTGGAGACGGCCAGAGGGCCGGTCCGCGCCAAATACGTCGTCAACGCCGCGGGGCTGCGCAGCGACGAGGTCGACGCGATGCTCGGACACTCGGGGTTCCGCGTGAAGCCGCGGCGGGGCGAGCTGATCGTCTTCGACAAGCTCGCCCGCGGCCTGCTCAACCATGTCCTGCTGCCGGTCCCGACGGAGAAGACCAAGGGAGTGCTGATCTCCCCGACGGTCTACGGCAACGTCCTGCTCGGCCCGACCGCCGACGATGTCGAGGACAAGACGGACCGCTCGACCACCGCGACCGGACTCGCCTCCCTGATGGAGGCGGGGGCCCGGATCCTGCCGCAGCTCTCCGAGTACGAGGTGACCGCGACCTACGTCGGCCTCCGGGCTGCGACCGAGCATCGCGACTACCAGCTCACCGCCCATACCGAGCAGCGCTACGTCTGCGCGGGTGGGATCAGGTCCACCGGCATAACCGGCTCGCTCGCGATCGCCGAATGGGTGACCGAGGCGCTGGCGGACGCTGGTCTCGACCTGGAGTCCCGACCGGAGGCGGCGACTCTGCGGATGCCGAACGTCGGCGAGTTCGGCTCGCGTCCCTACCAGGAGGCCGAGCGGATCGCCGGCGATCCCGACTATGGGCGGATCGTCTGCTTCTGCGAGCGCGTCACCCGGGGCGAGATCGATGCGGCGTTGGCCGGCCCGATCCCGCCCGCGGATCCGGACGGGCTGCGCCGCCGCACCCGGGCGCTGATGGGCCGCTGTCAGGGGTTCTTCTGCGGCGCGGAGATTGCCAAGGCCCTGGCTGAAGGGAGGCCGGATGGGGATTGATGACGGCCCGGTTGTGATCGGGGGCGGGCCCTCGGGGCTGGCCGCCGCGATTGAGCTGCGCCGACTCGGCATCTCGCCCGTCACCGTGATCGAGCGCGAGCGCGAAGCGGGTGGCATTCCCCGTCACTCCGACCACTCCGGTTTCGGGCTGAGGGATCTGCGGAAGGTCCTCTCAGGCCCACGGTACGCGGAGCGCTACCGGCAGCTCGCTGAGCAGGCTGGAGTTGAGATCGTCGCCGAGACGATGGTCACCGACTGGGAGGGTGACCGAAGGCTGAAGCTGACCGGACCGGGAGGCAGGGAGGAGATCGAGCCTCCCGCGGTCGTCCTGGCGACCGGGTGCCGCGAGCGCCCTCGATCCGCGCGTCTGGTGCCGGGGTCGCGGCCCGCCGGCGTGATGACCACGGCGACGCTGCAGCAGCTGGTCCACCTGCAGGGGCGGAAGGTCGGGCGTAGAGCCGTGATCGTCGGCGCCGAGCACGTCAGCTTCTCCGCGGTGGCCACGCTCGCGCACGGCGGGGCATCGGTCGCGGGACTGGTCACGGAGCTGCCACGGCATCAGTCTCTGACGGCGTTCCGGGTGGGCGCCGCGGTTCGCTACCGGGCGCCGGTCTGGCCTCGCACCGCGGTCAGTGCGATCCACGGATCGGAGCGGGTGGAGTCGGTCGAGCTGACGGAGCTCGACTCAGGCCGCACGCGAACCGTGGAATGCGACCTGGTGATCTTCACGGCGGACTGGATTCCCGACCACGAGCTGGCGGTGATGGCCGGCTGTGAGCTCGATCGGGGCACGCTCGGTCCCCTTGTCGACCCTGCCCTGCGCACGATTCGCCCCGCCGTGTTTGCCGCTGGGAACCTTCTTCATCCAGCGGAGACCGCGGACGTCTGCGCCATCGACGGCCGCCACGTTGCGCCGGCCGTCGCCGCGTACCTGCGCGGGCCCGGTGAGTGGCCGTCTCATCTGCGCGTCACCTCTCGGAGCCCGCTCGCCTGGGTCGCTCCCAACCTGCTGCTGGCGACGGGGCACCGGCCGCCACGCGACCGGTTCCTGCTCCGCTCGCGCGAGTTCGTCTCCCGCGCCCGGATCCAGGTTCGGCAGGGCGGCCGCGAGCTGTGGAGCGGACGGGTCGGCCGCCTGGTGCCCGGACGAGCGTCATACATTCCGGCCAGCTGGGCCTCGCGATTTGATCCCGAAGCGGGCCCCGTGATCGTCGCTGTGAAATAGGGTCTTCCCATGAGCGACGGGATGTTGCTCGGGATTGATGAGGGGACCACCGGCGTCAAGGCCGCACTCTTCGACCAGCGGCTCCAACCGGTCGCCGAAGCGCGCCGCGACAAGGTGAACCGCCATCCAGAGGAGGGCTGGGTCGAGCAGGATGGCGAGGAGGTGATCGCCGCCGTCACGGAGGCCGTGGGCGAGCTGCTCAAGGGCACCGACGGCGACGTCGTCGCGTGCGGCCTCGACCATCAGGGTGAGTCGGTGCTCGCCTGGGACTCCGACACCGGGAAGCCGCTCAGCCCGATCGTCGTCTGGCAGGACAAGCGCTCGCAGGAGATCCTCGACGAGCTCACCGAGGAGGAGGACGAGGTCAAGGAGCTCAGCGGCCTGCCCTTCGACCCCTACTTCTCGGCGGCCAAGCTGGCCTGGCTGCTGAAGCACAACGACGACGTCAAGAAGGCCCAGGCCGACGGCCGGCTTCGAATGGGGACCGTCGATTCCTTCCTCTGCGACCGGCTCGGGGCCGGCTTCGCGACCGAGCCGGCCACGGCCTCGCGCACCCAGCTGCAGCGGATCGACAAGCCCGGGTGGGACGAGCGCCTCTGCGAGATCTTCGGAGTGCCGATCGAAGTCCTCCCCGAGATCCGAGACACGGCGGGCGAGCTCGGCACGATGAAGCACGAGAGCTGGCCCGTCGAGCTGCCCTTCCGCGGGCAGGTCGTCGACCAGCAGGCGGCCCTCGCGGGCGCCGCCTGCGTCGAGCCCGGCCGCGTCAAGGCGACCTACGGCACCGGCGTCTTCGTCCTCGCCCACGTGGGCGAGGGGGTCCCGGAGCCCGCCGGCGGGCTCTTACCGACCGTGGCGTGGAGCATCGACGGCCAGCTCGAGTACGCGCTCGACGGCGGCGTGTTCGCCGCCGGGGCGATGCTGGAGTGGATGTGCAACCAGCTCGGCATCGCCGAGAGCCCGCCGGAGCTCAGCAAGCTCGCTCGCGGGGCCGAGACCTCGGCGGGCGCCAGAGTGCTCCCGGGCCTGGCCGGCATCGGCGCGCCGTGGTGGCGGCCGAACGCCCGCGCGGTGATTTCCGGGATCTACGGCGGCACGACGCGCGAGAACGTTGCCCGTGCCGCACTGGAGGGAATCGCCTGGCGGGTGGCCGACGTGGTCGCGGCGATCAAGGAGACCTCGCCCGTCGAGACGCTCCGCGTGGACGGTGGCCTCACCAACGAGCCGCTGCTGCTTCAGCTCCAGGCCGACATGATCGGCGCTCCGGTTGAGGCCGCCGGCGCCGACGCGACGGTCCTTGGCGCGGCCGCGCTGGCCGGTGTGGGGGCGGGAGTGATCGGCTCGCTCACCGACCTGCCGGAGATGTTGCCGGCGGACCGCAGCGTCGATCCCCAGCAGGGTGAGGAGTGGCGTTCAGCCGAGCACGAGCGCTGGCGGGCTTTCGTCAAGGCCACCGAAGCGCTCGACCCGCGCTAAACGCGGGTCGAGTGGGCGGCTGTCGTGCCACATCCCGTTGGGCGTGGCCGGCCGCGCAGTTGATTCGGGGCGGCCTTGTGGCCGCCGCATATGTCGGTCGCTAGGAGATGATCTCGATGATGATCGCCAGCAGGGCCAGGAAGCCCAGGATCCCGGCGCCCATGACGAAATCCTTCTCGCCGATGCCTCTGTCGGAGTCGTTCATCTGCTTGGTCCTGCCTTTCTAGTCGCGAGTGACGACGTCTTCCTCCAGCGTGCTGACCGGACCCTGGTACTTGTTCTTCGCCGAGACCAGGTACCAGATGCCGAAGATCAGCGGCAGGATGATCGCGAACGGCGTGTAGTTGACGTTCGCGGCATCGAATGCCTCGTTCCACGGCAACCCGGTCGGGTCATACGGCAGGTCGAGCGCGTAGACCACGACGACCACGAAGGCGATCGCAAGCACGTTCACGAGCCTGTAGCGACCACCCAGGTTCCAGGGGCCGGGCTCGAAGTCGTCGCCCTTCCGGAGCCGCAAGTAGACCGGAATGATGTAGGCCAGATACAGGCCGACGGTGCAGATCCCGGTCAGCGCGAAGAACGCGAACGGGATGTCGTTCTTCCCGAACAGGGCCGGGATCGCGATCACCAGGGAGAAGAACGAAACCGCGATCACGGCGTTGAACGGAACCCGGTCGCGGTTGACGCGCCGGAAGACCGCCCAGCCCGGGATCGCCCGGTCGCGCGAGAACGCGTACCACGTCCGTGAGGCGCTGGTCAGACCGGCCGCTCCGCAGAAGAACTGGCCGACCGTCGCGATCAGCACCACCATCTTCGCCGCCCAGGGATCGAGCGCCGAGTTGAAGATGCCGAAGACGGCTCCGCCCGAGTCGTTCACGGCATTCACATCGTTGGCCGCGTACAGGAACGCCAGCAGCACGAGCCAGCCGATGATCGCCGAGAAGAAGATCGAGCGCCAGACGCCCTGGGCGGCGCTGATCGCGGCGCCATGTGTCTCCTCTGCCGTGTGGGCGGAGGCGTCGTATCCGGTCTGCGTGTACATCCCGAGCAGGAAGCCGACCGGTGCGACCAGGAACCAGAAGCCGAGACCGCTGGTGGTGCCGCCGAGCGTGCCGCTCTCGTTGAATCGCGCGCCGAAGACGAAGCTCGTGCTCTGATGGTGATCCGGCACGAAGACCAGCAGCGCGATGATCACCGCCACGCCAAGCAGGTGCCAGCCGACTGAGATGTTGTTCATCAGCGCCAGGATCCGATCGGCGAATATGTTCACCAGGGTGTAGAGCAGCAGGATGATGGCGAAGAGCAGCCACGTCTCGCCGAGGATGTGTTGCGTGTCGCCGAAGTCGACCCCGAAGATCTTCAGCCCGTAGAGGTTGAGCAGGTTCCAGAGGAAGAAGGCGCAGCCGTAGGCGACCGAGGCGACGATCCCGATCAGACCGACGATGTTGAACCAGCCTGTCATCCAGCTCCAGCCCTTGCCGCCGAGGTCGTGCGCCCACCAATATGGGCCGCCGGCCGTCGGGTACTTCGAAGTCAGCTCGGACATCGAGAAGCCCACCATGATCACGAAGAAGCAGATCACCGGCCAGCCGATCGACGCCATGGACGGGCCACCGTGCAGCCAGGCGAACGAGAACGTCGTGAACGTCCCGGCGAGAACCGAGATGATCGTGAACGAGATCGCGAAGTTGGTGAACGCGCTCCAGCCACGCGAGAGCTCCTGCTTGTACCCCATCTCCGCGAGGCGCTGCTCGTCGCGTCTGGTCTGGTCGACGTCGGAAATGCCCTCAGGTGGAGTCACACTCTTCTCCCTCCGTCTCGGCCACCACACGTCCATGTGTTGAGGCCTATGTGCCGGACTGGCCGGGACCCTATGTGCGCAAGGTGACGCGCGTCAAGCCCGATTTCCGCAAATTCCCCAGGTCGTACGGATCTTGTACGGATCGTCTAGGTGCGGCGGCGCCCGAGGCCCAATCGGCGGAGAAGCGATCTCGGTGAGGGCCTCTGCCGGCGGGGATGGGAGAGGTGCTCGAGCGAGCCGACGGTCTGCGGCTCGAATGCATCGAGATGAGTCGCCAGGGCGATGAAGGCCTGTGCGGTGGTGAGTGCATCCCCGTCGGCGTGGTGCGGCCGATGGACGGGCAGGCCAAGAGCGCGCGCCATATCCGAGAGGCCGATCGGGTCCCGCTCGGCCGCCGGGTCGCGCCGCAGCCGGCGCAGCTCGCGATCCAGGGCGGCGGTATCGATAAACGGATTGCGCAGGTCGAGCCCGAACTCCGCGAGTGCTGCGCCGAGAAATCCCCGCTCGACCGCTGCGACGTGGGCGACGATCGGGGCTCCGGTGATCTCTGCCAGCAGGGCGTCGAACAGGTCGGACAGCGGCGGCGCCCCGGCCAAATCGGCCTCGCGCAGGCCGTGGATCCGGATCGTCTCGGCACTGGGCATGCGTCGCGGATGCACCAGCTCGTAGCGGGTGTCTCCGATCCGGACCCGTCCCTCCACGACCGCCACGGTCGCGAACGAGATGATCTCGTTGACGTCGGGATCGAGGCCGGTGGTCTCGAAGTCGAGGACCGTGAACCTAGCCTCTCGCCATGGGGCGCCCGACGCGGGCAACTCGGTCTCGCGGTAGGAGCTCGCAGCCGCTGAATCGCGCACGGCCACTGCCTACCGAGGCGAGAGCTCGCTCGTCAGGGATCTCTGTACGGCCGAGACCTCTCTGAAGGCGTCCCGCAGGTACCGGCGCGTGAGGGGATCGAGCTGCTTCGGATCCAGGTGGTTGTCCGGCTCCCGGCCGTCCACGAGCTGGTCCACCTGGTGCTCGAGGCGGAGCGCGCTGAACAGCTCGTAGGCCTCCTCGAGGATTCGCGCCTCGGTGGCGCTCATCACACCGGTGTCGGCGGCTGCCCGCAGCCGCTCCAGGGTGGGCGTGACCCGAACCCCAGCCTTGAGCGCGGCGTAGCGAGCCACGTCGACGATCGGCAGGAGTCCGCCGCTCTTGATGTCGAAGGTCCCCTTCCGCTCACCCGACCCCTCAACGACGATGTCGTGCATGAAGCCGGTCGGGGGCTTTGCGACCAGGGCCAGCCGCAGCATCCAGCGCTCCAGGGTCGTCCGGTCGCCCGTCTCGAAGAGCAGCGCCTTGACGTCAATTCCCTGCCTGGGGCCGTAGACGATGCGCCCGTCGAGCAGGATCGAGGTGGCGATCAGCACCCGGTTGTCGGAAGGGTGAGCCAGCCAGCTCTCGATCGCCCGCTGCCAATCCTCGATCGAGCTCGCCGAGAAGGCACCGGAGGCCGTCACGCCGTGCGGATCGAGGCGCCAGCCGATGACCCGGACACAGTCAGCAACGTGGGCGGCGATCCCGTGCATGTACTCGGTCGTCCTCGCCGAAGCCAGCCGGCGGCGTGACTCCGCCTCAATCGGGTCCGAAACGGGAACGTCCCGCCATGCCATGCCTGAGTCGACGTCGGAGGACGGGACAGGCTCTCGTCGCCCGTGGCTGCCCAGCGACATCCAGCAGAACTCGGCCGGGGATGGCCCCTGCGACTCGACCGCGAGCTCAATCATCCGCGCGATCAGTGCGTCGGCGACCGCCGAAATCACCTCGCTGATGTGCTGCGGGGCCATCTCGGCCCGGTGGAGCGCGATCACCGTCGACCTGAGCCCTGAGGCAGCCTCGCCGAGCTCGCGTTTGTTCCTGGCCCTGGCGATCGACCTCCGCAGGACGAACGGAGAGCGGGTCTCGGCCGCCACCAGATCGATGCCGACGATGATCCCCAGAACCTCCGATCGCGCTGAGAAGACCGCGACGTGTCGTATGTCGTGTTCGAGCATGGTCAGCATCACGTCCGCGCCGCTCTGGTCCGCGCTGACTCCGATCACCGGAGCGCTCATCGCTGCGCTGACCGGGTCATCGGGGGAGAGCCGGCCGGCGACCACCCCGGAGCGCAGGTCACGGTCGGTGACGATGCCGAAGCTTCCGTCCGCGAGCTCAACCAGCACCGAGCTGACGTCCTGAGCGTCCATCAGCCGCGCGGCCTCCCGGAGCGCCGTCTCGGGGGTGCAGGCGACCGGGGGCCTGCGCACCAGGGCGGCCGCCGGCTGCTGGGCCACCTCGGCACTGGGCGGCACGATCCCGTCCGCCGCGCCGCGCTCTGACGGGGCGAGGAGAGAGCGGGTCAGAAAGCGGAGGTTCGAGGGGCGGCCGAGCAGGGGGACGACGTCCTCCGCGGAGACCGAGTAGCAGAGCGTGTCCTCCCTGGCCCTCGCGGCGAACCTGCTCGGAAGGCCAGAGAGCACCGACGGGTGACCGAACATCTCGCCCTCGCCGAGGAGGTCCACGGGCGTGCCGCTGTCGAGGAGCTCCACGGCGCCTCGCCTGATCACCCGGATCCGGTCCTGGGGAACCTCCCCCTGAGGGATGATCGTCGTGCCGCTCCGGAAGAACTCCACCTCGGTCCTGGAGGCAAGGGCCTCCAGGTCCACTTCATCGAGCCCGCTGAAAGGGTCTCGCCCCCCCAGGAACTCGGCGATGTCGTGCATCCGCTAGGCGTGCAGCGCCGCCGCGGCTTCCTCGACCGACGGCCGGATCGGGATCACCCGGTCAAGGCCCATCACGGAGAGGATCCGGAGGATCTGCTCACTGGACGCGGCAACGGCGAGGCGCTCGGACCCCTCGTCGGGATGCTGGGCCTCGCGTGAGAGGAGCAGGGCGCGAATCCCGGTGGAATCGATGAACTCGCACTCGGTCAGGTCGACCACGATGCCCATCGGCTCGGCCGCGACGGCCGTGCGCAGCTCGCCGCGCAACTCCGCCTCGTGGGACATGTCGACCTCGCCTCTGATCCGGACGATGTGGACATCGCTTGGACCGGGCCCCGAGTTGATCTCGAACTGCGGAATGTCTGCGCTTGGAGTTGCCGACATACTTCCCCTAGGACAACTGAGGTGAACACATGCTAGCTATCCGAGGTGGAGCGCCGCACGTGCATGCTTGACCGCGGATTCGACGCTCTCGTCGCAGGGCCAGAACACCGGCGAGTCCCCGTCTCGAATCAGTCGGTCCGCCAGGATCACGCCGCGAGCGCTGACCCGATCCTCCTCCTCCAGCTCGTCGGCCAGCGTCAGGATCAGCGGGGCGGAGTCCAGGACCTCTTCCTCTCGCAGCGGGATCCGCGCGACGAACGGGTTCCGATCATGGCGGCGGGCTGCGTCGATCAGCCTCCTCAGGGCATCGGCCAGCGCGGAGCGGTAGCGCCGATCGAGCAGCAGCGCGCGACGCGCGAGCGTGACGGGATTTCCATCCGTGAGCTCGCCCGCCAACAGGCGATCGTCGATCGAGCGCCCGAGCATTCTCGCCAGGATGCGATCGAACATGCTCCATCAGTATGCCCAGCGCCGATTTCCGCGAATCAGCGGATCGCCGGCATCGGCTGCTCGAGCAGGCGCTCGATGTGCGCCGCCGGGACCGGCTCGGCGAAATGGAAGCCCTGGGCGTAGCCGCACCCCAGCGCGCTGGCCATCAGCACCTGGTCCTCGGTCTCGACGCCCTCGGCGACCACGCCGATGCCGATCGTGTCCGCCATCTCGCTGACGGCGCGCACGATCGCGGCGTCGTGTGAGCTGTCGGCAAGGTTCTCGACGAAGGAGCGATCGAGCTTGATCATCGAGAGGGGCAGGCGCTTCAGGTAGCCGAGCGAGGAGAAGCCGACGCCGAAGTCGTCGAGCACGAGCCGCACGCGCAGGCCCTTGAGCGCGTCGAGGGTCCGCTCCACGAACGTGGTCTCGTCGAGCAGGGTGCTCTCGGTGAGCTCGAGCCAGAGCGTCGACGGATCGATTCGGTTCGCGCGGATGGAGCCCTCGATGTGCGAGAGGAGGTCCGGATCCGCGATCTGGCGCGCGGAGAGGTTGACGGCCACCGACACCGGCGCGGCGTCGGGGTTGAGCTGCTGCCAGAGCGCCGCCTGGCGGCAGGCCTGCTCGATCACCCAGCGCCCGATCGGCACGATCAGGCGCGACTCCTCGGCGACGGGGATGAAGGCGAGCGGGCCGACCATCCCGCGGTCCGGGTGGTTCCACCGCAGCAGCGCCTCCATCGCGACCACCGAGCCGTCGCTGAGCTTGATGACCGGCTGGTAGTGGAGCTCGAGCTCCTGGTGCCGGATCGCGCGCCGGAGGTCGTTCTCGATCTGCATGTGCTCGATCACGCGCGAGCGCATCACCTCGTCGAAGATCTCGTAGCCGCCGCGGCCGTGCTCCTTGGCGCGGTAGAGGGCGGAGTCCGCATCGCGGATCAGGGCCTCGGGGGCCTCCTTCCCGTCGCCGATCGCGATCCCGACGCTGGCGCTGACGAAGTGCTCCCGCTCGCGAAGGATGAACGGACGGGCGAGCGCCTCGGCGATGCGCTCGGCGATTCGCGTCGCCCCGCGCTCGTTGCCGACGTCCTCCGCGAGCACCGCGAACTCGTCTCCGCCGAAGCGGGCGACCGTATCGCCCGGTCGGAGGGCCTCCTCGATTCTCGGCGCGACCGTGGCCAGGAGCTCATCCCCGGCTGCGTGCCCGAGGCTGTCGTTGACGAGCTTGAACTGATCCAGGTCGAGGAAGAGCACGGCGATCGGAGTCTCTCGGCGAGCGGCAACCGAGAGGGCGTGCTGGAGCCGGTCGAGGAAGAGATTGCGGTTCGGCAGGCCGGTGAGCGGATCGTGGAGCGCCTCGTGCTGGGTCTGCTCCTCGGTGCGGCGCCGCTCGATTGCGTTGGCGAGCACGTTTGCAAGGGCCTGCATGAAGTTGACGTCCTCCTGCGAGAAGTCGTGCAGCCTCCGAGAGGCCGCGCCGAAGACGCCGTACGGCCGCCCCTCACCCTTGATCAGGACGATCGCCGCGCTCCTCACCCCCTCCCGGCGTTGGAGCTCGGACTGCTGGAAGCGCTTTTCGCTCTCCCAGTCGTTGACCACGGTCGCCGTGCCGACGGCGAGCGCATATCCGGACTGCGAGCGGAAGCCGGCCGGGACGAGCGCCGTGCCGACCATCTCCTCATCCAGCCCCGTGGTGGCGACGAGCAGCAGCTCCTCGCCGTTGGGCATCAGCTTGAAGACCACCCCGTAGTGCACGTCGAGGACCCCGGCCAGGATCCTGGTTGCCTCCATGGCGAGCTGATCGATCGCCATGCCCTCCAGCGCGAGCTGCCCAAAGCGAGCCACCTCTCGCTGCTGGCGCGTCTGCAGCCGGCTCGATTCCTCGCTTCGCGACAGGGCGGCGGCGGTCTCCGCCAGCCTCCGTCGTCCGGCCGCCTGGTTCCGCGCCTCCCAGGCGGCGAGCAGTGCCACGCAGGCGCCCGCGAAGAGCCCGAAGCCGGCTAGGGGGAAGCCACCGCCAACTCCGAATCCGACGGCGAAGAAGGCGATCAGGGCGGCCACGCCGACCACGGCGATGGTCCGAGGCGGATAGGACAGCGCGGCGAACAGGAACGGCAGGACGAGCAGCAGCATGTACGCGCTATGCGACCCGCCATCGAGCCCCGCGATGGTCGCGATCAAGAGGATGTCCGCGAACGACCAGGCGGCGAAGATGGCCTCGCGGTAGCGGCTGCGGACGATTCGCTCCCAGGGAAGGGCGTGCACGACCGGCCCGCTCATCAGACCCACGGCTATCGCGGCGAGAATGAAGACGCGGTTCGGGCGGTCCCACGTGTCGACGGCGTAGAGCGCGCCGCCGACGCAGACGACAACCGAGAGCCAGAGCCCGACCTTCACCGAGGCGACACGGCTCTCGATTTCCTGCTCGCCGACGTCGCCGGCCCCTGCCGGTGCTCTCACCCCCGTCGCCCTGGAAGTTGCCTCCGCGATGGCTCCGATAGCTTCCCCGAGCGGCGGTGCCGCGTCATCCGCACTACTGGGGAGATACTGAGGACCATCATATGTACGACCAGCACGACGTCGAGACGCTCGAACGTCAATTCAACGCGGCGATGGAGGAAGCCGACACCGGCTCGGCGCTGGACGCCGTCAGGCGGATCTACGACGAGTTCGACCGCGGCGGTGAGGGGCTCGCGGCGCTGCTCCATCCCGACTTCCAGATCCGGATGGAGACGGTCTTCCTCGACGCGAAGGTCTACAAGGGGCTGCGGGGGTTCCAGAAGTGGCGCGGTGACATGGAGGAGCTCTTCGAGTCGGACAGCTTCCGGCCCGAGGGCCTGCGCTCTGCGGCCGATGGACGCTGGGTGGTGCTCGGCCGGCTCCAGATCACCGAGAAGGAGAGCGGCGACGAGCTGGACGTGCCCCTCGCGCACGTGCTCGAGCAGCGCGACCGCAAGGTCGCCAGCTTCACCGCCTACTCCGAGATCTCCGCGGCGCTGGAGTCGGTCGGCCTGCCCGTCTGAAGCGAACGGGCCCACCTAGGGGCCCGCTCGCTTGGGGGGACATATGAGGCGTCGGGGAATGACGCCGTTTTGATTGGACGAGTCTTGGTTACGAGCTGGAGCCGCTCGAGCTGGTGCCCGATTCGTTGCTCTGGTCCTGGCTCTGGCCCTTCTGCTGGCCCGGCTGTCCCGGAGGCGGTCCGCACTTGACGCTCCCGATCATCGGCGGTCCCGCGTTCCGCATGCCCTCGGGCAGCTTGTCCTTGCAGGACTCGTAGGCCTTCTGGATCTTCTGCCGGTCCGCCGCACTGGGCGGCTTCGGGGGACCATCGCTCGGATCCATGTGCGTGGGAGGCCCGGGCGCGCCGTTGTCCTCCATGCACTTGCGGAAGTCCTCCATCTTCTGCCTGTCCGCGGCCGAGAGGTTTGGACCTCGGAACGTGGTCACGCCCACCCCGCCGCCGGGGCCCGGCGCCGAAAGCGTCTGAACGCCGCTGCCGTTGCTCGCGCTGCCACTGCCGCTGTCCGCCAGCGAGACGGCTGCAAGGCCGACCGCGGTGATTCCCGCCGCCAGCAGCGAGAGCCCAAGGGGGCCGAGGCGGATCGTGATCCCGCGTCTCTTCTTCTTCTCTTCCATCACCACTCCTGTCCGTCGTAGTCCCGGCTCGCCGGGCTCGCAGACCATCAAGCCAGTGGCGCCTGAGAGGAGGCTGAGACGGGCCTAAGAAGCGGCTTGAGCTTCGGGCGCGGCCTTGGCCGCCTGGCGCTCCGGCGCGATCCGGATCACGTTCCAGGCGAGGCCGACCCGCTCCATGGCCCCGATCAAGAGAGCCGACGGATCGAGCTCCCAGCGGCGCAGGCCATGCACCGCGGAGCGGGGGAAGGCGTGGTGGTTGTGATGCCATGACTCGCCGAGAGAGGGGAGGGCGAGCCAGAAGACGTTGGTGGACTGATCCTCCACCTCGAAGCGGCGGGATCCCAGGAAGTGGCAGACCGAGTTGACGCTCCAGGTGACGTGGTGGACGAAGAAGATCCTCACCAGGCCGCCCCAGAGCAGCCCGGTGGCCGCCCCCACGAGGGTGCCGGTGATCGCATAGCCCGCGACCGCCGGGATCGCGAGCCCGAGCATCACCAGGCTGACGAAGCGCCGGTTCAGCAGGCGCATGCCGCGGTCCTCGTAGAGGTCCGGCGCGTATTTCTTCCAGTCGGCGCGGCCGTGCTCGGAGAGCAACCAGCCCATGTGGGCGTGCCAGAGGCCGTGCAGCACGCCGATCACGCCCTCGCCATGTCCGACGTGCGGGCTGTGCGGGTCGCCCTCGACGTCGGTGTGGGCATGGTGCTTGCGGTGATCGGCGACCCAGGCGATCACGGGGCCTTGCACGGCCATCGATCCCAGCCCCGCAAAGACGTATTCCGTCGGCTTGTGGGTCCGGAAGGAGCGATGGGTGAGCATCCGGTGATAGCCGACAGTGATCCCCGCGGCGGTGATCACGTACATCACGGCGAACAGCGCCAGGTCGTGCCAGCTCACCAGCCGGCCCCAGAGCAGGACGATCGCCGCCAGCGTGGCGAGGAAGGGCACAACCATGGCGCCGAGGTTGGCGAACTTGGCCGCTCGGTTCATGGGGTCAGACTAGGCACAGAGAGCCACAAAGAGTTAGCCTGAAACCCAACTCTTGGACCCATTTCTTGTCACATAGATGACAAAGATCTCACGATCAGAGCCGTGGCATGCCCTGCCGCCCAAGCTCGCCGATGCGATCGAGCCCGAGCTGCCCGAGGCGACCGAGGAGATCCTTGCGACCATCGCGCGCGAGGTTCCCGAGTACGCCCGCCCCCTGGAGGGGGCCTTCGGCGTTGCAATTCGGACCGGGGTGAGCGAGGCGCTGCGCCAGTTCGTGGAGCTGATCCGCAGATCCCGCGGCCGGCCGGGATCCCGGCCGCGACGTCTACGTCGGGCTGGGCAGAGCCGAGCTGCGGGAGGGCCGCACGCTCGACGCGCTGCAGTCCGCCTACCGGGTGGGCGCGCGGGTGGCCTGGCGCCGGGTCTCCGCGGCCGCCCGCCGTCAGGGAGCCGACCCTGAGGAGCTCGGGCTGCTGGCAGAGGCGATCTTCGCCTACATCGACGAGCTCTCCGCAGACTCGGTCGAGGGATACGCGCAGGCCCAGCGCGAGCAGGAGGGAGAGCGCCAGCGCCGGCGCCGCGAGCTGCTCGCCCTCTTGCTCCGCGACCCGCCCGCCCCCGACGCGGAGATCCGCTCGGCGGCTCAGGCGGCGGGATGGCGGCTGCCACGGAGCGCCGCCCCGCTTGCCGTGGCGGAGGGCGATCTGGCGCGCGTCGGCCGGCGCCTGTCCGCGGACGCGCTCGTGGCCTCGGTGAGGGGCGTGGGCTGCGCGCTCGTCTCCGGCGCCGCCGGTGCGAGCCGGAGGGCGGAGCTGGAGCGCGCTACCAGGGGCGTCACCGCAGCGCTCGGCCCGACCGTGCCGCGCGCGGAGCTTGGCGAGTCGTGGTCCATCGCCTCGGCGGCTCTACGGGCGGCCGAGTCAGGGGTGATCGAGGGCGGTGGCCTGATCGAAGCGGAGGAGCACCTGCCCGAGCTGCTGCTGTTCGAGTCTGGTGGCGTCGCCGAGCGGCTCGCGGAGCGCCGGCTCGCGCCGCTGGAGGAGCTCACTCCGGCGGGACGGGCGCGGATGGAGGAGACGGCGCTTGCCTTCGTCCAGCACGGCGGCAACGCCGCCGCCATGGCGCGCGCCCTTCACCTGCATCCGCAGACGATCCGCTACCGCCTGGGCCGCCTCCGGGAGCTGTTCGGCGACGCCCTTGGCGACCCCGACGCGCGCTTCGAGCTCGAGCTGGCGCTCAGGTCTCGCTCTGCTCGAGCTCCGGCAGCGCGAGGCTGACGATCGCTCCTCCGTCCTCCGCGTTCGCCGCGGAGGCCCGGCCGTCGTGCTCCTCGGCGACCCGCTGGACGATCGCGAGCCCCAGGCCCGAGCCCGGCTTGCCACGCGCCTCGTCCGCCCGCCAGAAGCGGTCGAAGACCTTGTCGAGGCCGTCGGGCGGGAACCCCGGCCCGTGGTCTCGAACCGTGACCCGGCCGTCCCTGACCTCCACCTCGATCTCGCCGCCGTCCGGGCTCCACTTGCAGGCGTTGTCGAGCATGTTCGAGATCGCCCGGCCGAGGCGCTGGGCATCTGCATGGACGAGGGTGGGGTGGAGGTCCTGCGCGAAGCGCATGTCCCGCGCCCGTCGCTGCGCGCGCTCGATCGCGTCGCGCGTGAGCTCGTCGAGCGCAACGTCCTGGCGGGCGATCGCGTCCTGCCCGGGCGCCCGAGCCAGCTCCACGACGTCGCCGACCAGCTCGGTCATCTCCTCGAGCTCCTGCGTCAGATCCGCAACCAGTCGCTTGCGCTCCTCGGGATCGAGGTCCTCGGTTCGGCCCAGTGTCTCGATGTTGGTGCGCAGGGTCGCGAGCGGCGTTCGCAGCTCGTGCGAGGCGTCCGCGACCAGCCGGCGCTGTGCCGCCTCGGAGAGCTGGAGGGCGGCCATCATCTCGTTGAAGCTGGCGGCGAGCCGGCCGAGCTCGTCGTCGCCGCGGACCTCGATCCGGTGGGTGAGGTCGTGGGTGCGCGCGACCTCCTCAGCCGCGCTTGAGACCTCGCCGGCGGGCGCGAGCGCTGTCCGCGCCACGAACGGCCCGAGTGCGGCCGCCAGCGCAATGCCGCCGGCGCTGACCGCGGCCAGAATGATGATCAGGGTGTCGAGGGTGTGGTTTGTGTCCTCGAGTGAGCGGGCGAGCTGGATGGCGCCGCCGGTCGCCAGCGGCTGGGTGAGCACGCGCAGCGAGGTGCCCTGGGCATTGACGTCGCTGAACTGGGCATTCCCGCCGCTGGCCGCCAACGTTCGGTCCGTGGCGGAGACCGGCAGGTGGAATTGCGAACCCACTCCCGTCACGACCGTCCCATTCGGCCCGATGAGCTGGGCGAGCGACGGTGGCGCGCCGGGGCCGGGCGCGGGGACGGCCCGCTGCAGGAAGATCCTGTCGCCTGCCTCGGGTCCGGGGCGCCTTCGCGGCCTTCTTGCCCGTGCCTTTGGTCGAGATGCCCGGAGGCAGTGGGGGAGGCTTCCCATTGGCGGAGCCGTTCGGGGCGCCCACGCCCTGTGACCCGCCGGCGGTTACGGGCCCCTGGACGGACCCGGCGATCAATGGCGCGACCTGCTCCGCGCGCTGCGAAACCAGTTCGGCCTGGTGGCGCAGATCGTTGTCGATGTCGCCCCGCAGGCGATCCCGGACCAGGGCGTAGACGAGGCCCGAGGCGAGCAATACCGCGAACGCGACGGCCAGCGCGGAGAGCAGGGCGAGCCGGCGGCGCAAACTCACTTCTCGCGCAGCGAGTACCCGACTCCGCGGACCGTTTGGATCAGCCGCGGCTCGCCGCCCTCCTCTGTCTTGCGGCGCAGGTAGCCGACGTAGACCTCGAGCGAGTTCGAGCGGGGCCCGAAGTCGTACCCCCAGACCGCCTCGAAGAGCTGTGAGCGGGTGAGCACCAGCCGCGGATGTCGGAGCAGATGCTCGAGCAGCGAGAACTCGGTCTTGGTCAGCTCGATCGCCCGCTCCCCGCGCTTGACCTCCCGGGTGGCAGGGTCGAGGGTCAGATCGGCATAGCG
>CAWCIP010000019.1:0-61928 GCA_963795665.1 uncultured Solirubrobacterales bacterium | reverse complement strand
GCCTCTGCCCCGACGTCGGTCGATGTTCGCGATGGACTCACGGAGGCCCTAGAGCTGGATCTCGTCGGCCCAGGCCGGGACACTCGCTCTCCGACGAGCTCCTGCCCGGCTGGCAACGTCCTTCGAACTGGTACTTGACGGGCTTCCCCACTCCCTTCTCCACTCCGCCATCCGACAGCTCCGATGACGATGCTGACGACGAAATGGAGGAGATCCCAGCATCAGGCGGACTGGTCGAAGAGGAATCCGAGGAACAGAAACCAGCAGCGAAGGGCTTCTGGCCCTCTTCGATCGGGCTAAGCATGCTTGTGAAGGCAGAGGAGGATGCCCTCTCAGCCACCGTCTATTGGGGCGACTACAGCCCGGATGAAGTTGAGGGCCGCGAAGGGGAAGCCCCTCTCCGTTTGGCGCCGCCGACCGAAAGAGACAACGGTCGATGTGCCGCTTCAGGGCAACCCGAACGAGCCGATCGAGCTTCCGGTTCCTGAATCCGAGGGCCTGGTTCTCAGCATGGTGCTCGGCGGGATGCACCAGATCTCGCCACGGCCGGGATGATCCCGTCCGGGACGCGGTCAGCGTCTGTGTTCCTAGTCAATCGACGCACGCCCAACCAAGACCAGAGAGACCTGGCATATGTGTTCCAGCCACAGCTCGAGATCCGCTCGCAGGAGGGGTTCGTCGCTCGGCCTGACCTCCGTGGCGCGCAGGCGGCCGACTGGGACGATCGCGTAGCGGATCTCCACTACGCGGATACCCCTGAGTACGCAACAGGCCACGGGGTCTCGGCAGATTGGGACCTCAGTTGACAGAAAGTGCCAACTGGTCCGCACGGCTTGGATTCCCCACGCCGAGGTGGAACGCACCTCCACTTCGGAGATTCTGGGAGTGGAGCTCTCGATGGAGGCACTCGGAGATATCCCAGACGGGGAGTCCGTAGGTAAGGCACTTGGCTCCCTCGTAACCCGTTACCACGATTGGATTGAGCAGCAGCGATTGCAGGCGAAGAAGTTGACGGATGCACGTCAACGAGAGACTGCCGAGCAGCTGCTCGCGAACGCCAGCATCGCTGCCGACCGGATCTCGAACGGGATTGGGGCTCTTGCCGCTGATGACGATGCGCTGGACGCCTTCCGCGTCGCGAACCGAGCCGTAGCCCATGCGCTCCGACAGCGCCTTGAACATCGAGACGCCTGAGTGGCGGCCCTTCCAGCTTGCTTTTCCTCCTACTCAATCTGCCAGGTCTGGTGAATACGGCGGATCCAAACCGGGAAACGGTCGATCTCCTCTTCTTCCCAACTGGCGGCGGTAAGACCGAGGCCTATCTCGGCCTATCTGGCCTTTCGATCGTGCTTCGGCGACTGCGGAGCCAGGCGAGCTGGTCGCGCTCGGTGCTGGGGTCTCCGTGTTCATGCGGTACACCCTTGCGGCTCCTAACGCTCGATCAGCTCGCTCGTGCAGCGGCCCTGATCTGCGCGCTGGAGTTGGAGCGGACAGCGGACCCGAAGAGCTACGGAGCATGGCCATTCGAGATCGGCTTCTGGGTGGGAAAGGCCGCCACCGCCAACGACCTCGGGCAAGAAGGGGGACAAGGACTCAGATTCGGCCCGCACGCAAGCCATCCCGTTCAAGAACGATCCTGATCCGCAAGCCCTCCCCCATTCCCCTTGGAGGAATGCCCCTGGTGCAGACAAAGTTCGAGCGTGAGTCATTCAAGCTCCTCCCGGATGCGGATAACCCGCGGGAGCTTCGGATCGTGTGCTCGATCTTCGAGTGCGAGTTCTCCCGGGATGCCCCTGCCGATCCTTGCGATCGACGATCAGATCTATCGCCGGCTCCCTGCTTTCCTGATCGCGACCGTCGACAAATTCGCCACGCTTCCTTGGACCGGCGAGGTTGGGGGCCTGTTCGGGGGGGTGGCAGGTCGCTCCAGAGTGGCTTCGGCCGCCCCTGCAGATCCCGGCGTGCGGGAACGAGCCTAAGCCAACCAATTGCCGCCGCGATCTGATCATTCAGGACGAGCTTCACCTGATCTCCGGTCCGCTGGGTACGCTCGTGGGGCTCTACGAGACGGCGATCGTGGCACTCTGCTCGTGGGAAGTCAACGGTACGAGGGTCAGGCCCAAGATCATCGCTTCAACGGCGACCGATCGGTGAGGCCGGGATCAGATCCATGCCCTCTTGCAGAACGTTCAGCAATCTTTCCTCCGCCCTGGGCCCGACGTGCGGGACAAATTCTTCGCCCGAACCGTTCCGCGCCATGAGGCTCCCGGCCGCCGCTACATTGGTATCGCCGCCCCCGGTCGAAGGCCCAAGGTGGTGATCCGGGTCACGTCTGCTCTCCTCTCCGCCAGCTCATACGACGCCTACGGCAGAAGAACCACACAAGCACAGCGGACCCGTAGATGACCCTGATCGGCTACTTCAACTGGATCCGGGAACTTGGTGGAGTGCGGCGGATCGTCGAGGACGACGTGCGGACCCCCCTAGGGCAAATGGAGCAGCGAAGGAGGGTCGGCGACGAGCGACGAGCTCTTCCGAGGACCGACCGACCTTCCCGGAGGTCCTCGATCATCTGGCGGGTTCGATCCCCAGAACGTTGCCGACGCGCGGCGTCGGCGAAGAAGGGTTTCAAGGACACCGAGCCCCTCGACGTACTCGCGACCAACATGATCTCGGTTGGCGTGGACATCCACCGGCTCGGGCTGATGGGTCGTGATGGGCAGCCCAAGACCACCGCGGAATACATCCAGGCCACCAGCCGCGTCGGTCGCGAGCCGACCAAGCCCGGGCTGGTTGTCACGCTCTTCAACTCCACAAGCCCCGCGACCGCTCGCACTACGAGCGCTTCCGGCACTACCACGAGACGTTCTACCGCTGGTGGAGGTAGGCGAGCGTCACGCCCTTCTCCGCTCGGGCACTCGATCGCGGATTCGTGGGAGCAATCGTGACATTGGCGCGTCATCTCGAGCCCGAGCTGACGCCGCCGCTTGGAGCAGAGGGGCTTCCGGAGGTTCGCGCCGGCCTTGAGCAGTCGGGTGCTCGGACGTGTTTATCGCACGGGTCCGCGAGCAACCGCTGGAGGACGAAGAGCGCGAAGGAGCGGGAACGCAGCGTTCAAGACCGGATTGCCGACCTGCTCGATTCGTGGCAGCGAGTCCTGGAGGACTACCAGCAGGATGGGGTCTGAGCTTCGAGTACCAACAGCATGAGCTCGCAACCCGAAGCCGCTACTGCGCGACATGCTGGAGAACGACTTCGACTCAGAGCATCAGCGGAAGTTCCGGTTAATCGGTCGATGCGCGATGTCGAACCGGAAGTCAACCTCTTCCTGAGGGATCTGACCGGTCACCCGTCGACGCAGACCAGTCGTGAGCCCACGCGCACACGGACAGATTCGCCGACGCAGGTCATCACTACCTTGGGGGCCCGGAGCCCTAATTGATCTGCCTCGGCATTCCGGAATCATTGGCGGTCTAGAGACCTGGCCGGAACTCGCCGATCTGGACGAGATTGAGGACCCGAGGCTGACCAGGAAACTTCGGTTGATGACAGAATTGCCGTGGCCTCGACTATTTGAGCCGCCGGCAGACTCCAACTGACCCGACCGAGAAGAAGCTCGGCATCGGTGTTTTCCGCTTTCCTCAATGGCACGTCGTTCAGGAGCCACCGGACAGCAATGATGGCTCGAAGCTATCCCGTCGACTGGTGCACCGAAAGGCACTCGATGACAGGGGTCGCTTCGATGGCAGGAGCGTTATCCCGACCCGTTTTGTTCGAGCCTGTCCTCGAGGGCATGTCGATGACCTGAACTGGCGCTGGTTCGTTCATCGCGGTGAGGGAAATTGCAGGCGGCAACTCTGGCTAGATGAGACCGGCACCGGCGGTGACCTTGCTGATCTTGTTGTTCGGTGTGAGTGCAAACAGTCGCGCCGATTGAGTGATGCGGCTCAGTTGGATCTCGTTCCCCTTGGGACTTGTAGCGGTGCTCGACCGTGGCTCGGTCTACATGCAAACGAGGCCTGCAACCTGCCTGCGCGTCTTCTCATCAGGACAGCGGCAAACGCCTACTTCCCGCAGACCTTGAGTGTCCTCTCCCTCCCCGATAAGCGATCGGAGCTAGAAGCTGACGTCGGAGAAGCTCTGGCACCTGGAGATCGTCGACGACGCAGGGGCTTGAGTTCATGAAGAGGAAGGTCGAGGTAGCGCAAGGTCTAGCGGGTACGCCGATGACGACGTCCTTGAGGCGATCGACCACCTGAAGCACGGAGACAGAGCTCGAGCGCCCGGTGAAGGAGGTCGAGCTAGAGGCACTGTTGGATGTGCCGGAGGGGTTTGGCGATGATGTCCCTATCGATCCAGACTTCCACGCCCGCCGGTGTACCCGACAGCGCCTGGCGAAGTCCGAGCTGATCGAGCCGGTCGCCGCCGTGATCCAGTTGCACCGGCTACGCGAGGTGCTAGCGCTGTGCGGGTTCTCACGGCTCGAGCCCGTGACTCCTGACATTCATGGCGAGTACGAAGGCGACGTGGAAGTCGCGACACTCGCGCTCGAGCCGAGCTGGTTCCCTGCCGTTGAAAACCGCGGGGAGGGAATCTTTGTTCAGCTCGATGGCGAAGCAGTCATGAGCTGGGTCGAGCGCGACGCAGTAAAGGCGCGAATCGATGGTCTTACGAGCGGCTTTCAGCTTTGGGCAGATGCTCGAAAGAGCCAGAGGGCATTCCCGGGCGGGCCATACATCCTGTTGCACACCCTGGCGCACCTGCTCATCCAGTCGCTCTCGATGAGATGCGGCTATCCGGCCAGCTCACTCCGAGAACGGATCTACGTTCATCCCGACTCTCAGCGCTTTGGGCTTATGCTCTACACCTCCAGCCCGGATGCCGAGGGAACCCTCGGTGGGCTCGTGCAGCAGGCTCGTCACATCGAGGAGCACCTGACCTTGGCACTGGCCGCTGCAGCACTCTGCTCTAACGATCCAGTCTGTGCACAACACGAGCCGGGGGTGAGCATGGAACAGCGCTGGCTACATGGCGCCCCTGCCATGCATGCTCGCTGGTCTCGGAGACCTCGTGCGAAATGCGAAATGACTACTTAGACAGGGCGCTTGTCGTTCCAACGCTTGCGGCCCCAGAGGCAGCCTTCTTTCCGCCGGGCTCGTGATAGACGAGCTACTGCGCCTACCGTTGCACGCTCGCAGCAGGCTCGCGACAGCTCTCTCGGCTGGGCAACTAGCCGCGCCGTACTCGGCTGCGTCTCTCCAGTCGGTCCTCGGGACCGCGGACGGCAACGCCAATGTCGATGCCGCTCTGCGATCCCTCGACGATGCAGGAATATCGCCATCTGGGATTGCGCTGATTCTGGAGGCGGCGAACCGGGGCGCAGGCGAAAACAAAGCCCCTGACTTCGTTTGGTCAGGCCCCGAGGTACTTGGCCTCCATGCGCGCGACACCCGGGCCGTCTACGAGGAGGTCATCGGTACAGCCGAGCGCTCACTCTGGGCAAGCACTTACGCGTATTTCGACGGCAAGAAGGCCTTTGACGTCCTGGCGAAGCGGATGGACGAGGTGACGGGTCTCGAGGTTGCCCTACTTCTGAACATCCAGCGCAAATGGGGAGACACGGCGGCGCCAGAAATCCTCGTCCGAAAATTTGCCGACCGCCTCTGGGGAAAAGACTGGCCGGGGGACCGAAGACCAGATGTCTTTTACGACCCTAGATCCGTCGAGCTCGACCGCCCTGGTGGGGTGTTGCACGCAAAGGCAGTCGTGGCAGACGACGACAGAGTTTTTGTGACTTCCGCGAACTTCACGGAGGCCGCGCTCGATCGAAATATCGAGATCGGCCTGTTGACTCATGACCGGACGCTCGCTCTGACAATTGTGAGCCACTTTCGAGGGCTTGTCGACAAGGGCCTCCTTCACCCCTTGCCTGCCGACTGAAATGGCCTTGGGACGCTCTTAGCGGAACTCGAGACTGCGCTCCAAAACCTCAGTTGTCAGCCCAGCAATTCGTGTAGCGGCAAGGTGCGAACCATGCCCCATGAGCGATTGGTCCCACAGCCCGACAAGAGGATCCGTGCGCAACTCCTCTGCTCAATCCGAGTCCTCCTTGTCCGCCAGGTCGGCCGCTCTGCGCCGGAAATCAGCAGCTCCTTCAGGATCGCCCGCATACTCAGCCGCGTCGGCCGCTGCGCCCAGAATCCAACGTTTTGGCTCTTCGCATCCAGCGAGTGCGTCTGCGACGGAGCTGGAAGTCTCAGCCGCGGAAATGGCTAGGTCATACGATCGAATTACGTCAACTAGCTGTAGTCGAGCCATGACGTCATCGAACTCAATGCTTGCCGGGGTTCGAGCAAGTCCGGCTGGCGAGTACATGACCACGTCCTCAACGAAGTGCTCATCGGAACCTTCTACCTCTTGCTCGGCCCGGCCTAGGAAATCCCTCGCGGAGTCATAACGACCCTCTGTGGCCTCCCATAGAGCCCTCGTTGCCAGAGTAAGGGAAAGATCAGAGCGGAAGGACAAAGCCTTATCGCTTAGTTGCCGATAGCTTCCGGATAGTTCCGTGCTCAAGGCCATGAACGCGCAGTCGTTGAAGTGCTGCCAGACATCGTCACCGTCGGGAGACTCCTCTTCAAGTACAGCCGTGCACGCGCGGGTCACGGCATCAGCCATATCCGGTCGGCCTTGATTGAATGCTTCGCGCGCGTCACCCACGGCAACCTGTACCCGGCTGGATTCCTCGGAGCTCACTAACTCAGAAAAGGCTGAGCGATTGACTCTCCGGACTTTGATGTCGGAAACCTCGATTTCGAACTGATCTAGGCGACGTGCCTCCTGCGCAACCAGCTCGCGGACCCTGTCTCTTTGGCCCGGCCCGATTCTGCGCGTTATCAGGAGAAGACCGTGCCATGTGCCTCCAATTTCGATTCGGGTTGCTACCTCGGTGTCATAGAGATCAAGCTTAAGCTTGTCATTGAACGCAAGAATGAAGCGGGCGGAGGAATTGGAGCTTCCTAGCTCCGCGACAACGTCGTTCTCTTGGAGCTGCAGCCCGCGAGTAAGCGCGGCCTGCATTGATTTCAGGCCCTTTCCGGCCAAGATCAATCCTGGGTTAAATAGCTTGGGTGTCGCATCTTCTTCGACCCTCCCTCCGAGCACTGAGTATTTGATCAGTGACTTCTCAAATGGATCAGCGACTACCTTGAGCCGTTCACCATCCGATGCAACAAACCCAGTCTTTGCCGCATGATCGATCACACTCTCAACCTGGCGACGCGCCTCTGCGATCTTGGTCTGCGAGGGATCACCATCAATGGGCAGCTCAGAAAAAGCGAATCTCTCGATCGGGCATCCGTCGAGTTCAATTAGTTCGCGAAGCGTTTCCGCGTCTGATGGTGTAAGGCTCCGGATCCGCCGTACAGCGTCTTCCACCGTCGGATTTTGCTGACGAAGTTGTTCGGCCACATCTGCCAGCACCCCGGGAGAGATCGACATCGGAACCCGATATCCGAGGTCAAGCAACTCTCGGAATGCGAAATGCGAAGTCAACATCACCTCATACGGACTCCCTTGAGTGATCGAATGTATCTCGCGGCAAACGGCAGCGCTTGGCATCGCCCAATCCTGTCCTGAGAGGACGAGTCGCTTCAAAACAGCGCGCCTAGTGTCCTCCCAAGCATCGAAGGGGCCGACATTAATCCGCACGAACTGTCTGGGCACTGTGAGAACACCGAGAAATCGCCGGGAACATTTGCTCGTGCCCGCTGCTACCAGGGTGAAGTGCGAACTCGCCGATAGAAGGTTCCTAAGGCTCTGCAGCAGAATCTCATTCCGCGCGAGAACATCGGCTTCGTCTATGAGGAGCATGACGGCCGGAATCTGCTTCCGTCGCACGCGCCACAATCACATTCGTGTCCGAGAGAAGCGCTCGGCGGGATAGGGGAATCTCGCGTCCCTCAGATTGCGCAGTCGCATATACGCGTCCGAACGTCAAAGGCTCATTCTCAGGAGCGGTTGAAAGATCATGAGTCAGGATCTGCCTGCAAAACGTGTCGTATTCGGCCCCACCTACACCTCCGAAAACACCGTTCTTCGCACACGCCTCCATCAAGGCATGGAACATTTCGCGAAAGAACTCAAGCTCAGACTCTGCGACTTCTTCGTCGAGCCGAACATGCGCTGCGATCAATCCCGTGTCATGCGCATAGGACTCAAGCGCATTGAGGATTGAGGTCTTGCCCGATGCGCGATCGCCGATAAGTGCAACGGAGAGAGGAGTCGCCCGCTCAAGCTTTGGTCAACGTAGTAGGACGCTTCGGCCATTTCTCTAGCCCGGCCGGCCAGAGCAGTCCCATCTGTGACGGGGTTGGAGAAATCGAATGGGTTAGCTACGCGACGCTTACTGGGCATTTTGGATCTGAGATTGTTCCTCGAGCCCAAGGTGACTAACGACCAGGGCGTATGCTCTCTTCGCCGCGCTTCCGAGCTCTTGTGGGTCGACACCGACCGGCGCGAGTCACGAGCCGCTGGTAGCCCTGCAGAGCCTGCGTAAGTTCAAGAAGCTCAGGGTCTGAGACCAATGTGGCCAGGTCGGCGGAATCCAGGGGCACTTTGCTGCCAAGCGACGGGAGCATTCGGAACAGAGCAACCTGAGCGGAGGTTGTTTCCTGCATTGGCCGTCCCTCTCCCGTGGCAGATGAAGAGGTTCAAAATAGAAGTACGCGGCCTGAACCAAGATCAGTGCCCGAACCGAGACGTCACGTGAGTGTGCGATGTCGTTTCGAACGGGTTCGAGGCCCTCCAAATGGGCGAGCGCCTGCTCTTTGCGCAACTGCTCCACTGCAGTCCCAAGTACCCGCCACCGCGAACCCAGGATCTTCTTCAGGTCTGCGAAATCAGTCAACTCCAGCGACCTCCCTCCACCTTGGGCTTAATGTCGTTCGGGAGTCCGCGGTGCCATTGAGCTCCCAACACCTGCGAGAGCTCCTCGGTTAGAAAATCGCGCAACCCCCGCTCCAGGCGCGTCAGCTGGAGAAACGCGTCGAGGCGCCGTTGTTCGTCCTCTGTAATGGGTTGATCCACTTGAACGAGATGGGGAAAGGGTCAGAGAGCAGTCTGGGACGCTAGTTCCTCCCGAATCGCCCAGTCAAGACCTGCAGTTCATAGCGAGAATCCTCCGGATGCTCCTCGATGAGCTCGGCCCGGTTGCGGTACCCAGTATCCAGGTTCTTACTTGACCATCCCGCGCCCCATGCCCCGCCGCTCCGACCTCCGCAACGTCGCGATCATCGCTCACGTCGACCATGGCAAGACGACGCTCGTCGACGCCATGCTCTGGCAGTCCGGGGCGTTTCGGTCCGGGCAGGACGTCGCCGAGCGGGTCATGGACTCCATGGATCTCGAGCGGGAGAAGGGGATCACGATCCTCGCCAAGAACACGGCCGTTCGGTACGGGGAGACCAAGCTCAACATCATCGACACGCCCGGGCATGCGGACTTCGGTGGGGAGGTCGAGCGCGGGCTGACGATGGTCGATGGGGTGCTGCTCCTCGTCGACGCCTCCGAGGGGCCCCTCCCCCAGACGCGCTTCGTGCTCCGCAAGGCGCTCGAGGCGAAGCTGCCGGTGATCCTGGTGGTGAACAAGGTCGATCGGCCCGATGCTCGGATCGGCGAGGTGGTCGATGAGGTCTATGAGCTCTTCCTCGACCTCGATGCCGACGAGTCGCAGATCGACTTTCCGATCGTCTACACGAACGCCCGGGCCGGCTGGGCGGCGCTGGAGGAGGGCGACAGAGGGCACCGACCTCTCCCCCCTCCTCGACCTGGTGCTGGAGCGGATCCCGGCGCCCGAGTACGAGGAGGGCGCGCCGCTGCAGGCGCACGTCACCAACCTGGACGCGTCCCCTTATGTAGGGAGGCTCGCGCTCTGCCGGGTGCGGAACGGGACGATTCGCGACGGGCAGCGGATCGCCTGGTGCCGCGCGAATGGCGAGATCGACCAACGCGACGGTCAGCAACCTCTACGTGACCGAGGCGCTCGACCGGGTGGAGGCCACCGAGGCCGGGCCCGGCGAGATCATCGCCGTCGCCGGCCTGCCCGACGTGACGATCGGGGAGACGCTCGCCGATCCCGAGGACCCGCGGCCGCTGCCGGTGATCACGGTGGACGAGCCCTCGCTCTCGATCACGGTCGGGATCAACACCTCGCCGCTGGCGGGCAGGGAGGGCTCGCAGCCTGACGGCGCGGCAGATCCGCGACCGCCTCGACCAGGAGCTGGTCGGGAACGTCTCGATCCGGGTCCGCGACACCGAGCGGCCCGAGGTCTGGGAGGTCGAGGGGCGCGGCGAGCTGCAGCTGGTCGTGCTGCTGGAGCTGATGCGGCGCGAGGGGTTCGAGCTCACCGCCGGCCAGCCGCAGGTGCTGACCCGCGAGGTCGACGGCAAGCTCTGCGAGCCGGTCGAGCTCCTCTCGATCGACGTGCCCGAGGACTTCGTCGGCGTCGTGACCCAGGCGCTCGCGGTGCGCAAGGGGCGGATGGAGCAGATGATCAATCACTCGACCGGCTGGGTTCGCCTCGAGTTCCTGGTGCCGGCGCGCGGGCTGATCGGCTTCCGGACCGAGTTCCTGACCGAGACCCGCGGCACCGGGCTGATGCACCACGTCTTCGACCGCTGGGAGCCCTGGGCCGGCGACCTGCGGATGCGGCCGACCGGCTCGCTGGTCGCCGACCGCCAGGGGAAGACCGCCGCCTTCGCGCTCTTCGGCCTGCAGGAGCGCGGCATGCTCTTCGTCGGCCCGGGCGAGGACGTCTACGAGGGAATGATCGTCGGCGAGAACTCGCGCGCCGAGGACATCGACGTCAACGCGATCAAGGAGAAGCAGCAGACCAACGTCCGGGCGGCGTCGGCGGACGAGATGGTCAAGCTGGTGCCGGCCAAGCGCCTCTCGCTCGAGGAGGCGGTCGAGTTCATCCGCGAGGACGAGTGCGTCGAGATCACGCCGGAGTCGATCCGGCCGCGGAAGGCCGCGCTCGATCAGGTGACTCGGGTGAAGGCCGCGCGCCAGCGCTCGCGGGCTGCCGCGGCGGCCGGCAACGGCTCCGGCTGAGCCGGCGCCCGGCTAGCTCCCGGACTCGGCCTCGGCCTCCATCTTCTGGAGGCGGGTGTAGTAGTCGGCGAACTCGTTCAGGTGGGCCCAGGCGATCTTGCCCGTGGTGACCGGGTCGTCGTCGGTGACGTTGGTGCGCGGATCGTGGGTGCCGTGCTCCAGCTCGACCTCCATGCCGATCCGGAACTGCTCGACGTCGAAGGGCGCGGCTGTCCCAGTCGATCCCGATCTGCTCGCCGACGCTCCTAGCCTGATCGGCGCTGATCTTTCCGGCGGCACTCATGCCGCCACCGTAGCGAGGAGCTACCAGTTCCGCTTGGTCTTGAAGAGCTCCTGCGTGTACCCGACCACGGAGACCGGGGACATGAAGAACTGGTAGAGCAGCAGGTAGCTGAAGAAGCCCTTCTTGTTCTTGCGGACGCGCAGGCCGACCTCCTCGAAGGAGTCACGGCTGAGCTTGAACATGATTCCCGAGAGGATCATGTTGAGCGGGAGCACGAGAAGGGTGAGCGGGCCGACGATCGCGTAGTTCTGCCAGCCGATGGCGAGGATGATCCCGACGGGGAAGGCGATCGAGAAGACGAAATCGACGTACGGGAAGACGTAGTCGACGATCACCGAGTGGGCGTAGGCGCGGCGGCCCTTGATCAGCGCCGGGCCGAACTCGCGCAGGCCCTCGATCATCCCCCTCGCCCAGCGGCGGCGCTGCTTGGCGAAGGCCTTGGCGGTCTCGGGGGCGTCGGTGAAGGCGACGGCGGTCTTCTCGTAGGTCACGCCGGCGCCCTTGTCCATCATCGCCCAGGTGAGGACGATGTCCTCGCCGATCCGATCCGGCCAGCCCCCGACCTCCTTGACCGCGTCGGTCTTGTAGACGCTGAAGGCGCCCTGCGCGACCAGCGTCCCCTGGAAGAGGCCCTGCTGGCGCTTGATCGAGGCGATCCCGAGGAAGTAGTCCCACTCCTGAGCCGCGGTGAGCAGGTTCTTGCGGGAGTTGCGGACGAAGACGGCGCCGGCGACGGCGACGGTGCTCGGGGGCGAGACCAGCAGGCGGGCGACGCAGCGCTTGACCGCCTCGGGCATCAGCAGCGTGTCGGCATCGACCGTGGCGGTAAGCGGAGTGTGGACGTCGTCGAGCGCATGGTTCAGCGTGTTCGCCTTGCCACCGTGGGGATAGCTGCGGACCGAGATTCGCTCGTCGTGCTCCGCGCGCATGGTGGCCAGCTCGACCGTCCTGTCGGTGGAGCCGTCATCGGCGACCAGGATGTGGAACTCGCCCGGGTAGTCCTGCGCGCAGGCGTAGTCGAGCGTCTCCTCGATCACGTCCTCCTCGTTGAAGCAGGCCACGATCAGGGTGGTCGTCGGGAAGTCGAGGTCGAAGCGGAGCGGAGGCGCCTTGTCGATCAGCAGCGAGCTGATCAGGTGCGCGTTGAGATAGCCGGGGATGATCGCGATGCCGGCGATCACCGCCGCCGCGACCGGGATGGTGATCGACTGGCCAAGCTCGTTGATCCAGGGGATCGCAAGCCACAGCGAGAAGCCGACCCAGCCGAGGCTGCAGAGCGCGACGAAGACGAGCTTGACCCGCAGCGGGATGTAGAAGCGGCGGTGATGGTCCGGCAGCTTCTCGGCGACCGGGAACCGCTCGCCGTTGGTCGAGATGACCGGCAGCTCGGGATCGAGCGTCGGGGGCGGCGAGATGGTCGCGCTGTCGGGGGCCTGGTACATGGCTCACTCCAGCCATCGACCACCTCGCTCGCACTTACCCCCGTAGTTTTCGGCAGACCTCGCCTATTGGACGAATGACCGGTGCCCTAGCGGCGCCCGGAGCCTGCCTTTCGGCGCCCACGGCCGTTGCGCGATGGGCGCGCGCTGTACGACCTCGGGCCTCCGTTGCCTGAGCCCTTGGGCTTGCGACCGCCATTCCGCTTCCCGTTGAAGCTCTTGCCGCTCGCGCCTCCGTTGCCGGAGTGCTGGCGAGCGGCGTGCTCGAATCCAGGACCCGCATCGAACTCTTGATGCAGGCCGAGGTCTCTTGCAATTTTGCGCATCTCGTGATGCTGGTCGGGAAGGACGAAGCTGGCGGCGATGCCCGTGGCGCCCGCCCGGCCGGTGCGGCCGGTGCGGTGCACGTAGGTGTCGCGGTCCTCGGGGGCGTCGAAGTTGATCACGTGGGTGATCTCGTCGACGTCGATCCCGCGGGAGGCCACGTCGGTGGCGACCAGGGTGTCGCACTTGCCGAGCTCGAAGTCGGCGAGCGCGCGGCGGCGCTGGCTCTGGGACTTGTTCCCGTGCATGGCCACCGCCCTCACCTTCTGGTTGCCGAGCTTCTTGACGAGCCGGTCCGCCCCGCGCTTGGTGCGGACGAAGACCAGCGTGCGGCCGCGCTCCTGGTCGCGAAGCTCCTTGACCAGCGCGTCGACCTTGGCGTCGTGGCCCAGATGGATGAAGTGGTGCCTGGTCGCCCGCTTCTCGGCCTTCGGCGCGTGGACGTGCCTGCGCGCGTCGTGCGTGTAGGCCGCGGCCAGCTTGCCGGCCGCTCCCTCGAGCGTCGCCGAGAAGAACAGCGTCTGGCGATCGCGCGGCATCTTGGCCACGATCCGGTCGACGGCGGGCTTGAAGCCCATGTCGAGCATCCGGTCGGCCTCGTCGAGGACGAGGATCTGGATCTGCTTGAGGTTGAAGGCGCCGCGCTCGAGCAGGTCCTCGAGGCGACCGGGGGTCGCGACGACGATGTGGGCCTGCGCCGCCTTCTTGGCCTGCGCCGGGATTCCGACGCCGCCGAAGACGGGGGCGATCTTCAAAGCTCGGGACTGCGCGATCGAGCGAAGCTCGTCGACGATCTGCTCGGCGAGCTCGCGGGTGGGCGCGAGGACGAGGGCCGCGGGGCGGCGCGACTCGGCCTGGATGCGCTCGACCATCGGGATGCCGAAGGCGAACGTCTTGCCCGATCCGGTCGGGGACTGGACTAGGACGTCCTCACCTTCGAGGACGTCCGCGATGCAAAGTCTCTGCACCGCGAATGGTTCGGTTATGCCGCGCTTGGCGAGTGCGCCCAGGACTGGGCTGCTCACGCCGAGATCGGCGAATGATTCGGATGACATGTGTTGCTAACTCCTTATGTGCGTTGCGTTGGAGATCCTGTGACCCCAACTAAACGCGCATTCGGAGCGCATGGAGGGAGGAAACGGAACCTCTCGGGGACCCGGTTGGTCGACCCGACGTGGACCACCGTAGCAGGGTCCCCGGTCCGGACCGGGCGGAAGCCGTCAGTCCGGCGTCGTCTCTGGTCGTCGGGGCCCATGCCCAGCCGGGCCCGCGCCTTGCGGACGGCGAAGGTCGAAGTGCCGCAGGCCTTGGCGATCCGATTGTCCTCGCGGTCGGGATCGCGCTTGATCTCGAACTCGATCCGCGCGTGGGAGCGGAGCTGGAGCCGGGTCTGGTTCGGGGCGTCCTCGTCGACGCCCTCGAGGCCGGCCTCACCGGCCATGTCGCGCCGGCAGCTCAGGCAGTAGAGCTCGCCGTCCTCCTCGGCCCAGGTGGTCGGAAGGCCGGTGTTCTCGAAGTCGGGCGCGAAGGAGACGGTCACCTCGCAGCGCGTACAGGTCCAGGTGTTGGGCGCCGCGGGGGCGGGGTTCGTCACCGACCCAGTGTAGAGATGGGCCAGGAGGGCTAGTCTGGGTGCTCAATGAAACGACACCCTTGATCCGCGCGAGGGTGGCGGCGCTCCGTTCGATGCTTCGCCGACACCCCACGATGGTCAGCCTCGGCGGTGGAATGTTGGTCGCGGTCGCACTTGCGATCGGACTCGCGGGCCACGGCCATGACTTCATCGTCGCCCTCGGCTCCGCCCCCATCTGGGTCCTGGGCGCCGCCGTCGCGCTCCACGTCCTCTGGCTGCTCGTCCGCAGCGAGGCCTGGGGCGTCTGCATCGGCGCGGCCGGCGGCACCGTCGGCCGCCGCCGGCTCTACCAGGCCTCGAGCCTCGGCTATCTGGGAAACATCTTCAACGGGCAGTTCGGCCTGGCGGTCCGGATCGGCGCATTGCGGCGGTCATCGCCGCGCGAGTGCCCACGCGCGCCGGTGCTGCTGGCCGCCGAGCTGCCGATCGTCGTGATCGAGGCGGCCCTCGCCGCGATCTGCTCCTTCACCCTGGTCGCCCCGCTCGGCATCCCCTGGTGGGTGCCGCTGGTCTCCTTCGTGGCGATGGCCGCGCTGATCGGCGGAATGCAGCGGGTGGCGCGCCACCGGCGCGAGGGATTCTGGACCGGCATCGCCGTGCTGCGCGGCATGCGCGGCCGCAGCCGGATCATCGCCCTGGTCTGCGTCGCGGTGGTGCTGCAGATCGCCCGCAACTGGCTGCTGCTCAACTGGAGCGGCGTCGACGCCTCGGTGTTCGACTCGACCGCTCTGCTGATCGGCCTAGCCGTGATCGGGCTCTTCCCGGTGGGCCCGAGCCTTGGCGCCGCCACCGTGGTCCTCATCCTGGGCACGAACGGAGTGGCTGCCGAGGCCGCCGCCGGCGCGCTGCTGACGGCGACCGCGGCCGCCGGGGCACTCTGCTTCGCGAGCTGGGCTGTGGTGGACCGGCTCTGGATGCGTCCCGAGCCGGCCGCGGCCCCGGTAGTGCCCGTTCCGGCTGCTTAAGCGGCCGGGCGGCGCGACTGCATCCCGAGGCGGACGCGTGCCTGCTGCACGGCCTTGATGGAGGTATGGCAGGACTTGGCGATCCGGCTGTCCTCCCGCTCCGGGCGGCGCTTCATCTCGAAATCAATGCGGGCGCGTGACTCGACCTGATGACGTCGCTCGGCCGAGGTGCCCTCGTCGAGTTCAACCAGCGCCGCCTCGCCGGCCCGCTCGCGGCGGCAAGCAAGGCAGTAGAGATCGTCGCCGTCTCTGATCCAGGTCCCGGGCAGCTCGGGGCGCTCCACGTCGGCCATCCAGCTGACGGTCACCTCGCAGCGCGCGCAGGTCCAGTCCGCCACAGGCTCAGCGGTGATCTTGGGCATATAGCTCCACCTTCCGGCCCTCTGTGCTGGTTCGCGCGAGGGAAGAGGGAAAGAGCCGCCGGGCGAATGCTCTAGACCAGAGTACTCCCCGACCCCGCCGTCGTACGTCTGTCAGTCCGCCCTCAGCGCCGCGCGGGCCCGCTCCAGGGCTCTGGCGAGCTGTCCGTCGTCCTCGACGGCGTAGACCGGCGAAGCGCCATCCGTGAGCAGCCGGTCGGTCAGAATCACGCCGCGCGGGTCCACCTCAGGGAGCTCCTCGAGCTCTTCGGCCAGTGCCAGGATCAGTTCCGCGTTCTCCCAGACCGCGCGCGCCTGCACCGGAAGGTTCGCGTTCAGGAGCGACGGCGCTCTCCGGGTGCTCTCTCCCACCAACTCCCTGAGCGCCTTGGCGCTCTTCTTCCGATGGCGCCGGCTGGTCAGTTGCCCGGCCCGGGTCTTGCCCTCGCCGGTCTCGGGCGAGAGCTCCCCCGTCAGCAGGCGGTCGTCGGCGGAATGCCTGCTGAAGGGATTCGTCAGGCGCATGGAGCGCGCTAGGCGAGGTTCGCCCTGCGCGGGTAGACCACCTCGGGATCGGTGAGCACGTTGACCAGCGCCGGCTTGCCCGAGGCGAAGGCGCGGTCGAGCGCCGGGCGCAGCTCGTCCGGCGAGCGGACCAGCTCGCCGTGGCAGCCGAGGGCGGAGACGACCTCGTCGTAGCGGGTCTCGGGCCGGAGCTCGGCGGCGAGCGAGTAGCCGTAGAGGAACTTCATCGGGTGATGCTCCAGCGCCCAGATGCCGTTGTTGCCCATCACGGCGACGATCGGCAGGTTGTGGCGCGCCATCGTGTCGAACTCCATCCCGGAGAAGCCGAAGGCGCCGTCGCCGAGCAGCAGGCAGACCTGGCGCTCGGGGTGGGCGAGCTTCGCGCCGATCGCCTGGCCCGGGCCCGGCGCCCAGGCAGCCGTAGGGGCCGGGATCCATCCAGGTGCCCGGCTCCCAGGTCTCCCAGACGCGGCCGGCGAAGCTGACGAAGTCGCCGCCGTCGCCGACCACGATCGCGTCGCGGTCGAGGAAGTCGCCGAGCTCGCGGTAGACCCGCATCGGGTGCATCGGGGAGCGTTCGTCGTCGAGCATCTCCTGCTCCTCGGCGCGCTTCTCGTTCTCGGTGCGGCGGAGCTCCTCGACCCAGGCGGCGGTGCGCTTGGGGTCGCCGGTGGCCGACTCGCGGATCGCGGTCAGCGTCGCGCCGATGTCGCCGGTGAGGGAGAGGTCGGGCTGCCTGGTCTTCTCCAGGCGCGAGGGAGCGAAGTCGAGCTGGATCAGCTTGGCCTCGTCCGAGATCGATCCGCCGAAGCCGAGCCGGAAGTCGAGCGGCACGCCGATCACCAGCGCGACGTCGCACCCCTTCAACCCGGCCGACCGTGCCCGTGAGAAGTAGAGGTCGTGGTCGGGCGGCAGGCAGCCGCGGCCCATGCCGTTGAGGAAGACCGGGATGCCGAGCCCTTCGGCCAGCTCGCGCAGCTCCGACTCGGCATACGCCCAGTAGAGATTCGAGCCGGCCATGATCGCCGGGCGCTCGGCCTCGGAGAGCAGCTTCGCGGCCTGCTCCACGCCGTCGGCGATCTGCTCCCGCACCGCCGGCGGGTCCGGGATCTCCTCCTCCGCCTCGGAGAAGACGACGTCGAGCGGGTAGTCGACGAAGGTCGGGCCGAGGGGCGGCTCCGCCGCGGTGTCGATCGCCTCCGCGGTCGTCCGGGCGATCTTCCCCGGGTCCTTGACGGTGAGCGCGGACTTGACCAGCGGCTCGACGAAGGGCAGGTGGTCGATCTCCTGGAGCGAGCCCATCCCCCACCTCATCTCGGGCGCCCGGCCGCCGAGGGCGACGAGCGGGACGCCGTCGGCGTGAGCCGAGGCGATCGCGCTCATCCCGTTGGTGACGCCACAGCCCGCGGTGAGCGCGCAGATCCCGGGCTCGCGGGTGGCCTTGGCCCAGCCGATCGCGGCGAAGGCGGCCGACTGCTCGTGGCGGGTGTCCACCACGTCGATCCCCTCCTGCTTGCAGCCGTCGTAGATGGAGAAGAGGTGGCCACCGGAGAGGCTGAAGAGCTTCGTCGCGCCGCGGCTCTTCATCGCCTGGGCGACCAGCCGGCCGCCGTGGACCGCCGTCTTCTCCTCGACCTGGTCGGGCGTCGCCATCGCGGCGAGACTAGCGCTAGATCTCCTCCAGGGCGCGTCGGGCGGCGTTGGCGTCGAGCTCGGCGGCGTGGACCCGCCGCTCGGCGTCCTCCACCTTCTCCCGGGCGCCCTCCAGCGCCGCGCGCTCGCGCTCCAGGCGCTTCTCGGCGGTGGCGAGCTCGCGCTCGGCCGACTTGCGCCGCTTCGCCTGCTGCTGGCGGGCCTTGCGCTCGGCGGCCTCGCGGTCCTTCGCCTTCTTCTGCGTGGCCGGGGACGCCGGAGTTGCGGGGCCGACCAGCCCGATCGACGCCGCCCGCTGCTCGCGGGCCAGCCGGCCGCGCTCGATCGCCTCCGCGAGCTCGGGGTCGGCGACGGCGGCCTGGAGCGTCTCGTCGACGCGGGTCAGGATCTGCGCCCCCACCCCGTGCTCGCGGCCGATCGCCTCGGCCGTCCGCAGCAGCGAGTCGACCGCCTCCCGCTCCCGCCCGGCCGCCTCGCGCAGCTTCGCCCGGTCGGTAGATCCGGCCAGCATCTCCTCCTGCGCCGCCCGCAGCTCACTCCCCACCTCCAGCAGCTCGGCGATCTCCTTGGCCTTCCGGACCGAGAGCTGATTGACGAGCCAGGCCGCGCGGGTGGGCTTGGGCAGTGCCTTGACCCAATCCGCTGCAGTCGCATCGCCATCCGAGCGAAGCGATTTGGCGAGCGCGTTCCGGCCGGCGGTGAAATCCTCGAGCGGGCCGTGGTACAGGCCGTCGAGTGCATCGGGCGGCACGCCGTCGGGCGGGTCTTTGGCCATCGCTGCCACGGGGATATAGGTAGTGGATTTACCGAATTGCGAGGTGGCGCGCCGCCAGGCGCGTGCCCGATAGTTGTTGAGCGGTTGGGGGGTCTGTGTAAATAGGGGGTTTGTGGGCCGCCGCCTCCCGGATGGGCGGCGGCCCACTGACTCAGTCCGGTCTAGGAGCCGGGCAGCGTGTGCGTCCGGCCGAGCCCGCGATCCTGGCTCGTGCCCGCCCTGCCAACGCCGGGGCCCGGCCTCGCGCGGCGGCCGAGGCCGTCGCCCGGAGCCGGTGCGCGGCCCAGGCCACCCACCACCGGGTCGCCGAGCGGATCGTTGACGTCGGCGCCAGGGCCGGTCGGCTGCGCGATGGGCACCAGCGGCGCGAACAGCTCGACCCTGCGGTCGTAGCCGCGAATCTCGCGCTCCCCGCGCGGCTCGACCTCGATCGTCTCCGAGAGGAGGGCCCGCGTGTCCCCGGTGATCAGCACCGGATCGCCGGTGTCGCGGGTTGCGGCCTCGACCCGGGAGCAGAGATTGACGGCGTCGCCGATCACGCTGAAGGAGAGGCGGCCCGCTCCGCCGATCGCTCCGGCCACCACGTTTCCGGAGTTGACGCCGATGCCCACCTCGAAGCCGCCGGGCCGGCGGCTGTTGATGGTCCGGGCCAGCTCGACCGCGCACTGCACCGCGCGGTCGGCGTGCTGCGGGACTCGCTCGGGAGCTCCGAAGACCGCGAGCACCGCGTCCCCGATGAACTGGTCGATGTGCCCGCGGTGGCGGGCCACGATCGGGACGATGCACTCGAAGAGCTCATTGAGACGAGCCACGACCTCCGGCGCCTCGGCTTCCGCCGCGGCGGTGGTGAAGTTCCGGACGTCGCAGAAGACGAGCGAGACCTCGACCTCCTCGCCGTGTGGCTCGAAGTCCTCGCTGATCAGGTGCGCGGCCACCTCCTCGTCGAGGTAGGTGCCGAACGCCTCGCGCAGCCGCTCGCGCTCGGCGAGCCCGTCGACCATCTGGTTGAACGCCGACGAGAGCTCGCCGAACTCATCCGAGGTCGTCACCGGAACGTGCTCGTCGAAGCGGCCCTGCCGGATGCGCTCGGTGGCGGCCTCGAGGTCCTCGATCGGGCGGAGGATCGATCGGGAGAGCAGCACGGTGAGCTCGAAGCTGATCGTGAAGGAGACGAAGAGGGCGATCAGCACGTTGATGCCCAGGGCATCGGTCCCGCCGCCGTTCGAGGTCAACGCGGCGACGACGAGGCCGGTGATCACGTTGATCAGCGGCAGCGAGCCGAGCAGCTTGACCCGCAGTGGCACCACCGGCCGGTCGATCCGGACCGGCATGTCGAGGGTGGAGTTGATGTCGAAGAGGATCGGCCGCAGGGCCAGCTCGAGGGCCAGGTAATGCAGGGTCGCCGCGTAGGCGACGGTGAGCAGCGCCGCGATCGCGATCGGGAAGAACGCAAGCCAGCTCAGCCCAAGCACCGCGATCGAGGCGATGACGGCGATCACCGTGACCACGACCGGAACGAGGAAGTCCCGGCGGATCAGCTCCATCGGCAGGTTCACCGCCAGATGCCATGCCTCCGCGGTCTGCTGCGAGGAGCGGGCGCCCCCGATCCAGGCCCTCAGCGGCCGCAGCCGCCCGAGAACGCGGAAGATGACGAACCAGATCCCGACCGCGGTGAGACCGAGCGTGATCGCCAGGATCTTGAGGAAGTCCCCGCTGGTGACGTTGTAGTAGAAGCTGAACAGGGCGACCGCGCCGGTGGCGATCAGGAACGCCGACTGGAGCTCGAGCGTGATGAAGACGCCCGGGTAGCGGCGCCCGAGCTTGCGGTACATCCAGGTGAGGGCATGGGGATGGGACATCGTCAGCCCCCGATTGTCCCCTACAGCGCGGCGATCGCCTCCGCCACGGGTGTATCCCCGTTCAGCAGGTCGAATCCCTTGCCGATCGCGTTGTCCGCCGTGAGCAGCTCGGCGAGCACGAGGGCGACGTCGTCACGCGTGACCGAGCCGACCGCGCCCGGGCTCTCGTCGATGCTCACCTTGCCGGTCGCGGGGTCGTCCGTCAGCCGTCCGGGGCGCACGATCGTGTAGTCGAGGCCGCTCTCGGCCACGAACTTGTCCGCATCGGCCTTGGCCTCGTAGTACGGCTTCATCTCCTCCGACCAGCGCTCCGGGTGATTGGCGCCGATCGCGCTCACGATTACGAACCGGCGGATCTCCTTGGCGATCGCCGCATCGACGGACTTAACCGCGCCGCCGTAGTCGACGGTGAGCTTGCGCGCAGGCCCGCTGCCCGGTCCCGCGCCGGCGGCGAAGACAACCGCGTCGGCGCCCGCGAAGGCATCGTCGATGTCATCGACGTTCTCGATGTCGAGCACGATCGGCTCGGCGCCGATCGCCTCGAGGTCGTCCGCCTGCTCGGTCTTGCGGATGATCCCCCGCGGGCTGTCGCCGCGGTCGGCGAGAAGCTTCGCGAGCCGCATGCCGATCTTGCCGTGGCCTCCGACGATGACGACGTTCACGGGCTCGACGATACCCGTACCAATGAAGTGCCGGGGGTGGGATTCGAACCCACATGTCCCCGAGGGGACCACGCCTTTTAAGGGCGCTGCCTAGACCGGTTTGGCCACCCCGGCAGATTGACTCGCGCCGAGGCCGATGCCCGAGCTCGGCTAGGCCGAGATCGCGAGCGAGTGGTCCTCGAGCGCCTTGGCTAAGAGGTCGCGCAGCTGGTCGCGCTCGGAGCGGTCGAGCTTGCCGAGCACGTCGTCCTCCAACGTCTCCAGCTCCCGCTCCGCCTTCTCGAGGGACTTGTAGCCCTTGGGGGTGATCTCCACGATGTGCCGGCGGCGATCCTCGGGGTCGCGCGTCCGCGCGATCAGGCCCTCATCCTCGAGGCCGTTGAGCAGGATCACGCAGTTGTTGGCGTCCATCATCATCGTCTCGGCCAGCTTCTGCTGCGTCGCCTTCCCCGACTCGCGAAGGTAGACCAGGGCGACGAACTCCTTGATCTTGATCCCGATCAGCTCCGGGACCGCGCTTCGGTAGATGACGCGCGAGAGGCGCGTCAGGAGGTTCATCGACCCGGCTATGGATGGAGCTTGCGTATTCATCTCTCCCCAATCGTAGCCTGCCTCATGGATCATCCTTGATCATGAGATTATCCTTGATATAGTGATGATCCTCGTGGAGGCTACTGCCAAGACCATAGCGCGGCAATCCGACCGTCGGCGGTGGATCGCGCTGTTCGTCGTCTGCCTGGGTCAGCTGATGATCATCCTCGACACGACGATCGTCAACGTCGCCCTGCCCTCGATCCAGGCAGACCTCAACTTCAGCCAGTCGAGCCTCACCTGGGTGATCGACGGCTACCTGATCACCTTCGGCAGCCTGCTGCTGCTCGCGGGGCGCCTCGGCGACCTCTTCGGGCGCAAGCGGATCTTCCTGATCGGCGTCGCCGCCTTCGTCGCCGCCTCGATGCTCTGCGGCCTCGCCCCCAGCGGCGGTGCCCTCGTCGTCGCCCGCTTCCTGCAGGGCGCGGCGGCCGCCCTCGCGTCAGCGGTGGTCATCGCGATCATCGCCGTGGAGTTCCCCGAGCCGGCCGACCGGGCAAAGGCGATGAGCCTGTACACGTTCGTGATCGCCGGCGGCGCCTCCCTGGGCCTGCTCCTCGGCGGCGTCCTGACCGAGGCGATCAACTGGCACTGGATCTTCTTCGTCAACCTGCCGATCGGCGCCGTCGCCTACTTCCTCGGACGCGCCCTGATCGCCGAGAACGAGGGCCTCGCCGCCGGCGAGAGAATCGACTGGCTCGGATCGGTGCTGATCACCGCCTCGTCGATCGCCCTGATCTACGCCCTGATCAAGATCCCCGAATGGGGCTGGACGGGTGACCGCACCCTGGCGCTGGCCGGCATCGCGGCCGCGCTGCTCGCCGCCTTCGTGACGCTCGAGGCGCGCATCGCCAACCCGATCATGCCCCTGCGCGTACTCGGCCTGCGGAGCCTGGTGACCGCCAACCTGGTCCGCGGCTTCCTGGTCACCGGCGCCTACTCCACCTTCTTCCTGGGCGCCCTCTACTTCGAGCACGTCCGCGGCATGAGCCCGGTCCAGATCGGGCTCGCCTTCCTGGCGATGAGCATGTCGCTCGCGCTGATGTCCTCAGGACTCTCGGCGCGGCTGGTCGATCGCTTCGGCGTCAAGCGGACCCTGGTCGTGGGGATCGCGGGACCTGTCCTCGGGCTGCTGCTCTTCTCGCAGATCGGCCAGTCCACCCCCTACTTCCCGGCGATCTTCGGCTCCCTCGCCCTGCTCGGCCTCGGCTTCGGCGCCGCCAATCCGCCGTTGATGATGATCGCGATGGAGGATGTGCCGGCCAAGGACGCCGGGCTCGCCTCGGGGACGATCCAGGTCTCCATCCAGCTCTCGGCCGCCATCGGCCTGGCCGCGCTGGGCACCATCGCCACCGACCGGACCAACGCACTGAAGGGGGCGGGCGAGAGCGCGACCCAGGCGCTCAGCGACGGCTACCACCTGGCGTTCCTGATCGCCGCCGGCGCCGCCGCCGTCGGGATCCTGATCGCGCTCCTCGCTCTGCGCGCACCCAGTGCGCAGGAGATCGAGGGCGAGGTCGAGGAGGGCGCCCCGGTCGGCATCGAGGCCGAGCAGGCGGAGCGGCTCGCGGCTTAGGCGAGCCTTAGAGGCGTCGCCGACAATCACTCTGTCTCGAGGAGAGAATCCCCGCAAATAGCGGTCGAATCGCAGGCGTAACACGCAGATTTCGTGGGCATTAAGGCCCCTGCGTGCGCAACCGAACCGCTGCTACCGTGTTTCGGTGGCAGGGAGAGTCGCCCCGGAGTCCCCCCGGTCTTGGAAGCCTCAACGCTCACACACGCACAGCGACGCGGGCTTTTCGCCCGGCGGTCGCCTCTTCTTCGCTTCCAGGACGACGAGCACCTCGTCGCGCTGACCCGCAAGGGACACCAGCACGCCTTCGACGCGCTGGTCGAGCGCTACCAGGCGCGGCTGCTCGGCTTCTGCCGCCAGATGCTCGGCTCGACCGAGGACGCCGAGGACGTGCTCCAGGAGGTCTTCGTCGCCGCCTACAACGCGATGGTCGCCGACGAGCGGCCGATCGCGGTCAGGCCCTGGCTCTACCGGATCGCCCGGAACCGCTGCCTCAACCACCTTCGCAAGCCGACCGCCGACGGCCAGGACACGATGGACACCCACCCCCACATGAACGGGGTGACCACGCTCGAGCGGGTTCAGAACCGCGAGGAGTTCCGGAACCTGCTCTCCGACGTCGGCAAGCTCCCCGAGACGCAGCGTTCCGCGCTGCTGCTCCGCGAGATCGACGCGATGAGCTACGAGGAGATCGCCCAGGCGATGGACACCACCGTCCCGGGCGTGAAGAGCCTGCTCGTGCGGGCCCGGATCGCCCTGGCCGAGTCGAGCCAGGCGCGGCAGCTGACCTGCGACGAGGTCAGGCTGGAGCTCGCCGAGGCCGCCGAGGGACTCACCAAGGCCTCTGGTCCCGTCCGGCGCCACATCAAGACGTGCGACCCATGTCGTGAGTTCCGCTCCCAGCTTCGCTCGGATACCAAGGCGCTCGCCGCGATCTTCCCCGCGGCGCCGCTGATCGTCCTCAAGGGTGCCCTGCTGGCCAAGCTCAGCGGCATCTTCGGCGGTGGCGGTGGCGGCGCGGGTGCCGGTGCCGGTGCCGGAGCCGGTGCCGGTGCCGGTGCCGGTGCAGCTGGTGCAGGTGCAGGAGCTGCCGGAGCCGGAGCGGGTGCTGCCGGAGCGGGTGCTGCCGGAGCGGGCGTGGCCGGGGCCGCCGGTGCCGGAGCCGCCGGAGCCGGTGCCGCCGGAGCCGGTGCCGCCGCAGCTGCCGGCAGCGCAGCAGTCGGTGGAGCCGCAGCGGCCGGTGGAGCAGCCGCGGGCGGCGGAGCAGCCGCCGCCGCGGGTGGCGCGGCCGCCGCGATTGGAACCAAGGCAGCCGCCGGGCTCGCCACCGCAGCGATCATCGCCGGCGGCGCCGCGGAGATCCAGCACACCTCCAGCCCTCACCCGGCCACGAAGCCCCAGGCCAATGAGCGGACTCTCCAAAAGAAGGCGCCGACGATCGACCCGAAGCCTCAGCCCGTTCCGGCCGCAACGCCGAACGCCGTCCCCCCGGCCGCGACCGCGCCACCGGCCACGCCCCCGGCAACGGTGACGGTTCCGCCCCAGCCAACCGACGCGACCGCGACCTCACAGACCGGCGGCAGTGCGGCCAACGCAACCGACAAGCACAAGCGAAGGCACCACAAGCATGCGGTTGCCAACAGCGACTCTCAACCCCAGACCCCGGCTCAGACGGGCCCCGTCACCACAGGGGTCGAAACGTCCACCTGCTCAGATGGGACCGGCGCTACGGAACCGGGCGCCCCGATCACCTGCGCGACGGGCGACTCCGTCACCGCGGGGACGACCGGGCAGGGCTCGATGGCGCCCGCTCCTTAGTCGCGCCAAGGAAGCACAAGGCTCGCCGAAGGGAAGGGGGTCAGGCGGCGGGCAGCAGCCCGATGACCTTCAGCCTGCGGGTGAGGCTCTGCGCCGCGAAGGCGTGACTCTCCTCCCGGCTCACTCCGAACAGCTCGTAGTCGTCCTCCTCGGCCCACGGCGGGTCGATCACCTTGTCGGCGACCGCCACTGACTGCTCGAGCATCCCCTGGATGACCTGCCGGTAGCGCTCGTCCTCCTTGACGCAGTCGGTCAGGAAGCGGACGCCGAAGGCGATGTGGCGGTGCTCGTCGCGCGCCACGTTGGAGAAGCCCTCGACGAATCCGGGCAGGGTCCCCATGCGCTCGTTGTAGTCGATGATGAAGTGCTGCCCCGTCAGGGCGAGCATTCCCTCGATCACCATGTGGTAGAGGGTGATCGCCTCGACCAGGGCGTCGCGGTCGCCGGGCTCCTGACCCAGCCGGTCGACGCGGCTCTTCAGCAGGTCGTCGAAGAGGGTCCGGAAGGCGTCGTTCAGGTGCTCGTCGAGAGCCTCGAGGCGCTGGGCGAGCTCGTCCGCTCCCTCGAGCACGCCGACCTCGCTGAAGAAGCGGTCGAAGAAGCGGACGTGGCGGGCCTCGTCCGCGATCTGGGTCGAGAGGAAGATCCGCTGAGCCTCGGTCGGGGCGGCGCGCATGATCGGCCCGAGCTCGTCGGCCACCTTCTGCTCGCCGATGAAGAAGCTCGAGAGCCCGTACATCCGCTGGAAGCGCTCCTCCTCGGGGATGCGCTCGTGCCAGTCGACGCGGTCCTGCGAGAAGTCGAGGTCCTGGGTGGCCCACTGCTGGCGCTCCCAGAGGTTGTAGAGCTGCGTGTAGTCGAGGAGCTTGACGTCGCCCCTGCCGCCCTCCTGTAGGGCCGGGTCCGAGGTCGCGCGGAAGTCCTCTCGCTGCGCCCGGGACGGGCCGGTCTGGGTCGCCTCCTTGGCCTCCACAGGCGCAGCCTACCGCACGAACTGGCTGGCTGGCCAGTTATCTCCCGGCTACTTGCTCAGGTGCTTCTTCAGGAACGAGGTCGTCCGCTCCCACGCCTTGGCCGCGTGGCCCTCGTCGTAGGTGCCGAGCCTGTTGTGGTCGTTGGCGAACGCGTGACCGCCGCCCTCGTAGTACTCGAAGGCCGCGTCGACACCCGCCGCCTGCAGCTCCTGCTCCAGCGCCTTGGCGTCATCGACCGAGACGAAGTCGTCGCCGGTGCCGAAGTGCCCGAGCACCGGCGCCTTGATCTTCGAGAAGTCCGGCTTGCCGTGCGGCATCACGTAGTAGTACGTGACGGCCGCGCCGATCTGCGGGTTCGCCGCCGCGGCCCAGATGGAGAGACCACCGCCCGCGCAGAAGCCGACCGAGCCGACCTCCCCGTTGCACTTCGGATGATCGAGGACGTACTTGACCGCCCCCCTCATGTCCTTCTCGGCCTCCTCCATGTTCATCGCCATCAGCTGCTTCTGGGCCTCTGAAGGCTCCTCGGTCGTGTTGCCGCCGTAGAGGTCGGGGGCGAGAGTGACGAAGCCCTCCTTCGCGAAGCTGTCGACGATCCCGCGGGTGTTGTCGTCGAGTCCCCACCACTCGCCGAGCATCACGAGTCCCGGGCCCTCGCCATCCGGCTCCGCCAGGTAGCCCTTCGCCGTGCCTCCGTTTGCCTCGAATTCGACGTCTGGCATTCGTCTACTCCTCCTGTTGCTCGGTCAAGCCTCTCGGCGAGCGCCCACCCTACCGCCACGCCGACCATCATCCCCATGCGTGCCTCCTCGGCCAGCAGCGTGCGCACCGCCGTCAGCCGAGCCTCCTCATCCGGCGTCGTCGCGGCCTTCAGGGCCTCCGCGTCGTGCGACTCGCCGAACCAGCCTCCGGCGCCGAGCGCCTCGGCGAGGATCCGCTGAAGGCGGGGCGCCGCGCGTGCCACCTGGCGCTCGGTCTCGCGGAATGCCTCCGGATCGGAGATCGCGTCGATGGCCGCGTCGATCTGCTCGTCGCTGTAGCGCTGGGTCGGCACCCGACTGCAAGATATCCGGGCGGCTCGGGCTAGGCAGGCTTGCGCCGCTCCCACATCTCAAGGCCTCCGACCTCGCGATAGCCGAGTGCCGTGTAGACGGGATAGCCGAGCTTGGTCGACACCAGCGTGCTGCCCTGCTTGCCACTCTGCCGCGCTCGTTCGAGCGCGTGGGCGACGAGCCGCTTCGCGACCCCACGCCCCCGCGCCTCCGGGAGAGTGGCGACGAAGGTGATCTCCGAGTCGAGACCCCGATCCACGGCCATCGTCGCTCCGACTGTCTCGCCCTCAAGGGAGGCAAAGTAGAGGTCTGTCCCTGGCATCGGCTCGAGCGGCGGGAAGTCACCCGGCGGGTACCCGTAGGCGATCTCGTTGATCTTCCGGATCAGCTCCATCCTTTCCGCGTCGCTCTCCTCTTCGCGGAGCTCGAGCCCGGGGTCCGGATCGGGTGCGCGCAGCGCGGAGATCTCGAGTCCCATCGCGCGCGGCGTCGCGTCGAGCTTGTGCCCGGCGCCGGCGAGCGCCTCGCGGGCGCGCCCGTCGGTCTCCGGGATCCAGACCGTCCAGGCATTCACCCCGGCGTCGTCGTAGGCCTCGGCCAGGCGCGGGAGATAGTCGATGAGTTGATCGGTGTCGAGATAGAAGACCGAGTTGAAGAAGCTGCGGTTCGGTGATTCGGGGACGATCGCCGCCTGCAGCTCTCCTTCGCCGATCACCTCTCCGCGGCACGCATCGGCGATCAGCCGCCAGACGGGCAGCTGATTCCTGAGGACCAGGTCGAACCAGCTCCGGTCATCGCTCGGGAGCGACTCCACGAGTGGGTTCTATCGAAGAAGCTTCGCTCAGCGCTTGCGCGCCAGCGTCACCCCGTCGGCGATGCCCAGCATCGCGACGTCGACACGGTCGTCCGCCGCGATCCGGTCGTTCAGCTCGACGATCGTCGCGGTGCCCTCGTCCCCCTCCGGCGGATCGAGAACGGTGCCCTCTCGGAGCGTGTTGTCGAGCATGATCAGGCCATTGGGCCGCAGCAGGCCCAGGCAGCGCTCGTAGTAGTCGGGGTAGCCGACCTTGTCGGCGTCGATGAAGGCGAAGTCGAAGGCTCCGTCCTCGAGTTCGGCGAGCGTCTCGAGCGCGGGCCCGACCCGGATCTCGACACGGTCCGCGAGCCCGGCATTGCTCAGATGCCGGTAGGCCCGCTCGGCGTAGTCCTCGTTGAGCTCGCAGCAGGTGAGCTTGCCGTCCTCAGGGAGCCCGCGGGCGATCGAGATCGCGCCGTAGCCGAGGAAGGTGCCGATCTCCAGGGCGCTGCCGGGCGCCGATCGCCCTGACCAGCAGGGTTATGAGCGCGGCCTGATCGCCGCCGATCTGCATCTCCTCGAGCTCCCCCATGTCCCGGGCGGCCTGCTCGACCTCGGCGGCGCTGCCGTCCCGGAAGGAGCTGTGCTCGATCAGGTAGTCATGCAGCTCTGGGTTGAGCGAGATGAATCTCTCGACCGTCAACCCGGGTGCCTCTCCCGACGTGCGAATGCGGCGGCCAGCCCGCAGCCCGCGCCCACCAGGGCCCCGGCCAGGCCGGCGAAGACGCTGGCGAAGTCCTCGACCAGCGGCAGCATGATCAGGACCGCGGCGGCGACGGCGGCGCCGATCACCTCCACGTCCTCGCCGGGATGGGCCCTCACCTCCGCGCCGCGCATGACCGCCCAGGCCGCGAGCAGGCCGAGTGCGATGCCGTTGCCGCCGGAGGCGAAGAGGACGTCGTTGTGCGGAGCGAACGCGGTCTCCATCCCGTCGGCCGCCAGCATGCCGAGGGCGCCGCAGGCGAGGATCAGGACCACGGTCGGGATCGTCCCGAGGCGCTGCTCGACCGCGACGCCGAAGATCGCGATCCCGACCGAGGCCACGAAGAGGTAGCCGACGTCGGAATAGATGAACGGGGCGGCCAGGTACCGCCACCAGTCGCCTCCGACGGGGCCCACGATTCCGCCCAGGTTGTAGGTGTCGAGGGCGGGGCTCGCCACCCGCACCAGAACGAGGATGGCGGGGATCAGGATCGCGGCGATCACGGCGTAGGGCCGCTCGCCCAGCCGCTCCGCGCGCTGCGCGCGTGCCTGGCGGCGGCGCGATCGGCGCGACTGACGCGGTGTGATCTCGTCGCCGCGCAGCTCGAGCTTCGGTGCCCGCTTCCGCAGCCGCGTGCCGCAGTACGGGCACTCGGTGACGTACGGACTGACCTCCTCGCCGCAGCTCCGGCAGACGACACTTAACTCAGGCGAGCTCACTCACGCGAGGATAGTGCGAGGGCGCGCCTTAGGCGCGACCCGTTTGATGATGTTGCTCGGCCCATCTGTTCAGCTCATACAGCACTCGGGCGAGCTCCCGGCCACGGCCGCTGAGGCGGTATCGCCGGGCGCCGTCCCTCTCCAGGACACCGGCATCGACGAGCTCGCCAAGTCGCGCGGAGAGGACGGAGGGGCTGATCTCCAGCCGCCGGCGGAGCTCCGAGAAGGCGAGAGTGCTCCGCCGGAGCTCCCAGACGAGGCGCAGGGCCCAGCGCCTGCCGAGCAGGTCCAGCGCGCTCTCAACCGGTCGGTCTTTGGACACTAATACGGCTTTCGTATCGGCCTTCTTCAAAAAGCCGGTAATTCACTATGAAAAGCGTACCGGATGCGCCGGAACCTGTTCGAATCCGACCGGTTTGACGGCGCGCTCAGGTGTCGGGGTCGGTGGCGGCCACGATCTCCTCCATCAGCCCGCTGATCTCGCCGTGATCCGAGAGCCAGTTGAGCTGGCGCCGCGCGCCGGTGCCGCCCTCCACGAGGTCCGCCAGGCCGGCCAGCTCGTCCTCGCAGCCGAGGTCCTGCGCGTGCTCTCGCAGGTCCTCGATCACGGTCAGCGCCATCTTCGAGCCGGGGACCTCGAGGCCGTGATCGAAGTCGATCAGCTTCCCCTCGATCCCGACGACGGAGGCGCGGACCTTGTTGTCGTCGATCAGCTCCAGCGGGTGCTCGATGCTCGGGACGCCCTCGTCGTAGTCGGACGCGAGCCGGTGGGCGAGAGCCTGGCCGAGGGCGGCGAACCCGATCGTGTGCTCCACCCGGGTCTGCTGATCGAAGACCCGGAGCTCGACCGTGCCCAGGTTCGGGTGCGGCCGCACGTCCCACCAGAGGTAGGTGTAGTCGGGGATCGAGCCGCCGCGCATCATCTGCTCGACGCGGTGGGAGTAGATCTCCCAGCTGCCGTAATAGGGAGGGATCCCCACCCGCGGGAACGCGCGGAAGACGGGTGTCCGGGACGACATCATCCCCGTGGTCCTGCCGCGCCAAAGCGGAGAGTTCGTGGACATGCCGAGCAGAAGGGGCAGGTACCCGCGCATGCCGTCTGCGACGTAGATGGCCTTCTCGGCTCCGTCGATGCCGACGTGGACGTGCGTGCCGAAGATGAGCTCCTGCTCGGCGATCCAGCTCAGCTCCGCGGCCAGCTCCTTGTAGCGAGGCCTGTCGACGATCAGCTGGTCCTCGTAGAGCGCCGCCGGGTGGGTCCCGGCCGCACCGATCGCCAGGCCGTTCCGCGCCCCGACCTCGCGCACGGTGCGGCGCAGCCGGCGGAGCTGGTCCCCCGCCTCGGCCACCCCGTCGCAGGGCAGGGTCGCGACCTCGAGCACCGACTGCATCAGCTCGGGCTTCACCTCGCCGGAGAGGCCCTCGGGGAGGTCGCCGAGGATCACCTCGATCGCCTGGGAGAGCTCGAGGCTCTCGGCGTCGCAGATCATCAGCTCCTCCTCGATCCCGACCGTGAAGGGCTTCCCGGTGAAGTTGTGCTCCAGCACGGACCGGACCATGACAGTCAGATCGGGCATACTGGCCATGAAGGCCAAGACTCAGGAGGAATCGGAAAGATGGAAGTCAAGTCGATCACCGAGCAGAAGTCGTTGCTCGCAACGCTCTCGCCCGGCAAGCGCGCCCGGCTGCGCCGGCTGCTGTTCGATTACGGCCCCGGCAACGGGACCCTGATGCTGCTCCCGATCGACCAGGGGATCGAGCACGGCCCCCGTGACTTCTTCCCGAATCCCGCCTCCAAGGATCCCGAGTACCAGTTCAGCCTTGCGGCCGAGGCCGGCTATTCGGCGATCGCCTGCCAGATCGGGCTCGCCACCCGCTACTACCCCGACTACGCGGGACAGGTGCCGCTGATCCTCAAGGTCAACGGCAAGACCGACGTCCCGCCCTCCGACGACGCGTTCTCGAGCACCAACGCGTCCGTCGAGGACGCGGTCCGGCTGGGCGCCGACGCCGTCGGCTACACGCTCTACGTCGGCTCCCCGCGCCAGGACGTCGACCTGCACCAGCTCAAGGGCGTCCGCGAGGAGTGCGAGCGCTACGGCATGCCGCTGGTGGTCTGGGCCTACCCGCGCGGCCGGGACATCGACAAGAAGGGCGGCCAGGTCTCCTTCTACGCGATCGACTACGCGGCCCGCATGGCGATGGAGATGGGCGCCGACGTGGTCAAGCTCAACTTCCCGAAGTTCGACCCCGAGAAGGACAAGGATCAGCCGGCCCCGTACAACGAGATGGACGTCACCCCCGAGGAGGCCGTGCGCCAGATCGTGGAGTCGGCGGGGCGCTCTCTGGTGGTGCTCTCGGGTGGCTCGAAGACGGACGACGAGACCGTCCTCAATCACACCCGGACGATCATGGGGGCGGGCGGCTCCGGCGTGATCTTCGGCCGCAACGTCTGGCAGCGCGAGAAGAGCGAGGCGCTGGAGATCATCGGCCAGATCAAGGAGACGCTGCTCTCCAACGTGCGCCGGATTCCGTAGGGCCGCACGGCCGGATAGTTCCGGCGCCCGCAGCATCATCGAGGGGTGACCAGCGCACGTCCCCTTCGCCGCGGAGCCCTGCGCGCTCCCCTCTTCATCGCCGCGGTTCTGATCGCCATCTCGCTATCGCGCTGCGGGATGGGCGGCGGCTCCGATGAGCCCTCCGGGCCGCTGAGCGCGCGCGTAACCCACGTCGTCGACGGCGACACCATCGACGTCGAGCTGCCGGACGGAAGCGAGGAGACCGTCCGTTACATCGGCATCGACACTCCCGAGACGGTGAAGCCGGGGACGCCCGTCCAGTGCGGGGGGCCAAAGGCACACGAGGTGAACGAGCGCCTGGTGGGCGGGCGGACGGTCACGCTTCGCTTCGACGCCGAGCGGCGTGACGTCTACGACCGCCTGCTCGCCTACGTCTACCTGCCGAGGGGCTCGGGCCGGCGGCCGCTGTTCGTCAACGCCGAGCTCGCTCGCCGAGGCCTCGCCCGCACGCTGACGATCCCACCCAACGATTCCTTCGCGCCGCTCTTCGCGCGCCTTGCCGGCCGGGCGGGCGTGAGTGGGCGCGGCTTGTGGGGGAGGTGCCCTCTATAGTCGGAGGAAGCCCTGACGGGGGTTGTGGTTCTTGCAAGATCCTTTGCTAGCTTGCACGGCCGCCCCGGGGGGGCTTTGACGCCATGGCTCAAATGCGAATGCGACAGAGCATGTCCCAGATCGAGCTGGCGTTCGAGCAGGAGATGGCGCTTGAACGCCGCCGGCGGGACCAGCTGCGAAAGCGGGCGGTCAACCGCTCGCGCGCGCGGCGCATCACGCGCAACGAGTCGCGCGGCCGGGTCCGGTTCAGCGTCCTTCTCGTCTGCCTGACGATCACCGTCGTGACGGTTGTCGTCTCGATGTTCGAGACGCTGGCCTGGCTGATGGGCTAGCTACGACCGACGGCTGAGTCGGCCTAACGCATCCGAAACCGCGGCGTTGGTTCCTTCGTCGTCATCATCATCGCCGGCCGTGCTCTCGTTCTCGATCCGGTCGTAGACCTCGTTCCGGAAGATCGAGACATCCCGGGGGGCGGTGATGCCGAGGCGCACCTTCTCGCCGGCGACTGAGAGCACCTGCACCTCCACGCCGTCGCCAATCATGATGCTCTGGCCCGGCTTCCGTGTCAGCACCAGCATCGCTTCCTCCTCAAGAGATCGTTGCCCACCCCTTAGGCTCCGATCCGGTCGGCTACCCAGAAGTAAGTAGCGTACAGGGTTCCGCCTCGCCTGCCAAGGCACAATCACCGAATCATCTAGAGTCCGCCGCCGATGGCCCGGAAGTCCCTACGACCGCAACTCAACCAGATTCGCGCCTGGGTTCGCCAGGGCCGGACCGACGCCTGGATCGCCCACCAACTCGGCGTCCCCGCCTCGCAGCTTCGCGACTTCCGCCATCGCCACGGACTTACCGCCGAGGGTGAGGAGCCCTCCGCCGACGTCGACCTTCGCGACGAGATCGAGGCCGAGATCGAAGCGGAGCTCGGAGAGCCGGAGCCCGAGGAGGACGAGGAGGATGCGACCGACGAAGGCGAGGGCGACGGCGAACGGCGATGGCGCCGGCGGCAGCGAAGACGGTGAGGAGCGCACGGGGCGACGGCGGCGACGGCGCCGCCGGGGTCGCCGCGGCCGCGGCGGGCGAAAGCCGCTGGAGGCGACCTTCGACCAGGGCGAGGAAGAGGGCTATGGGATCTGGCTGGATCCGTCGATCAAGGACGACCCGACCTACAGCGAGCATTGGAAGGGGCAGAAGGCTTTGCGGGTGACGATCGAACCGGAGCGGATCGTCTTGGAGCGGGTGGAGGACTGAGGTTTCTGCGCGGCGGGTCCTGTCGCCGAATTTGTCGCAGACGCCGAAAACAGTGGCGCCAGCGACCAAATTCGGCGCCACCCGCCGCAGAAACGTCACTCCTGTTCCGCGTTCACCCTTCCGCCTGAGTAGTCGTATGCGCCGCGCAGGTACTGGAAGAAGGCGCCATCCACGATGGCCTGTGGATCCAGGTCGACGGCGGCCATTGGGGCCGCGCGGCGGGCCGCTTCCAGGCACCAGTCGGTTCCGCGGCCGTAGAGGTCGGCCAGCTCCTGGGCTGAGAAGGTCGGGCCGATTTGGCGGCGGAGCTCGTCGCGGATCGCGTCCACGGCGCGGCGGGCGTTGCGGGCGGCTCGCGGGTCCGAGTCCAGCGCCCGGAGCCGGCTGGCGCCCTCCTCCCACTGGAAGAGAGCGTTGTCGAGCGGATAGGCCACCTCTACTTGGTAGCAGGCGGCGGCGGGCCGGAACCGGAGGCAGCGGTGCACGCCATCGGGTCGAGCGGGCCGGTCACCTTCCAGACGTCGACGAGTCCGGCGCCGGCGACCCGCTGGACGTTGCCGGCATGTGAGATCCACTCGCGCTGGACGGGCGCCGTGTCGGCGGCCGGGTCGTCCTGGTGGTATGTCGGCGTCGTGACCACGTAGTCGTAGTCGCCGTCGTTGAGGGCACCGATCCACTCGGGGCACTCCGGGATCTCGTTGAAGGAGCCGCGCGGCCCGTGCTGCCCGATGTAGGTGACCTGGTTGCTCGAGTCACCGCCCCAGAGGCCGTATTGGAAGAGCGCTCCCATGGTTCCCGACAGGGCGATCCTCAGGTCGTGAGTGCCGTCCGCCCAGTCGTAGGCCGCGCCCAGCCCCTGGCCGAGCTCGACGGCGGGCTGCTCCGTCTTGGGGTAGTCGGGTGCAGTGGAGGAGTAGCGCTCGTCGAGATAGTGCGTCTGAGCCGTGCGCCCGAGGACCGCGAGGACGATCAGCGCGGCGACCCCGATCCCGGCCAGCGGAACGGGCGCCAGGCCCCGGCGCGAGAGCAACATGAGAAGCAGCGGCAGCGCGACCAGCGTCAGTGCCAAGGCGACGGTCCCGGGAATGCGCCCGGTGTCGATCGCCCCCACCGCTCCGGCGCTGACCACGATCAGGACGGCGAAGATCGCCAGCGTGCCGAGGCGCCAGACGCGGCTCTCTCGCGCGAAGGGCGGCGGGATCGCAAGCAGGGTGAGAGCCAGCACCAGCCCCGGCGCCAGATAGCGGATGTTGAGACGGAAGCCGACCGGCATGTTCTCGGGGCCCGAGGCGCCCAGCGGCGTCAGCAGGTAGGCGACCGCCGCCACCAGCGCCACCAGTGCCAGCATCCGCTCCATGCGCCCGCCGCGCCAGAGCAGCAACAGCACGGCGATCACGGCGAGCGCGAGATAGGCCGGCCAGAGGTCGCCGAGGCGCTCGTGGAGCGCAGGGGTGAAGAAGCGGCCCCAGACGCCGGTGTCGGTCGCGTAGTGGACGATCGCGTACGGGTGCCGGCCCTGCAGCGCCTCGGCGTGGTGGATCGGGCCGATGTCCTGCCAGGGGAACGGGTTGCCGGAGACGATCAGGTTGCGCACGTACCAGTAGCCGCCGCCGACCACCATGGCGCCGATCCACTCGGCGGACGCGCGGAGGCGATAGCCGGCGCCGCTGATCCAGATGACGCCCACCGTCAGGGCCAATACGGGCGGGACGACCGTCAGCTTCGTTCCCAGGGCAAGGCCCGCCGCCAGGCCGGCGACCAGCAGGGTGCCAGACGGCGGTCCGCCGGGGTCCGGAATCGTCCCGAGACGGACGACGCGGGCGGGCCAGCGGCTGTTGAGGAGCAGGGCGACCGACGAGAGGAACAGGGCGATCGCCACGACATCGTTGTTGGCGTTGCCCGGCTGCCTCGAGAAGAGGAGGTTGGCCGCCATCACCGAGGCCACGGCGGCCATCGACGCGGGGCCCGTCCCATAGGGGCGGCCTATGCAATAGCCCGCGAACAGCGCCAGCCCGAGCCAGGCCATGTTGATCAGCGGGCTGAGGAAGTCGTTGCTGAAGAGCAGGATGCCGCCGGCATGGACCAGCTCGGAGACCTGGGGATAGAACCAGTTCAGATAGAGCGGGTCGGTGTAGAGGAGACCCGTGACCGATCCGGTGCCGGCGATGTGCGCGGCGAGCGGCAGGTGGTACCAGAGCGAGTCGCCGCCGTAGATGCCCCGGTCGAGAGCCAGCAGCGTCGGACCCGCCCACTGCGCCGCGACGATCAGCGCGAGCACGATCGCAACCCCGAGCTCGATGCGCCCCGCCGGTGGAGCCCGGCGCAGATCCGGCTCCTGGGCCTTGCCCCAATGGGCGACGCGGGCGCCCGCGCGGATCAGCATCGGCTCGAGGCGCAGCGCCCCACCCCCGACGATCAGGCACGCCACCACCAACAGCACACCGTCGAGGACGCCGAAGAGGCCGAGGAGCTCGGAGATGGTGACGAGAATGCCGACCGCGAGGATCGCGTCGGCCAGCAGCGCGGGCGTCCCGGTCCAGCCGGGCAGCGCGGCGCGCCGCGCCGTCCTGCCGGCGATCGCCATCGAGAGGGCGACAGCCACCAGGCCGATCACGCCGAGTATGTAGTCGCCCGTGCCGCTCACCGCTTGTTCGACGAGGATGCTCGCGGTTCGACCGCGACCCCGCGCCGGTTGGCTTCCCGGCCGCAGCCGCTCGGGTCGAGTGGGCCGTCAATCCGGAAGACCGAGACCCGACCCGAATGCACCACCTCCTGGACGGCCGGGTCGTTCCGCACCCAGCCCCGTTCCGGTGAGGAGCTCGCCCTCGACGGGTTGTTCAGGTCGAGCTCGGGCGTCGTGACCAGGTAGTCGTAGTCGCCCTCGTTCACCGCCCGCCGGAAGTCGGCGCACCGCTCGATCGCGCGGAAGTCCGCCTCCGGAAGGTGGCGGCCCACGTACTGGACGTAGTTCGAGACGTCGTCGCCGTAGAAGCCGTACTGGTTGTAGGCGCCGCTCGTGCCCGCCACGGCGATGCGCAGGTCGGAGGTCGGCTTGGCCCAGCGCACCGCGTCGTCGAGCTGGAACCGGAAGTCCTCGGCGCGGTCGTATCTGTGGGCGAAATAGTCGTCGTGCTTGGCCCAGCCGACGGCCGCTATCAGGATCGCCAGGACGGCTCCCGCGACACCGGCCAGCAGGGCGCCTCGCCGAGCCAGCAGGGCGAGGCCGACCGGCGCGCCGATCAGGACGATCCCGATCAGGGCCGCCCAGGGAATCGACGCGAAGGCGCCCTTCCAGGCGACGTTGGCGTCCGAGTAGTGCGAGGTCAGGAAGAGCGCAATCAGGCCGCCGACGATCAGCCAGAGGCGCAGCCGCACGGGCGTGAGGCGCGGCTCGAGGGTGAGAAGTGCGAGGCCGAGCGCAAAGCCCGGGACCAGGTAGCGAAGGTTGATGCCGAAGGCGAGCGGGTGACCCTCGGGACCGGCGGCAGTCAGCGGTGTGAAGAGATAGGCGATCGCGGCGACGATCGTGACGGCGCCCGCCAGGCGCGCCGCCTGCGAACGCGGTCGCCAGACGGCGAGAATCGCCCCGCCCGCCGCTCCGCCGAGGATCAGGAACCAGAGCGGCCCGAGCAGGTTCTCGATCGGGTTGAGGAAGTAGGCGCGCCACAGGCCGGTGCTCGGGTTGACCAGGATGTAGTGCGCGACCGTGAAGTCGTCGCGCCCCTCGAGGCCGCGGTTCGGCCCGGGCAGGTCGATCGGCCCGATATGCCGGATCCAGGGCAGCGGGTTGCCGGCGTGGATCAGGTTGCGCAGGAACCAGAAGCCCGCCACCGCCGCGACGCCGCCGACGAAGATCCAGAACGCCTTCCAGCGGACCTGCGCCGGGACGATGAACGGCACGCCTACGGCGAACGCCGCGGCGGGGCCGGCGATCGTCAACTTGCTCCCCAGCGCTATCCCGATGGCGAGGCCGGCAACCAGGAGGGCGGCGAGCTCCGGGCCGCCTCGGTCGGGTCTCCCGGGAGATCCCGCTTCGGCGCGGCCCTCGCGAAGCGCCCAGGCGTTGATGAGAATCGCCGCTGCGGCCAGCAACAGAGCCACCGGGACGGTGTCGGTTGCCGGCGTTCCCGCTTCCCTGGGGACCATCGGGCCCGTGTCCATCGCGATGCAGACGGCGACCAGGCTCAGGGGCGCCACTCCGTATGGCCTGCCGATGCACCACCCGGCGAGCAGCGCCACTCCGAGCCAGCCGAAGTTGATCAGCGGGCTTGCGATGTCCCGGTCGAAGAGGACGATGCCCGCCGCGTGCAGCAGCTCGGAGTTCTCGGGATAGAACCAGTTCAGATAGAGCGGATCGATGAAATGCATGCCCCAGACCGATCCGGTGTCCGCGATCCGCGCGGCGAACGGGCCGTGGTACCAGAGCGTGTCGAAGGTGAGCATCCCCCGGGCCCAGACGTCCTGGAGGCCGGTGGCCCAGTGCGCCGCGACGAAGGCGGCGGCGGCCAGGGCAAGGAGCACCTGGGGCAGCGGGATCGCCGGCGCCGGCGGCGGGGCGGCGTCCGCGGGCTCCACCCGCAGCCAGGGGCCGAAGTAGAGGCCGAGGCCGAGAGCCGGGGCGGCGACGATCAGGACGGCGGGCACGAGGATCCCGAACGCGCCGAGCAGCTGGAGGAGGACCGTGATCAGGGCGACGCCCAGGACCGCCTCCGCCAGCCTCGCCGGTGCGCCCTCCCAGCCCGGCAGCAGGCGGCGTCGCAGCCGCACGGCCGCCAGCGCCATCGGGATCGCGACCGCGGCCAGACCGAGGACGCCGCCGAGGTACTCCCCGAAGCTCACTGAGGTTGGCGCGCGGCGGCTCCGCCGATACTGCCGCCGCCCGTGCCGGCACCGTGAAGCTTGGCGCACCCAGCCGGGTTGAGGGCACCGTCGATGCGGAAGACGAAATCGTCGTCCCGGTCCTCGATCTTGGTCGCGACCGGGTCGGCCGCGGTCCAGACGGCCTCGATCGGCAGCCGCGACTGGGTGCGCTGGTCGGGCCCGATCACGAGGTAGCGGTAATCGCCGTCGTTCACCGCTCGCCTCCACTCCTCGCACTGCTGCCGCCAGTTGGGGTCGCGGTCGTTCTGAGCCGCCTCGCTCGCGATCGGCAGATAGGCGCCGTGCGGGCCGTGGCGGGCGATGTACTGGACGTGGTTGGAGAGATCGTCGCCGTAGAAGACGTATTGCTTGAACCCCGGGCGCCCGCCGACCACGCCGATCCTCGTGTCGTGCGGGTTCGCCTGGTTGAACCAGGCCAGCGCCGCCTTCATCCCATCCGGGAAATCGCTGGGTGCCGTCGACGCCTGATAGCGGTTCTTGACGTAGTCGTCGCTCTTTGGCCAGCCGATCGCCACGACCAGGGCGAGCGCGACAACCGTCGCCCCGGCGACCACCGCACGCGAGGCGCCGCGCCGCGCCGCGAGCGCGATCCCGACGGGAACCAGGATCAGGAAGAAGGCAAGGCCGATCGCGCCGACCAGGAAGTGGCGGGTCCAGAGGTGACCCGAGAGGTCCCAGATGGGAACCGCCTGGACAAGCAGCAGGACGGCGAGCACGCCGAGCAGCCAGCCCTGGTCGCGCCTGCGGCTCCCCAGTCCCGGGTCGACGGCGAGGAGCATGGCGCCCAGCGCGATCGCCGGTGAGGCGTAGCGGAGGTTCGTGGTGAAAGCGGTCGGGTCCCCCTCAGGGCCGGCGGCGGTCAGTGGCGTGAACAGGTAGGCGATGCCGCTGAGGAGAGCCACCACCCCGAGCATGCGGATCAACGGGGTGCGCCCGTTCATGATCGCCAGCAGGAAGCCGCCGATCACGAGGGCCAGGACGAGCGGCCAGAGGTCGCCGAAGCTGGAGTGCAGCCCCGGGACGAGGTGATGCCGGATCACCCCTCCGTCGGGCGGCAGCAGATAGTGGGCGACGGTGTGCGGCTCGCGGATGTTGATGTCCGCCTGGTCCGGGCCCGGCAGCGGCCCGGCCTTGATCCAGGGCAGCGGATTGCCGGCGTTGACGAGATTGCGGGCAAACCAGAACCCGCCGGTGATCAGCGAGCTGACCACCCAGATCCAGGTGGTCCGCAGCCTGAACCCGCGGCCGGCGACGGCGATCACGCCGAGCGTCAGCAGGGCGAACGGCGCGAGCAGGTTGAGCTTCGTGCCGAGCGCGAGACCGGCCGCCAGGCCGGCGACCACCAGCGCGCCGGTCGCGAGGGGTGCGACGGCCGCACCGCGATCGCCGGGCTCGTCCTCACCCTCGGGGCGCCGCTGGGCGTCCGCGTTGACGAGGACCGCCGCCGAGGCGAGCAGGAAGAACAACCCGGCGATGTCGTTCTTCGCATCGCCGGGTTGGTAGAGCAACAGCATGTTCGCGTCCAGCACCAGCGCGATCGCCAGGACGGCCACCGGCCCGCCGCGGTAGGGACGGGCAAAGGCCCACGCCGCCAGCAGGCAGAGCGACATCCAGCCGATGTTGATCAGCGGGGAGAGGAAGTCGTTGCCCAGGAAGAGGACGCCCGCCGAGTGGAGCAGCTCGGAGTTCTGCGGGTAGAACCAAACCGTCAGGTTGAGGGTGTCGATGAAGTGGATCGCCCCGACCTGGTGGTCCTGCACGAACCGAGCGGCGAACGGGGCGTTGTGCCAGGTGGTGTTGGGCAGGTACATGCCGATGTCGAGGCCGGTCTGCGTCGGCATCGCCCAGTGGGCGGCGACCAGGAACGCGGCCGCGACGGCCACCCCGAGAGCGATCGGCCCGACCACCGGCGCGGGCAGAGGCACTCCCCGGCCGGGCGGGCGCAGGGCGAACCCGATGCCGAGCCCGACGACCAGCGCCGCCAGGAGAACCCATCCCGGCCGGTAGAGACCGACCACCCCGACCAGCTCGAGCGTCACGACCAGCAGCGAGAGCCCGAGGACCACCTCCGCGAGCCGGGCCGAGGCGCCGGACCAGCCCGGGAGCAGGCGCCCGCGCAGGCCGACGGCGCCGAATCCCATGGCCGCCGCCACCGCGATCAGCTCGATCGAGCCCTGGAGGTAGTCGCCGAAGTTCATGAGTTGGCCGCGGCGCCAAGCTGAGCGCAGGTCGCGGGATCGAGCGGTCCGGTGATCCGGTAGACGGCCGCCGGACCCGACTGTATGACCGTCTTGACGTTCTTGTCGCGGGAGGTCCAGAGGTTCTCCGGAGGCGCGGTGGTCTCGATCTGACCGAGCTTCGGCGTGGTGACGACGTAGTCGTAGTGGCCGTCGTTGATCGCCTGGCGCCACTGGGAGCACTTGACGATCGGCCTGAAGGTCCCGTGGTTCAGCTGCTGGCCCACGTACTGGACGTGATTGGTGAGATCGGTTCCGTAGAAGAAGTACTGGCCGAACGCCGACGCTCGGCCGACCACCCCGATCCGCTCATGGCTGGCCTTGCGCCCCCAATCCTGGAGGGGCTGCCATTCCGGCGTGGCGCGGAAGCCGCCGCCGAGCGGCGGCCGCGAGGCGGTGACATAGCGATGATCGAGGTAGTAGTTCTCGCGCACGCGCCCCAGGGCAACGGCGGTGACCGCCATCACGAGGCCGAACGCCACGAGCGCGACGACGCTCACCCGACGCCGAAGGCCGGCCACGATCAGCGCGGGAACCCCGACGATCAGGAACGCGAGGCCGATCGAGGCCAGGTGATGGGAGAACTGCCAGTTGGCCTGCGTGACTGTCCCCTGGACCAGCAGGATCGTGAACAGACCGATCAGGATCCAGGGCCGGTTGCCGTGCCGGAACCACGGGATCAGGGGAAGGAGCAGGAAGCCGACGATCAGCACGGGAGCCACGTAGCGCAGGTTGGCGTCGAAGCCGCTGGGATCCCCGAGGTTGCCGGAAGCGGTCAGCGGCGTGAAGACGTAGGCGATCCCGGCGACGATGCCGGTCACGGCGAGGATCCTCATCAGAGCGCTTCCGCCTCGGAAGAGCGCCCAGACCAGGCCGACGATCACCACCGCGAGGATCACGGGCCAGAGCGGGCCCAGGCGATCGTGGAGAACCGGAAAGAGCTTGTGCTGCCAGACGGTCGGGTCGTTGTAGTACTCGCTCAGCGAGTGCGGCGGGCGCGGGTAGAGGGCCAGCTGGTCCGGGCCCGGCAGGTGGATGGGCCCGAGCTTGTGGATCTGAGGGAACGGGTTGAGCGCGTAGACGAAGTTGCGCCCGTACCAGAAGCCGCAGGTGATCACGAGCCCCCCGAGCCAGACGCCGAGCGCCTTCAGCCAGTGCTGGCGGCCGCCGAGGATCGCGACGCCGATCGTGAAGGCGGCGATCGTGGCGAGCAGGGTGATCTTGGTGCCGATGCCGAGCCCGGCGGCGAGTCCGGCCATGAAGAGGGGGCCTGCGCCGACGGTGGCGAGCGTCCGCGGATCGCCCTCCACGGGGACATCCTCGACGACGCCTGGCTCGAGCTCCTCTGGCTCGTCATCCGCGGCTCGCGTGGTGGTCTGCGCCCTGCCGGCGGCGGCCGCCTGACGGATCGCGTGGGCGCTGGCCGCTCCATCCACCAGGAAGGCGATCGCCGCCATCAGGAAGAAGAGGCCGGCGACGTCGTTGGGCCCCTGTCCCGCCTGCGAGCCGACCAGCATGTTCGAGTCGAGCACGACGGCCGCGCCGAGCAGCGTCACGCCGCCGATCCCGTATGGGCGCCCGACGCACCACGCGGCCAGCAGGCAGAGCGCGACCCACACCAGGTTCATCAGCGGCGAGAGGAAGTCCGTCTTCAGGAAGACGATCCCCACGCCGTGGAGGAGCTCGGAGTTCTGCGGATAGAACCAGGCGGCGAGCTTCAGCGGATCCGTGAAGTGGAGCGGTCCGATGTGGCCGGTCTGCGCGAACCGAGCCGAGAAGGACATGTGGTACCAGGTGGTGTCCTGGTAGTACATGCCCTGGTCGATCGCCTGGCTGGTCGGGTGGGCCCAGTGGACGACCACGAGTGCCGCCGCGATGATCCCGATCGCGACCATCACGCCGCTGGACCGGGCCTCAGCCGTGCGGGGTGTCGGGGGCAGCCCGCGGCGGCGCGCCAGGTAGGTCGCGCCGAGTCCCGCCGCGACATACCCGATCAGCAGCGGGGTTGCCTTGAACAGCCCGAGTACACCCAGCAGCTCCGAGACGAGGATCAGCATCGATATCCCGATGACCACCTCGGCCAGGCGCGCCAGCGCCCCCATCCAGGCGGGCGCGAGCAGGGCTCGCAGGTGGTAGGCGCCTAGGCCGAGAGCGGCAGCGATCACCGCCAGCTCCGCCGCGCCGAGCAGGTACTGGCCTGTACTCATCTCATCGGCTCAAATCACACAAAACGCGCACAGCCACATGCCGCGCGCGCGAGCGCGGAATCATATCCGCGGTGCTTAAGCCGGGGTTACTGGCCGAGCTTGACGACGTAGGCGTGCTCGCCGGGACGGACCATCCCAAGCCGCCTGGCCTCTCGCTCAAGCGTGGCCGGGCTGGAGGCGTCGCGGAGCTCGTTGGTCAGCGCGACCTTCTCCTGCTTGAGCTGGGCGAGCTGGGAGTCGCTGGACTTGGACCCCTGCCAGGCCTCGAGTACGCCCACCAGCGGATTCAGGTACGAGACCATCACCCCGAACAGGACCAGCACGAGCGCGATCCGGCCGACCCGGTCCCACCGCACACGGCTGGGCCCGACACGACGCTGGACCCGCCGGCGCGGAGCCCGCCTTGGCCCCGCATATGCCCTGCTGCTCATGCCTGGTGATTCGTCCCCCAGGCATGAATGTCCTTCTCGGGCACGCCTACGTGTTTTGCCCCGATTGCCGTCCGGGTGGGAGCACGGATGGCGATCTGGAGCGGGGGTGGAAGGCTGAACAAGTCACTTGCGGACGAGCAAATGAGACGCCCACTATCCATCGCCCTTGCCTCGCTCCTCATCGCGGCCTTGGTCGCCTCCACCGCGCAGGCTGCCACTCGCCGATACGACTTCCAGGACTTCCACGGTGCGTCCCCCGGGCAGTTCGCGATCCACTTCGCCGTCTTCTACAAGAACAAGCAGCGACACGGACGCTACACACCGCGCTTCGCCGTTTATGACTCCATCGTTCCGATTAGCTGCAATCCGCCGGTCGGCGCCGAAGCGACGGTCCCAAGCGGGTCCTACAACAGCTACATCAAGCTGACGCAAGGAAGCTTCAACTACTCGTACCGGTCTGAAATCCCGGTCAGCAGCGGCGTTCCCGGAAGCATCGGCGCCACCGTGACGGGCGCGGTGAACAAGAAGCAGCGAAGAGGACAGAGGCTGCGGGTGGAGGGTGCGCTGTCGATCGTCTTTTACAACCTTCCCCAGCTCGGCTACCACGACTGCACGAGCGGCGGGCCGATCCCCTTCTCCGCGAAACCTTGTCGCCCGTTCGGAAGCCACCCTCCTCCTTACATCAAGCCGTCGCTGCCGGTCTGCTTCGGGGGTCCCTAGGCGCGGAACTGGAATAGCCGCTTTGGACGGGAAGCGGCGGTTTCGGAATCAGCTCCGACTTGCCAGGACGCACAAATCGGAGTGTCAGCTTTGGACCATCCCAACTGCCGCCAGGCCCGTAGGTGTGTGCGAGTGAGAAGCAAGATGATGAAAACGGCGGAGCAGCAACCGTCACGCACTCCGTGGGCGATGTCGCAACGGAACGTGGAGGTGGTCCGAGGCTACTTCGAGGCCTTCAACAAGTGGCTCGTGTCGTATTGGTCTGATCCGGGGCAACCGCTCGAGCAATCGCCGGAGCTCGAGGAGGTGTTCGACCACCTCGACCCCGAGGCCGAATGGGATTGGCCACTCACCCCGGAGACCTTCCGGGGCCGCGAGCAGCTTCTGCAGGCGGTGGCGGATTGGCTGGAGACAGTGAGCGACTGGCGGGTGGAGATCGAGGAGTTGATCGACGGCGGCCGGGACCGAGTCCTGTTGATCGGGCGCGTCTTGGCGCGCGGCAGGGGCAGCGGGGCTCCCATCCATCAGCCGATCTTCACGGCGGTCACCGTCCGAAACGGCAAGGTCGCCCGAATTGATGACCACACAGAGAGAGCCAAGGCCGTAGAAGCCGCCGGGCTGTCGGAGTAGGGCCTAGGCCAGCTCGAATACCGACGCCCCGGGGAACCTGGCGCGGGCGCCCAGCTCCTCTTCGATCCGCAGCAGGCGGTTGTACTTCGCGACGCGGTCCGAGCGGGAAGGGGCGCCCGTCTTGATCTGGCCGGCCCCGGTGCCCACGGCGAGGTCGGCGATCGTCGTGTCCTCGGTCTCGCCGGATCGGTGTGAGATCACGGTCGTGTAGCCCGCGTCGCGCGCGATCCGGATCGTCTCGAGTGTCTCCGTCAGCGTGCCGATCTGGTTGAGCTTCACGAGGATCGAGTTGGCGACACCCATGTCGATCCCGCGCTGCAGCCGCTCCGGGTTGGTGACGAAGTTGTCGTCGCCGACCAGCTGGCACAGACCTCCGATCCTCTCGGTCAGCGCCTTCCAGCCGTCCCAGTCCTCCTCGTCCATGCCGTCCTCGATGGAGACGACGGGGAAGCGCGCGCGGATGTCGTGCCAGTAGTCGGCCAGCTCCTCCGCGGAGAGGGTGCGGCCCTCGTGCTCGAGCACGTACTTACCGTCGTCGAAGAGCTCGCTGGTCGCCGGGTCGAGGGCGATCATCACGTCCACGCCGGGCGCGTACCCGGCCTCCTCGATCGCGTCGATCAGGAAGTCGAGCGCGGCCTGGTTGGAGGGGAGATCGGGCGCGAAGCCCCCCTCGTCCCCGCCGCCCGTCGAGAGTCCCTTCTTGCTCAGGATTCCCTTGAGCGAGTGGTAGACCTCGGAGCCGACCCGGAGGCAGTCGGCGAAGGTGTCCGCGCCGGCCGGGACCACCATGAACTCCTGGAAGTCGACCGCGTTGTCCGCGTGGGCACCGCCGTTGAGGACGTTCATCATCGGAACGGGCAGGAGCTCGGCCGGCCCGGCGTCCTTGGCGCCGGTCGCGGCGTAGAGCTCGGCGAAGTGGTCGTAGAGGGGCTTCCCCGCCTCCGCGGCGGCCGCCTTCGCCGTGGCCAGGGAGACGCCGAGGATCGCGTTGGCGCCGAGCCTGCCCTTGTTGGGCGTACCGTCGAGCTCGATCATGGTGCGGTCGAGCCCGGGCTGCTCGGCGGCGGGCGCGCCCTTCAGGGCGTCGGCGATCTCGCCGTTGACGTGCGAAACGGCCTTGCCGACGGCCTTGCCGCCGTACTCGTCGCCGCCGTCGCGCAGCTCGACGGCCTCGTACTCGCCGGTCGACGCGCCCGAGGGCACCGCGGCGAGGCCGCGGGCGCCGGAGTCGAGCACGACCTCGACTTCGACCGTCGGGTTCCCCCGCGAGTCGAGCACCTGACGCCCGTGGATGGAGTCGATCGCGCCCACGGCGCGGAAGTCTTTCACGTGCCGGAATCGACCAACCGCTGCGTTGCCTGGCGCAGAGCGAGCTCCGGGTCCACGCCCAGCCGTCGAGAGGCGGCCACGGCCTCGAGCAGCAGGGTGCCGACCATGTGCTCGGCCTCAGCTCGAGCGGCGGGGTCCGATCGTGGGCCGCCTGGCTTGTCGTCCCCCGCCGAACCCTCCGGATCGACTCTGCGAAGCACCTTCCGCGCGTAGAGCAGCGCCGGCAGGTTCTCCGGCAGCTCGGCCGGGTCGCCGGTGTCGCCCTCCACCTCCCGCTTGATCTCCTCCCATTGAGAGAGCACCTCGCCCGCGGTCTCCATCTCGCGGTCGCCGTAGACGTGCGGATGGCGACGGATCAGCTTCGCGGCACAGGACTCGGCAACCGCCGCCAGATCCCCCTCGCCGCGCTCCTCGAGGAGCAGTGAGAGGAAGAGGACCTGGAAGAGGACGTCGCCGAGCTCATCGACCATCGCCTGCGCGTCGTCGCGATTCGCCGCATCGGCGAGCTCGTAGGCCTCTTCGACCGTGTGCGGGACTATCGAGCGGGCGTCCTGCTCCCGGTCCCAGGGGCACTCGCGACGCAGGCGCCGTGTGACCTCATCGAGGTGCTCGAGGGCGTCTAGGTAGGGCGGCTTCGCCACAAAAACGGGTTGCGCTTACGCGCACCCTCGCATTACTAGCCGCCGGGGGTGAGTCCCTGGATGCCGCTCGGCACCGCCTGCGCCGCCGCGGCCTCCCCGGCCTGATGCGGGCCCTGCGGCGAGCCGCCGGTGGTCAGGGCGAACGGCTTGACGGATCCCGGAGCGCCCGGGGTCGGGCCGGTTCCGGTGCACTGGAGCTGGCCGCTGCTGCTGCTCGCGCCCTGGGTCGCGGAGCCCTCCTGGCAGAAGGCGAAGACCGGCGCCGGGCATCCCTGGCTCGCCTGGCCCGTCTGGGACGGAGCGAGCTTGGCGGGATCGCAGGTGGGGCTGCCTCCATTGAAGTTGTCGCACCCGGAGACCTCGTAGCCGCTCGCGCACTGGGTCAGGTTGCTCCAGTAGTCGCGGAAATGGTTGCCGAAGCTGGTGAGGGCCTCCTGCTGGTGCTGGCTCTTGATCTGCTGCTTGATCTGATCGCTGACCTTCACCGGAGCGCCGCCGCTTGGCGAGGCCGTGGTGGCATCGAAGCCCTGCACCGTCTCGGGCGTGGCCGAGAGCACCTCGAAGACGAAGTTGCCGGTCGGCGTGGCGATCGGGCCCTGGAGCGCTCCCTGCGGCGCCTTGAAGATGTCGTCGTCCAGCGGCTGCTGGAAGGAGCCGGGCACCACGTCGGTCCGCAGGCCGCCCTTGTCCTTCGACGTCGGATCCGTCGAGTACTGGGCGGCGACCTTCTTCCAATTCGCGTCGGAGTCGTCGGTGCGCAGTGCCTGGTAGGCGAGGTCGATCTGGTGAGGGTCATTGTTCTCGACGATCCGGATCGTCCGCTTGGCGGGCTGGGTGAACTGCGCCTTGTTCGCGTCGTAGTAGTCGCGGGCGTCGCTGTCGGGGACCGCGCCGACGCTGTTGCTGATGTCGTCCTGGATCTTGTTCTGAATCAGCTGGAGCTTGGCGCGCTCGAGGACGTCGGCGTCGGTCAGGCCCGCCTGATCGCGCGCCTTCACGTACTCGGCCTGCGTCTTGAACTGAGACTTGATCTGCTGAAGCGACTGCTGAACCTCGGTGTCGGTGAAGGTCAGACCCCGCCTGTGGGCCTCGCCCACGATCCAGGCGATCTGGAGTGCGGTCTGCATCGCCTGGTCCTTGATCTGCTTGTACTGCGGATCGCTGGGCTGCGGGACCGTCTGGGAGCCGCTCTGCCTGGCCGTCTGCAGCAGGAAGCGGTTGAAGTCCGTCTTGCTGATATGCCCGTTCTGCGCCAGGCCGGGGACGTCGATGCTGGCGTCATCGATCACGGCCACGTCGTCCGAGGGGACGCTGGGGTGGCCGACGCCGACGGCCACCCCCACGATCACAACCATCAGCACGAGGACCGCGCCGAAGATGATCGCGAGGTTCCTCTTGGAGAAGAATCCGCGGTTCACAGGGGCGGCAGCATAACCGGCATCACCTAAGTGGGCGCTAAGACCGCGGTGGCGCCCAGGCCGTCGACCAGCGCCAGCAGCGCGCCGAGGCGGGCACCCGGCTCCTCGGGCACCGGAACGGCGATCGTGCGCTCGCGCCACGCGTAGATCGCCTCGGGGACGCGCTCGTTGAGGGCGGCGACGCGATCCGAATCCAGCTCGATCGGCGAGACCCGCAGGCGGCCGGCTCGGAACTCCACGACCCGGGCTCCGGCGTCCCCGAGCGCGATTCGCGCGCGCTGGAGGTCGAGCAGGTTGCCGACCGAGTCGGGGACCGGCCCGAACCGGTCCTCGAGCTCCTCGCGAAGGGCACGCAGCTCGCCCGGCTCCCTCGCGGCGGCGACGCGGCGGTGGACATCGATCTTGGCCGCCTCGAACGGGACGTAGTCCGCGGGCACGTAGGCATCGACGTCGACGTCGATCCGCACCGGCTCCCTCGGCTCCGCGGGAAGCTCGGTGATGCCCGCGCGCAGCTCCTCGGCGGCGTCCTCGAGCATCTGGCAGTAGAGCTCGAAGCCGACCGCCGCTACGTGCCCGGATTGCTCGTCCCCGAGCAGGTTCCCCGCACCGCGGATCTCGAGGTCGCGCATGGCGACCCGGAAGCCGCTGCCGAGCTCCGTGTTGTCGGAGAGCGTCGAGAGCCGTGCTGCGGCGTCGGGCGTCAGCGCCTCCGCCGAGGGATACAGCAGGTAGGCGAAGGCGCGCTCGCGGCTCCGGCCCACCCGTCCACGGATCTGGTACGCCTGGGCCAGGCCGAGCTGATCCGCCCGCTCGACGAGAAGCGTGTTCGCGTTCGGGATGTCGAGGCCCGACTCGATGATCGTCGTCGCGACCAGGCAGTCGTGCTCCCCACGGACGAAGGCGAGCATGGTCGCCTCGAGCTCCAGCTCGTCCATCTGACCGTGCGCCTCGGCGAAGCGGACCCCGGGGCAGAGGGCGCGCAGGCGCTCGGCGGTCTCGTGGAGCGAGTCGATCCGGTTGTGCAGGAAGAAGACCTGCCCCGCGCGCTCCTTCTCGCGCATGATCGCCCGCGTCACCAGGTCCTCGTCGTAGGGGCCGACGTGGGTCCGGACCGGGCGGCGCCCCTCGGGCGGGGTCTCGATCACGGAGATGTCGCGCAGACCGGCGAGGGACATCTGCAGCGTGCGCGGGATCGGAGTGGCCGAGAGGGAGAGGACGTCGATCTTGAGCTTGAGCTGGCGGAGAAGCTCCTTCTGCTTCACGCCGAAGCGCTGCTCCTCGTCGACGATCAGGAGACCGAGGTCCTTGCCGCGAACGTCCCGCGAGAGCAGGCGGTGCGTCCCGATCAGGATGTCGACCTTGCCCTCGCCGAAGCGCTGCAGCGCCTCCTTGATCTCGGCCGGCTTGCGCAGGCGGGAGACCATCTCGACGTTGAACGGCGTATCCGCGAAGCGCTCGCGGAAGGTGCCGAAGTGCTGCTGGGCGAGGATGGTCGTCGGGACGAGCATCATCACCTGCTTGCCGTCCGCGGCGGCCTTGTGCGCCGCACGGAGCGCGATCTCGGTCTTGCCGTAGCCGACGTCGCCGCAGATCAGGCGGTCCATCGGGCGCTCGGACTCCATGTCGCCCTTGACTGCGTCGATGGCGTCCATCTGGTCCGCGGTCTCGCGATACGGGAACGCCGCCTCGAAGGTGAGCTGCATCTCGCCATCGGGCGAGAAGGTGTATCCGGTGCGGACCTGGCGCTCCGCGTAGAGGTTGATCAGCTCGCCCGCCATCGCGCTGGCCGCGCGCCGCGCCCGCGACTTGAGGTTCTGCCAGCGCTTGCCCCCCAGCGGGCTGAGAGCGGGCTCGTCGCCCTCGGCTCCGATGTAGCGGCTGATCCGGGCCAGCTGGTCCGTGGGCGCGAAGACGCGATCGCCGCCGCGGTACTCGAGCTCGAGGTAGTCCCGGGTGACGCCCGCCAGCGTCTTGGTGTCGAAGCCCGAGAAGCGAGCGACGCCGTGGTCCTCGTGGACCACGTAGTCGCCCACGCGGAGCTCGATCGCGGCGGCCAGCCGGGCGCGGGCGGAGACGGGCGCGGCCGCGCGGCGGCGATGGACCAGCCGTCGCTGCGGGATCACCGCCAATTGAAGCTCTGGAGCCAAGAAGCCCTCCCGCAGCCTCGCCTCGGCGAAGCTGACGCCCGGCTCGTGCGGCGCCTCCTCGCCGAGGAAGGGCACATCGATGCGGCTCAGGTTGAAGCGGGTGCGCTCGGCCTCCCCGCGGCCCTCGAACGCGACCACGGTCCGGTAGCCCGAGCGGGTCAGCTTCTCCAGCTCGCCCTCGGCCTCCGCCAGGGTCCGGGAGGGGAACTCCGCGCGCTGGGCCCTGAAGGAGTGCTCCTGGCCCGAGTCGGCGCCCAGGGACAGCCCGGCCCGGGCCTGCAGCGGATCCGACACGTCGACGTAGAGGCGGCGAGCATGCTCCTCGAGGATCGCCGCGGTGACGTCCTCCCAGTGGTCGTGCAGGGCGCCGGGGATCTCCTCCGCGGCCGCGATCACCACCAGCGCCTCGGCGGGCACCAGGTCCAGCGGCGCCAGGAAGTTCCCGGGATCGACGTCATCTCGATGCTCGGCGGACAGCTCCGCAGCCGGGGCGAGCTCGACTCGCTCGGCTTCTCCGAGCGAGCGCTGGGTGAATACCGAGAAGCGGCGCATCGACTCGATCTCGTCCCCGAACAGCTCGACGCGGATCGCCTGCTCCTCCGTCGCCGGATAGACGTCGAGGATGCCTCCGCGAAGCGCGAACTGTCCGCGCTCCTCGACCTGGTCGGTGCGGTCGTAGCCGGCGTCGGCGAGCAGCAGCGTGACGTCGTCCAGGTCGACACTCTCGCCCTTGTGGAGCGCGAGGGTCTCGGGCCTCAGCTTCGGGTCCGGGACCTTCTCGGCGAGAGCGATCGCGCTCGCGACGACCACAGCCGACGGGTCGGCCATCGCGTTCATCGCGGCGATCCTGAGCCCGGCGAGGTGCGGCGGCGGATCCAGGTGGGATTCGAAGGTGGTTCCGCGCGATGGATAGATGCGCACCGCGCGCGGCGCCAGGAACGCCTTCAGGTCGCCGGCCAGGTCGCGGGCGGAGCGATCGTCCGCCGCGACCACCAGGACGGGGCCCGGAACCTCACCTCCGTCGATCAGCGCCGCAAGGAGGTAGGGGCGAAGCGACGCGGAGACGTAGGCGTTCAGCGCCGCCTCGCCCGCACCGGGCAGGCTCTCGCGGAGCGCCTTGACTCGCTCGTTCTGATCGGCGATCTCGAGCAGTGGTCTCAGATTCATGATTCGGGCACGACGAACGGCCCGGATCGACGATCCGGGCGACTTGAAACGAGCTTAGCGACGCGCCTAGCTCGGGCCCTGATACGGCAGGCCGGGACCGGAGCGCTCCCACTCGACCTGACCGCGGCCCTCGTCGGCTGAGCGCTCGACGACACCGTCCCAGCGGTGGAGCATCTGCTTGAGGCGGGCGACCGACTCGGGCGGGTGCGCCGCGACCTCGGCGGCGAGATCGAGCGCCGCGTCCTCGGTGCCCGCCGCCGGGGCGACCCGGTGGACGAGGCCCATGCGAAGCGCCTCGTCGGCACTGACGTTGCGCGAGGTCAGCAGCACGTACTTGGCGGTTGCCAGGCCGCAGAGGGTGACCAGGCGGGCCGGCCCGACGGGAACGCCCAGCTCCGCGCCGGGGAAGCGCATCCTCAGGTTGGATCCCCCAACCCGCAGGTCGCAGGCGATCGCTATCTCCGCCCCGCCGCCGACGACCGAGCCGTGGCAGGCGGCGACCGTCGGCTTCGGGAACGCCGTCAGCACGTCATAGACCTCGGCGAAGAGCTCCATCCGGCGAACCCTTCCCTCCTCGTCCATCTCCTCGCGGACGTCGGCGCCGGCGGACAGGCCGAGATGGTCGTTGGAGGAGATCACCAGGACCCTCGCCGCGGCGTCCTCTCTCGCCTTCGCCAGCCCGGCGAGGATCTCCTCGAGCATCTCGGTGTTGAGCGCGTTCCGCGACTTCTCCCGCTCCAGGCGGAGCAGAGCCACCTGCTTCTCGTCGACGCTGTAGCTGGTCAGCGGCATCAGTCGGACTCGGCGCCGGCTATTCGCTCGACCAGCCGCTCGGCCTCGTCGGCGGCGTCGCCGATCAGCAGCCTGACCTCCTCTGCCGGCTCGCGAAAGCGGGAGAGCACGTAGCCGGAGACGACCTCGGGGTCCGTGCTGTTCGGCCGGCCCACGCCGCCGCGCACCCGCCAGAAGTCCTTGCCGCCGAGACCCTGGTCGAGGCTCTTCAGTCCGTTGTGGCCAGCCACCCCGCCGCCGAGCTTGGCCCGCACCTCGCCGAAAGGCAGGTCGATCTCGTCGTGGATCGCGATCACGCGATCGAGGGGGATTCCGAGCTCGCCGCGCGCCGGGCCCGCCGCCGATCCGGACTCGTTCATGAAGGTCTGAGGAAGGAGGATCGCCACGCGCGGCCCGCCCGGCGCGGTGCGGCCCTCGGCGATCAGGCCGCCGTATCGCTTGCGGGCCTTGGGCATCTCCCAGCGGCGGGAGAGCTCGGCCGCGACCTCGAAGCCGAGGTTGTGCCGGGTGCCGGCGTAGCGCTCTCCGGGATTCCCGAGGCCGACGATCAAGACGTCCGCTCGCGAATCACGCGCTTCATCGTCGCCGGATCGCCGTGACCGGCGGCGAAAGAGTGACAGCGGCTACTCCCCGCCGGACTCGTCGCCGCCGCCCTCGCCCTCGGCGGCATCCCCCTCGCCCTCGCGCTCGCCCTCGCCCTCGGCGGCCTCCTCGCCCTCCGGAGCCTCCTCGCCCTCGCCGACCAGCTCGGCCTCCTCCTCCAGCTCCGGCTCCGGCTCCTCCTCGACGCGCGGCGGGCTCAGCGTGGCGATCGTGATCTCCTCGGGCTCGTCGGCCATCAGCTTGACGCCGCTGGGGATGGCGACGGAGGCAAGATTGATCGTGTCGTTGATGACCATCTCGGAGACGTCCACGGTGATCTGCTCCGGGATCGCGGTCGGCAGCGCCTCGACGGTGATCTCTCGGGTGACGTGCTCGAGGACGCCGCCCTCGCGAACACCGGGCGCGTTGTCGGCGCCCTCGAGCTCGATCGCGACCTCGGCCTGGATCTCCTCGTCGAGGCGAACCTCGAGGCAGTCGAGATGCGTGACGTCACCGCGGACGGGGTGATGCTGCTGCTCCTTGATCACCACCGGGACGGCCTTCGACCCGCCGACCTCGAGGTCGAGCAGCGTCTGGCCTTCCTGCAGGACGTTGCGAAGCTCTCGCGCGGGCACCTGGAATGGCCGGGCCTCGCCACCCTGTCCGTAGACGACCCCGGGCACCAGGCCGTCGCGGCGCAGCCGCCGCGTGGCCCGCGATCCGAAGATGTCGCGGGGAGATACCTTGAGTGTGGTTCGGTCCTGTGCCATGTGACGCCTCGCACCGGCCGCTCCGGCAGGTACGCTCGGGCGCCAGGATAGAAAATGACGGGAGCCGATGAGCAGCGACCGAGACATCGAGCGGGAAGATGAGCCAGATCGCGACGAGAGCGAGCGCCAGGGCATAGAGATCCTGCGCTCCGACCTGGGCGATCAAGGCGCCCTCCGAGCCTCCAGAGCCCGAGCGGCAGGAGGGCAAGATCCCGCAGACCCGGATCGGGCGCTCGGCGAAGCTCGGGACCGCGATCGGCGGCCAGGCGACCCGCTACGCGGGGACGGCTGCCGCCAACGTCGTCCGCTCGGACGAGAAGGCCCAGGAGCGCCTCGAGACGCGCCACATCGAGACGGCGCTGAAGATGGCCTCGGTCCTGGGCGACATGAAGGGCGCGGCGATGAAGATCGGCCAGATGGCCTCATTCGTCGACGTCGACTTCCTCCCGCCCGAGTACCGCGAGATCTACCAGGAGCGGCTCTCGAAGCTGCGCACCCACGCCCCCGCGATGCCCTGGGAGAAGGTGCGCACCGTGCTGGAGGAGGAATACGACGAGCGGCCGGAGAGCGTCTTCGCCTCGATCGAGGAGGAGGCCTTCGCGGCTGCCTCGATCGGGCAGGTCCACAGGGCGACGCTGCGCGACGGGTCGAAGGTCGCCGTCAAGATCCAGTACCCCGGCGTCGCGGACGCCCTGGAGTCGGACGTCGCCAACATGGGCATCCTGCTGCGGCTCGCCAGAGCGCTCGCCCCGGGCCTCGACGCCAAGGCCGTGGCTTCCGAGCTGCGCGAGCGCGTCCTCGAGGAGCTCGACTACGAGTTCGAGGCGCAGAACCAGCGGACCTTCGCCCGCGCCTACGAGGACCACCCCTTCATCTTCGTTCCGAAGGTGCACTCGCGGCTCTCCCGCCGGCGGGTGCTGGTCAGCGACTACGTCGAGGGGCGCCGCTTCGACGAGGTCAAGGAGCTCGAGCAGGACGAGCGCGACATCTTCGGGGAGATCGTCTTCCGCTTCTGCTTCGGGTCGATCTACCACCTGCAGCACTTCAACGCGGACACCCATCCGGGCAACTACCTGCTGATGGAGGACGGTCGCGTCGCCTTCCTCGACTTCGGCATGACCAAGCGGCTGACGACGCAGCAGATCCAGCTCGAGCAGCGTGCGATGGACGCCGTCGGCCGCGACGACCCGGAGGAGCTGCGCGAGGCCCTCCACGACCTCGGCTTCGTCGCCGACACGAGCCGCGTCGACGCCGAGCGGCTGATGGAGCACGTGAAGATGGTCGGCGGCTGGTACATGGAGGACAAGGAGACCCAGATCACGCCCAAGCGGGTGATGAAGATGATCGAGGTGACCTCCGACCCGCGGTCGGACTTCTTCGACCTGGTGCGCAAGGAGAGCCTCCCCGCCGACGAGCTGATGGGGAGGCGGATGGAGACCGGGCTGCTGGCCGTCCTGGCCCAGCTGCGCTCCAGGGCCAACTGGCACCGGATCATGCGGGAGTGGGTCTACGCGGACCCGCCCTCCACCGTGCTCGGCGAAGCGGAATGGCGCTACTTCGAGCGCCGGGGCACTTCCCAGACGCCCGGGCTGGCCAGCCGGGTCTAGACGAAGAGCCTCGGGTCGTTCGAGCAGATCCCGTCGACGCCCATGTCGAGCAGCTCGCTCATCCGGGCCGCCTCGTCGACGGTCCAGGCGATCAGCTCGACGCCGATGTCGTGCGCGACGTCGACGGCCTTCGGGGTGATGATCGGGTGGTAGACCCAGACGGCGTCGACCTCGAGCCGCGGCGCCTGCTTGGCCAGGATGCTCGGATACCGGCGGCGGAGGGCTGACAGGCCGGCCTTCAGCGCCGGCCGGGCCCAGCCGTACTGGGTCCAGTCCCGCTTCGTCTTGGGGTAGGTCCAGCCCAGGCGCAGGTCAGGCTCGAGCTGGCGCAGCTTGCGGAGGCTGTCTATCTCTTGGGTCGAGACCATGGCGCGATCGAGCATGCCGCGGCCCGCAAGCGCTCCTGCGAGCTCCGCCTCGCGCCCGGGCAGCTTCAGGTCGCAGTCGATCTCAACGCCCTCGAGCGGAGCCTCCAGGAAGAGGTCGAGGGCCTCAGTCAGGTCCATTGGCTGCCGGCTGAGCGCATCTTCGAAGTCGTGGGCGACGATCAGGCGGCCCTCCTGCTCCCGGAGGACGTCGAGCTCGATCATGTCCACCCCGTGCTCCACCGCCGAGTCGAAGCTCTCGGCCGTGTTCCCGGCGACGATCGCGTCGGCGCCCTTATGGCCGATCCGGCGATAGGTCCGAGCGTCCTCGGGCTTCTTCTCGGGCGCCTTCTTCTGTCCCGCCTTGGGCTTGGCCGGCATGGCGGCGCACACTAGAGGGTGCTACCGAGAGGCGTCCGCAAAACGGCTTCGCCATCAGATCGCGGCCACAGGCGGCCACCCATGGCAAGTCGCTGCGGCTTCGCCTCCGCTCCGAGATGGAGTGGCCTGGTAGCCGCTAGAAAAGCTGGTTCTCGCCGGCGAAGATCTCCGACACCGAGTCGTCGGTGAAGATCCGGCGGATCGAGTCGGCGAGGGTCTGGGCCGTGCTGATCACCTTGATGTTGTCCGGGGCGCCGGGGCGCTGGGGCATCGTGTCGGTGACCACGATTCGCTCGATCCCGGAGCTCTTCTGAGCGAGCCGCTCGTAGGCCGGACCCGAGAAGACGCCGTGGGTCGCGACCGCGATCACCCGCGCGGCGCCCTCCTCCAGAACCGTCTGGGCAGCCGCCGTGAGGGTGCCGGCAGTGTCGATCATGTCGTCGACCAGCACGGCGGTTTTGCCCTTCACCTCGCCGACGACGTAGCCGATCTCGGCAACTTGCTGGGCGGGGCGCTCCTTCTCCATCACAGCCCAGTGACTGCCTACCTTGCGGGCGAAGTTGCGGGCGGTCTTGACGCGGCCGGCGTCCGGGGAGACGATCACCAGCTCCTCGTCGAAGCCCATGTCCGAGACGTACTGGGCGAGCATCGGCATCGCGGTCATGTGATCGAGGGGGACGTGGAAGAAGCCCTGGACCTGGCCGGCATGGAGGTCCATGGTCAGGACGCGATCGACGCCGACGCCCTCGAGGCACTTGGCGACGATTCGCGCCGAGATCGGCTCGCGCGGCGCCGACTTCTTGTCCTGGCGGGCGTAGCCGTACCAGGGCATGACGGCGATGATCCGGTGGGCGGAGGCGCCCTGGGCGGCGTCGATCATCGCCAGGAGCTCCATCAGCGCGTCGTTGGGGGTCATCTTCTCGAGCTCGTTCCGCGCGGTCGACTGGACGATGAAGACGTCGGCGCCGCGAATCGATTCCTCGTAGCGGCAGTAGACCTCGCCGTTTTCGAAGGTCTTCAGCGTGACGTCGCCGAGGTCGAGCTGGAGGTTGCGGGCGATGTGCGAGGCGAGCTCACCGGACGCTCGGCCGCCGAAGACCATCAGGCGCTTGGTGTAGTCCTGGACGATCTCCGATATCGGCTGGGGCTGCTCGATGGTGCTCACGAGTCTTCTCCCTCGCTCGATTCCTTCGCCTTCTTCGCCACGTAGCCCTCGACGTTCTTCTGCTCTGCCCTCGAGATTCCCAACGCCCCGGGCGGAACATCCTCATTGATCACCGATCCGGCCCCAGTGTATGCGTCGTCGCCGACTTCTACGGGAGCGACGAAGGTCGTGTCAACCCCGGTGTGAACGTTCTTGCCGATCTTGGTGCGATATTTGTTGCGCCCGTCGTAATTGGCGGTCACGGTGGTCGCCCCGAGGTTGCTTCCCTCCCCCACCTCGGCGTCGCCGATGTAGGACAGATGGGGGACCTTGGCGCCCGGCCCGATCTCGGAGTTCTTGATCTCGACGAAGGTTCCGGCCTTGGCCCCCTCCCCGATCCGGGCGTTCGGGCGCAGGTAGGTGAAGGGCCCGACCTTCGCCTCGTCGGCGACCTCGCAGCTGGTCAGGTAGGAGTGGATCACGGTGGCGCGCTCTCCCACCCGGGAATCGATCAGCGTGGTCATCGGCCCGATGCTGCTGCCGGATCCAACGGTGGTGGTGCCGCGCAGCGAGGTGCCGGGAAGGATGGTCGCGTCCGGCTCGATCCGAACGTCGGCGTCGATCCAGGTCGCGCCGGGGTCCTCGATCGTTACCCCCGCCTGCATGTGGGCGATCAGGATCCGCCGGCGAGCCTCGTCGGTGACCCGGGCGAGGTCCGCGCGGTCGTTGATGCCCAGGTTGACCGCGGGATCGCCGACCAGGTGGGCGATCACCCGGCCGCCGGCCTTGCGGATCAGCGGCAGCACGTCGGGCAGGTAGTACTCGCCCTGGGCGTTGTGGTTGGTCAGGCCGCGGAGGGCGTCCGCAAGCGGCTCCGCCGCGAACGCGTAGGTGCCGGCATTCACCTCCCTGACCTGAAGTTCCTCCGGAGAGGCGTCGCCTGGCTTCTTCGCCTCGACGATCCGCTCGACCTCGCCGTCGCCCCCGCGGATGACGCGCCCGAACGTCCCGGGGTCCTCGAGCTCGGTGGTCATCATCGTGGCCGCAGCGCCGGCATCGCCGTGGGCGGCGAGCAGCGCGTCGATCGCCTCCGCGCCCAGCAGGGGCGTGTCGCCGGACAGGACCAGGACGGTGTCCGAGTCGCTCACGACGTCGGCGGCCGCCCGCAGCGCGCCGCCGGTCCCGTCGGCTACCGGCTGGACGATCGTCTCGGTGCCGTTGGGCAGTGCCGAGGAGAGGTCGTGGTCGGGCGAGACGATCACGCAGACCCGCCCCGCCCCGGCCTCGCGAGCGGCGAGGATCGGCCAGGCGATCATCGGTCGCCCGCAGACCTCGTGCAGGACCTTTGGCACCGCCGAGTGCATGCGCGTGCCCTGGCCCGCAGCCATGATCAGGGCCGTGGTGGCCGGGGGATTCACAGCGGAATCGTAGATGCAGGGGTCGTCTAGCGCCCGAACCGCCTATTGCAACCAGGCTGCGACCCGTTCCGCAATCAGCTCGGGCGCCTCGATCTGGAGAAAGTGACCGACGCCCGGCAGGACTTCTCGCTCGTAGGGACCGCTGAATCGGCCGCGGTCGTCGCTGCTCGGCGGAATCAGGCAGCCATCGTCGGCCCCGTGGAGCTGCAGGAGCGGCGTCGCGATCGGCTGGGAGAGCCGCCGCAGCCTCGCCCTCCCCTCCGTGTACGGGCGAAGCATCTGCCGGTAGTAGCGGATCGGGGCCGGCAGGCTGGTGGCCAGACACTCGTGCAGCTCGGCCCGCTGGGCGGGATCGAGCGAGAAGCCCGGCGACCAGCGGCGCCAGAGGAGGTCGACCAGCGCCAGGTCGCGCGCCCCCACCAGCCAGCCCGCGCCGGGGAGCTGGAACAGCGCCATGTACCAGCTGCGGCGCATCTGGGCCGGCTTTCCGAGCTGGCGGAGGAAGGTGAGGGGGTGTGGCACCGAGAGCGTCACCGCGCGCTCGATCCTGTCGGGCACCGTCAGGCACGCGTCGCAGGTCAGGCCGGCGCCCCAATCGTGCCCGACGAGGTCGATCGCTGACCCCGGCGACCAGCGATCGATCAGCTCGATCACATCCCCCAGCAGCGACTCTTGGTCGAACGGTCCACTGAGCGGCGAAGGCGCATACCCCCGCAGCCAGGGCGCCAGCACGCGACGGCCGCGACGGCAGAGCTCCAGGAGAAATGGAGTCGCGGTCGGCGGGTGGTCGGGGAAGCCGTGCAGGTAGAGGACCGGACGGCCGGCAGGGTCGCCCCCCGCCAACGCGTAGAACTCACCGTGCGACAGATCGAACACCTGGCGCTCGAGCTCCATCCCCCGCAGCCTGCCAGATGAGATGTCACCCGCGCGTCAGTCGCTTACTCCGGCCGACTCCCGGGCGGTGAACGCGGCCCTGACCAGCTCGACGATCTCCGCTGGCGCCTTCTCGGGTGAGCCCGCATCGAGAGGCGGCTCGGGGTCGTACTCGATGCCGAGCTGCACCGCCTGAGCGACCTCGTCCCCGTTGATCGTCCTGACGAGGTGGAGCGCCATGTCGATCCCCGAGGAGACGCCCGCCGCGGTGACGATCTTGCCGTGCTCGACGATGCGATCCGGGACGGGCTTCGCCCCCAGCTCCGCGAGGACGTCGCGCGCCAGCCAGTGGGTGGTCGCGGGTGCACCGTCGAGAAGGCCGGCGGCCGCGAGCAGCAGCGAGCCCGTGCAGACCGAGGTGGTCCAGGTGCTGGTCTCGTGCACGCCCCGGATCCAATCCTGGAGCGGCTCGTGCTCGAGCAGCAGCCGGTTGCCGAAGCCCCCGGGGACGACGACGATGTCCGGGCTCGTCACCTCGTCCAGCGAGGCGTCGGCGACGAGCGAGAGCGTGTCCGACTCGTTTCGGACCGGCCCCGCCTGTTCCGCGACGAAGATCGATTCGTTGCCGGGGACGGAGTTGAGTACGTCGTGGGGTCCGGTGATGTCAAGGGCAGTGAAGCGGTCGTAGAGCAGGTAGGCGACTTGCATGAGATCTCCTCTCAGTGGCTGGATGCAGCTGGCTGGGGTATTCGCCTGAAGCGGGCGCGGTAGTGCGGCCGGGGCGGCGCCGACTCGGCGACTGAAGGCGCGACGCATGGTCTCCGGCGTGCCGAAGCCACAGCGGGTCGAGACGAGCTCCACCGGATCGGAGCTCTGCTCCAGCAGCTGGCGAGCGCGCTCGACGCGGAGCTCCTCGACGTAGGCCGCCGGCGTCATCCCCGTCTCCCGCCGGAAGAAGCGGGCGAAGTTCCGCGGGCTCATCGCGGCGCGCTCCGCCAGGGCCTCGACCCGCAGGTCGCCGTCGAGGTTGTCGGCGATCCAGGACTGGAGCTCGCGCAGGGGCCGCCGCTCGGCGAGCTGCGCCGAGAGGTGGGTGCTGAACTGGGCCTGGCCGCCGGGGCGCTGAAGGAAGAGAACGAGCCAGCGCGCGATCTCCACCGCGGTCTCGCGACCAAGGTCCTCCTCCACCAATGCGAGCGAGAGGTCCATGCCGGAGGTAACCCCGGCGGAGGTCCAGACGTTCCCGTCGCGAACGAAGATCGGATTTGGGTCGACGGTGAGCTCCGGGTGGCGGCGGGCAAGCTCGGCGGTCGAGGCCCAGTGAGTGGTGACCGTGCGCCCCTCCAGCAGCCCGGCCCGAGCCAGCAGGAAGGATCCCGAGCAGACCGAGGTGACCCGTCGCGAGCGGCGGGCGGCGCTGCGGATCCAGCGGATCAGGCCGGCGTCATCCTCGGCCTTGGCCACCCCGAAGCCGCCGGCGACTACGAGCGTGTCGATTGGGCCGCGGCAGCGGGCCGTCGTCGTCTTGGGGACCAGGCCGTAGCCGCTCGAGCGCGTCACGATCGGCCCCCGCTCCCTGGCGACCACCTCGACGGTGTAGGCGCCCCCACCCGCCAGGGCGTCCGCGCCGGAGAACACCTCCGCCGGCCCGATCACGTCAAGCGGCTGGACCCCCGGGAAGGCGAGGATGACGACTCGTCGCGGCTCATTGGTCGAGGCCACGAGCGAATCATGGCCCTATCGGCGGCCGTCTGCAATGACCAATAGCGGACGATTTCTGCCACACGACTCGCCTGATTCCGGTCCCGCGGAGCGCCGACCTAGACTGGAGCCCGCCCTTTCCGGGGTGGTGTACTTGGACAGCACGCCTGGTTTTGGTCCAGGAAGAGGGGGTTCGACTCCTCCCCCCGGAACTCGAGTGATCCGCCACGCGCGA
>CAWCIP010000018.1:0-69125 GCA_963795665.1 uncultured Solirubrobacterales bacterium | reverse complement strand
CGAAGCGTCCCTGTCGGACGCCGCGGGCCAGGTGGCTCTCGCTGGCGGGACAGATCGCGATCACGCCCGCGATCTCACGCGGCGACCGAAGCCGCGCAGATCGCCAGGAAGCCGCCGAGGCTGGATCCCCGCACCGCCACCCGGCGGGGGTCGACTCCGTCGTGCGCGGCCAGCAGGTGGACCATCGAGATCACGCTGTCGACGGCGGCGCCCGACATCTCGCCGTCGGACTCGCCGTGACCAGGGAGGTCGAAGCTGAGGGCGGCCCAGCCATTCGCGGTCGCGAGGCGAGCGAAGTCGGCGTGGTTCTCCTTGCGCGACCCCGCGCCGTGCACCACCACGACCGCGGGCCGTGGCCCTCGGTCGTCAGGAAACCAGAGCGCGTAGGCCAGCCCGGTGGGGCGGCCGACGTCCGGCCGCCGAGGCGAAGAGCGCTCCATTGCGGGCATTGTGCTCGTTCCCGTCAGAATTGCCTCTCCCATGAACGTGGAAGCGACAATCCAGGCTCCGTGGAGGGCGCGCGCGCCGGATGAGACCGATCGCGGCCTCGCCCGTCTATCCGGCGGGATCGCGGGTGAACGAGGACGGCCACCTGGAGATCGCGGGCTGCGACGTGGTCGAGCTGGCGGAGCGGTTCGGCACGCCGGCCTACATATACGCCGAGGACGACATCCGCCGCCGGGCGCAGGAGTACGTGAGCGCATTCGAGCGGCGCACCGACGCCTTCGAGGTGATCTACGCGAGCAAGTCGCTTCCGTGCACCGCCGCATACAGGCTGATGCGCGATGCCGGCCTCTCGGTCGACGTCGCCTCCGGCGGCGAGCTCCACATGGCGCTCGCGGCCGGGTTCGATCCCGAGCGGATCCACCTGCACGGCAACAACAAGACCGAGCGCGAGCTCCGCTACGCCTTCGAGGCCGGGGTGGGTCACCTGATCCTCGACTCCTTCGACGAGATCGAGCTGGCCGACAGGCTGCTGGAACGGCCCCAGAAGGCCCTGATCCGCGTGACTCCCGGGATCAAGCCCTCGACGCACGACTACGTCCAGACGGGGCAGCTCGACTCCAAGTTCGGGTTCGGCTTGGCCGACAGGCTGGCCGAGCAAGCGGTCGAGCGGGTCCGCGAATCCGCCAACCTCGAGCTGGTCGGGCTGCACGCCCACATCGGCTCGCAGATCTTCGAGCTGGAGCCCTACGTGAAGGCGATCGAGGTGATCGCCGACTTCTGCGACTCGGTCGACCTGGCGCCGGAGCTGCTCAACGTCGGCGGCGGGCTCGGAATCGCCTATCTGGACTCCGACGAGCCGCCCTCGATCGAGGACTACGTGGAGGTGAAGGTCCGCGGCGTGCAGCGCGTCTTCGACCCGGCACCGACGATCCTGGTCGAGCCCGGGCGCTCGCTTGTAGGCAACGCGGGTGTGACCGCCTACCGGGTGGGGACCGTCAAGGAGATCCCGGGCGTGCGGACCTACGTCGCGGTCGACGGGGGCATGTCGGACAACCTGCGCCCGATGCTCTACGGAGCCCGCTACGAGGCCGTGATCGCCGACCGGGCGAGCGAGACACCGGAGACGCTGGCGACGATCGCCGGGATGCACTGCGAGTCGGGTGACGTCCTGATCCGCGACACGGAGCTGGGGGCGCCGCGGGTCGGCGACGTCCTGGTCACGCCGGCCACCGGCGCCTACGGCTACGCGATGGCGAACAACTACAACGGGGTACCGAGACCCCCGGTGATCTTCTGCCGCGACGGAGAGGCGAGGGTGGTCGTCCGCCGCGAGACCTGGGACGACCTGCTGGCCAGGGACGAGTGATGGCGGACCGGTCTACGTAGGGATCCTCGGCAAGGGGACGGTCGGAGGCGCCTTCCGCAAGCTGCTGGAGGACCGCGCCGACATGGTCGAGGAGGTCTCCGGGCGCCGGCCCAAGGTGACCGGCGTTCTGAGCAGCAAGAAGGGGAGCTTCGACGAGATCCTGGCTGCCAGCGACATCGTCGTCGAGCTGATCGGCGGCACCGACCCGGCGCTCGACTACGTCACCCGCGCGCTGAAGGAGGGGCGCCATGTCGTCACCGCGAACAAGCAGCTGCTCGCCCAGCACGGCGAGGAGCTGGTGGCCGCCGCGCGAGAGGGGGGCGCCCAGCTCCGCTTCGAGGCCGCGGTCGCGGGCGCGATCCCGGTGATCCGGGTCGTCCAGGAGAGCCTCGGCGCGATCCCGATCGACAAGGTCTTCGGGATCGTCAACGGGACGACCAACTACATCCTCACGGAGATGACGCGGAGCGGGCTCTCCTACGAGGAGGCACTGAAGCAGGCCCAGGACCTCGGCTACGCCGAGGCGGATCCGACCGACGACGTCGGCGGCGCCGACGCCGCGGCCAAGATGGCGATCCTCGCCCGGCTGGCCTTCGGCGCGCCCGTAGGCCTCGACGACGTCCCCTACGAGGGGATCGAGCAGGTCAAGCCCGATGACATCGCCTACGCGAAGGAGCTCGGCCTCTCGCTGAAGCTGCTCGGCGTCGCGGAGCGGGTCGGGGACGGTCAGATCAGCGTTCGGGTCTTCCCCTGCTTCCTGTACCCCGGCCATCCTCTATCGCCGATCTCCGGCCCTTTCAACGCTGTGATGGTCGAGTCCTCGGCGATCACGGAGATCACGATGTCGGGGCCCGGCGCCGGCGGCCCCGAGACCGCGGCGGCGGTCCTCGGCGACGTGGTCTCGGTGATCGGGGGCGGCTCACCGCTCTTCGAGGAGAACGCGAAGCTGAAGGTCGCCAAGGACGTGGAGATGGCGTTCTACCTTCACCTCGAGGTCGACGACCAGCCGGGCGTGCTCGCGCAGGTCGCCGAGGTCCTCGGCGACAACGAGGTCTCGGTGCGGAGCGTCGTCCAGCGCGGCCTTGGCGGAGAGGCGCAGCTGATCATGGTCATGCACCCGGTCAGCGAGAAGCGTTTCGCGGCGGCGCTGAAGCGGATCGCCAAGCTCAAGTTCCTGCGCTCGCCGCCCCGCTCGATCCGGGTGATCGAGGAAGAGTTCGGCTAGGCAGATCCTGATGCCGACTCCGCTGATCGAGCGCTACCGCGAACACCTTCCCCTCGAGGAGGGGGATCCCGTGGTCACCCTGAACGAGGGCTCCACGCCGCTGATCCACTCCCCGCGCCTCTCCGAGCGGGTGGAGGCCGACGTCTATCTGAAGTTCGAGGGCGCGAATCCGACGGGCAGCTTCAAGGACCGCGGGATGACCGTGGCGGTCTCGCGCGCGAAGGGCGCCGGGGCCGAGGCGATCATCTGCGCCTCGACCGGCAACACCGCGGCGAGCTGCGCCGCATACGCCGCGCGCGCCGGGATGCGCGGCGCGGTGATCGTCCCGGAGGGGAAGATCGCCATCGGCAAGCTGGCTCAGGCGCTGATGCACGGCGCCCGCGTGATCGCGCTGGAGGGCAACTTCGACCAGGCCCTGGAGATCGTCCGCGAGATCGCCAGGAAGCACCCGGTGGAGCTGGTCAACTCGGTCAACCCGTACCGGATCGAGGGTCAGAAGACCGCCGCCTTCGAGACCTGCGACGAGCTGGGCCAGGCGCCCGCGGCGCTCGCCATTCCGGTGGGCAACGCGGGCAACGTCACCTCCTGGTGGGCGGGCTTCCAGGAGTACGGGGAATCGCCGATCCTCTACGGCTTCCAGGCCGAGGGCGCCGCGCCGCTGGTCGAGGGACACGTGATCGAGAATCCCGAAACCGTGGCGTCGGCGATCCGGATCGGCAACCCCGCGCGCTGGGAGGAGGCGATGAACGCCTTCACGGCGTCGCGCGGCCGGGTCGCAGCGGTATCCGATGAGCAGATCCTCGACGCCTATCACTGGGTCGCTTCCAGCGAGGGCGTCTTCTGCGAGCCGGCATCGGCCGCCTCGGTCGCGGGCCTTCTCGCGCACGGCCTGCCGGTCGCCGACGGCATGGAGCAGCCCGAGACCGTCGTCTGCGTCCTCACCGGTCACGGCCTCAAGGACCCGGACACGGCACTCGGCAAGGCCCCGGCGGTCACCGGGTGCAAGGCGGAGCTGTCGGCCGTCGAAAAGGCCGTCTTCGACTAGGCCGCGGCGCCTAGGCCGCTTTCCTGTGGCGGTGCTTGCGCTTCTTGCACTTCTTGGCCGATGCTTTCGGTGGTGCTTGTGGTGCTGCTTGCGATGCTTCTTCTTCGTGCAGTTGCCGAGCCGGCCGGTCTGGCCCTCTGACCGCCGTTCCCGGCTCCCTCGCCGTTGCCGCACCGCCACCGCCGGGCGCGTCGCGGCTGGAGGTCGAAGTCGTGCACCGGCCCGAGGTTGCCCGCTCGTCGGCCGCGCGGATCGCGATGTGGCGCTCCGCGCCGGCCGGGACCGCAATGACTGAGCCGTTCCCGCGGCGGCGGGGGTGGGCGCCCGCTGAGGGGGGTGCGGCGTCGAAGCTCTCGGGCGTGATGGCGTCGGGGGAGGTGGCGATGTCGTAGTGGTCAGGCGTGCCGTCGTACCAGTCGTCGCCGGGGCGTCGAAGGCAAGCTGCGAACGGTCCGCGGACACGGAGGCGTCGCGCAGGATCCCGGGCGGGCGGGTGTCGACGCCGTATCGCCGGTGTTGCGCTCATCGTGGTGTGAGCTCCACCCTCCTGGTTGGCGCTCGCGCTGCCGTCCGTCCTCCAGGACATCAGGTAGCCCTCGCGCGTGGTCGCGACGATGTCGTTGGGCCGTCGCCCTCGAAGTCGCCGACGGATGGGCCGAACACGATCCAGCCGCCGGTGAACTCGGGAAGCCGCTCGCCTGGCGCCGCCGGTGGTGAACGCGTGGAGCGCCGAGCTGTCGCCGCCCTGGATCACGTCGGGCTGGCCGTCGCCGTGACGTCGGCGATCACCGGTGCCCCGAGGAAGTCGAGCCCCTGGGCCGGCGCGGGGAAGCCCGGCAGCGGTGCGCCCGAGGCCGCGTCATGCACCCGCATGTAGTTGTTGATCGGGGTGCCGAGGCCGGGCAACAGGAGCGACGTTGCCACGCTCGCGACGCCGCTTCCTGGCTCGGCCACCGCCAGCGTGCTCGTCGCGCCAACCTTGCCGAATGCGCCCGTTCCGGTGAAGTTGACGGGCGCGTCGTCGGGCAAATCGCCGGCGAGGATCCCCGTGATCGCGGTGGCGTCGAGGGTGCCGTTGGCGAGTCCTGAGAGCAGTCCGAGGGTCGCGTCGGGAACAGGCCCGTAGACCCCCATCGTCGAGCCGTTCGGTGAGAAGAGGTAGCTCCGGCGAGCACGGGCTGAGACTCGCCGCCGTGCCCGATCTTGACCGGGAACCCTGGGGTAAGAGTCGGGTCGTGGTGGACCGCGATCGCCCGCCGCTCCTCGCCGACGCGGCCGTCGGAGTCCGTCACCTGGATCCGGAGCGTGACCGTGTACCGCTCGTTCGTCTCCAGGGTCTTGTCCTGTGAGAGGTGGAAGGCGCGTCCCAGAAGGACTGGGGCACGTCGTTCAAGTTGATCGAGCCCAGCGTGCCGTTGATCGGGCCGCTGCCGCTGCCGGAGTTGGCGGTGATGAACTGGCCGTCAGTCGGCTCCGCACCCGGCGCGAACTCGAGCTTCCAGGTGTACGGCTCAGAGCGAGGCGCGTCGACGTGGCCCGTGACGGGAACTGTCTGAGTCTTGGCCGGGTCATAGAGCGAGTACCAGGCCGGAGAGTTGAACCAGGCGACCGGCGGGATGGCGTCGTCGTGACCGCCTGCATCGCCTTGTGGACATTGGGGCGCCCGTATCCGTACTGGAGGTCGAAGCCCGGCTTGCCGGTCCAGCCGGTGGGCGGGTTGGGGTTGTCGGCGATATCCGAGGAGGTGGCGCGCACCACCTGAATGGCCTCGTCGTTCGTGAGCGGCGAGGAGATCAGGTGATCAGCGGCGCCTGCTTCCCATAGGAGAGCACGAGGGCCATCACTCCGCCGACGGTGGGCGTCGACTCCGAGGTCGTTCCGCCCGTGGTGGCGACCGAGAACATGTTGTGGGTCCCCCAGGAGGTGTAGCCGGACCGCGCCCGGTACGTGGTGGTCAGCGGGTTCGAGGGGGCCACCGACGCCCGGGACCACCCCCAGCCCATGGACGTTCGAGACGAGGCCGTTCCCGGCAGGACGTGCTGGTGGAACGTTCCCCTGGTGGTCGGTGGGTCGAAGTCGTTCGAGGACTCGACCATCACGACGCCGTGGTTCCAGAGGTAGTCCACCGCCTGAGACATGAAGCTGGAGTAGCCGAGGTCCGCGGTCGTCGAGACGATCACGTCGGCGCCGGAATCACCGGCGAACAGCCAGGCTTGGGCAAGGTCGTCGGTGCGGTCCAGCGCCTCGGCCCCCGCCTTGACCGGCAGCAGCCTGCATCTCGGACAGACACCCGCTCCCTCGAAGCCGTTGTCGGCCTCGGCCGCAGCCTGCTTCATCTGATTGTTGGCGTGGTCGTAGGTGGAGTCGAGTGTCGCCGGGTCGTTCTGGTGGTTGTAGAAGTCCCAGCCGGAGATGTCGTCGACGTAGCCGTTGCCGTCGGTCTTGCCCGTCGCCCCATAACCGTCGACACCGTCGGAGAAGCGGACGATGATGTCCTCCGGGTCCACGACGCCGTTGTCGTTGGCGTCGGGAGTGGGCACGCCGTTGTAGATGGCGTAATCGTCGGCGTTCAGGCCCGGCTGGCCGTCGGGATTGGTCGGGTCGGGCAGCTCCTTCGGGTTCAGATAGACCCTGTTGCGGAGCTTTTGCGCATCGCCGGCGTGCCAGTTGATCCCGCCCTCGACGTAGGCGATCACCGTGCTCGGATCGCCCGCCGTGTAGTCGCGCCAAGCGGAGTCGACCGACATGCCTGCGGCTCCCTCCGGGTCCGAGGCGGCCGGATTGCATTGAGGCATGTGGCTGAAGAGGTAGTGCTGCTGATCGTCGGCCGACTTGGTCAGGCAGTCGGTCGGGCTGCCCTCGGCCGGCGCGTAGTCCGGGTCGTTCGGCGGGTCCTGGGGAAAGGTTGCAATGGCCGCGGTAGCGCAGAGCAGGCAGCCGAGCAAAGCGACCAGCGTCGCCCGCACGGTCGTCCTGCAACGGTTGCCTCCCGAGGCCCCCAACACGGTGGATGACGGTACATAAGGCCGGTAGGCTTGGCGGCAGCACTTCAGCTCGAGGAAAGCGAGGGGAGAAATGGGACTCTTCAAGTCGATGAAGGACCTGTCCAGCCTGACGAAGGAGGCGAAGCAGCTTCAGCGCCAGCAGCAGCAGGAGGCAGGCTACAAGCCGGGATTCGGCGGACAGATGCAGCAGATGGGGGACATGCTCTCCCAGGCCAACGAGCAGCTTGCGGATCTGACCGATTCCTCGGGCGAGCGCTCACAACTGCTGGCCAGCGGCATCGCCGGCCAGGGCGTGATCGTGGCTCACGGCACCCCAGAGCGCGGCGCGCAGTGGTTCAACCTGGACATCGACATGGAGGTCCACGTCAGTGGCCGCCAGCCTTATCGCGTCAACAACCAGTACATGGTCCCGGCGGGCGCCACCCTCGGCCCGGGTGTGAGCCTGCCCATCAAGGTCGACCCGAACGATCCCGCGAAGATCGCGATCGACTGGGACAGCGCTCAGTCGGCGCCGGCACGCGGCGAGGTTCGACCGGTCGGCGGGTCCGGGTTCGCCCCTGCATCCGCCGCCTCCTCCGGTGGTGGCGACGACCACGTCGCCGAGCTCGAGCGGCTCGCCAAGCTTCGCGACTCAGGCGCTCTCACCGACGCCGAGTTCGAGCAGCAGAAGGCGAAGATCCTCGGCTCATGACAAGAACGGGTCGCGCTGTGGCGCGCCCTCGCATATATAGCCTGGGGCCATGACCGCGCGGCGAAGGCTGGTCAAGGTGCCGGCCTCCTCGGCCAACCTCGGCCCGGGATACGACGTGCTGGCCGCCGCTCTCGCCATGCACCTCGAGCTCGAGGTGGAGGAGGCCGATGCCTTCTCGGTCGATGCCGAGGGGCTCGACGTACCGCGGGATCGCTCCAATCTCTGCGTTCGCGCCTTCGAGTCGCTGCGCCCTGCGGACGGGATCGCCTTCCGCATCAAGAGTGAGATCCCCCTGGCCGCGGGGCTGGGCTCGAGCGCCGCGGCGATCGTCGCCGGCCTGCTTGCGGCCGACCACCTCTACGAGCTCGCCCAGGAGCCCGAGGACGTCCTCGCCAAGGCCGCGGAGATCGAGGGTCATCCGGACAACGTGGCTGCCGCGCTCTTCGGAGGCTTCGTCGTCTGCGCCAACCAGGACGGCGCACTCACCTCGACACGGCTGGATCCGCCCCAGGGCGTGGAGGCCGTGGTCGTGATCCCCGGCGAGCAGGTGCCCACCGAGGAAGCTCGCGAGGCCATCCCGGATCAGGTGCCGATGGCCGACGCCGTCGCCAACATCTCCGCCGCATCGGAGCTCGTGCTCGGGATCCAGCGCTCCGACCTGACCCTGATCGGGCGCGGGCTCGCCGACCGGCTGCATCAGCCCCAGCGCGCCCACCTGTATCCGCGCTCGATGGAGATCGTCGAGGAGGCGCCGCGGATGGGCGCGATCGGAGCGACGATCTCGGGCGCCGGGCCGTCGGTGCTCGTCTGGACCTTCTGGCAGAGCACTGGCGAGGTGATGAATGCGCTCAGCGAGCGGGTGGGGGATTGGGCGGAGGTTCGCCGAGTCCCCTTCTCCCCGACGGGCGCTGACGTGCCGGAGCTTTGAGCTCAAACGACGGCAACACGCTCTCGCCGATCGCCTGCGGCGCGGCGATCGCCGGCTGGGCGATCTATACGCGCCGAAAACAAGCAACCGGACGGGACGGCCCCGCAGCGTCCGGTAGGCCGCGGGACCGCCCGTCCGGATCCCCGATTAGGTGGTAGTCGTCGGCTCCGTCTCGGTGGTGTCGGTCGTCGACGGAACCGTCGTGGTGGTGCTGCCAGGGGCGAAGCCGCACTTCTTGCCCTTGTTGTTGGGCTTCGGCTTCTTGTGATGACGCTTGCCCTTGGCTGGGCACGGCTTGTTGTTGTGCGGAACGCCGCCCTTGTCGGCGGAGCTCAGAACCGGAAACGCAGCCGCGATTCCGAGGCAGGTCGCAAAGACCGCCAGCTTTCGCGTTCTCAGCTTCACGTCGTAGTCACCTCCATGGCGATTGACTCCCCACCTGCCTAAGCGCCGGGGAGCGCCAGAGGGTTACGGCCTGATCTCGGCTAGTCGAGCAGTCCGACCTGGCGGAGAATCGAGACGGAGTCCGAGTAGACGTCCTTGCGCTTGATCAGGCCGTCCTCGTAGGGGATCACGTCGACCCCGCGCCACTCGATCCTCTCGCCCGTGGGCTCGGCGACCAGGTCGCCTCGGCGCATCGTGTTGGAGTGCGTGGCGCTGGCCGTCCACTCCTGGGTGACGACGCCGTCGCGGACGTAGAGCCTGCGGGTCTCGAAGTGGAGGTCCGGCCAGCTCTCGAAGATCGACCCGATGTGCTCCCTGACCTCTTCCGGGCCCTGTGCCGACTCGCCCGCGGTGTGGTTCTCGAAGACCATGTCGGGAGCGTGCATCGACATGATGGCGTCGAGGTCGTGGTCGTTCCACGCGGCGTTGTAACGCTCGATGGCCTCCTCGAGACTCTGGGCCGAGTCCTCTCCCACGCGAAGAGGATATGTTCGCTCGCTGGTCCAGACAAGGGGACGGAAAAAGAGGAGGAGCGATGGCCGAGGGCTACACGATCAAGCGAATCGACGAGTTCGAGGAGATGGAGGGGAGCGGCGGCGCAACCTGGCGACTTGCCCGAAAATCACTCGGCGCGGAGGCATTCGGCTTCAACGTGGTCGACATCGAGGCCGGGGGGGAGATTCCCGCCCACGACCACACCGGCGACAAACAGGAGGAGGTCTTCATCATCCTCGAGGGCGAGGGGAAGATCGTCACCGACGGCGAGGAGCACGACGCCCCCGCCGGCACCTTCTGCCGCTTCGCGCCGGAGGTGAACCGCACGATCCGCAACGAGTCGGACGAGCCGGTTCGCGCCCTGCTGATCGGAGTCCCGGTCGACAGCGGCTACCAGGGGATGGGCTGGGGCTAGCGGCCGGCGGCGCCGTCAGAGTCCCGGCTTGACGGTCATATCGAGCACCACCATGATCAGGAGGAGGAGCTCGATCCGCGATACCACGAAGATCCGGGCGAGCCTGCGCTGATACTCGGCATCCTCGGGCCCGCGCTCTTCGACCATCTTGCTGAGCCGGCCGGACTCCGGTCCCAGATAGCCGGCGCCGGCGATGAACGACAGCAGCCAGACGACGAATCCGAATGTCACCCATCCCTGGCCGAGGTCATAGGCGCCGCTGGACTCGTGGAGCAGGATGAAGCCGAGGATCAGCAGCGTCAGCGAAGAGGGGATGAGGACTCGGGTCCCGTACCACTCGATCTCGCTCGCCAGGTAGGCAATCCGATCGCCGCCGGCGCGCTTCGCGCGGATCACGAAGATCTGGATCGCGGTGTTGCTCCCGACCCATACCACCGCCAGCAGGATGTGGAAGGCGAGAAGCCACTTGTAGGTGTCGCTGCCGACTACGGCGAGGAACATCGGCGCGAGAATCTACCGTCGGCCGGTGTCGGAACCCGGGAGGGCCGACCGGCCTGGGCAGCCTAGGTCAGGGAGGTGGTGCAGACGGTGATGCCGAAGCCCTGCACCGCCGCGCCGCCGGCATTCAGCGCATCGATGGCCTGTCGCTGGAACGCCAAGGCCGCACGAGGCTTGTGATGACGCAACGCACGGAGACTTTCAGCCGTGTAGGTCGCGTACTGCCGTAGCCCGGCTATCCACTGCGCCACCGCCGCTTCGTCGCCGGGCGCGGGGGGAACAAGGGCAATCTGCTCAGTGGTTGAGCTGAATGTCCGATTGAACGTCGCGAGTATGCGCGCGAGTCGGTTGATGAATCGATTCAGAGACCGATGATTCTGCTTCCTGGTTGGCTCTGATGAGCCCGGTCTTGGGAGCGGAGAGACGGCCTTCGGGCCGAAGAGGGTTTTGAGCCTGGGGCCCAGACGTCCAGAGTTCCGCGGAGACTGGCTGCAAATCTGATCGACCTGCGCGACGTACTCGGCGCGGGTCGAGGCGGCCTGTGCCGTGCCGATGGTGATCGCGGGCGCGATCAGGATGATCACCGACGCGATCAGACACAGCGAACGGTGCGACCGCCCTGAACTGAGAACCCATCCTCCGATAGATAGCCAAGCCTAGGCCTGCTCATCGTTCGAGACAACTCAAAATGCGCCGCCCGGGCGGCGGTGGGGCGGTGGGTAGGTTGAAACCCTGGGCGGCCTACGAGAACTCTTCGAGCGAGCGCATCTGGCGGCGCAGCTCGTGGTCCCGCTGGTTGGCGGGGACTCCGGACTCGCCGGTCACCGCCTCGTTGTGCCTGACGTCCGCGATGGCCCGGAAGCGCTCGGTCTCCGAGCCCGGGCTGGACGGTTCCCCGATCGACTGCTCCCCCGTCTCTGCCTTGTTCTGCTTAATCATGCTTCTCCATCGTTCCCCAGCTGATTGCTCCCCTTGGCGTTAGTTGTAGCACGTTTGTGAGCGTTCGCTAAACACTATGTAGAACCGCTCACCAGGCTGAAAGTAGCGCTGCAGCAGGCCGGAATCGGCAGTGGGCCGCTTTAGCAAATTGCGGAGAAAGCGGGAGTGGATCACGTGACCACCGGAGCGGGGCCGGGTGGGGGCGCGCCTATAATTCCCGCTCCGTCGGTCCACCCCCCCGTCGCGCGCCCGCTCGAAGAAGGCGCGGAACCGGAGACAAATTGAAGAACTCGTCCGCAGAGCGTGAGCGCTTTTCCCCCGAGCGCGCCTACCGCCCCCTCGTCTCTCCCCCGAGCGTGGAGGACAAGGACGCGTGCGCGATCTACGCGTCGGTCCGTCGCGACGCGACCCCGAGCCACGATCCCGTAATCCTCGCGCTCGAGTCGCTCCAGAAGATGCTCCACCGCGCCGGCAACGTCGACGGCGAGGGCGACGGCTGTGGCCTTCTGGTCGACATCCCAACCAAGATCTGGGCCGAGGAGGTCCGTCAGGGCGGACACAACCCGTCCCTGGCGCTGGATGACGCGTTCGCCGTCGCTCACGTCTTCGTCGAGCGGTCACAGGACCTGGAGAAGGTCCGCCACGGCGCCAGGGAGCTGCTCGGCAAGGCGGGCTTTCGCATCCTCGCCGAGCGGGTCGGCGCCGTCGATTCCGCGGCTCTCGGCCCGACCGCCCGCGAGGAGGAGCCGCAGTTCTGGCAGTTCGCAGGTCTGGTGCCGGAGGCCGCCGACGCCGATCGCGCCTGCTTCAACCTCAAGGTCGCCCTCGAGGAGAAGCTCGGCGTCCACGTCGCCTCCTTCTCCGGGCGGACCTGCGTCTACAAGGTGATGGGCAACCCGAAGGTCCTCGGCTCCTACTACGTAGACCTCTCCGACGAGCGCGCCGAGACGATCGGCTGCTTCGGCCACAACCGCTACTCGACCAACACCTGGCCGTCGTTCACCCGGGTCCAGCCCTTCGGCGTCCTCGGCCACAACGGCGAGATCAACACGATCGAGCAGCTCCGCCAGGAGGCGCGGATGCTGAACGTGCCGATCGGCGAAGGGAACTCGGATTCGCAGGACCTGAACCGGACGATCGAGACGCTGGTGCGGCGACACGGCCTGTCGCTGGCGGAGGCGATGGAGATGGTCGTCCCGCCGATCGTCGCCGAGATCGCCGGCCTGCCCGAGGACCTTCACCCCTTCTACATGTACCTGCGCCAGACGATGGGCCCGTTCGCTCAGGGCCCGGTCGCCCTGATCGCCCGCCACCAGGACGAGTGCGTGTTCTCGGCGGACGCGATGGGCCTGCGGCCGCTGTGGCAGCTCGAGACCGGCCACGACTTCATCTTCAGCTCCGAGCCCGGGGTCGTCCCGGTGGACGAGATGATCTCCGAGCCGAAGCCGATGGCGCCGGGCGAGAAGTTCCTGGTGCTGATCGATCGAGACCGCAAGCGCTCGACGCTCTACCCGCACGCCGAGATGCTGCGCCGGGTGCGCGACCGCTGGCTGAGGAGAACGGGGGCGGAGCAGGTCGCGCCGTATGACCGGGCGCTCCAGACCGGCGGCCCGCTGGAGGGGCCCGAGATCCCGGGATACACCGACGCAGGTCCCGAGGAGCCGGTCAAGGTCGAGGACCGTGTGCTTGCCGGGTTCGGCTGGCAGCGGGATGACGTGAAGCTCGTCCAGCAGATGGCCGACAACGGCGCCGAGCCGATCGGCTCACTCGGCTACGACGGCCCCCTCGCCGCGCTCTCGCCGGAGCGGCAGAACCTGGCGGACTACTTCAAGGAGACGGTCGCGGTCGTCACCAACCCGGCGATCGACCGCGAGCGCGAGATCGAGCATTTCTCCACCCGCGCGGTCTTCGGTCGCCGTCCGTCGCTGAAGGATCCGGCGGAGGACAGCCAGACGATCGAGACGGACTTCCCCGTGATCCTGGGAGGCCACCACGATCTCGCCCCGCTCCCGCACAGCTCCTACCGGCGCATCGCCAGCGAGCAGGGAACCTACGTGCTCGAGGACCTCTGGGCCGCATTTGGCGACCGTGCCAAGGCGATCGACATCGCGCTCCTGGAATCCGAGACGACGCAGGGCGCGATCGAGCGGCTCCGCCAGGAAGCGGTCCGCGCCGTGACCGAGGGCGCCGAGCTGCTGGTGCTGACCGACCGCACCGTCTACGACGGCGAGCGGCGCTACATCGATCCGCATCTCGCCACGTCCGCGATCGATCAGGCTCTGAAGCAGTTCAGCGCCGAGGGGGAGAACCTGCGCCGACGCTGTTCATTGGTGCTGCGCTCTGCGGCGATCCGCAACGTCCACGACGTGATGCTCGCCCTGGGCCTCGGGGCCAACGGTGTCTGCCCGTACGTGATGGTCGAGGTGATCTGCGTCGACGACTACGAGAACGACGTCGGCAACCTCTGCGCGGCGCTCCGCAAGGGAATCGAGAAGGTGATCTCGACGATCGGGATCCACGAGGTCCGCGGCTACGCCCGCCAGTTCTCCTCGATCGGGATCCAGCCCGAGCTGGCGGAGATCTTCCAGACGGAGGCCTTCGCGGCCTCTGAGACTGGCGGCACCGGCTTTGCCCACCTCGACGCCGACACCGACACGCGGCACAGGGTCCTCACCGGGGACGAGGATGCGAAGCCGGCGAAGACCTTCCGCTTCTACCCCAAGGTCTACAAGGCGGCGATCGCGGCGGCCAACGGGACCGCGAGCTTCGGCGAGTTCTCTCAGAAGGTGCGCGAGCTGGAGGCGCAGAGCCCGATCTCGATGCGGCACATCATGGGGTTGAAGAAGGAGCCCGACCGCGAGCCGGTGGACGCCTCGCAGGTGGACGCCTCGGTCGGCCATCACGACTACCCCGTGGTGATCAGCTCGATGAGCTTCGGCTCTCAGTCGGAGCCGGCCTTCCGCGCCTACGCCGAGGCAGCACGGGCGATCAACATCCTCTGCATCAACGGGGAGGGTGGGGAGATCCAGGACATGTACGGCAAGTTCCGCAAGTGGCGTGGGCAGCAGGTCGCCTCGGGCCGCTTCGGCGTCTCCGCCGAGATGCTCAACTCCTCCTACGTCGCCGAGATCAAGATCGGCCAGGGCGCGAAGCCCGGCGAGGGTGGTCACCTGCCCGGCAAGAAGGTCTCCGAGAAGGTCGCCGCCGCCCGCAACGCCTCACCCGGCACCGACCTGATCTCGCCGTCCAACAACCACGACCTCTACTCGATCGAGGACCTGGCGGAGCTGATCGACGAGCTGAAGACGGTCAACCCGGACCTGCGCGTGTCGGTCAAGGTCCCCGTCGTGCCGAACGTGGGCACGATCGGACTCGGCATCGCCAAAGCCGGCGCGGACATCATCACCCTGAGCGGGTTCGAGGGCGGCACCGGCGCCGCCCGCCAGCACGCGCTGCGCCACGTCGGCCTGCCCTCCGACATCGGCACCCGCGCCGTCCACCGAGCCCTGATGGAGGCCGGCATTCGCAACCGGGTCGAGATCTGGGCCGACGGTGGCTACCGCCACGCCCACGACATCGTGAAGCTTCACTGCATGGGGGCCAACCGGGTTGCCTTCGGCACTCTGGCGATGGTCTCGCTCGGCTGCACGATCTGCCGTGGCTGCCAGCTCGACACCTGCCACGTCGGCATCGCCACCCAGATCGAGACGGTGGAGCAGGCGGAGGAGCACGGGCTGAAGAAGTTCACGCCGCCGGGAGACAACGCCGCCGAGAGCTGTGCCGCCTTCTTCCGCCAGATGGGCGAGGAGGTCAAGGAGGTGGTCGGCTCGCTCGGCTACGACCGCGCCCAGGACCTGGTCGGCCGCTACGACCTGCTCGAGCAGGTCTCGCACCAGGACAAGATCGACCTCGCGCCGCTGATCACGCCGCTCGAGGAGTTCCTCGATCTCGAGCCGATCGACCTCCCGGTCGAGGAGGAGGCGCTGGTCGAGGCCCGCGCCGAGGCCGGCCTGGTTCGCGCCAAGCCGCTCCGGATGGAACCCAAGCGGGCCTCCGCCGAGATTGCCCAGGTCGCCGACCGCGTCTTCGATGGCTCCTGCGTGAGCGTCGAGTTCCCCCGCCGCACCGACGCCCACGACCGGGTTCTCGGCACCGAGCTTTCGGGTGCGATCGCACGCGCCCGCATCTACGACGGCGCCCCCGAGGGCACCGAGAACGACGAGCTCGCCGAGCTGGTCTTCAACGGGGGGAGCGTGGCGGGGCAGGGATTCGGCGCCTTCAACGAGTGGGGCGTGACCTGCCGGGTCGAGGGCGGCGCCCAGGACGGCGTCGGCAAGACGATGCTGGGCGGGACCGTCTCGATCATGAAGGGGAAGAACGCCGAGGGCCGGCGCGTCAACGGCTCGGTCGGCAAGTCCTTCGCCTATGGGGCCCAGCGGGGCAGGCTCTTCGTGCAGGGGTCGGCCGACTCGCGGTTCTGCATCCGGCTCTCCGGCGCGGACGTGGTCCTGGCTGGCGAGCCCGAGGCGCCCGTCGACGACTCACAGGGCTGCGTCGTGGACCGCGCCAACGCCAAGGGCTTCGCCTTCGAGTACATGACCTCCGGTCGCGCGGTCGTGCTCGGCGACATCGGGCCGTGGGCATGCGCCGGAATGACCGGTGGCCGGGTCTACGTGCGGATCGACGACGAGCTCAACCTCGACCGCGACGGGATCGAGAGCCGCCTCGGCGAGGGAGCCAAGGTGACGCTCGAGGAGCTCGATGCGGAGGGCCAGCTCGACATCGAGGACCTGCTCGGCCACTACGCCGGCGAGCTGCGTGCCACCGACCAGGCCGAGGAGGCCGACAGGGTCCAGGCGCTGGCCCGGGTTGCGCAGCAGAGCTTCCTGATGATCATTCCGCAGAAGGTTCAGGCGGATCCGAGCATCTCCACGGAGTAGGCGTGGACGCTGCGGTGGATAAGGCCGCCGCGCGACTCGAGGACGTCCACAGGCTCACCGAAGCCACGCTCGCGTACCTGGACCTCGACGAGCTGCTCACGGAGTTGCTGCGGCGGGTCACCGACATCCTCGACGTCGACACGGCGGCGGTTCTGCTGGTCGAAGATGACGGCCGGACCCTCGCCGCCAGGGCCGCCGCGGGCCTCGAGGAGGAGGTCGAGCGCGGGTTCCGCCTGCCGATCGGGCGCGGATTCGCGGGCCGGGTGGCGTTCACGCGCGAGCCGGTCGTGATCGAGGACCTGGAGGTGACGCCCGGCGCCGTCGTCAACCCGCTTATGCAAGAGAAGGGAGTCCGCTCGCTGCTTGGCGTGCCTCTGATCGTCGAGGGAGAGGTCACCGGCGTCTTGCACGTCGGCACACTGACACCGCGGGAATTCCGGGATAGCGACGCGGAGTTGCTTCAGCTGGTCGCCGACCGAGTCGCCCTGGCGGTCGAGCGATCCCGTCTCGTCGTGCAAGGCCAGATCGCGCAGGCGCTCCAGCGCAACCTGCTGCCCCGCACGCTCCCCGAGCTGCCTGGGCTGAGCATGTCCGCCCGATATCTCCCGGCCGCGCAGGAGTCGGCGGTGGGGGGCGACTGGTACGACGTGATCGAGATCGACGATCGGCGGCTGGGACTGGTGATCGGCGATGTCGCCGGCCATGGGGTCTCTGCGGCGACCTACATGGGACACCTGCGCAGCGCCGTACGAGCCTACGCGCTCGACCTCGAGAGCCCGGCCAAGCTGCTCGGCAAGCTCTCCCGTTTCGCTGACCAGGAGGGCTCGCGCATGGCAACCATGATCTACGCCACGCTCAACCTGGACACCTGGATCGTCGACTTCGCCCGCGCCGGGCATCCCTATCCGTTGCTGCTGCGAGTGGACGGTCAGGCGGCGTTTCTGACCGACGCCGGGGGGCCGCCGCTCGGAACCGGCACCATCATCGAGTACGACCAGCAACGGGTCGCACTCGGTTCCGGAGAGACGCTGCTCTTCTACACCGACGGGCTGATCGAGCGCCGGGGGCAGCAGCTCTCGGACGGAGAAGCCGCCCTGGTCGAGGCCGCGATCGCGGCGCCCGACGACCCCGAGCTCAAGTGCCGGACGATCATCGAGCGGCTCACCCAGGGAATCGAGACTCCCGACGACATCGCAGCGCTAGCGATCCGCGCGGTCGGCCTCCACGAGCCGCTCGAGGTTGAGGTGCCGGCGACCGCCGAGCAGCTGGCGACCATCCGGCATCTGATCCGGCGCTGGGTGACGGCGAACGATGGCACCGACGACGACTGCGCGGCATTCGCGATCGCCATCACAGAGGCCTGTGCGAACTCGGTCGAGCACGCATACGGCCCTGGCGACGCGAGCGTCCAGGTGCGCGCGGCGCTGATGGACGGTGAGGCGACCGTGACGGTCCGGGATCGAGGCCGCTGGCGAGACCCGGGAGGAGACAACCGGGGCCGCGGCATTCCCCTGATGCGGGAGTTCATGGATGATGTCGCGATCGACACGGGGGACGACGGAACCACGGTGCAGCTCAGCCGCAGGATCGGGGTCAAGCCTTGACACCCGAGCTCGCGAAGCTCTCCATCGAAACCGACGGCGATGTGGAGCTGGCCCGTGTCGCGGGCGAGGTCGACGCATCCAACGTCGGGGACCTGAGCCAGAGGCTGCTGGAGGCAGTCTCGAACAAGGCCCGCGCGCTCATCCTGGACCTGACGGAGACGAGCTACATCGACAGCTCAGGGATCAGCCTGATCTTCGATGCGGCCGCGCGCATGCGGACTCGCCGCCAGCAGCTCAGGCTCGTGGTGGCGCCCAAGTCGTTCGTCGGAGAGGTCCTGGCGGCCGTCTCCATCGAGGAGTCGGTGCCAATCGACCCGGCGATGGCGGACGCGCTGCGTGCGCTCGGGTCCTAGACGCTGCCGCTGCTCTCGATGACGCTGAGCGTGTAGCGACCGATCTGGAGCTCGTCTCCGTCGGCGAGCGGGCTCCAGTCGACGGGCTCACCGTTCACGGAGATGCCGTTCATCGAGCGGTCATCGAGCACGCGTAGATCGCCCTCGGGCGTCTGCACGACGACTGCGTGGCGGCGCGAGACGGTGGGATCGTCGAGGCGGATGTCCGCGGAGCGGCTCCGCCCGATTCGCGACCAGCCATCGGACAGCTCGATCAGGTGGGTTCGGCCGTCCGCGAACATCGCCAGGTACTTGCCGGGCTCCGTAATCGACTCCCGCACGCCGTCGAGCCACTCTGCGGGCTTGGAGGTGGGACGCGTGACCGCGATGCTCTTGAGCGTGGGCTGCTCGAACATCGAGGAGCGGCGGAAGTCGGTGCCGCCGCAGTTGGGGCACTCGGGAATCGACTCGGCCGGCTCGAAGGAGACCGGAAAGGAACACCCCTGGCAGATGAAGGAGCCAACGCCGCCTGCGGGCTCGCCTGCATGGCGGACATCGTCTTGACTCTGTCCAATTACCGACATCGGGGGTGCCGCCGATACTACCCGGGGTACTGCTTAATGGCTAGTCACTTTTCGTCGCTTGGTACGGAAAGTCCATCATTTCCAGGGGTCCTGGCCGGTCAGCCAGTGCCGCCCGCGGCCGCCGACTAGAATCGCGCGCCCGTGGGGCCGATCTCGCTCAACATCTCCGTAGACGCCCCGCGCGAACGCGTTTTCGACTTCATCTGCGACCTCTCGACGCGGCTGAGCTGGATCGACCACTTCGCGACCGACTACCGGCTCGAGCGCGTTGCCGCCAGCGGGCAGGGCGCCGCGGCGCGGTTTCGCGTCGACGCCCCCGCGGGCGTGCGATACATGGAGACCGTGATCGCCGAGGTGGACCGCCCCTACAAGGTCGTCGAGCAGGGCCGTGGCGGACGGCTCGACCGCATGCCGATTCACGCCGTCTGGGAGCTGGAGGAGGGCCCCACGACCACGGTTACGCTGACCTTCTGGACGGCGCCGGCGACGGCGTTCGATCGCTTCAGGGAGTTCGGCCGGTCCCGGTGGTGGAAACGGCGCTGGAGCAAGGCTCTGCGCCGCATGCAGGAGCTGATCGAGTCGGGCGCCGCCGCCGAGCGCACCGAAGTCGCGGGCGCCGACCGAGTCCCCCTGACTGTCCACTGACATAGACTGCGCGCCCTCATGAGCCCGAACAAGGGAGCCCTGGCACTCGTGTTCGCCCTTGCCCTCGCCCTGGTGGGCGTGGCGGGCTGCGGAAACGATCTCGGCAAGGAGGCCGACGAGGGCGTCCCCATCCAGCTCGGGAACCTCAAGATCAACGTGCAGGAGACGCGCTTGCTCAACCCTGCCCAGCCCGATGACAGCGTCTACCTGGCCGGGCAGAAGCTGCCCGCCCCGGCGGGGAAGTCCTACCTCGGTGTCTTCCTGACGATCCACAACCAGGGCGACAACGCCGTCAGGCTGCCCACCAACGCCCAGATGACCGTGGTCGACACGACCGGCACCGCGTATCAGTCGATTCCGAGCAGCTCCGATTTCGCGGCCCCTCTGGGCAGCGAGCTTGGCGGCGGAGCCGACGTTCCGGCGCCCGACACGGCAGCCGCGAACGGGCCGACTCAGGGGGCGCTCGTCCTCTTCCTGGTCAGCCAAGACATCAGCGAGAACCGGCCACCGAAGCTCGAGATCGACTTCGAAGGCGAGACGGGCGACATCACGCTGGACCTTTAGGCTCGCGAGAGGGAAGTCCTCCGCCGGATGAGGAAGACCCAGCTCCAGGCCCTGCTCGTCATCGGCGGTATCGGGGCGGCGCTCGCCCTGATCCAGCTGCTCGGGGTCGCCGGAGGCGTGGTGGGTGTCGCCCTGCTGGTCATCTGCACCGTCCTCACCGCACCGGCGGCGCCGGAACCCGACGCCGGAGGCCTCAATTGGTGGGCCCTGATCGCCGGGGGCACCGCCCTGGCGCTGATCGGCGTCCCGCTCGGCCTCGCCCTGGAGGGGCCGGGCGGCGTGCTGACCGCCGTCGGCGGCGGAATGGCGATGGTGGGCGTGGCGTTCGGGATGCCGTAAGCGGCTGCCAGGCCGCTGTATCCAGGAGCGGAGGGCGAAGCCCGTAGCGACTTAGGAGGGGCGGCCGCTCGCAGCCGCGACCTGATGGCGAAGCCGTCTCGCCACCTACAGCGCCGAGCCCAGGATCTCTCGCGCGATCGGCGCGGCGGTCGTGCCGCCGTCGCCTGAGGCGTCGATCAGCATCACCGCGATCGCCAGCTTCGGCTTCTGGGCGGGGGCGAAGGCGATGAACCAGCCGTCGATCAGCTGCTTGGCGGTGTCCTCCTGCCCGGGCGGGGTCGGCGGCTGGCCGGGCTTGGGGCCGAGCTCAGCGGTGCCGGTCTTGCCCGCGACGTCGACGCCCGGGAGGTTCGCGGCCACGCCCGTGCCCTGGGTGACGACGGCGCGCATCAGGCCGGTGAGGACCCGCGCGTTCGCCTTGGAGGTGACCTGGACGGGCTTGGCGGCGCTCTGCAGCGCCGGGTCCTTGACGATCGGGGTCGGGTCTCGGACGCCGTCGTTGGCGACGGTCTGCGCCACCGAGGCCATGCCGAGCGGGGTGGCGAGTACCTTGCCCTGGCCGAAGGCGGTCACCGAGAGGTCGGTGTGGGTCGGCTCGCCGTTGAGATCCGCGGCGGTCGGGATCGTCATGCGCCCCGGGTCCGTGGCCGCCGTCGCCGACGCGTTGTAGAGGCTGGTGGGCTGGTTGTAGCCGTACCGCTCCGCTGTATCGACCAGTCGCTGGGCGCCGACCTTGACGCCGAGGGGAGCGAAGACGCTGTTGCATGACTTCGCGAAGGCCTCGGTGAAGCTCCCGCCGCACGCCTCGTCATGCGCGTTGTGGACGACGCGGGCGCCGGCGTTCGGGTCCGGGTTGATCTCGGTGAGGACGGGGAACGTGTCGCTGAGCTTCACGTCGCGACCCTCGAGCGCGGCCGTCGTGGTGATCACCTTGAAGGTCGAGCCGGGAGGCTGGGGAGACGAGTAGGCCGAGCCGGCGAGCGCCAGGACGTTGCCGTTGCGCGCATTGAGGACTGCGACGCCGCCGGACTGCCCGCCCAGCGCGTTCACGGTCGTCGACTGCAGCCGCGGGTCGATCGTCGTCCTCACGGGCTGGCCGGGGCTGCCGTGCGCGGTCGCGAGGACGCGGCCCTGGGTCCCGGCTGGGACATCCGGCGTCGAGGTTCCCTCCTTGACCGCCAGCAGCTGCCCGCTCGGCTGTCCGGCGAGCCGGGAGTTGAAGGCGAGCTCGAGGCCGCTTACGCCGGTGTCCTGGTTGGCGGGGTAGCCGGCATGCTCAAGCTTCGCCTGCTCCTCGGGATCGGGGGCGCCTGTGTCGCCGGCGACGTCGATCGCGTCGGAGCCCAGTGGCGAGGAGCGATCGTCGGTCGGGCCCTGGGCGAGTGGAACGCCGTGCTTGGCCACGATCGCCGCCCGCCGGCCGAGCGTGAGGCGGCGCCCAACCTGCTCGCCGGGCCGCAGGTTTGGGAAGGTCAGATGCGGGTCCCAGGCAACCTTGCCGCCGTCCAGCGGCAGACGCAGCGCGCCGTCGATCTTGCCGAACAGCCTTGTGCGGACGCCCACGCCGACGTCCACGACGTTGGTCCCGTTGACGCTCTTCGGGCCATCCGCGCCGCCTGGGTCGATCGCCGTCGCGGTCGAGGCCTCCTGCGCCTGCTGATAGGCGGCGGCGAGGTCCTGAGCGGAATACTGGGCCTGAGCCGAGTCGGAGAGCTCGTCGTGCATCGCCTTGTAGTCCTGATGCGCCCAGTCGTTGACGAAGCGCTCGGCCATGTCCTGCTCCGGGCTGCCCGCGGAGCTGATCGCCCCGAAGATGAACGCGATCAGCGCCACCACGGCCAGGGGAAGCGCGCGCTGACGCAGGCGCCGCTGGCGCTCAGTGAGGGGTCCGCGCTGCGCCCGGGGCGGCCTGATGGACCGCCTGGGCGGTGGCGTCTCCCCGTCGCGGGTCCGTGACCGTGTCACGGGCGGATTCACGAGGGCAAAGTTAGTCGCTCGTGCGCTTGTATTCGGGAAACCGTGACCGGCCTCGACTGGTTGATTCTCGCTTTCGCCCTGGCCATGGGGTTCTGGGGCTACCAGCAGGGCCTGATCGTCGGCGTGCTCAGCCTCGGCGGATTCGCGATCGGCGCCTTCCTGGGCAGCCGGCTCGGCCCGGCGCTGCTGCCGGACGGCTCGCATTCCCCGTATGCGCCCGCGACCGCCCTAGCCGGGGCACTGCTGATCGGAGGGATAGTCGCGGTCTCGCTGGAGGGGATCGCGCTGGCGATCCGCCGGCGCCTGCTCGGACCCGCGGGGCGCCGGCGAGGGGTCGCGATCGCCGAGGCGTCCGGAGGAGCGCTGCTCCTCGTCGTGGTGGCCCTCGGAGTGGCATGGCTCTTCGGGGCGGTCGCCCTCAACGCGCCCGGTGCCAAGGGCCTGCGCACGGCGGTTCAGCGCTCGGCGATCCTGCGCGCGCTCAACGACACGTTCCCGCCGTCGAGCTCGCTGATCAACGCGCTTCACCGCATCGATCCCCGGGTGGCGATCCAGGGCCCGAGCCCGGACGTCGCCGCTCCGGACTCGAAGATCGCGCACGACCCCGAGGTGCAGGCGGCGGGGGAAAGCGTGGTTCGGGTGCTGGGGACCGCCTGCGGGCTGGGCGTGGAGGGATCCGGCTGGATCGCCGCGCCGGGACTCGTGGTCACCAATGCTCACGTGGTGGCGGGCGAGGGCGACACCACGGTCACGCCCGCGGGCTCGAGCTCGTCCCTTGACGCGACGGCCGTCCACTACGACCCGGAGAACGACCTTGCCCTGCTCCGGGTGAACGGGCTGGACGGAGCCCCTCTGTCGCTGGCGCCGGACGTGCAGAGCGGCACTGCGGGCGCCGTGCTCGGCTACCCGGAGAACGGCCCGTTCACGATCGCGCCCGCCCGCGTGGGCGCGACCGGCCCCGTGGTCACGCAGGACTCCTACGGCCGCGGTCCCGTGACTCGCGAGCTCACGGCCGTGCGCGGGGAGGTTCGCAGCGGGAACTCAGGCGGGCCGCTGGTGGACGGCGCCGGCAGGGTGATGGGGACCATCTTCGCCGCCACCACGCAGGGCAAGCCGGGCGGCTACGCCGTCCCCAACGACGTCGTCGCCCGCGCCCTCAGCGATTCGACCGGCCAGGTGTCGACGGGGCCCTGCACGGGGTGAGGCGAGGGCGCTCAGCGAGGAGTGACTCGTTTCATGCGGGAAAACACCGTCGGCAGGTCCCTTACGATCGGTAAGCTTGGTACGAGGTGAGAACGCAGTCCGGCGTCGGCGCCACCAGGGGGGCGGCCAAGCCCAAACAAGTCTGTCGGCACTACCACGGCGCGGTGGAGCTGATCGGCCGCCGCTGGGCGGGGGCGATCCTCTACGCGCTCACCGACGGGCCCCTGCACTTCGCCGAGCTGAAGGAGGCGGTCCCCGGCATGTCGGACCGCCTGCTCTCCTGCCGTCTCAAGGAGCTCGAGAAGGCGGGCCTGGTCCAGCGCGAGGTGCAGCCCGGCAACCGCGTGCGGGTGAGCTACGAGCTCACCGACAAGGGCCACTCGCTCGAGCCGGTGATCGACGAGCTGCGCGACTGGGCCCGCCGCTGGCACCGGGCGTAGCCCGCGTCCCCACTACCAAGCGCGCGGGTTGCCCTGCGGGATCCTGTCGATCACCAGGGTCGCCTCGTGGCGGTCGACCGGGTACGGGGTCGTGGCGAGGTAATGGTTCAGCTCTCCCAGGCCGAGCGCCTCGAAGCCCTGCTCGACGGCGGCGGCGTAGGTGGCGAGGATGATCGAGTCCTCAGGCGGCTCGGGGGCGAAGTGGAACTCCTTGGCGGTGTAGGTCACGATCCGCTCGGGCAGGCCCGCGCCTTCGACTGAGCCGGCGACGTCCACCCGGTCGTAGCGGATCTCCCTGATGTCGAGGCGGTCCAGCTCCTCCTCGGTGAGCTCGATCACGACGCCGTTCACAGGCCCGGCCTGGTCCTCGCCCTCCTCGACGTTAAGCCCGAGGATCCACTCAGGCCGCCAGCCGGCGGCGCACTCGAAGGTCTTCTCGCAGGTCAGGTTGTCGCGGCGCTGCGAGAAGCGCCGCTTCCAGTCGTGGAGGCGGGCCGGACGCAGCTCTCCGGCGGGGTGCCCCAAGGTCATCGAGGCGCTCTCGTGGAGCACCAGCGAGCCATAGCCGAAGAGGCCGAGGCGAGAATGGGTCATTCGCCCTCCAGCAGGTTGAGCTGGGGCTCGGCGCCGATCGGTGGATCCGGGTCTTCGCGCATCTGGGCGGCCGTGTCGTGGCTGCACAGTCTTTCGCGCGCGGGGCAGTCCAGACACAGCGCTCGATGTGGCCGGTCGGTGACCTCGAAGCTGCCGGCGGCGAGCCGCTTCAGCACCGCCTCGATCCGGGCTCGCGCGGATTCGAGCTCGGCTCCTCCGAAGCTCTCGCGAACGGGTGGATCGGGCCGCTCGAGGAAGACGTAGGCGGTCTCCACCGGCGCTCCCCGAGCCGCTGCCGCCAGCGCGTAGAGGTCACGCTGGACGGTGTAGCGCGAGACGACCTGCTCGGGATCGCGGTCGCGCAGGCGATCCGTCTTGTAGTCGACGACCAGCACGGAGCCATCGGAGCGCTCGACGAGAAGGTCGATGGAACCACGCACGAGCGTTCCGGCTACGGAGAGCACGAAGGGGACCTCGGCACCCACTCGCGCGTCGCCGATCTCCTCCCTGAGGCTGGAACCGAGGAACGCGGTGGTGAGCTCCAGCGCCATCGCGATCTGCTCGCCGCTCGCCTCCAGGCCCTGCTCCGTCAGGGCCTGGGCGACTCGATCGGCGTCAGGCTCGCGCCACCGATTGCGCGCGCTCCACTCGAGCAGCGCGTGGACGGCGACGCCGGGCCCGAACCGTCGCCGGAGCTCCGGGCCGGCTGCCGGCTCGTCACCGTCGCCGGCCGAGGCCAGCTCGGGCTCGCCGATCCCGAGAACACGCTCGACGTAGAAGCGGTAGCCGCAGTTCTCGTAGCCCGAGAGAGCCGAGTATGAGAGCCCGCCGATCAGGGCGGGAGGGACCTCGGGCCGGGTCAGCGGCGGGTTCGCCGTGGTGAGACGGCTCGGGCGACCGGTCGGAATCCCGCGTTGCGAGGAGCCGGGCGCCGGCTCCCGGGCCCGGCTCGGTGACCTTGACCAGCAGCCTCCCGCTGGGGTAGTCGTCGCCCGCGGGCGGAAGCTCGACCTCGCGCTCGCTCGGATCGCCGTCCAGCACGGACCGGATCAGCTGCAGCGCGATCGGCTTGCGTGCGTCGATTTCCTTCTTCAGCGCGTTGGGATTGAACGTCCCGCTGAGGAGCAGCCGCCGCTTCGCGCGGGTCGCCGCGACGTAGGCGAGGCGCGCCTCCTCCTCCGCGTCGCGCTCGGCCGCGAGCTCCGTGAGCTCCTGATAGTCGTGCAGGCGCTCGGCCGGGCGGCCGAGGCGCCCGAGCTGGACACCGACCCTCGCCAGCTCGCCGCCCTCCGGGCCCTCCTCAGCATCAACGGCGGCCACAAACCCCGCCGCCGGATCTACTCGAAGGGGACTCCAGCCCAGCTGCAGGTTCCGGCCGAGATCGGCGACGGCGACGACGTCGAACTCGAGCCCCTTCGCACCGTGCACGGTCATCACCCTGACCCCGGCGTGGCCCTCTGCCCGGGTGGCCGCCTCGGCCTCGCGGTCGCGGCTGTTCGCACGCGTCTCGAGGTACTCGAGGAACGCGGCGAGGTCGGGTCCCTCGCTCGCCTCGAACTCCCGGGCGAGCCGCATCAGCTTGCGGACGTTCGCCCAGCGGGCGGTCCCGTCGCGCCGCCGGAGCGTGGCGAGGTCGTATCCGAACGAGGTCGCCGTTCGCTCGACCAGCGACTCCAGCCCGCCCTCGGTGGAGTGGGCCCGCAGCTCGCCGAGGATTCCCGCGAACCGCCCGATTCGCTCCAGTTCCTCCGCGGGGATCAGCGCGGCGGCCTCGGCGTCCCCGCGCTCGACCTCTCCGTTCTCGACCAGCTCCCTGACCAGAGGCCAGACGTGATTGAAGAGCTCGCGGCCATCGTCGCCGTGGACAGTGGCGGCCCGCCGAAGCAGCCAGAGCGTGTCTGGCAGGACGGCGCAGGCCGGCGAGGCGAGGGCGCCGAAGAGAGCCTCGTCGTCGAGCGGGTTCGCGATCACCGCCAGCAGGCAACGCAGGTCATCGATCTGCTGCTGGGACCAGAACCCGCGGCCGCCGACGACGTAGGGGTCGAGCCCCGCGTCCGCCAGAGCTGTCTCGACTGCGGCGACGTGGGTGAAGGCGCGCAGCAGGACGACGATCCCCGCGGGGTCCTCGCCGTCGTCCACCAGCTCCCGCAGCCGGCCCGCCAGGCGCCGCGCCTCCGCCACCTTCGATCCCGAGCTCGGGTCGTCCGGGAGGCGCGGCAGCTCGGTCTCCTCGGCCTCCCATCCCTTGCGGTCGTCCACGGTGAGAAGGAGCTCCACCGGTGAGGCCCCCTCCGGCTCATCGACGAAAGCGGTGAGGGGCTCGAAGCCGGCGAGCAGGCCGCCCCCGATCGCGTTGGTCGCGGCGACCAGACCGGGCGCCGCCCTGAAGTTCCCGGTCAACGGCAGCGCCACTCCGTTGGCCTCATCCCCCTCCGCGAACCGGCGCTGCTGCTCCCGGTAGACATCGACGTCCGCGTGGCGGAAGCCGTAGATCGACTGGAACTCGTCCCCGACGAGGAACAGCCGCGTATCCGGGCCGCGCAACTGCTCGATCAGCCGAAGCTGGAGCCCGTTCGTGTCCTGGAACTCGTCGACCATCAGGTGGGCGAACTGCTCGCGGTAGCGATCCCGCAGGGGCTCGGACGAGCTCAGCAGCTCGACCGTCTTCAGCTGGAGGTCCTCGAAGTCGAGCGCCGCGCGCTCGGACTTGAGCTCCTCGTAGCGAGCGCCGAAGCGCACGACCAGCTCGCGGAGCTGCTCGTAGGCGGGGCCGAGGACGTGGGCCGCCACCGCGGCCTGGGCGCGTTTCAGGGCCGCGGTGTAGCGCTCGCAGGCCTCGCCCTTGAAGGCCTTCGCGCCCGATCTGATCTCCAGGGCCCGAAGCTGCTCCAGGAGCTCCTCCTCGGGCGGCGCCGCCGGGTCCAGCGCCATGGCGGCGGCGATGCGCTCGCGGCTCGACACCGCCTGACCGCTCGCCTCCTCACACTCGGCGTGGGCTTCGCCCGCCGCCTCGACCAGCTTGGCGATCGCGGCTCCGGTGTCAGGGGGCGCCAGCTCCGGAAGCTCCGGCCGCGGATCGCCGTGGCTGCGGAGCTCGTCGTAGGCGCCTCGCGTCATCTCCAGGAGCGTTCGTCGCCGGTTCGCAGCCGCGAGCTCGAGCGCCTCCGGCTCGCCGGTGGCGACCAGGGCCTCGAGTGCCGAGTCGAAGGCGCGGGCGGCGAGCCGCTCCGCCTCGGCCTCGTCGACCACCCGGAAGCGAGGATCGATGCCGGCGGCGGCGGGATGCGAGGCGAGCACCCGCCGGCAGAAGCCGTGGATCGTCGAGATCCAGGCCCGTTCGATCCCCTCGAGCGCTGCCTCCAGGGCTTCGAGCTGCTCGCCCTCGCCGCCCCGAACGCGGGCGGAGAGCTCCTCGCGGATTCGCCGCCGGAGCTGGTCCGCTGCCCTCTCGGTGAAGGTGAAGGCGAGGATGCGGCTCGCGCCGACCTCGGGATCGAGCGCAGCGGCGCAGAAGCGCTCGACCAGCACCGTGGTCTTCCCGGTTCCGGCTCCGGCGCGGAGGAAGACATCCCGCTCGCGGCTCTCGACGGCGGCGCTCTGCTGCTTGGTCCGCTCCGCGCTCATTCCTCCTCGCTCTCCTCGGACCAGGGCTCGTCCTCGGGCAGCCCGCGCTCGCGGCGGCAGATGGGCTGGAAGCTGCACCAGTCGGGGCAGCTGCCGCCGATCGGGTCGCGGATCACCCGGCCCCCCTGGACCGAGGCGACGATCTCCTCGGCCTTCTGCTTGGCGGCGTCGAGCGCCTCCTCGAAGTCCTCGTCGCCGAGATGGTCCCTCGGCCGCGGATCGAGGCCCGCCAGCTCATCCGCGAGCTCCTTTCGCAGGAGGCCCTTGGGGGTGCGGTCACCGGTGCCGCCCAGCGGCCGGTACAGGCCGCCGGCGAGATCGTGTCCCCAGAGCTCGCGCGCGGCGAGCATGTAGAGCTGCAGCTGGAGCTTGCCGCGCTTCTCCAGCATCCCGGCGCCGCCATCGACCTTGCCGCCCGACTTGTAGTCCTGGACCAGGGCCTCTCCGCCCGGGCCGAGATCGATGCGGTCGATCTGGCCGTGGACGCCGCCGCCGGCCAGGGGCAGCGGCCCCATCTCGGAGTCGTCGAAGCCGAAGGCGGCCTCTGTATGTGCGGGGGTGAAGGCGGTCGCGGTGGCGGCCTCGTCGGCGAGGAAGGCCAGCACCAGCCCCTCGACTCGATGGAGGGCCGCGGCGGTGTCCGCGAGCTCCCGGGGCAGCCGCTTCTCGCCCATCTCCGAGATCAGGTCCCCTGCCGCCCGGCGCCACTCGCCGAGAGTCTCCGGGGTGGGGCGCCCACCCGGCGCGGGCGGGTCCTCGTAGAGCGCCTCCAGGACCTTGTGAGCGATCGATCCGCTGGTGAGCGGCTCGGCCTCGGGTCCGATCGGCTGCGGCTTCAGCTCATGCTGGATGAACCAGCGGTACGGGCAGGTCGCGTACTCCTCGAGCGTCGAGGGGCCGAAGAGCTTGATCTCCCGCATCCGCTCGAGGACCGGATCGAGCTGCAGGGGCCCGGGCCGCAGGCGGCCGTTCTCGGTCCTCGGCCCGATCGCGGCCTCGGCCCGCGCCAGCTCCACCTCGCTGGGCGCCGCATCCGGTTCGAAGACGGACTCGGCCAGGCCGCGCCCGCCGGCCTCGGCGAGGATCGCCTCGTCGCGCTCCTCCAGACCCTCGGGGAGCGCGGGCGCCAGCAGGTCTCGTACCTCGTCGACGAAGGGCGAGCGCGAGGTCGCGCCTCCCTCGTCGTCCGCGCTCCTCCAGGAGAGCCAGAGCCGCTGCTTGGCGCGCGAGAGGCAGACCGAGAAGAGGTAGCGGTCCTCGATCTCGGCCTTCTTTCGCTCGGGCAGGGCGAGCGCCCGGCGGGCCTCATCGGAGAGCAGCGGGCCGCCGGTGTCGCGGCGCGGGAAGTCCCCGTCCTGCATCGAGCAGACGAACAGGTGGGTGACGCGGCGGGCCCGGGCCCTGTACGGGCTGATCACCCGGACGCGGCCCTCGGTCGGACCCCGCCACATCGGCACGTCGAGCTCGGACACGGCCGCGATCACGTCGGCGGCGGAGTGGGAGAGGCCCAGCTCCGCGAGCTCGATCAGCGCTCTCTCGATCTCCGCCCCCGCCCGCAGCTCCAGGGCTCTGTCCTCCTCGGCCACGGCACCCTGGCGGCGGATCGCCGACTCGGCGATCCAGCGGGCCTGCTTCCCGGCCTCTCGCAACAGCTCGGCTCCGGGATTCGCCTCGCGCAGCTTCCCGATCTCCCGCAGGCCCTCGTTCCCGTTGTCCTCCTTGGTGGACCAGGCCTCGAGCGCCTGGTCGGTCGTGCGGAGGCGGCCCCGAAGCAGCCGGCGCTCGAACCAGTCGACCTTGGAGGGCGAGGCGACGCCGGGGGTCCGCAGGTAGGCGAGCAGGTCCGAGGCGCGGGCGCGGCCGACCGCGGCCTGCAGCAGCGCGATCAGCCCCGCGCCGGTATTGGTCCGGGCAGCGGACATGTCGGCCTGCACCGCGACCGGAATGCGGAAGCGCGCAAGCACCCGGCGGTAGAGCGGACCGCCCGAGCGCGGATCGCGCAGGACGATCGCGATCTCGCCCGGTGGCGTTCCGTCGCTCAGGAGCCGCGCGACTTCGGTGCCAACAGCCTCGACCTCCGCGAGGTCGCCCGCGGAGGCGAGCAGGGCGACTCCTCCGTCGTTCTCCACTCGATCACCGGCCTCGCCGAAGCGGCGCTCCACCTCGAACAACGTGCCGCTGCTGGTGAACCGGGGCTCGGCCTCCAGCCGCTCGATCGAGACGCCCTCGATGTCCCTGAGCTGGGCGAAGAGGGCGCCTCGCGCCAGGGTCAGCGACTCGCGGTCCTCCCAGGGCAGAGCGACCGTCACCTGCGTGTGGGCGGAGAGCTCTCGCACCAGCTCCAGCTGCTCGACGGTCAGGTCGTCGAAGCCGTAGAGGAAGACCGGCGATTCCCAGGACTCGGGCCTCGTCCGCAGCGCGACGGTCGCCGCGGCGGCCCGCGAGTGGTCATCGTGGAGGCCGAGCTCATCCCGCACCCGGAGGTAGGACTCGTACAGCGAGGCGACCTCGACCTCGTAGGGGCCCGCGCTCCCGGCCTCCTCCTTCAGCGCCACCGGGTCCACCAGAGCGGCCTGGAGCTCCGAGACGAGCTCCTCGAGGGCGGCCGGGAAGCCGGGCCGCCGCGAGGAGGCGGCCAGGATCCGCAGCTCCGCGCGCGAGGCGGCCTCCCGGGCCAGCCGCAGCCGCTGGGTCCGGCTGATCGCCGGGCCCGCCTGGGCGTCGGTCGCGCGGGCGACCAGGGCGAAGAGCTCGTCGAAGGTCCCGACCGTGGCGCCGATCACCGCGTCCCCGCCGCGGGTGAGCTCCTCCTCGAAGCGCTCGACGTCGTCGACGGTGGGGACGACCAGCACAGGGTCGTTGCCGGACATTGCGCGAAATCCGTCGAGAATCGCGCCGGTCCGTCCCGAGTTCGGGGGCCCGACGATGAGCTTGAGCGCCATTCGATCCAGCATAGGCCGGGACGCGGCGCGGTCAACGGCCCCAAAACGGCCCGGAATCCCGCATAACGCGCGGAAACCCGGGCCGTGTTTTTTCCGCCGGGGGCGACTCTACCTTGGCCTCAGATCACACCTCCAGAGCCGATACGGGAGGCCCCACCGAAATGACACTTTGCTTCGTAGACCCAGCTGACGCGATCAGGGCGATCGCAGACTCGGTCGGCCGAGAGGCCCGCCGCCAACTCCTCGGCGAGGCGGTTCGCGCCTGGGTCGACGAGATCCCGGACGAGGAGCTCCAGGAGCACTACGCCAAGGCGATCTCAGAGCTCGACGAGCACGACATCTCGATGCTCGCCGCCTGGCACGGCTCGATGGAGGTCGGCCAGCCGCTGCCCAACCGTGACTTCCTGATGGGAGCGTTCGACTCGCTCGGCGACCATCGCCGCGAGGCGCTCAAGCTCGCCGCCGGCTTCCGCGGCGAGGAGGCCTTCGAGGAGGGAATCTCGGAGGAGCGCGCCCTGGACCTGGTGCTCGAATGGCTCTCCCCGCCCCGCGTGATGGAGCTCTGCCGAGAGGCGACCGAGCTCTACATGTGGGACCGGTACGGCAGCGACAACTAGGCGATCAGAGGCCGAGCGCTTCGCGGATCTCCGGGATCGCCTGGTCGTTGTGCCGGTAGTGGACGGCCGACATGCCGAGCTCGCGGGCGGCGTCGCAGTTGACGTCGATGTCGTCGACGAACAGGCACTCCTCGGCCGGGACGCCCATGCGTTCCAGCGTGATGTCGTAGATCTCGCGGTCCGGCTTGCGGCAGCCGACGAAGCCGGAGTCGACCACCACCTCGAAGATCTCGTCCACGGGGAGCATCGAGCGCCAGAGCGGCTCCCACTCGCGGACGTTGTTGGTGAGCAGCCCCATACGGTGCCCGCCCTGCTTGGCCTCGCGCATCAGATCGATCATCGGCTCGTTGGGGTGGAGCGCCTCGAAGTAGATCTCGCTGAACCTGTGGAGCTCAGGGCGGTGTCCGAGCGCAGGCTCGAGTGAGTCGCCCAGCTTCTGGAGGAACTCGGGCTCGGTCAGCTTCCCCGTCTCCAGCTCGTAGAGCGGGTGCCTTCCGTCCTCCTCCTGGATCCGGGCCATGGCCTTCGCCAGCTCCTCGAAGGCGATGCCGGTCTCGTCCTGGACCGCGGCGAAGGACTGGACGAGGGGAGTGGTGAGCACTCCGCCGAAGTCGGAGATGACTGTCGTGATCTTGGCCGGGTCGGTCACGCGCGCCAGAGCAGATAGCTGCCGAGGCCCTCGGTGCCGTCGGTGTGGCAGCGGAACAGGCCCGCCCAGGTTCCGCCCGAGTCCGCACCGCCGAGCAACGAGCCGGCAACTCGCGTCGCCGCGGCGCGACTGCTCTGGTCCGCGTCCTCGGGCCAGAGCTCAAGCCCGAACCTGGTCGGATCCCCTGCGCCGTCGTACTGCGTCGAGATCAGCGCCTCCTCGTAGGGGATCTCCTCGCCCCCGGCGCGAAGCACGGCGGCGGTGCGCTCCTCGCCGTGTCCGGGGATTCCCTCCTGCCCGGTGGCCGTGCAAACGATCACGCCGTCGGCGGTCTCGACCGTGATGTGCCGGAAGATCGCAGCGCCCTCGAGCGGATCGCCGTCAAGTGGCGTGGAGAAGCTCCATCGCTCGGCGGACTCGTCGCTCACCTGATCAGGCGCCACCGCGGTGGCCTGCCCGCCCTCGATGGTCAGCCCGCCCGCGCCGGAGAAGCTCCAGGCGATGCCGCCTCGACCCTTCTCGAGCTCGCCGAACCCGCGGACGAAGCCGCCACCCGCCTCGCTCATCCGCCGAAGGGCTCCCGACCCGGCGGGAGCTCGTCCTCGTCGCTGATCTCATGGCCCGTCCCCTCGATGTCATCGGGACGCGGCCCGGGGCGGGCCGGCGGTTCCTCCCAGCTGAAGGGGTCATCCGGGCCCGGCCCCGCCGGCCCGGGATCGGCCCGGCCCGGCTGCGGTCCACCGGAGTCGCGGCGGGGCGGACGCTGGGGTCGCCCGAACGACCACATGGTGGCGGCGCCTCCCACCGCCAGCCGCCGGCGCACCGCGCGAGATGCGAACGCGCGGACGATCGCCCGCGTCGGCGGGATCAACAGGATCAGGCCGAGGATGTCCGTGATGAAGCCCGGGGTGAGCAGGAGGGCTCCCCCGAAGATCACCAGGACGCCGTCGAAGACCTCCTTGTGGGGCATGCGACTCTCGGACAACGCCCGGTTGAAGCGCACCCAGGCGGCTCGCCCCTGGCTCCTCAACAGCATCGCCCCGACGATGCTGTCGAACACGAGCAGGACGATCGTCGGGCCGACGCCGATCGCCCCGCCGACCTGGATGATCACGTAGATCTCCGCGATCGGGACGACGATGAAGATCAGGACGAGCCAGAACACGGCCTCGGAAGGCTACTCGCGGCGCCGATCCGGCAGACCCGGGGAGCGTTCCCCCTATCCTTGTTTGAGATGGATCGCGAGCAGGCACAAGACGAGCGTGACCGGATGGCGGACGAGCATCCCGAGGCGACCTGGCTGGTGGCCGAGCAGCGGCCCGGCGACTGGGCGGTCGTGAAGGTCGGGCTCACGCCAGCCGATGCCGATCTCGACAGCTCGACCGAAGCTCGGCCCAAGCCGGACTACGCTGAGGACCCGAGAACCGCTCAGCAGAGAAACATTCCCTACCCAGGTGCGATGTGAGATGGCAACCGAGACCACAACAGAAGAGGACGTCTACGAGGCGCTCGAGGAGGTCATCGACCCCGAGCTCGGCCTCGACTTCGTCAGCCTCGGCCTCGTCTACGACGTGGAGATCGAGGGAGGCGAGGCGTTCATCACCTTCACGCTGACGACCCCCGCGTGCCCGATCGGGCCGCAGGTCTCAGAGCAGATGCGTGAGTTCGTCGGCCAGCTCGAGGGGATCGACAAGGTCCATCCCAAGATGATCTTCGACCCGCCCTGGTCCCCGGAGATGATGTCCGAGGACGCGAAGTTCGCTCTCGGGTTCTAGCCGGCCTCCTGCGTCGAAGGTTTGTTGTGAGTTCAAACAATGGCGCGCTAGCAAACGCTTAATTTCTCCGAAGCCTTGACAAATCCACCCGAGTCGATAAGGGTTCGGCCCGCGTGGAATCGGCAGACTCCGGATCGCTCCGGTCACTGCGTGAGTTGAATCGCGGGCGCGTCATCGACGCGCTCCGCGGCCGAGGCACCGCCAGCAGGGCGGAGATCGCCCGGCTCACAGGTCTCTCCCGCTCGACTGTCTCGAGCATCGTCTCCGACCTGATCGAGGCCGGCCTCCTCACCGAGCAGGCCGAGGCCACCGGGGTTGCGCACGGAGAGGGCGGGGGAAGGCCGCCCGTGCTGCTCTCGCTGAACCCGTCCGCGGGCACTGTCGTCGGGGTTGATTTCGGGCACACCCATCTTCGGGTTGCCGTGTCGGATCTGTCCCACACGGTGCTGGCCGAGTCGTGGCGCGAGCTGGACGTGGACCACTCCGCGGACGAGGGACTCGACGCCGCGGCGGAGCTGGTCGACAAGGTTCTCAAGGAGGCCGCGGTCGACCGGAAGGGGGTGCTCGGAGTGGGAATGGGCTTGCCGGGCCCGATCAACAGGGCGACCGGCGCGGTCGGCTCATCCTCGATCCTGCCGGGCTGGGTCGGGGTCGATGCCGCGACCGAGATGGAGCGCCGCCTCGGTCTGCCGGTGCACGTCGAAAACGACGCGAACCTGGGCGCCCTGGCGGAGTTCGTCTGGGGCTCCGGCAAGGGTCGCTCGAACGTCGTCTACATCAAGCTCTCCTCCGGAGTGGGAGCCGGCCTGCTCTTTGCAGGCCGGCTCCATCAAGGAGCCGGCGGTACGGCCGGGGAGATCGGCCATACCCCCGCGCAGCACGGCACGGCGATCTGCCGCTGCGGCAGCCGGGGCTGCCTCGAGACGGTCGCCTCGGCGCGCGCGATCGCTGAGCAGCTCGGTGTGAGCCGGGGCGAGCCCGTGTCGACGAAAGAGCTTCTCGACCTGACGGCGAACGGGGACCCGGCGGCGAGCAGGCTGATCGGCGAGGCCGGACGTGAGATCGGAGTGGCGCTGGCCGGCCTGGTCAATCTGATCAACCCGGACTGCGTGATCATCGGCGGAGACCTCAGTGCAGCCGGGACGCTGATCACCGAGCCGGTCCTGGAGTCGATCCGCCGCTACGCGATCGCCAGCGCGGCGGAGGAAGTGAGCGTGGTCGCGGGAATCCTCGGGGAGCGGGCGGAACTGCAGGGAGCCCTGGCGCTCGTCCTGCATGCGCGGGACGGAGTCCTGGGCTCGGGCCCGCCCGCGGAGGTGGCCGCATGAGGAGGTTTCGATTTCAAATCAATAAGAGAGGAACAACAGTGGAGGTGGTGCGTGTGACTAGATCCAAGAGTTGGGCCCGTGGTGCCGTGCTTTCGGTTGCGGCGCTGGTGATCGGGCTCGGGCTCGCCGCCTGTGGAGGCGGCGGAGGTGGCGGAGGGCCCAAGGTGGCCCTGCTGCTTCCGGAGTCGAAGACGACTCGCTACGAGGCCCATGACCATCCGGAGTTCGAGGCCGCCCTGAAGACGGCGTGCCCGGACTGCGACCTCATCTACAACAACGCGAACCAGGACGCAGCGGCGCAGCAGTCCCAGATGGAGTCGGCGCTCACCGACGGGGCCGACGTGGTGGTCCTCGACCCGGTGGACTCCGCATCCGCGGCGTCGATGGTGAATCTGGCGAAGCAGCAGAACGTCCCGGTTGTGAGCTATGACAGGTTGATCCTCGACACGCCGGACGTCGCGGCGTACGTCTCGTTCGACAATGTCAAGGTGGGCGAGCTCCAGGGCAGCACCCTGGCCAAGAAGCTCGCCAGTGACGGCAACGCCACCGGGCCGATCGTGAAGATCAACGGCTCGCCGACCGACAACAACGCGAAGCTGTTCGGTCAAGGTGCGGACTCAGCGCTGAATGCGGCAAATGTCCAGGTCGCCAAGGAGTACGACACCCCGGATTGGAGCCCTGACAAGGCCCAGTCCGAGATGGATCAGGCGATCACCGCGCTCGGCAAGACCGGGTTCAAGGGGCTGTACGCGATGAACGACGGCACCGCCGGCGGTGCGATCGCCGCGATGCAGGCCGCCGGCATCGATCCGAAGACGGTCCCGTCGACGGGTCAGGACGCCGAGCTCGAGGCCGTTCAGCGGATCCTCACCGGCGACCAGTACATGACGGTCTACAAGGCGACGCGGCCTGAGGCCGAGACCTCCGCCAAGATCGCGGCGGCGCTGGCCCAGGGCAAGCCGATTCCGACCAGTGGTCTTCTGGTTGCCCAGACGAAGACCAACAACGGTGCGGCGGACATCCCGTCCTACCTGCTGACGCCGGTGGCGGCGACGAAGGACAACATCGCCTCGGTGACGTACGGCGGGCAGCCGCTGATCGGTTCGAACGGTTACTGGACCGCCAGCGACGTCTGCACCGCGGAGTTCCAGTCGGCCTGCCAGGCGGCCGGAATCCAGCAATAGGCGCGGACATCTAAGAGAATGACCCCGGCGCGAGGAGATGAGAAGGTGAGCGAGCAGAAGCAGAGCGGCAACGGCAAGCCTGATCATCTCCTCGCGCTGAAGGGGTTCAGCAAGAGCTTCGGGCCCGTCCAGGCCCTGTCCGACGTCGACTTCGAGGTCGACGGAGGCGTGGTCGTCGCCCTCGTCGGCGACAACGGGGCCGGGAAGTCCACCCTGATCAAGGCGATCGACGGAGTGCAGCCGCCCGATTCGGGCCAGGCCTACTTCGAGGGCAGGGCGGTGAAGATCCCCGATCCGAACGCGGCAGCCAAGCTCGGCATCGCGACCGTCTTCCAGGATCTCGCCCTCTGCGACAACCTGGACGTGGTCGCGAACCTCTACCTCGGCCAGGAGGTGGTGGGCAACGGCGGCGTCCCGCTGCCGGTGATCAACGAGACCGAGATGGAGGAGCATGCGCTCGAGCTCCTCGACGAGCTCTCCGTGACCACGCTCGGCAGCGTCCGAACCGAGGTGGGGAGCCTCTCCGGCGGGCAGCGCCAGTCGGTGGCCATCGCCCGCTCGCTGCTCGGCGAGCCCAAGGTCGTGCTGCTCGACGAGCCCACCGCGGCCCTCGGCGTGGCGCAGACCGCGCAGGTGCTCAGCCTCATCAAGCGCCTCCGCGAGCGCGGGCTCGGCGTGGTGGTGATCAGCCACAACCTCGAGGACGTCTTCCAGGTCGCCGACCGGATCGTCGTCTTGCGCCTCGGCAGGCGGGAGGCCACCTTCGACGTGTCCAAGACGACGCGGGAGGAGGTCGTGGCGGCGATCACCGGCGCCTCGGCCGAGATCGACTTCACCAAGGAGGGCAAGTGATGGAGAGCGCCACGCAGACCGCCGACGGCGCGGAGCAGGAGAGCAGGCTCAGCGTCGTCACGCGCCTCGCCCGCGGCGAGCTTGGCTCCCTCCGGGTCTTCCTGACGATCGCCCTGATCTGGGTGATCTTCCAGCTTCAGAACGACCGCTTCCTCTCCGCGATCAACCTGACCAACCTGACGCTTCAGATCGCGGCGATCGGGACCATCTCCGTTGGCGTCGTGCTCGTTCTGCTGCTCGGCGAGATCGATCTCTCGGTCGGCGCGGTGAGCGGGCTCGCTGCGGGAGTGATGGCGGTGCTCCAGGTCAAGCATGGCTGGAGCCCCGAACTGGCCATCCTTGCCGGCCTTGTGACCGGCGCCATCATCGGGTTCTTCAACGGCTTCATGGTCACCTTCTTCGGGATCCCATCGTTCGTGGTGACCCTTGCGGGACTGCTTGCCTGGCAGGGGGCCCTCTTATTCGTGCTCGGGGACACCGGGACGATCAACCTGCCGCCCAGCACGATCACCGACCTGGCCGGCAAGTTCTTCTCGGCCGGCGTCGGCTATGCCCTCGCGGCGATCGTCACCGGCGCGACGCTCGGCACCGGGTTGATGGAGCTACGCCGGAGACAGAAGGCGGGCCTGGAGACCGACCCGCTCGCCGGAATCGTCATCCGGACCGTGGTCGTCGGCGTCGCGAGCTTCGCCGCGGTGGCGATCCTGAGCTCGGATCGAGGCATTCCGCTCTCGGCGCTGATTCTGGTCGTCTTCTGCGGCTTCTTCGCCTGGCTGACGACGCGGACGCCGTTCGGCCGCCACATCTTCGCCACCGGCGGAAACGCCGAGGCCGCGCGGCGCGCCGGCATCCCGATCAATCGCGTCCGCATCCTGGTCTTCACGATCTGCTCGACGATGGCGGCGGCCGGCGGGATCCTGGCGGCATCGAGGCTGATCGCCGTGAACCAGGCATCCGGCTCGGGCGACGTCCTGCTGCTCGCGATCGCCGGACCCGTGATCGCCGGGACCAGCCTGTTCGGCGGCCGCGGCTCGGTCTGGTCGGCCCTGCTGGGCGCCGTGGTGATCGGCTCGATCTCGAACGGGATGGACCTGCTCGGCCTCAACTCGGACGTCAAGTACATGATCACCGGCGGCGTGCTGCTCGCGGCGGTGACGGTCGACGCCCTGGCGCGCCGTCAGCGTGAGCGCGTTCAGGTGACCTGAGTCCGGCGTTCCACGCCCAGAGGCACGACGATCGCGACGGCGGCGATCGCCAGGCCGAACGCGGTCGCCACCGCCCGCTGATCGGCCGCCTTGAACGCGGCCTCGCCCAGGGAGTCCGTGAGCAGCACGACGAACACCGTGATCGCCGCGGTGAAGAGCGCGTACTCCAGCATCAGCAGGGCGAAGGAGAGCGCCGCGGCGATGGTCAGCGCGATCGCGACCGGCACGGCGCTCGCGCCCAACGCCTCCGCCAGCGCTGTGGCGAACACGAGCCCTGCCACCGTTCCCACCAATCGCATCGCCACCCGCTCCCAGGTGTCGTCGCTGCTCGGCTTGAGCACGAACAGCACGGTCAGCGGGATCCAGTAGCCGTGGCCCTGCAGGTCGACGAGGCGGTAGGTCGCCACCGCTGCCCCGAGCGCCGTTCCCCATCTGAGGGCGTGTCGGAGGCTGGGCGAGGCGAGCGTGAGGTTGTCGAGCAGCAGCTTGCGCGCGCTGCGGGCCCGATCGCCGATCCCTGGGCTCTCGGTGCTCCTGTCCGAAAGCAACCAGACGCCGGCCGACAGCGCCGCCTGGAGCAGGCCGCCCGCCATCCCCGCGGCAAGCGCCCTGGGGGCCTGATCGAGGTCGAGCAGAAACCCCTGGGCAAGCAGGAAGCCCAGCACGGCGGACATCCCGGCCACGGCCAGTCTCGGGGAGACGGCGACGCAGTAGCCGCCCGCGATGCCGCAGACGGTCATGCCCGCGATGGCGAGGCCCGCGGGGTTCGTCGAAAGGACCCCGAGCGCGGCCATCGCACCGAGGATCGGGGCAAAGGCCAGCTGCCAGACCATCCTGATTCGCGCCGGAGCGTCGAAGGCGACGAACCCACCGAGCAACGCGGCGCTGCCGATCCCGCCCCAGATCCGGCTATCCGTCACGAGCTCCACAAGGCACGCGATCCCGACGGGCACCGCAGCAAGTGCTCCGCGCTTCAGCGGCTCAGCGAGTGGCGCCCGGAGCTGCCAGGTCGCGGAGGAGAAGAGGCCACGTTCGCCGGCGCTCAAGGACGTGAAGCGCCGGCGCTAGCCCGGCAGGTCGGCGCCGGCGGCCAGGTTCGCCTGCGAGCGGGCCTCGGCTGCCTCGGCCGCGGCGAGCAGATCGCCAAGGGACTCCGATAGCCCGGTGGCGAGCATGTCGATGTCCTCCATGCCGTCGTAGTCCCCGAGCAGCCCGAAGTCGATGCCGCCGTGGTAGCTCATGATCGCGATCGCCAGGGCGTGGTTCTCGGGCAGAAAGGCGACCGGGAAGACGTCCTGCAGCTCGCGGCCGAGCACGTACAGCGGGATCTGCGGCCCTGGGACGTTGGTGACGATCAGGTTGAAGAGCCGGGTCGAGAAGTTGATCCGCGATGCCTGGGCGAGCAGCGTAGGCGGGGCGAAGTCGTTGAAGCGCGAGATCACCTCGGCGCCCAGCGCCTGTTTGGACTCCTTGAGGCTGCCCATCGCGCGTTTGACCGCGTCGAGCCTCTTCACCGGATCCTCGATGTAGACCGGCAGCGGTCCCCTCATCGCGGCGATCCGGTTGCCGAGCTGGCCGTGCTCGTCCTCGGCGCGGATCGAGACCGGCACCAGCGCCCGCAGCTCCAGTCCCTCGGTCTTGATGCCTCGGCTTCGCAGCCAGCTCCGCAACGCGCCGCTGACGACGGTGAGCACCACGTCGTTGACCGTGCCGCCGAGCGCGTCCTTGATCCGCTTGAAGTCGCCCAGCTCCGCCTTGGCCCAGGCGAAGCGGCGGTGGGAGCCGATCTCGGTGTTGAGCGGAACGTCCGGAGCGGGATCGGTGAAGTTCCAGCCGACCTCGGCGAGCGCCTCGCCGGCCTCAACCACCCGGTGGGCCGTCCGCCTGGGATGGGTGGCCGCCCGCATTGCGCGCCTGGTCAGCTTGAAGGGGGTCTCGCCGAGCTCGGTCAGCCCGCGGGCCGCGAGCTCGGCCGAGGAGGGGGGAGGTTGCGGCACCCAGTCGCGATCGGGCTCGATCGGCTCGGGCACCGGCTTCACGTCGAACAGGACCGTGGCGATGTCGACGCCGGAGACGCCGTCGACCAGGGCGTGGTGGGTCTTGGTCACGATCGCGAATCGGTTCTTCTCGAGGCCCTGGACGAGCCACAGCTCCCAGAGCGGCTTGGAGCGGTCGAGCGCCTGCGAGAAGAGCCGCCCGGCGATGTTCCGGAGCTGCTCCTCCGAGCCCGGCGCGGGGAGCGCCGAGTGGCGAACGTGGTAGGCGAGATGGAAGTGCGGGTCGTCGATCCAGAACGGCCTGCCGGTCTCCACCGGCGGGAAGGCAAGCTTCTGGCGGAAGCGGGGCACGAGGTGCAGCCGGCTCCCGACGTGGGCCAGGAAGTCGTCGTAGGCGGGCGGCGGCCCCTCGAAGATCAGGATCGCGCCGACGTGCATGTGCGCGCTCGATGTCTCGTTCGTCAGGAACGATGCGTCGATCGAGCTGAGGCGGTCCATGTGTCCCTGTGCCATCGCCGGCAAGCCTAGCCTCTCGGCGCGATGCGGCCGCTACCCTTCGCCCGGGCGTGCAGTCCACCTCCGAAAACTCCTTCGACGGGTCCCTCGAAGGTCCTGCTCGCGGCGCCGCGTGGCTACTGCGCGGGCGTCGATCGTGCCGTGGAGACGGTCGAGCACGCCCTGGACCTCTACGGCGAGCCCGTCTACGTGCGCAAGGAGATCGTGCACAACAAGCACGTGGTGCAGGAGCTCGAGAAGCGCGGTGCGATCTTCGTCGAGGAGGAGACACAAGTCCCCGAGGGCGAGATGGTCGTCTTCTCGGCCCACGGGGTAGCCCCGAGCGTCCACGAGAACGCCGAGAGGCGCCGGCTGCGCACGATCGACGCGACCTGCCCGCTCGTCACCAAGGTCCACGTCGAGGCCCGGAAGTTCGCCCAGGAGGGCTACACGATCGTCCTGATCGGTCACGAGGGTCACGAGGAGGTCGAGGGGACGACCGGCGAGGCGCCTGAGCGGACCGTCCTGGTGCAGACCGAGTCCGACGTCGACGAGCTCGAGATCGAGGATCCCGACAGGATCGCCTACATCACCCAGACCACGCTCTCGGTGGATGAGACCAGCTCGATCATCGACCGCCTGAAGGAGAAGTTCCCGAACGCCGTCGGGCCGAAGACGGACGACATCTGTTACGCGACCACCAACCGACAGGCCGCCGTCAAGGAGCTGGCACGCGAATGCGACCTGGTCCTGGTGATCGGGTCGACCAACTCGTCGAACTCCAACCGCCTGGTCGAGGTCGCCCGTGAGCACGGGGCCGACTCCTACCTGATCGACAACCACCTCCAGGTCGACGAGGCCTGGCTCGAGGGCGTCGAGACGGTGGGCATCACCTCCGGGGCGAGCGCCCCGGAGGAGCTGGTCGAGCAGCTGGTCACCTTCTTCCGCGAGCGGGGCGTCGACGACGTATCCGAGCTGAAGACGGTCGACGAGGACGTCCGCTTCATGCTCCCCGGCGAGATCCGCCAGGAGCTCGCTGCGTCTCAGGGCACCCCGGCAGCGAACTGAATCGAGTAGACCAGCAATCCCGGGGACGGCTCGAGTTCGAGTGAATGGCGCTCGGTCCGGTCGTGCGCGGTCAGCTCATGCAGCCCGGGGTGGGTGACCTCGATCGGGTCGCGATGCTCCCCGTCGACCTTGATCGCGATCCGGCCCTCGCTGTCGGTGGCGGCGTAGGCGCCGCCTGCCTCGTATTCGAGCTCGAGCGAAGCGCGTCCCTCGGTGCTCGACCACGGCTCCTCCGTGGATCCACCCGGAAAGAGCTCGGGGGTGGGGGCGATCACCTGGACGTCCGGCGCATCGGAAGGCCGGACGGGCTCCAGCAGCGGCGGCCCGTCGCCGCCCCCGTTCGTCTCAGGGAGCGCCTCGCGGATCGCCTCCTCGGTGCCTGTGTAGTCCCCCTCGCCGAGGTGGTACCAGCGCAGGGCGCCGCCCTGACCCCAGAGGAAGAGGGCAGGCCACCCATGCGGCTCGTAGATCCGCCAGAGGGTGAACTCCGGGTCCACGGCAACGGGCCAGTCGATCCCGAGGCGCTCGGCTGCCGCGGCCACCGCGTCGTGGGCCTGGGTGAACGGGAAGCGCGGGGAGTGGACGCCGATCATCCGGAGGCCGTCGTCCTCGTAGCGCTCGTGCCAGGCCTGGAGATAAGGGAGCGTCCGGATCGAGTTGAGCTGCGCGAAGTCGAAGAAGTGGACGAGCGCCGGCCCTGCGGCGACGACTCGGTCGATCGACTCCACGGGATCGCCCACCCAGTCGAGCCCGGGCGGGATGGGGGGCACGGCGATGTCGGGTCGCGGGGGACGCAGGCGCCGGAGGGTATGCTGCGCCGGTCCCCGATGAGTAAGGAGTGGTCTGAGTGAGCGATGCTGTCTGGGAGCGGATCGAGGAGAGTCGGGCCCGCCACAACGTGCTCGAGCATCCCTTCTACGTGCGCTGGTCGGCGGGAGAGCTGAGCCGCGAGGAGCTCGCCCGCTACGCCGGCCAGTACCGCCACGCGACCGAGGCCCTGGCCCGCCTCTGCAGCCAGACCGCCGAGGCCGCTCCAGAGACGAGCCGCGGCGAGATCGAGGCCCACGCCGCCGAGGAGGCGGCTCACGTTGGCCTCTGGGACGACTTCGTCGAAGCGACGGGCGGCGAGATCGGAGCCGAGCCGACGCCGGAGACCGCCGAGTGCGTGACGGACTGGACCGCGCCCGACGGCTACCTGGCCCAGCTGGCGCGGATGTACGCGATCGAGAGCGGGCAGCCGGAGATCTCGCGCATCAAGCGTGAGGGGCTCTCCCGCTTCTACGGCATCAATGGCGGTCCCGGCGGCGAGTACTTCCGGGTCCACGAGGAGGCCGACCACGCACACGCCGAGGAGTCGCGGCGGCTGATCGAGGACGCGATGACGCCGGCTGACGAGGACGCCCTCGTCGACGCCGCCGAGTCCGCCTTCCAGGCCAACTGGCGGCTGCTCGACGGAGTCAGCTGAATCCCGGAGCCTCTGTGCGCGGACGCGGTGGGAGAGTCAGCGACCGCGCGATCGGAATCGTCCTGGGGATCCTGCTCGGGATCACGGTGATCCTGCTCTTCCTGTTCCTGGGCTCCCGCAACACGATCGACGCGCCCTCGCTCTCGGGCAACGCAACCCAGACCCAGACTCAGACGCAGCCCGCTGCCCCGCCGGCGAAGGTGTCCAAGCCGAAACCGTCTCGGTAGGATTCTCGACCGATGAGATCGGCAATGCGCACCGCCCATAGGGTCCGGCTGGCGAGCATCCTGGCGCTGGGGGCCTTCGCGCTGCACCAGCTCCGTTACCTGATCGCCCTGGGGGGATCCTCGGCGGCGGAGGGTCATCGATACATGGCCGATCTCCTGCCGCCGCTCTCGGTGTTGGTCTTGGCGGCCATCCTCGCGACCTTGCTTCGCGGCACCGAGGGCGCGTCATCCGCACGGACGCCGCTGGCCCGACGCATGGCGCTCTTTGCAGGCGCGCTGCTTGCGATCTACGTCGGACAGGAGCTGCTCGAGGGATTGATGGCGGGGCATTCAACTGGCCCCGCCGGTCTGCTTGCCGGGGGCGGCTGGGTGGCGCTGCCCCTTGCCGTAGCGATCGGCGCCCTGGCGGCGCTGCTGGCGCATGTGCTCGAAGGGGTCGAGCGCGTGATCGCCGTGACCCACGCCGCGCGGCCGCTGCGCTCGCGGGCGCCCGCCGTGCACGGTAGGGCCCTTCCCGCTCGCGCAATCAGCTTGCTCTCCGCGCCCCTTGCGTTTGGCCTCGCCAGGCGGCCGCCTCCGCCGGCACCTGCCTAGACAGGTGCCAATCCGCGCGCGTTTTGCCCTCGTTTAGGCAGCGAGGCGACGGTGCGCACATCCAAGGAGGTCTTTCCGAATGCAATCCAGGGCTGCACGACTCGGCCTGATCGCGGCGGTGATCGTCGCCGCGGTGGTGGTCTTCGTGGTGCTGAAGAGCAACAACAGCGACACGAGCAGCAACACGGCGAAGGGCGTGCAGGTGCTGAGCGTCGACGCGAGCGGCAATCCGGTCGGCGGCGTGAAGACGCTGACCTACAACAAGGGCGACCAGGTCCAGCTGCACGTCAACCTGGCCGCGCCCGAGGGCGAGGTCCACGTCCACGGCTACGAGATCGAGAAGCCGGCCGAGCACAGCCCGGTGACGTTCTCGTTCCCGGCGAGCCTCGATGGTGAGTTCGAGATCGAGGTCCATCGGTCCGACAAGACCGAGGGGCCGATCGCCACGCTCCACGTCAATCCGTGATGAGGGCGTCAAGGCTGAAGCTGGCGGTGGGGCTCGCGTTCGCGAGTCCTATCGCCATGCTTCTCTTCCCTGACGTCGCCTCGGCCCATGCGCTGGTCGGGCGCAAGGACCTGCCGGTCCCCGCCTGGCTGTTCGCCTGGGGTGCGTCGCTCGTCCTGATCATCTCCTTCGCGCTGCTCTCGGTCGCCTGGACGTCGGCGCGCCTGCAGGAGGAGGACTGGCGCGCGATGCCGCGGTGGTTCTCCGGCGCGTTGCTCAACGCCGGGACGCAGATCGTCTGTGGGCTGATCGGAGTCGGGCTCTTCTTCGTCGTCCTCTATGCAGGCTTCCGCGGCATCGAGGACCCCACCCAGAACTTCTCGATCATCTTCGTCTTCTACACGTTCTGGCTCGGCCTGGTCCTGTTGAGCGTGCTGTTCGGTGACGTCTTCCGGGCGTTCAATCCGTGGCGCGCGATCGGCCGGATGGTCTCGGGCGGCTTCCGCCTGGTGGCGGGACAGAGCGCGCCGGCCCCATTCACCTACCCGGACGCGTTCGGTCGCTGGCCGGCCGTCCTCGGCGTGCTGCTCTTCGTCTGGCTGGAGCTGATCGCCGGCGGAGGGGTCGCCCCGACGCCGCATAAGGTCGCCATCGCCACGGTGATCTACAGCGTCATCACCTTCATCTGCATGGCCCTGTTCGGGGTGGAGGAGTGGATCCGGCGGGGGGAGACGTTCAACGCCTATTTCGGGATGTTCTCCCAGCTGGCGCCGTTCGAGGCGCGGGACGGTCAGGTCGGCCGCCGCAAGTTCCTCACCGGCGCCCCGCAGTGGGCCGCCATCCCCGGAGCCGCGGCTCTGGTGCTCACCTCGATCACGGTGACGAGCTTCGATGGGGCCCAGGAGGGCGTCCTTTCCGGTTCGATCAGGTGGACGTTCGAGCGCTGCAGCGACATCGGCCTGAGCCTGCCCGACTCATTCCGGGTCGCGAACACGATCTGGCTGCTGATCACGCTGGGCGTCGTCTCCGGGCTCTACTGGCTGGGTGTGGCGGGGATGCACACGGTCAGCGGCTCGCCGCGCATCAAGGAGCTCGGCCGCTCGTTCGCGCACTCCCTGATCCCGATCGCGCTCGCCTACCTCGTGGCGCACTACTTCAGCGCCTTCCTCTACCAGGAGCAGGCCCAGTTCACCTACATCCTGTCCGACCCCCTCGGTCACGGCTCCGACCTGTTCGGGACCGCGGGCGGCGGGATCAACTACGGCATCGTCAGCTCGAACACGGTCTGGTACGTCCAGGTGGCAGCGCTGGTCGTCGGCCACGTGACGGCCCTGACGCTGGCACACGACCGGGCGCTGGCGGTCTACGACAACGTTCGCCACGCATCCCGCTCGCAGTACTTCATGCTCGCGGTGATGGTGGGCTTTACCTGCTTCGGTCTCTTCCTCTTGTCGCAGGCAAACGCGTAGCGATCGCGATCCCGATCAGCACTCCGACCAGGAGAATCGCGAGCTCCGCGGGTACCTCGGCTGCTGTGAAGTGGGCGAGTGGCATCGGCGTGACCCTATCGGCTGGCCGGCCGCTTCATCGCATTGACACACTGATCGAAGGATGAGCGCACTCATTCCCCTCGCGCACCTGGGGCACTGGTATCTCTGGATCCCGTACGCGATCCCGGTAGTGGTCGTGCTGGCGGCGTCGCTCCACGCCTTCCGAGCGCAGCGCCGCGAAGACCGCGAGCGCGAGTAGGGAGAGAAGACGGGTCCCTAGCGCCCCTGGGCGTGTTCGATGGGTGCAGCAGGCGGAGGAGCGTGATGCGCCGGCGGGGTCGAGCCCTTCAACGCGACCGTCGATCCGAGCGTCGCTGCCACGAAGATGCCTGCGGTAGCGGCCTTCATCCGCCGCTCGGTCAGCCAGCTCTGATGCTGAGCCTGGAGCCACGACCTGGCCCCGCTAGCGCCTGCCATGGCCGCCATTGCACAAGCTGCGCACATGGACCTGAAGATACTCCTGACGATTAGTCGGAATCGCGTTCGCAGTCAGCGCACTCGCCGCGCAGGGTCACCTCGTGGCTCGACACGTTGAAGTCCGGGCGCTCCGTGACGGCGATGATCGCCTGCTCCAGCCCCTCGTCCTCGAATGCGACCACCCGGCCGCAGTGCTCGCAGACGATGTGATGGTGATGGTGCCCACCCGGATCGACTCGCTCGTAGCCGGCCGCGTCGCCGCCGAGATCCACCCGCTGGATCAGCCCCAGTCCCTCGAGCTGCTCCAGCGCCCTGTAGACCGTCGCCCTGCCGACGCCCGGCAGCCTCCGGTCGATCTCGAGCGCGGTCAGGGCGCATCCCTGTCCGTCCAGGAGGTCGACAACCTGCCGCCTGCCGCCACCGCTTCGGAAGCCCGCGTTGGAGAGGGCCGCCAGCGCGCGCCCGGTCCAGGTGCTCTCCGCCCCGCTCATGTGGCTGCCTCCGCCGTAACGGCGAGCCGGTCCCTCAGCGATACCAGCCCAGAGGCCGCGATGGCGACTAGGTAGGCGCCGACGATGCTCCCGGCGATCGCGGCGCCCGCCGCCACACCGGCGTAGTAGGAGAGGTAGAGGCCGATGATCCCGGCGCAGATTCCCAGCAGGGACGCGGCAACCATCATCGATGAGATGCGGCGAGTGAACACGCGCGCGGTCGCCGCCGGTCCGACGAGCGCGGCCACGGCGAGCAGAGTGCCGAGGCCCTGGGCGGCGACCAGGACGGCGCCGGCCAGCAGGATCAAGACCGCGATGTCGGCCAGGGCCGGGGACGCGCCCAGGGACCTCGCCGTGCTGCGATCGAAGGCCACAGCGAGGAGGCGCCAGTGGAGCGCGATCAGGCTGATCACGACACCGGCGGCGAGGATCGCCGAGATCCTGAGATCCGCGTCGGAGGGCGCCAGGATGTCGCCGAAGAGGAGGCTCTGGATGCCGGGGGGCGAGTCCGGCGAGAGCGCCAGCAGCGCGCCGAGGCCGAAGAAGCCGGTCACCACGACTGCGACCGCGGTATCGCGGCCGATGCCCGGGACCCGCCCGACGATCGCAATCGCCAGGGCGGCAATCGCGATTCCGGGGATCCCGCCCACCAGGATCGGCACGCCGGCGAGTGCGGCGACGACGAGACCGGGGAAGAGGGCGTGGGAGAGCGATTCCGCGGCGTATGAGACGCCGTAGAAGATCACCCAGCAGCCCAGCGCCCCGCCGGCCAGCGAGATCAGCCCTACCTCGAGCAGCGCCCTTCGAATGAACTCCTGGCCGAGCGGGTCTGTGACGAAATCGATCATCAGTGGTGGTGGGCTGGGAGTACCCCGACCCGGTCGCTGCCCGGGATCTCGACGATCGCCCCGGCATAGGTCTCCTCGAGCACCTTGCGGTCGAGCACCTCGTCCGGCGCCCCGAACGCGATCTGCCGTGTGTTCAGGCAGAGGACGGCGTCCCAGCGCCTGGCCTGCGCGAGGTCGTGGGTGGCGATGACTATCCCGCGGCCCTCGGTGGCGAGCTCGGCGATCAGCGTCTCGAGGCCCCTTGCCGCAGGGACGTCGAGGCCGGAGAACGGCTCGTCCAGCAGCAGTAGCTGCGCGTCCTGGACCAGGCCGCGAGCGATCAACACCCGCTGGCGCTGGCCGCCGGAGAGGTCGCCGAAGGTGTCGTGGGCGCGACCGGCGACGCCCACCCGCTCCAGGGCGGCCCGAGCGGCATCGCGATCTTCGTGGCCTGGGCGCCTCCACCACGCCAGTCGGGGGAGCGCGCCCATCAGGGCGACCTCCAGTGCCGAGACCGGAAAGTCAAGCCGGGAGCGCTCCGTCTGGGGGACGGTGGCGGCGCGGCCACGGACCTCGACCGTCCCGCGCATCGGCCGGAGCTCGCCGAGCAGGGCGCGGAGCAGGGTGGTCTTCCCGCCGCCGTTTGGCCCGAGCAGCGCGACGCGCTGGCCGGCGTCGACCTCGAAGTCCACGCCCTCGATTGCGGGCGACCGCCCGTAGCCGACTGCCAGGTCGTTCGTCGTGGCGAGGACCTCAGCCAATGCCGCTGACCTCACAGCCCCGGCTGCCGCTCGGTGAACCCCTTGACCATCTGGTCGGCATTCGCCTCCTCCATGTGGAGATAGGTGTCGCCGGTGGAATCCGGCGGGCCCAGGGTGTCGCCGTAGAGGGTGTAGTCGGAGCGTAGCTCCGGTTTCCGACGGCGATCGTCTGCGCCAGTTTCGGGCTCAGCGAGCTCTCCGGGAAGATCGCCTTGACGTGCTCCTTCCGCACCAGATCCGCCAGGTTGCTGAGGTCCTGGGCGTTGGGCTGCGCCTGAGTCGTCTGAGACGGGATCACCGCCCCAACTACGTCAATCCCGTAGCGGTTCGCGAAGTACGGGAACGCGTCGTGGTCGGTCACCAGCTTGCGGTCCTGTGGGGGAACGGTGTCCATGCAGGTCGCGATCCCGGCGTCGAGGGTCCTCAGCTTCGCCAGGTAGGCCTTGGCATTGGCCTCGAAAGTGGCCTTGTCCTGGGGGTCGATCTGTGAGAGCTGTGCGGCGATTTGCCGGACGGCCGCCTCGGCGTTCCGCGGGTCGTGCCACCAATGGGGGTTGTACCGGGAAGCCTCGGGGCCGCCGGTCTCGCCCGGCAGGTTGACCGGGACCGTCGCACCCAGGTCGACTACCTTCGCGTCGCTGCCGCTGTCGTCAACGACCTTTTCCATCCAGGCGTCGAGGTTGTCGCCGTTGGTGAAGACGACCTTCGCGTCGGCTGTGGCCGGTGACGTCGTCCGGGCGCGGCTCGTAATCGTGCGGGTCGGTGTTGGGGGCGAGGATCTGGTGGACGTCGACGGCGTTTCCTCCGACCTCGCGCGCGAAGTCGCCGATCTGCGTGGTGGTGGCGACCACGGACACCTTGCCCGAGTCCGACCCCGAGTTTCCACAGCCGGCGACGAGCAGCGCGGCGACCGCGCCGGCCAGCCGCCAGGCCGCGCCCGCGAGGCCCGATCGCGCGCGCGACCGCCGCCAGGCCGAACACCGCGCCGCTGAGCGTGGCGATCGTCGCCCCGGGCGGCGCGTTGGTCTTCACGGAGAGCCAGAGCCCGACGGTGCCCTCGGCGGCGGCGAGCACCACGGTCCCGATCTGCCAGGAGGCCATCCGGTTCGCGAATAGCCGCACCGTTGCCGCCGGGGCTACGAACAGCGCGGCCACCAGCAGCGCGCCGATCACGCTGAGCGCGGCCGTGGTCGCCAGGGCGATCAGGCCGAGCAGCACGACATCGAGCCAGCTGTCGCCCGAGGTCGGGCCGCCAACCTCATCGAAGCCGGTCGCGAGCCAGCGGTTGCCGAAGAGGGCGTTGCCGATCAGGATCGCGGCGGTGGCGACGATCGCGAGCCGGATGTCGGCGCCGTCCACGAGCAGCAGGCTGCCGAAGAGCAGCTGCTCGACGTTCGACCCCGAGTGGTAGACGTCGCTCGCCAGGATCACCCCGGCGGCGAGGCACCCGACCAGCACGAGCGCGGTGAGGCTGTCGTAGGCGGTGCCCCGGCGGCGAGCGAGCCCCCAAACGGAGGCGGTGAATGCGACCGCTACACCGAACGCCCCGAGCGGCGCCGAGAACCCGATCCCGTCGGCGAGCACGAGACCCGGAAAGGTCGCCGTTCCGACGGCGTGCGAGAAGAACGCAAGCCCTCGGAGGACGATCCAGGTGCCGAGGACACCGGCGCCGACGCTGAGAATCAGTACCTCAACCAGGCCCCTTTGGAAAAAGGGGAGCTGGAACGGCTCGAACACCTACCTCTCCGCTCCGGGCCGTTCCCCCGGTCCGATTACTGGGCCGGTGCCTCCAGCTCCGCTTACTCGACCGGTGCGTCCAGCGCGTCCCAATCCGCCTTGCTGGCGAACTTGGTCAGCTTGGTGCCCTTGTTCACGGCGCGGAACGCGTAGCGGACGTTGGTCTTCCCGTCCTTGCCCGCGCGCTCGTAGGTCGTCTTCTTCACCTCGGACTCCGGGATCTGGACTTTCTCTCTGAGCTTGACGTCGTAGAACTCGATTGCCATTGAGATCTCCTCTCTCGGCCTGTGCCCTGGGCGGGCCCATGTGTTCCGCCGGCGGGCTCGCCGGCGAACTTGCGCCACGCATACTGGCCCCACGATCGGCCGGTATTCCTGCGTAGGCGATTCTAGGCCGCGGTTCAGGCACGAACGACATGATAATGAGACTTAGTCTTATTTGTCGCCCGGACGTATTCGGGCGTATCCGCCCAGCGGGACGGAGCCGGCTCGGGCCGGCGACTAGCGGGAGAGGTGTTGCCCGGCGGCGGCCATGGCCGCCCGAGGCAGGCTCACGGTACGGCGTCCGACCAGATTGCCGCCCAGCGGATCGAAGATCCGCGCGCGCATGACGACACCGGCGGCGCGCGTCCCGGCAGCGGCCCCGAGGTAGACCAGTCGCGACCGCTCGATCCCCGCCATCCGGCGCATGCTAGCGAGGCGTGATCGCCACGGCGGCGGAGGCCATCGATCCGCAGCGAGACCTGGTGCGGAAGCAGCTCGCGAGTCCATGGCGGGTCGACAACCAGCTCGATCGCGTTGCGAGACCCCTCACTTACACACGAGCCCGGGGCGCATGTACTGGAAGAAGTCACGGAAGCCCGTGCGCGAGGAGGGAACCAGTTCGCGCGGCAGCCCCATCAGCGCCGCGGCGCTGACCTGCTCAGCCAGGTAGGCGTCCTGCTCGTCCTCGTTCAACTTGCCGCCGTAGGCCCGGTAGGCCGCCAGGAACGAGTGGACCTCGACGCTGTGACCCACAGCTTGGTCTCCACGTCGGCTGCGGTGTACTGCGAACCGGTGACCGGATCCACGCCCTTGACGCGCGAGTGGAGCCTTTCCACCATCTCCGCGGCCCGGTGCGCCGAGGAGCTGTCCCCGTAGGCGACGGTGGCGAGCGTACTCAGCTGTGCGCCGCAGCCGGGATAGCGGCCGCTCGAGGTAGTCGCTGTGCTGTTCGATGCCCGCCATCGCGAGCGGGTTGAGCGACTGGATGATCAGCGCTCGTAGGCCGCCAACCAGCAGGACGGGGCTCGAGTGGATCCGCCAGCTGATCGAGCCAGGCCCAAACAGGCCCCAGTCGTCGGGGCCGGCCGGTACGGGACGCCACGAGGCGCGTGGGCTTGAGCACCCTCCCCGCCGGGCGCTCGGCGATTCCCCTAGCGACTGCCTGCTCTGAGCCAACTGCTTCCCCTCGGTCGGCTGGTGCCGAACCTACGCAGTTCTGGCGTTTCCGCGCATCCTCAGTTTCGTGCATCAGTGCGGGGTTTACCCTTTATGCAGCTGCGGCCCGGCGCGATCGCTAGGCGGGCTGGACCTGGCGCTCGCCGAGGATCTCGCCGAGGCGGCGCTCCAGTGCAACGGAGACCGCAGCCTTTACCGGTCCCTCCTCGAGCCGCTCGACCAGCGCCTCGAGGAAGCCCTCGATGATCAGGCGCTTGGCCTGCTCGTCGGCGAGCCCGTGGGAGCGCAGGTAGTGGAGCTGCTCGGCGTCGATCTGGGCGACCGCCGCGGCATGGGTGCAGCGCACGTCGTTCGCCTCGATCTCCAGGCCCGGGATCGCGTCGGCGTGTGCCGACTTCGAGAGCAGCAGGTTGCGGTTCTCCTGGTAGGCGTCCGTCTGCTGCGCGCCGGGGTCCACGCGGATCATCCCGCGCCAGACGGCCGTAGCCGACTCCTCGAGCACCCCCCGGAAGGCCAGGTCGGAGGTGGTGTTGGGCGCGGCGTGTTCCTGCGTCGTGTCGAAGTCGAGGTGCTGGGAGCCGTTGCCGGCGTAGGCGCCGGTGACCCGGGCGCTCGACCCCGGGCCCGCCAGGCGGGTCTCCATCCGCACCTTCCCGCGCGAGGAGCCGAAGCCGAGTGCAACCCAGTCGAGGTTCGCGTCCCGCTCGACCTCCGCCCGCTGCGTGCCGAAGACCCAGCCGCGCCGGCTCAGTCCCTGGGCCGTGACATAGCGAAGATTCGCGCCGGGTCCGACCCAGATCTCGGTGACCGTGTTGAAGAGGGAGTCCGGATCGGAATCGGTGGACAGCCACTGCTCCCAGACCTCCGCCTCGGCGCCCTCCTCGAGCACGATCAGCGTGCGGAAGGCAACCGCGGCTCCCTCGGCGTCCTGTACCGCCGCGATCTGCGCCGGCGTCTCCAGGCGCTTGCCGCGTGGCACGTAGACGAGCGCCCCGCCTCGCCAGGCGCCGTCGTTGCGGGCCACGAACGGATCGTCGCTCGGCGCCAGCGAGCCGAGCATCTCACGCAGGTGGGGAAAGCGCTCGAGAGAGCTCTCGAGCGACGCGACCAGCGGCTCGTGCGGGCGCCCGTCCCCCTCGACCTCGACCGACCCCCCTTCGAGCACGGCGCCGTCGACCTGGACGACCAGGTGATCGGAGCCCTCGGGCAGGTTGAGCACCCCATCCGCCCGGGAGCGAGCCTCGGGGTCGCCGTCGGTGGCCGCCGTGTACGCGTCCAGCTCGAGGCCGGAGAGATCCGTGAACTCCCAGCCGCGCGTCTTCTGCGTCGGCAGCGGCGGTGCCGCGCCGGCGTCAGCCAATCGAGCCCTCCATCTGCAGCTCGATCAGGCGGTTCAGCTCGACCGCGTACTCCATCGGGAGCTCCTTGGTGATCGGCTCGATGAAGCCGTTGACGATCATCTTGGAGGCCTCCTCCTCGCTCAGCCCGCGGGACTGGAGGTAGAAGATCTGCTCCTCGCCGACCTTCGAGACGGTCGCCTCGTGGCCGACGTCGACGTCGTCCTCACCGATCCTGATCGTCGGGTAGGTGTCCGAGCGCGACTCCTCGTCGAGCAGGAGCGCGTCGCACACCACCTTTGACTTGGACTCGGAGGCGCCCTTCGCGATCTCGAGCAGGCCGCGGTAGCTGGTGCGGCCCTTGTCCTTGGAGATCGACTTGGAGAAGATCGACGAGGTCGTCTTCGGGGCGGCGTGGATGATCTTGCCGCCCGCGTCCTGATGTTGGCCCTCGCCCGCGAAGGCGATCGAGAGGATCTCGCCGTGGGCTCGCTCGCCGAGCAGGTAGATCGACGGGTACTTCATGGTCAGCTTGGAGCCGAGGTTGCAGTCGACCCACTCCATGGTCGCGTCCTCGTGGGCGACCGCCCGCTTGGTGACGAGGTTGAAGACGTTCTGCGACCAGTTCTGGACGGTCGTGTAGCGGACCCGGGCGCTCTTCTTCGCCACGATCTCGACCACCGCGGAGTGCAGCGAGTCCGTCGAGTAGGTCGGTGCCGTGCAGCCCTCGATGTAGTGGACGTCGGAGCCCTCCTCGGCGATGATCAGCGTCCGCTCGAACTGGCCCATGTTCTCGGTGTTGATCCGAAAGTAGGCCTGCAGCGGCATGGCGACCGAGACGCCGGCCGGGACGTAGACGAAGGAGCCGCCCGACCAGACGGCCGAGTTGAGCGCGGCGAGCTTGTTGTCGTTGGGCGGGATGATCGTGGCCCAGTACTCGCGGACCAGGTCCTCGTGCTCGCGGAGGGCCGTGTCCATGTCGGTGAAGATCACGCCCTGCTCCTCGAGCTTCTCGTTCACCTGGTGGTAGACGACCTCCGACTCGTACTGGGCGCCGACACCGGAGAGGAACTTGCGCTCGGCCTCGGGGATGCCGAGGCGGTCGAAGGTGTTTTTGATGTCCTCGGGGACCTCGGACCAGTCGCGGCTGTTCTTCTCGGAGGCGCGGACGAAGTAGTGGATGTTGTTGAAGTCGATCTGGTTGAGGTTGCCGCCCCATTGCGGGGTCGGCCGGCTCTCGAAGTGCTCATAGGCCTTGATGCGGAAGTCGCGCATCCACTGCGGCTCGTCCTTGTACTCGGAGATCGACTCGACGACCTCGCGGGAGAGGCCCTTCGGGGACTTGTAGGCGTAGCCGGTCTCGGAGTCGTGGAACCCGAACTTCTCCTTGTAGTCGGCGTTGATGCCGGCGAGGTCCCGCTCTTCGGCGGGGCGCTCCACAGCGGTTTCGGGGGTGGCCATTAGGGAACCTCCAGCTTGACGGTGTCGTCCTCGATCGTGACGGGGTAGGTGGTGACCGGTTGGTAGGCGGGGAGGGTCTTTGGGCGACCGGACGTGAGGTCGAACAGGGACCCGTGGCGTGGGCACTCCACGGTACAGGCGCCGGCGTCGAACGGGCCCTCGGCGAGGGGACCGTCGTCGTGCGAGCAGCGGTCCTCGACCGCATAGAGGGTGCCGTCGCAGTTGAAGACGCCGATCTTGGCCCCGTCCGGAGCGTCGACCAGCTTCATCTCTCCGCTCGGCAGTTCGCTCGCGGCGCAGACGTCGATCTGTTGCTTCGTGCTTTCAGTCACTTTATTCCTACCGTCGAAGTCGGATTTTAGCTGATCTCATCGATAGGTTGGCGACGCCTTGGCTCTCGTCCTGATCATCGCTGGGGATCCTCGTTCTGCTGCTGGTGGTCGTCCTGGTTCGTCTACAACCGGACGATCTCCCGCCGCAACGCGGTCGACAACAGCTGGGCCCAGATCGAGACGGCCCTCCAGCGCCGCCACGACCTGATCCCCAACCTGGTCGAGTCGGTCAAGGGCTACGCGAAGCACGAGCAGCAGACCTTCGAGGATGTCACCAAGGCCCGCAGCGGCGCGGTCTCGCGCCAAGGCGCCCGGCACCCAGGCGGCCGCCGAGGACGTGCTGACCGCGGCCGCTCGGCAGGCTGATGGTCGTCGCCGAGCAGTACCCGCAGCTGCGCGCGACCGAGAACTTCCAGCAGCTCCAGCAGCAGCTCTCCGAGACCGAGGATCAGATCGCGATCACCCGCCGCGTCTACAACGACACGGTCCAGACCTACAACACGGGGATCCAGCTCTTCCCGGCGGTGCTCGTCGCCAACGCCTTCCACTTCGAGCCGCGTCAGTTCTTCGACGCGCCGAAGGAGGCCGAGGCTACGCCGGAGGTCAGCTTCTCGGTGGACGAGCGGCCGGCGGCGCCGGCCGAGAAGCCGAACTCCTGAGCTGTCCGAGGGTGCGCGCAGCGCAACCCGTTTCGGGCTGGTCGCCTGCTCATCGTCTCGCGGTGCTGCTGCGGCTGGCGGTGCCCGTCGTCGGCGCAGGCCGAAGCGCTGACGGTCACGGATGCCGACGTCAGCTTTTCGCCTCGCCAAGGACGCCAGCCTGCTGGTCAGCGGAGCGCCTCACCGTTCGACTACGACGGCTCTACAACGCCACCTACCGCGACATTCCGCTGACCGGCGGCGAGACGATCGACCCGAACAGCATCGTCGTTCGCGAGGGGAACCAGAGTCTACCGGCCCGGCGGCTGCACCACCTACGGCTGCATCGATCGCGCCGGGCAGTTCGGCGTCACCGGCATCCCGGACCAGAACGGGTCCGGATCGTCTGGCATCACAGTCGCCAGCGACGAGCAGCGCACCTTCACCGTCATCTACCGGGTCGATGCCCGCGCCCATGTCCGCGCCTATGACGACGTGATCGATGTCTACTGGAAGGTCTGGGGCGATCAGTGGGACTTCAGCCTCGACCACCTGACCGCGCAACCTGAAGGATCCGGCGCTCGATCCCGGCCAACCCGCTCTATCGCGTCTGGGGTCATCCTCGGGGTGTCGAGGGCAAGACCGTACGAGGGCGGGGCGAGGCGACCCTCGAGGCCTCGAACGTCCCTGCGCATCAGTTCGTGGAGTTGCGGGTGACGATCCCGCGGACGAAGGGCCAGGACGTGAGCGCGGCGGGCGTCCACAGCGGCAACGGCCTACCGGCGATCCTCAAAGAGGAGCAGAGCCTGACCGACGACTTCAACTCACCATGGAACAAGACCAAGCGCTTCGTCGCGCACCATGCCGAGCTGCTCGCGGGGCTGATCACCGCGCTCCTGCTCCTCCTGCTGGCCGCTGATGCTGCTGGCTCGCGCGCGAGCATCCGACCTCGAGCCCGAAGTACGTGCCCGAGCCCCCTGACGACGCCAGTCCGGCGTTGGCATACGGCCTCGCTCACGAGGGCGAGGATTCCACCAACACGGTGCTCGCGACGCTGCTGGACCTGGTCGAGCGCGGCTACTACGACACGAAGAACGCGACCACCGACGACGAGAAGCTCGACCTGGCGATCGCGAAGTCGAAGGAAGCGGCCGAGCTCGAAGCTCGAGCCCTACGAGCAGGACACCCTCGACTTCTTCGACGAGCTGGTCAAGGACGAGCTCGGTCCCGATGAGCGAGATGAAGGACCGGATCCCCGAGCACAGCGCCAGCTGGCGGGCCCGCTGGGAGAAGATGACCGGCTCGCTGAACGCCGCCGATGACGGCCAGCTCGCAGTGGGATCGGAACCTCAACCCGCTCAGCCTCCTGATCGCCGTCGATCGGCGGAGTCCTCGTCGGCGCGATCTGCCTGATCCAGAACAACGTCGAGGGGCATTGGTTCGTGACGGCTGCGATCGGCGCGGTCGGCGTCGCGATCGTCGCCTTCTCGGCCCGCCCGGCGCTTGAAGCGACTGGCGCCGCAGTACCGCGAGCGTTCCGCCAAGTGGGAGTCGTTCGCCGCGCTGGACCGATGACTTCCCTCGGCTCGACGACGACCCCCCGGCGACGCTGAAGCTCTGGAAGCGGATCCTGATCTACGGCGTCGCCTTCGGGACCGCCGACCGGATGATCAAGTCCGGCGCATTCCGGAGCCGGTCCTGCAGAGCTCCGATGGCTCCTGGTCGTACGGATACCTGAGCGGCGCCTACGTCGGCTCAACGTTCAACGCCGGTTCCTTCAGCTCAGGCTTCTCCTCCCAGGTCGCGCCCGAATCCTCGAGCGGCGGAGGCGGCGGCTTCAGCGGTGGCGGGGGAGGCGGCTGCGGTGGCGGCGGCGGGGGGGTTGGTAACCTACTCCAACCCGGCGGCCCGGAGCGCCGCGCCCCGGTCGTAGAACTCCTGGACGCGGATGCACTTGTCCTCGTCGTCGAAGCTGAAGACCTGGGCGATCTTGTCGGCGATCTGGAGTCCGGTGATCTCGTTGCGCGCCCAGCGGTGGGCGATGACGACGACGTGGTCGCCGGCGTCGATCATCTCCTCCGGCGCGAACTTGAGCTGGCCGACGGCATTGCGCCATTGGCCCCAGAACTCCTGCACGCCCTCGAAGCCCTTGTAGGTCCCGGGGAAGGGATCACGCTCGGGCGCGACCCACTCGACCTCTGGAGACATGTGCTCGAGGACCCACTGCGGATCCTCGGCGTTCCAAGCCTCGAAGCCCTCCCTAACCAGATTGACGCGGTCGACGGCCATATCGACGCTGTGAATCTATTCGATGCCGGCCGCCGCGTAGTCGGCGAGGGCCATCACGGTGAGCTGCGGGTTGACCGTCACCGATGACGGGAAGACGCTGGCGTCGCAGACGTAGACGTTCTCGGTCCCGTGCACGCGAAAGCGCTCGTCGACGACGCCCTTGGCGGGGTCGCGGCTGACGGCGTTGCCTCCTTGGGGGTGCGAGGTGTGGAGTCCGATGTCGGTGTTGTCCCTGACGAGCTCGTCGAGCTCGTCGACCTGCTCGGGCGAGGTGTACGAGATCGACCTGAAGGTCATCGGCATCACCCGCATCGCGCCGCTCGCAAAGTGGATCCGGGCGGCCAGCTTGGTCCCCTTGAGCAGGAGCTTCAGGTCCGACTCGGCGGGCTCGTACTCGAGCTTCATGCCCCTGCCGCGGAAGCCGGGCTTGATGGTGGCGTTCGACTGCGAGCCCACCACGACTCCGATGCAGCTCAGGTGGGCGTAGCGGCGCATGTTGTGGAAGTGGTCGGAGAACCAGCCCGGCATCAGCAGTGCCTGCGTCCCGACCGGGTTGAACCAGGATTCCAGGATGAGCTGATCCTCTCCGGTGGGGCGGTAGCCGTGGGTGATCTGGAGGCCGTCGAACGAGTTGAGCTTCTCCTCGAAGTCGGCCGTCAGCGGAGCGCCGACGTTGAAGGAGAGGCCGGTTCCGGCCCGCTGCCCGCCGAGGGTGCTGCGCTGGAGCAGCAGGCTCGAGGCCAGGGCCCCGCCCGCGACGACGACAGTCTTGGCGGCCACCCCGAGCCGGCGGCCGTCCGAGAGCGTGCAGCGGACCTCGGTCGCGCGGCCCCCGCGCGTCTCGATCGTGTCCGCCAGGCACTCGCTGAAGATCCGCACCGCCCCCGGGAAGTCGCGTTGGGCCCGCGGGAGGATGTTGTCGAGCGCGGAGAGCTTCTTGCCGTAGGCACAGCCGATGTTGCAGTAGCCGGAGCCGAGGCAGTCCTTGATGTTGGCGTCGACCACTCCGCCCTCCCGTCAAGGCCGAGCTTCTTGATTCCCCTCGCCATCTTCGAGCCGCCCTTCTCGAGGTACTTGTTGTCCTCCTGGCTGTAGACGGGGAGCCACTCCCGCAGCTGCTCGAACGACTTCAGAAAGCGATCCTCCTCGATGCCGGCGTCGAGCCCATCCGTGTCGTTCCAGCGCTGCAGGGCGTGCGGTGGGATGTCGTAACAGACCGCGTTGTTGACGACCGTGCTGCCGCCGACGCATTTCCCCTGCAGCACCTGGAACCGGGTGTCGGTCGACATCTGCAGCCCGCCGTCGGACAGGAGGTTGGCGAACTGCACGCGCTCGTCCTCGCTGAAGTCTCTGGGGTTGACGTACTTGCCCCCCTCCAGCATCACAACTTCCCGGCCACGCTCCGCGAGGCGATAGGCGAGCACCGAGCCCGCCGCACCGCTGCCGACGATCGCGACGTCCGCGGTGATGCGCTCGGCGTCCACCTCGTTCGGCTCGCTCACGTCGAGGGTGGCGAGCTTGCCCACCCTCTTGATGACCTTCTCGTAGCGCTTGCGCTTCGAGAACGGGACGTAGCCCGTGGAGCCGGCCGTGCGCGGATCGCCGTAGTAGCCGATGATCACCATCTGCTGAGCCCCGGCGAGGATCGCCTGGCTGAGCTTGCGCAGCCGGGTGGGTAGGCGACGCTCCACGACGTCGGTGAAGAAGCAGCGCTCAATGAAGGCGAGGCGGCGCTCGGGTGCCATCAGGGCGAACGGTGGCCGCAGCCGGAGCAGCGGGTAGACCGTGAGCGCCGTGAAGGCGAGTGCGGCCACGTTCTTGTTGCGCGCGGTGAGGGAGTCCAGGAAGTCATCGATCCCGGACGCGATCTGCTCGGGGGTCAGTTCCTCCTTCGGTCCCATCACGAGGATCTCGGCCATCGCCATCGCCGTGATGAACTGGTGCGGCCAGAGGTAGCGGAGGCCGTACCGGCCCTTGACGGCGGAGTGCTGCAGCAACGCGAGCACCACTGCCACTGCGGCCGCCGCAGCCGCCCAGATCAGGAGCTGGAGCGTCGGGCTCAGGCTGGTGCCGAGAGGCGAGCCGAAGGTGTGGTCGACGCTGTCGTGGTTGCCGAACGCCAGCATCAGGAGAAGCGCGCCGACGATCAGCACGTGACCGAGGACGACCAGCTGGGTGGCCCAGCCGTTCTGACGCACGTTGCCGGCCGCGACGAAACAGAGGACGCAGAACAGGCCGTCCTTGGCGAAGGAATTCGCGACGAATGGGAACTCGGCGGAGGCGAAGAGGCCGAGCACGGGATAGAGAATGGCCTGCGCCAGGAAGAAGACGGTGAAGAAGCGGAGCGCCAGCTCCAGTCGCCGCTCGGGAGCTGTCAGCTCAGGAGCTTGCACCGGAGCGATCGCCGCGCACAGCGCTCAACGCCGCGCTGCGGTCGTAGTACTCGCGGACGCGGACGCACACCCCGTCCTCGAAGTCGTAGACCTGGATCACGCGGTCGGAGATCTCCAAGCCGCTGTGCTCTCCCTTGCCCTGGCGCCGGGCCACGACCACGACGGACTGCCCCGCGTCGATCAGCTCCTCGATCTTGAAGTTGAGCTGCCCTACGGCGGCCCGCCACTGGGACCAGTAGCGCTCGACGCCCTCGTACCCGTGGTACGTGCCGGGGTCCGGATCGTCCTCGGGCGTGATCCACTCCACCTCCGGAGACATGTGATCGAGCACCCAGTTCCGATCGCCCGCGTTCCAGGCTTCATAGCCCTTCTGCACCAGCTGTACGAGCTCCTCGGACATGCCCCTCCTCCTCGGAAACGAGTATCCCAGCCCGTGCGCCATTAGGCTTGGCGGCGTTCGGACCTGAAAGGGGCTTGGCTTGAAGGCGATAGGGAGACTCGCGGTTCCATTCGCAGCGGCGCTCTGCGCTGCGGCGCTGGCAACCCCTGCGGGCGCCGGCCAGTCGGCGGCGAGCCGGGTGACCCTTAAGATCGCCGGCGGTCCTCCGTTTCACGGCCGGGTGAGCAGCAAGAACCCCGCCTGCGTCGCCAACCGCAAGGTCCAGTTGCGGGAAGTCGCCCCGGAGCATGCCCTGATCGACTACGCCGACAACCGCACGAACGGCAAGGGCAAGTGGGTCTTCAGCTCCCAGCTTCAAGGTGCCACGGTGGTGCAGGCGAAGGTGACGTCGTCGAAGGCGGCGGCGTCAGGTGCCGTTCGCGCTCTGCTCACCTGGCGAAGGCTGGATCTAGCCAGAGACCCTTGGCGACCGCGGCCACGGAACCGAGATCGGGGTCCGCCCCCGCGCGCTCCTGGGCACCTCGCCGCTTCGGGGATGCCCAGGTCGAGCTCGCCCTGGCCGCGGCAATGGTCGCGGCCATCGTGCTGGGCGTGTGGCTGGGGCGCGACACGACCTTCTCGCCCGACGAGATGTACCTCTTCAGCTCCAGTCCCCACCTCGACCTGCAGGCGGCCCTCGAGCCCTACAACGGTCACCTGATTCTCATCCCCCGCTTGGTCTATTCCGCGATCCTGCACTCGTCCGGGGCCGACTATCTCCCGTTCCGCCTGCTCGGGATCGGCGCCGTTCTCCTGACCGCAGCGTCTGTTCTTCGTCTTCGCCAGGCGGCGAGTCGGGGCCCTCGCCGCACTGGCGCCGACGCTCGTGCTGCTGTTCTTCGGCTCCGATTACCCACACGCGATCGCGGGCAGCGGATTCACGATCTTGTTCACACAGGCGGCCGGGATCGGCGCACTGCTCGCGCTGGACCGTGAGGATCGGAGGGGGGACGCCCTCGCCTGCGTGCTGCTGTCGTTGGCGCTCGCCACCTATTCCGAGGGGCTTCCGTTCGTGGTCGGCGCGGCGGTGCTGATCCTGCTGGGAGACGATCGCCGGCGCCGGGCCTGGGTGTTTCTCATCCCGGCGGTGCTCTACGCGGCATGGCTTCTCTGGTCGCACAACCGGGCCGGCGGAGCGGAGAGCAACGTCACCCTGAGCAACCTTCTGCTCTTCCCCAACTGGGCGTTCAATTCCCTGGCCTCGAGCGGAGCGTCGCTCCTTGGCCTCAACTACCCTGCAACTCGGCAGCGGCTGGGGTCCGAGCGTTGCCGTCCTGGCCCTCCTCGCCGTCGGCCTGAGGCTGTGGCGAGGGAGCATCCCTCGCTTCCTCTGGGCGACGCTCGCCCTGCTGGGGACGCTCTGGCTGATAGGCGCGGCGGCGGCCCATCCGCCGGCGCGCGTGCCAGATTCGGCCCGATACATCTACCCGGGCGCGATCGCCGTCCTGCTCGTCGCGGTCGAGGCAGCGCGGGGTGTGCGGATCCAGCGTCGAGGCATGACGATCCTCTACATCGTGGCCGCGATCAGCCTGGCCACGAACATTGCCCTGCTCCGTGACGGCTCGCGAGACCGCGCGGAGGGACGCCCATCTGGGTCGGGCGGAGCTCACCGCCGTCGAGCTGGACCGGGGACGGTTTGGCGCGACACTTCCCCACCGCCTTCGGGCTGCGTGAGATCCTCCGGGAGACCGGGGACGGAGAACACGGCCACCGGCTACCTCGCGGCGGTGAGGGAGTTCGGCTCACCGGCGTTCTCGCTGCCAGAGCTCCGCGAACAGGGCGAGCTGACCCGAGACGATGTCGACGCCGCCCTTGCCGACGCCAACGGCATCCTCCTGCGGCCGACCAGCCCGCCGACCGGGCATTGCAGGGCAACCGGGGGACGCCCGGACGGGGGGTGACGCTTCAAGCTTCCCCCGGGCGGCGCCGTGCTGAAGTCGAGCGGACTCGCCGCGCCGCTGGTGCTCGGCCGATTCGGGGGCGCCTTCGCTGTTCAGGCCGGCCAGCTGAACCCCGGGCGAGTGGATGGCGCTCTCAGTGCCGCGTCGACGCGGCACCGGATCCCTGGTATGCGTCCACCTCGGCCACGCCATTGCTGATCTGCGGTCCGCCGGATAAGTGAGGGAGCACGACCAGCGAAGATGCCGAGCGCTGACCGCTTAGCCGCTCGTCGGGACGCCGACGCCGGTATCGCCGTCCGCGCCGGCCTCCACCACGCTTCGGATCTCGTACTGATCGGCTCGCGAGTGAGAGCGCTCCTGGGCCGTCGCCGCGATCATCTGGCCGAGCAGGCCCAGGGTGAAGAACTGAGCGCCGACCAGGATGGCAGAGCACGCCGAGCAGCAGCAGAGGCCGCTCACCGATCGCCGCTCCCCCGATCTTGAGGCGACCAGGTAGATGCAGATCGCGGACCCGATCGCGATCAGGACCAGCCCGATTCCACCGAAGAGGTGGAGCGGCCGCTGGCTGTAGCGGCCGATGAAGACGACGGTGAGCAGGTCGAAGAGGCCGCGCGGGTAGCGCGCCACCCCGAATTTCGAGGTCCCGTGCACGACGCGGGCGATGCTCGACGGGAAGCTCCGTCACGCGCCACCCGCGCTGGGCGGCGAGCACCGGGACGTAGCGGTGCAGCTCACCGTAGATCTCGAGCGATCGGACGCAGTCGCCGCGGTATGCCTTCAACCCGCAGTTGAAGTCGTGCAGACGCAGGCCGGAGACGCGCGCGGTCACCCAGTTGAACAGGCGCGATGACCATCGCTTCAGGGGGGGTCACGGCGCCGCCGCTTCCAGCCGGAGACCACGTCATAGCCCTCGTCGAGCTTCGCGATCAGGGCCGGGATCTCGGCCGGATCGTCCTGTCCGTCGGCATCCAGCGTGATCACGATCTCCCCGAAGCTGTGCTCGAAGCCCGCCGTCAGGGCCGCCGACTTCCCGAAGTTCCGCCGCAGCCTGACCACCCGGACGTGGTCGTGCTCGCGCGCGTGCTTCTCGAGGAGCTCGCCGGTGCCGTCCGTCGAGCCGTCGTCCACGACGACGACCTCCCAGTCGAGCCCCAGCCTGCCGCATACCTGCTCGATCTCCTCGAGCAGGCCCGGCAACGCCCCGCACTCGTTGTAGGCGGGGACCACCAGCGACAGCTGGGGACGGGACGGGGAGGCCATTTCCGGGGCTTAGAGGGAGGCCGCCTCGGCCGGATCGCCCTGCTCGCCCTCGTCCTCCCAGTCGGCGGCCTTGCCGAGGCTCGCCCCCTTGACGACCTTGAGGCCGAGCATCGCGCACTTCATCCGCGTCGCCGAGATGTCGATCCCGAGCAGGTCGAGCACGAAGTCCTTGGGCAGCGCGAGGATCTCCTCGCGCGTCATGCCCTCGAGCTCGTCGGTGAGCAGCGAGGTGGCGGCCGTGGAGATCGCGCAGCCCTGGCCCTCGAAGGCGACCTCGGAGACCTTGCCGTCCTCGCCGAGCTTCAGGAAGACGTGCTGCTCGTCGCCGCAGAACGGGTTCGTGTCCTCGAACTCGAGGTCGAAGTCGTCCAGGCGGCCGAAGTGGTGCGGCCGCTTGTAGTGCTCGAGGATCTGGTCTCGGTAGAGCTCGTCCATCGCCTAACCGTAGCTAGAGCTCGAAGACGCGCCGGGCGTCGAGCAGGCCGTCGACCAGCGCGTCGACCTCGGCGCGCGTGTTGTAGACGGCGAAGCTGGCGCGGGTCGTCGCGGGCACGCCGAGCCGCTCCATCAGGACCTGGGCGCAGTGATGGCCGGCGCGAACCGCGACCCCGTGGCGGTCGAGGATCTCGGAGACGTCGTGGGCGTGGACGCCGTCCATCGCGAAGGAGACGATCCCGCCGCGCTCGTCGCCGGCGGGCGGGCCGAAGATGGTCAGCCCCGGCACCTCGGCCACCCGCTCCAGCGCGTAGGAGGTCAGCTCCGCCTCGGCGGCGTGAACGGCGGGCAGCCCGAGGTCCTCGAGCCAGCGGACGGCCGCGCCGAAGCCGACCGCCTCGCCGATCGGCGGAGTGCCTCCCTCGAACTTCGCGGGCAGGTCGGCCCAGGTGATCAGCTCCTTCGAGACCTTGCGGATCATCGATCCGCCCCCGATGAACGGCGGCATCTCCTCGAGCAGCTGACGGCGGCCGAACAGGGCGCCGATCCCGGTGGGCCCGTACATCTTGTGCGCGGTGACGGCGTAGAAGTCGGCGCCGAGCTCGGCCATGTCGAGCTCCAGCTTGGGCCCGGCCTGAGCGCCGTCGACGACGAGCAGGGCGCCGGCGTCATGCGCCATCCGGCGCGATCTCGCGAACCGGGTTGATCGTGCCGAGCACGTTCGAGACGTGGGCGACGCAGACGAGCTTCGGGCCGCGCTCCAGCAGGCCGGCAAAGGCGTCCATGTCGAGCGTGCCATCGTCGGTGATCGGCGCCCAGTCCAGGTGGGCTCCCGTCTCCTGGGCCACCTGGTACCAGGGGACGACGTTCGAGTGGTGCTCCATCTCGGTGACCACGATCCGGTCGCCGGCCGAGAGGTTGGTCCGGCCCCACGAGTAGGCGACCAGGTTGAGCGCCTCGGTCGCGTTGCGGACGAAGACCAGCTCGCGGCGGTCCGCCCCGAGGTGCGAGGCGACCGTGCCGCGGGCCTCCTCGTACAGCGCGGTGGCCTCCTCGGAGAGCGTGTGGACGCCGCGGTGGACGTTCGCGTTGTGCTCGCGCCAGTAGCGGTCCAGGGCGTCGAGCACGGCGAGCGGCTTCTGAGCGGTGGCGCCGTTGTCGAGGTAGGCGAGCGGCTGGCCGTGGATCTCCCGGGCGAGGATCGGGAACTCGGCCCGGATCTCCTCGAGCGAGCGGGGGAGGGCGGGCGCTGTCGTGGCAGTCGGCTCCATCTCCCGCGCGGGCGGCCTACGCCGCCGCTGCCTCCACCTCGTCCTTGATCCAGCCGTAGCCCTTCTCCTCGAGCTGCTCGACCAGCTCGGGACCGCCCTCCTTGACGATGCGGCCGTCGTAGAGCACGTGCACGCCGTCCGGCTTGATCAGGTGGAGGATCCGCTGGTAGTGGGTGATGATCAGGACGCCCATTCCGGGCCCGGCGAACTTGTTGACGCCCTTCGCGACGACTTGCAGAGCGTCGATGTCGAGCCCGGAGTCGGTCTCGTCGAGCACGGCCATGTCCGGCTGCAGCATCGCGAGCTGGAGGATCTCCATCCGCTTCTTCTCGCCGCCCGAGAAGCCCTCGTTCAGGTAGCGCGAGGAGAACTCCTTGGGGATGTTCGTCAGCGCCATCGCCTCCTCGGTCTCCTTGCGGAAGTCCTTCAGCTTCACCGGCTCCTCGCCGGCGCCCTCGCGATGCGCGTTGACCGCCATGCGCAGGTACTTGGCGACGGTCACGCCGGGGATCGCGACCGGGTACTGGAACGCCATGAAGAGGCCCATCCGGGAGCGCTCGTCCGGGCGCGGCCTCCGTGATGTCCTCGCCCTTGAAGGTGATCGTCCCGTCCGTCACCTCGAGGCTCGGGTGACCCATGATCGCGTTGGCGAGGGTGGACTTGCCCGAGCCGTTCGGGCCCATCAGGGCGTGGATGCTCCCCTTCTCGACGTCGAGGCTGACGCCCTTGAGGATCTCCTTGCCCTCGGCGGTCACGTGCAGGTTGCGGATCTCGAGCTCTGCCAATTGGGACTCCTGATTCGGTTGAAGTTGTCGCTACGCCGCGCTGACCGCGGCGGTCTTGGGAGCGGGCTCGGGCGCGTGCTGCTCGGAGAACTCGACCAGCTCTGCGAGAGTCGTGCCGGCGAGCGCCTTGGTGACGCCGCCCTGTACCCGCGTCCAGAGAAGCTTGGTGGCGCATGCCCGATCGCCGTCGCTCTCATGCGAGCAGGAGACCTTGCCCTCGGCGTCGAGCTCGAAGCACTCCATCGGGGCGATCGCGCCCTCCAGCGCCTGGACCACCTCGAGCATCTCGATCTCGTCCGCGGGCCGCCCGAGGCGGTATCCGCCGTGGGCGCCGCGCTGGCTCTCGACCAAACCGGCCTTGCGCAGCTTGGCGACCAGGTGCTCGAGATAGGAGAGTGGGAGGCGCTCCGACTCGGCGACCGCGCTCAGCGCCACCGGGGCGCCCTCCTCCTGGCGGCCGAGCTCGACCATCAGGCGCACTCCATATTCGGCTCGGGTGGAAAACAGCATCGCCCGGAAATCCTAGCGGAATGGTCGGTTATGCCCGGACCGATTCACCTAGGTGCGCGAGTTCCCTGCGAGCGGGCGACCACGCCGCGCAGGACGTCCCGGAAAGCCGCGTAGTTGCGGCCGCCGATCGCCGCCGCGTGGCGGGCCTCGATCTCCGCCACGATCTCGTCGCCTCGCTGCAGCTGCTTCGAGCCCGCGCTGAGTCGGGACGACGAGCTTGGCGCGCCGGTCCGCCGGGTCGGGTCGCCGCTCGACGTAGCCCAGCTCCTCGAGCTCGTCCACCAGGCGGCCGACGATCTGCTTGTGGCGGCCCGAGAGGCGGGCCAGCTCGGTCGCCCGGACCCCGTCCTCGTCGAGATACGCCAGCACCGCCCAATGGCGTGGGTTGAGGTCGTCTGTATCCCTCGGAGGCGAGCCGGGCGAAGAGCTCCTCCTGCAGCGAGTAGGTCAGCTGGCTCGCCAGAACCCCCAGGTCGGGGTTCCATTCCTGGCGCTCCCTGCGTCTCTTGGTGGTAGTCACGAATCAAGAAAGTAGCAATATGTGATGGTTCCGCTTCGTGATGAAGCCTTATTGCCCGTTGAGGCCGCTCCGTATACTCGCGCGCAGACCACTTTCACCTCCCGAGAAGGAGATCTTTCGGAGATGACAACCACCGGACGTTCCAACTGGCAGGCGACCCTCAAGACGGTGATCCTGCTCTCAGTCCTCGGCGGCATCCTGGTCGGCGCCGGATACCTGATCGGCGGCCCCTCGACCGCGCTCATCTTCCTCTTCATCGCGGTCCTCATCAACATGGGCAGCTGGTTCTTCAGCGACAGGATCGCGCTCGCCGCCGCCCGGGCGAAGCCGGTCTCCGAGGAGGAGGACCCGCGCCTGTATCAGATGGTCCGCGACCTGACGACGCGCGCCGGGCTGCCGATGCCGAGGCTCTACGTGATCCCGCAGGAGCAGCCGAATGCCTTCGCGACGGGCCGCAATCCGAAGCACTCCGCGGTCGCGGTGACCGCCGGGATCCGCAAGCTCCTCACGGAGGACGAGCTGCGGGGCGTGCTCGCGCACGAGCTCGGACACGTGCGAAACCACGACATCCTGCTGACCTCCGTGGTCGCGACGATCGCGTCGGCCATCACCTGGATCGGCTACATGGTGCTCTGGATCGGCGGCGATGACAATTCGCCCCTCGGGATCATCGGCCCGCTGCTGCTCTGGATACTCGCCCCGATCTCCGCGGCGATCATCCAGATGGCGATCTCGCGCCAGCGCGAGTTCTCGGCCGACGCGACGGGCGCGGAGATCTGCGGCAATCCGGAGTCGCTCGCCTCGGCGCTGCTGCGCCTGGAGTCGGGCGCCCAGGCGGTGCCGATGCAGGTCAACCAGGCGACCGAGCCGCTCTACATCGTCAAGCCGTTCAAGGGCGGCGGCATCGCCTCCCTCTTCTCGACGCATCCGCCGATCGAGGAGCGGGTGCGCCGGCTCCGCCAGATGCGGCCGACCATCGGCTAGTCGTGGCATACCGCCTGCTGAGTTCGAGGGACGCCTTCTGGCGTCCCTCGAACCAGATGAAGGTCGAGAACACGGACCTCGCCAAGCAGCTCGAGGCCGAGACGCTCGGCGCGCGCCTCTGGCGCCTTCATCCGGGCCAGGCGAGCACCTGGCACCGGCAC
>CAWCIP010000017.1:0-63850 GCA_963795665.1 uncultured Solirubrobacterales bacterium | reverse complement strand
CGCGCCGAGCGCCGAGGAGCAGCGGCGCCTGGCCATGCTGGGCATCGGCGCGATCGCCGCCACGACCGTCCTGGTCGCGGGACCGGGTCCGCTGGCGGTTGCCGCGGCGGGGGGAGCTGCTGTCGTTCGTGGGCATGCTGGTCACGCGGCGCCGGGAGCGATACCGGCGGTCGGTCGAGCGGTCGGTCCCCGACATCGCCGGGGCGATCGCCGACGCGATCTCGGGCGGGCACTCCGTCCGCGGCGCTCTGGCGGCGGCCGCGGGATCTCTCGACGGGCCGTCCTCGGCCGAGCTCGCCAGGGTCGCCGCCGACCTCGAGCTCGGCTCGTCAACCGGAGACGCATTGGCGGCGATGCGCGGGCGGCTGCGCTCTGAGCGCGTCGACTCCCTGGCGACGGCGCTGCTCAGCCAGCAGGTCGCGGGCGGGGACGTGGCGTCCCTGATGCGCCGCCTGGCCGTGGCCTCGGCGGACCGCGACCGTGTCGAAGACGAGGCTCGCGCGGCGACCACCCAGGCACGCTTCACCGGGCTGCTGGTCGTCGCCCTGCCGGCCGGTGCAGCGCTCTTCGCCGAGCTCCTTCAGCCGGGATTCGTCTCCAGGGTTGTCTCCGAGCCGGCCTCGGCCGCGATGCTGGTCGCGGCCGCCGGCCTGCAGATGGTCGGGTTCGCGGTGATTCGCCGTCTGGGCAGGCCCGCCGAATGACTCCTGTCCTTCTGCTGGGCGCCGGAGCGCTGGTGCTCGGCCTCGCCGCGGCCGCTGAGCTGATTCCACGAGACGGCCGGTCGAGCCAGCAACGGTCGCCCCGACGCCCCGGCACGCTCGCCCGCGTGGAGCGCGCTCGCTGCCATCGACGCCCGGCTCGGTCTCGCCGCCAGGATCAACAGGGCTGGGCTCACCGATCGGATCTCCCTCGAGGCGCTGATCGCCGCCAAGCTCGGCGGCGCCCTGGCGGGGGCGCTGTGGGCGATGATCGTGACGCCCGCGGCGCCGAGCAGCTTGGCTGGATCGTGGCGATGGGACTCCCCGGGGCGGGATTCCTGGGACCCGACGCCTGGCTCGAGCGGCGCGGCCGCCAGCGCCTGCGGGCTCTGCGGGCCGGTCTTCCTGACGCGCTCGACCTGGTCGCCGTCGGGACCGCCGCCGGTCGCAGCCCGCTGGCGGGCCTGAGCGAGCTCGGCGGGGGGGAGGGGCCGCTCGCTCGGGGAGCTGGCGATGCTCTCCGCCGAGAGCTCCTGCGGCCTGCCACAGAGCGAGGCGCTCGAGTCGCTGCGGCGGCGAGCCCCGGTGCCCGAGGTCTCGGCGATGTGCGGCGTGATCGAGCGCTCGCGTCGCTACGGCTCTCCGCTCGCCGACCAGCTGCGCGAGCAGGCAACGGCCCTGCGCGGTGTCCAGCGGCGCCGCATCGAGGAGCAGGCCGCCCGCGCCGCGCCGAAGATTCAGCTGGCCGTCGCGCTGCTCCTCGTGCCCTCGGTGTTGCTGATGATCGCGGCCGGCCTCCTGGCCAACATCGACCGCTTCATGGCCGGGTTCTAAGCCGCCTTCAGACGAAATCGTCCGGGTGACAGCGCAGGCAGGCGCGAAATCCGTCGCTCCGCGCCGCAGCGGCTGTCCGGTAGAAGCGGACGTTCTCCCGCTTCGGCATCCGGGCCGGGCATCCGGCGTGATCGAGATCCCTAAACAGGTGACCGCGGCGAAGAACCTGCCCGCGTGGCTCTCGTCCCGGGTCTCCATCGCTTCGTAGCGCTGCTCGAAGTCCATCGTGTCCTCCTCTTCGCTCTTCGTCTGCCGATGGAACGCGCGTACTTAGGCCCGCGTGAGGTGAGGCGCGACAATGCGGGCGTGGCTGCTGAGGACGGAGCCTTCTCGGAGATCTTCCGGCCGGCGGGGATCTCGTACCTGCGGATCCCGTCGACCGACCCGCGGGCGAGCGCGGCCTTCTACGAGGCCGTCTTCGGCTGGAAGGTCGACGCGGACCGAGTGGACCCGAGCTTCGAGGACGGCACAGGACACGTGATCGGCCACATCCGCGGCGACATGGAGGTGGCGGGCAAAGCCGGGATTCGCCCGTACGTCTACGTCGAGAGCGTCGAGGACGCCCTCGAGAAGGTCACCGCCAACGGTGGGAACGTGGTCACGCCTCCCTACCCGGAGGGTGACCTGACGGTGGCGGTGTTCGGCGACCCCGTCGGCACCGTGCTGGGCGTCTGGCAGCGCGGCTAACGGGTGAAGCGGATCGGCTCGAACTCGTAACCGCAGTGCCCGCAGACCGCTTGGCCAGCGGGACACGACGACCGCAGCGGTGACAGGGGCGCGTCGGTCCCCGGTAGAGAACGCTGACCACGACGAGCAGGACGACCAGGCCCAACGCCGTCAGGCCGAAGCTGGTCAGGTTGAGTAGGACGGCGGGGGTCAAAGTGGGGGAGGGTCCGAGGCGGTCCTCTTCGCTGCAACCAGAGTTGCAGGATCGGGGCCTCCGGGCCCCGCCGCCACCCGAGTCGCCGATCGCGCAAACCGCATGGGAATGCGGAATTCAGCGGTGTCCGGACCCGGGTAGCAATTCCGTCCGACGGATCGGATGCAATGCGCCCGCCCAATCTGTGTTGCAAAGTGGGACAGAGTGGGTTAGCGTGGCGAACAGAGTTGGTCAATAGGCCGGGGTGATGAGGCTCCTCCCACCTCACCACCCCGGCCCGCTCCGAACAGACCAACCACCTCCGGAGAGGAAGCCCACTTTGTCGTTTCTCGGTCAGTACGAGCACAATCTCGACGCGAAGGACCGCCTCACGGTCCCGTCGAGGTTCCGCGCGGCGCTGGCTGATGGAGTCGTTCTCGCCAAAGGGCTCGACCCCTCCGTCTGGGTGTTCGCGCCCGGCGGCTACGAGAACTTCACGAAGTCCTTCCTCGGCGAGACCAACCCGCTGGGCAAGCGCGGCCGCATGCTCCGCCGCCACTTCCACGGCGGCGCCTTCGACGACTCCCTGGACTCGGCGGGCCGGATCCGCCTGCCGAAGAAGCTGATCGAGCACGCCGGCCTGGGCGAGGGCCCGTGCATGATCGTGGGCTCCGACGACTGGTTCGAGATCTGGAGCGCCGAGCGCTGGGCCGCCTACGAGAAGGAAATGGATGCAGAGGTCTCGGATGTCGCGGAGAACCTCTCCGAGAGCGAAGGAGCCTGAGATGGCAACAGCGACACACAGAGTGGTGGGAACGCTTGCCGAGTCAGCGAACCTTACGTACGTGCCCCAGGAACACGAGCCCGTACTGGCCACAGAGCTGATCGACGTCCTCGACCCCCGCCCGGGGGAGACCTTCGTCGACTGCACGTTCGGCGGCGGCGGCCATGCCCGGCTGATCGCCGAGCGCATCGGGCCCGAGGGCGAGCTGATCGCGGTGGACCGCGACCCCGCCTCGGAGGAGCGCTGGAGCGAGTTCGCCACGGTCGTGCCCTCGCGATCCCGCTTCCTGCGCGCCGACTTCGTCGCCGCTCTGGAGGGCCTGCGCGGCGAGGGCGTCCGTCCGGACGGCATCGTCTTCGACCTCGGCATGTCCTCGATGCAGGTCGACGCCTGGGAGCGCGGCTTCTCCTACTCCTATGACGCGCCGCTCGACATGCGGATGGACCCGACTCAGAGCCTCTCGGCGGCGACCGTCGTCAACGAGTGGCCCCAGGACCGCCTGGCGAAGGTGATTCGCGAGCTCGGCGAGGAGCGCCGCGCCGGCTCGATCGCGCGCGAGATCGTCAAGCGCCGCCCGATCGAGACGACCTCACAGCTGGTCACGGCGATCAAGGCCGCGATCCCGCCCTCCGAGCGCTTCGGCCGGGGGCATCCCGCCAAGCGCAGCTTCCAGGCGATTCGCATCGCCGTCAACGGCGAGCTCGACGCGCTCGACCATGCCCTGCCGCTCGCCTGGGCGATCCTGCCGACGGGCGGGCGCCTCGGCGCGATCTCCTTCCACTCTCTCGAGGACCGGCGCGTCAAACGCTTCCTCGCCGACCGCGCTCGCGGGTGCGTCTGCCCGCCGGAGCTGCCGGTCTGCGTCTGCGGGCGCGAGCCCGAGGCCGATCTGCTCACCAAGCGGGCGATCGCCCCCGGCTCAGAGGAGCTGGAGCGGAACCCCCGCGCCTCGTCCGCGCACCTGCGCGCCGCGCTCAAGATCCGCGAGGCGGAGGAGGCCGGCTGATGGCCGCCGCCGCGACCGCCCGCCGTGCTTCGGCGCCCGCCGCCCGGCCTGCGCCTCGCCGGAAGCCGCGGGCGCGCCGGGCCCCCGCCCGCGTGCCGCGCCAGTCTCCGGCGCGTGTGATGCGACCCGCCGTGGCGGGCGCGGCCCTGCTTCCCCAGGCGGCCGTCCGCAGCGTCGGCGCGGTCCGGGACTTCTCCGATTCGGGCCTGATCATGCGGCTCACCCGCGGCCGCGGCTGGATCGCCGTCCTCTGCGCGCTGCTCGGAGGGATCGTCGCCCTCAACGTGGTCAGCCTCAGCCTGAACGCGGGCGCCGGGGCGACCTCGCTCCGGATCGACGAGCTCAAGACCCAGATCTCCTCGCTGAACGCCCAGATCGATGAGCGCCTCTCCGCCAGCAGGGTCGAGGCTGAGGCATCGCGCCTCGGCCTGGCGGTGCCCGATCCGAAGGCGATCACCTACCTGGACGGCAGCAACGGCAGCGCCGAGCGCCTCGCCCACCTGCTGGGCACGGACAGCTTCCTGATGGCGCCAAGCCTGCCCTCGAGCTACCCGGCGAACGGCCAGTCCTACGCGCCGGTGTCGACGTCCTCGGCTCCCACCTCGACGACGACCGCCTCGCCGACCCCGACCCCGACCACGAGCGCGACCTCGCCCTCGACCGGCACGACACCCAGCTCGAGCAGCGGATCGACGAGCGGGGCGTCGGCCGGCAGCGGAAGCTCGAGCGGAACCGCGGGCAGCTCGACCGGGGGCGTCGGCCTCTAGGGGCAACCGGCGATGCGACTGATCGATCGCCGGCTCGGGCTTCTCTTCTGCGTCTTCTGCCTGATCTTCTCCTTCGCGATCGTGCGCTCGTTCTGGCTTCAGGGCGTCAAGGGCGGCAGCCTGCGGGCTGAGGCCCGCAGCCAGCAGGTGACCAGCGTGACGATCCCAGGCGAGCGCGGCCGGGTCCTCGACCGCAACGGCAAGGTCCTGGCTGCCTCCGAGGACGCCGCCGATGTGGTCGCCACGCCGTATCAGGTCGACAATCCCGGACAGACCGCCTTGCGCCTGCATGACGTCCTCGATGTGCCCACCGCAGACCTTCTCAAGGCGCTCTCCGATCGCACCTCCGGCTTCGCCTACCTCGACAGGAAGGTGGACCCCGGCACGGCCGCCGAGGTCAAGAAGCTCGACATCACCGGCATCTCCACGGTTCCGACCAGCAAGCGGCTCTATCCGCAGGGCGAGCTCGCCTCGCAGGTGATCGGGGCGGTGGGCACCGACAACCAGGGCCTGACGGGTCTCGAGCACTCCGAGAACGACGTGCTCGGCGGCGCGAACGGCGAGGAGGACATCGTCCACGACGCCGTCGGACGGCCGCTGCGGATGGAGACGGTCACTCCGGCCAGCGTCGGCGAGGACGTCCAGACCACCCTCGACGCCGCGATCCAGGGCAAGACCGAGGAGGCGCTCAACGCGGCCGTGGATCACTACGGTGCGAAGGGCGGGACCGCGATCGTCATGAACCCGAATACCGGCGAGGTGCTGGCGATGGCGAACACCCCCGGCTTCGATCCGGCGGACCTCTCCAACGCGACATCGGAGGAGCTCGAGAACCGTGCCACCGGCTTCACCTACGAGCCGGGCTCGACCTTCAAGGCCTTCACCGTCGCCTCGGCGCTCCAGGACCACGTGGTCACGCCAAGCTCGAGCTTCTACCTGCCGTCGGAGATCCACGTCTATGACCGGACGATCGGCGAGGCCGAGGCGCGCCCGCCGGTGACGCTGACCACCGCCCAGATCCTCGCCCAGTCCTCCAACGTCGGCGCCGTCACGATCGGCCTGAAGGAGGGCGCGGACCGCTTCTCCCAGTGGATCAACCGCTTCGGCTTCGGGCGGCCGACCGATGTGGGCTATCCGGGTGAGGAGCGCGGGATCGTCCCGGCCCGGGACAACTACTCGGGTTCCACGATGGGCAACCTGCCGATCGGGCAGGGCCTCTCCGTCACCCCGATGCAGATGGCGACCGCCTATTCGGCGATTGCCGACGGTGGGATCCTGCGCCGCCCGACCCTGGTCGAGAACATCGGTGGCCAGCCTTCGGACCAGAACACCGACCCGCATCGGGTGATCACCTCGAGGACAGCGGCCGAGCTGCGCCAGATGCTGGAGGGGGTGCTGGCGCCGGGAGGCACAGCGTCCGAGGTCAGCGTCCCCGGCTACACGCTGGCGGGCAAGACGGGTACCGCGCAGAAGGTCGAGAACGGCACCTACTCCGACAGCCGCTACGTCGCCTCGTTCGTCGGCTTCGCGCCGGCCCAGCATCCGAAGCTGCTGGTCGCGGTGGTCGTCGACGAGCCGCAGTATGTGCACGTCGGCGGGCTGGTGGCCGCGCCGGTCTTCGGGCAGATCGCCGAGTTCGCGCTGCCCTACCTGGGCATCTCGCCGCGCTAGGCCTCGATCCCTACTCCTAGAATCGCGTCGGGATGGAGCTGGGCGAGCTGCTGAGAGCGTCGGGCGTCGCTGCGCAGGTGCGTGGCGACTCCTCCGTGCAGATCCGCGACCTCGCCTACGACAGCCGCCGGGTGAGCGATGGGACTCTCTTCTTCTGCTTCGCAGGGGAGAAGACCGACGGGCACGATTTCGCCTCCCGGGCCGTCGAGGCGGGCGCCGCCGGGCTCGTCGTCGAGCGTCCGCTCGACCTGGACGTCCCGCAAGCGCAGGTCGAGGACGCGAGGGCGGCGATGGCGCCGATCGCAGCGACCTTCAACGGCGACCCCACCTCGGAGCTGGCGGTGGTCGGGATCACCGGCACCAACGGCAAGACCACCACGGCGTTCCTGGTCCGGCACCTGCTCGAGGCCGCTGGACGGCGCTGCGGCCTGCTGGGGACCGTCCGGCAGGTCGTCGGCGGCGAGATCGAGGAGGTCGAGCGGACCACCCCTGAGGCGATCGACCTGCAGCGGACGTTCAACCGGATGCTCCAGGCGGGCGACAGCGCCTGTGCGATGGAGGTCTCCTCGCACGCGCTCGTCCTGCACCGCGCCGACTCGATCGACTTCGCTGTCAAGGTGTTCACCAACCTGAGCCAGGACCACCTCGACTTCCACGCCGACATGGAGGATTACTTCGCGGCCAAGCGGCTGCTCTTCTCGGGCGAGGGAGGCGTCCCCATGATCGAGCTGGAGGGCGGCATCTCCGTGGTCAACCTCGACGACCCCTACGGGCAGCGCCTCGCCGAGGAGCTCGCCACCGGGGACGGCGGCGACTGCATCACGTACTCCGCGGCGGGCGGCGCGGCCGATCTGAGCGCGCGCGGCGTCACCTTCGATCCGAGCGGCTCCCGCTTTCTCTGCATCTCTCCGGAGGGCGAGCTCGACGTCCAGACCCCCCTCCCGGGCGATTTCAATGTCTCCAATGCGCTCGCGGCCCTGGCGGTCGCGCATGCCCTGGGGTTGGACCTTCAGGACTCCGCGCGGGCCCTTGCAACGGCAGAGCAGGTCCCGGGCCGGTTCGAGTCGATCGACGAGGGCCAGCCGTTCGGGGTGATCGTGGACTACGCCCACACGCCTGACTCGCTGGAGAACGTGCTGGCCGCGGCGCGGCGCCTGACCGGCAGCCGGCTGATCTCGGTCTTCGGTTGCGGCGGCGACCGCGACACCGAGAAGCGGCCGTTGATGGGCAGGGCCGGGGCGGAGCTCTCCGACGTCGCCGTGGTCACCTCGGACAACCCGCGCTCCGAGGACCCGGACGCGATCATCGACCAGATCCGGAGCGGTATCCCCGCCGAACCGCACGCCGAGGTGCTCGTGGAGGCCGACCGCCGCGCGGCGATCGCGCTCGCGCTCGGCCGCGCCGGGAAGGGCGATTCCGTCGTGATCGCCGGCAAGGGGCACGAGCAGGGCCAGGAGTTCGAGGACGGGCGGAAGATCCCGTTCGATGACCGCGACGTGGCGCGGGATGAAATCCGCAAGCTCAAGACGGGCTCCGCAAGTTGATCGCCTTCGAAGGTGACCGTCTCGCCTCGGCGGCCGGGGCGGAGGTTCTCGCGAGCGGCGGCGCTGATGGGCCGCAGCGAGTCGTGATCGACTCCAGGGAGGTCCGGGAGGGCGACCTGTTCGTGGGCCTGCCGGGAGAGCGCGCCGACGGCGGCGAGTTCGGCGCCGCCGCCCTCGAGGCGGGAGCCTGGGGGATCCTGGTGGGGGCGCAGTGGGGGCGGGAGCTGGCCGCGCAGCGCCGGGTCGGTGCGGCCGAGGGGGAGAGCTGGATCCTCGGTGCGAGCGATCCCCTGGCGGCGCTCCAGTCGCTGGCCCGGGCCTGGCGAGAGGAGCTTGGCGCCCGCGTGGTCGGGATCACCGGATCGACGGGCAAGACGTCGGTAAAGGACGTCTGCCGCGCGATCCTCCCCGCTGAGGTCCAGGCCAGCCCGGAGAACTTCAACACCGAGATCGGCCTGCCACTTGCCGTGCTCGCCGCGCCCCCGGGCACCGAGGTCCTCGTGCTGGAGATGGCCATGCGGGGCGTGGGCCAGATCGCTGAGCTCTGCGCGATCGCTGCGCCCGACGTGGCCGTGATCACCAACGTCGGCCCGGTGCACGTCGAGCTCCTCGGCTCCGTCGAGGCGATCGCCGCCGCCAAGGCGGAGATCATCGACGGCCTCCGTTCGGCGGGGACCGCGGTGGTGCCGGCAGAGGCCGGCCCGCTCGAGCCGCATCTGGATCGGGCGCCGAAGGTGCTCCGGTTCGGGGCCGGGGGCGACGTCGAGGCGACCTGGGTCCTGGCCGAGGAGGGCGAGACCGACGCCCTGGTGCGCACCCCCGCCGGCGAGCAGGCCTTCAAGCTGCCCTTCGTCGAGGCCCACAACCTCGACAACGCCCTGGCGGCCATCGCCGCGGGCGTGGCGCTGGGCTTTCCGCCCGCCGAAATGGCCGATCGGGCGCCCGGGATAGTCTTCTCGCGCCTTCGTGGGGAGCTGGTGGAGCTCCCGGAGAACGCCATCCTGGTCAACGACTCCTACAACGCCAACCCGATCTCGATGCGGGCGGCGCTGGACCACCTCGCCACGCTCAAGGCGGGGGGCCGGCGGCTCGCCGTGCTCGGCGAGATGCGCGAGCTGGGTCCTGGTGCGGCCGCGTACCACCGCGAGATCGGAGAGCACGCGCGCGAGCGGGGCGTCGAGCTGATCATCGGAGTGGGGGAGCTGGCGTCGGAGTACGGGCCAGATGAGCAGGTTGCCGACGCCGAGGCGGCGGCGGACGCGCTCGCCGCGGCGCTCGGGCCTGGGGACGCGGTCCTGGTCAAGGGCTCGAGGGCGGTCGGGCTGGAGCGGGTCGCCGAGAAGCTGGCGAGGCGCTAGATGCTGGGAGAGATCCTCATCGCCGGCATGGCCACGATGTTGCTCTGCATCTTCCTGGGCCCGAAGTTCATCGAGTACCTGCGCCTGCGGGAGTTCGGCCAGCAGATCCGCGAGGAGGGGCCTCAGGAGCACCACGAGAAGGCCGGCACGCCGACGATGGGCGGCCTGCTGATCTTCACCGCCGTTGCGGTTCCTTATCTGGTGCTCTCCGACCGCGATACGCAGAGCCTGGCCGTCTTCGGCGTCGCTGTCGGCTGCGCCGCGATCGGCTTCGTCGACGACTACCTGAAGATCACGCGGCGCCGCTCACTGGGCCTGTCCGCTCGCTACAAGCTGCTGTTGCAGCTCGGCCTCGCGATCGGGCTCTGGTACGTCGCCCGGCACTCGGTCGGGCTGGACTCGAGTCTCGAGCTGCGCATCTCGCACGCCTCCCTCGACATCCCGGACGGCCTCTATCCGCTGGTGATCTTCCTGGTGATCGCGGGCTCGAGCAACGCTGTCAATCTCACCGACGGCCTCGACGGCCTGGCCGCCGGCTGCTGCGCGATCGTGCTGCTGGCCTACACGGCGATCACCTTCATCACCACGGGCGAGCACAGCCTTTCGCTGCTCTCCGCCTGCCTGGTCGGCGGCTGCATCGGCTTCCTCTGGTTCAACGCGTTCCCGGCGTCGATCTTCATGGGGGACACGGGATCCCTCGGCTTGGGGGGCGCCATCGGCGCCCTGGCCGTGATGACTCAGACCGAGATCCTGCTGATCATCACCGGCGGCATCTTCGTGATCGAGGCTCTTTCGGTCGCGCTCCAGGTCGCCACCTTCAAGATGCTCCGCCGCCGCGTCCTGCTGATGGCCCCGGTCCATCACCACTTCGAGCTGATGGCCTGGTCGGAGACCAAGATCATGCTCCGCTTCTGGATCATCGCCGCGGTCTGCTCGGGGATCGGCTTCACGCTCTACCAGCAGTCGATCGGGACGTAGGCACGCCTCAGGCGCCTGCTCAGGCACGCCTCAGGCACGCAGGGAGTGAGCGGCCGAGGGCGAAGATGGTTATGTGAACCCAGGCGAGAAGCCGCGTCCTCCGCTGCCCGAAGGCCCCTTCCTGGTGGTCGGCCTCGCGCGCTCCGGGGCGGCGATCGCGAGCGCGCTCGCCGAGCGCGGGGAGACTGTGATCGGGGTCGATTCCGGCACGCCTGAGGAGGCGGCAGGGCTGGAGGCCTCAGGCGTCGAAGTCAGTTTGGGCGTGGAAGGAACACGGCAACTCGATCGTGCCCGAACGCTGGTCAAGAGCCCCGGCGTGCCCCAGGACGCCCCGGTCGTGCTGGCCGCCCGGGAGAGCGGGACCGAGGTCACTGGCGAGCTCGAGCTCGCCTGGCGGCTGATCCCGAACGCCTTCTGCGCCGTCACCGGCACCAACGGAAAGACCACCACCACCGAGCTGATCGGCCACCTCCACCGGACCGCCGGCCGGCCGGTCGCCGTTGCCGGCAACGTCGGCACTCCGTTGGCCTCGCTGGTCGGCGCCCTCGATCCCGACGCAACCGTGGTCTGCGAGTCCTCCAGCTTCCAGCTCGAGGACACGAACTACTTCTCGCCTGAGTGCGCTGTTTTCATCAACCTCGCCCCCGACCACCTCGACCGCCACGGCACGCTGGAGGACTACCTGGCGGCGAAGCTGCGCATTTTCGCCAACCAGGGCAACGACGACGCCGCTGTCTACAACGGCGACACCCCCGAGCTGCGCGATCGGGACCTCGGGGGTTGCGCCAGGCGCATTCGCTTCTGTCCCGTCGAGGGAGAGTCCGCCGACCCCGACTGCGAGCTCAGCATGCGCGACGGCGTCATCTTCGCGGCCGACGAGCCGCTGCTGCGCGCGGACGAGCTGCAGCTGCTCGGGGCGCACAATGTCGAGAACGCGATGGCCGCCGCCGCGGCGGCGCTCGCGTCCGGCCTGCCCCGTGAAGCCGTCGCAGAGGGCCTGCGGACCTTCCAAGGGGTGCGTCACCGGCTCGAGCGGGTGAGGGAGCTGAATGGAGTTCTTTACGTGAACGACTCCAAGGCGACCAACGTCGCCTCGGCGCTGGCGGGGATCAAGGCCTTCGATGGCGGCGTACGGCTGATCGCCGGCGGCCGCCCCAAGCAGGAGAGCTTCGAGCCGCTCACCGCCCCGGTCCGGGAGCGTTGCGTCGCCTGCTATCTGATCGGGGAGGGCGCCGAGCGCATGGCCGCCGAGCTCTCCCCGGCGGCGGAGGCGGGGGTGGCGATCTCCGAGGTGGGGTCGCTCGAGCGAGCGGTTGAGGCCGCGGCGGGCGACGCCAAACCCGGTGAGGTCGTCCTGCTCTCGCCGGCCTGCGCGAGCTTCGATGCGTTCAAGGACTTCGAGGATCGCGGGGATCGCTTTCGCCAGCTCGTGGAGGCACTGGCATGAGCGCGGCGCGCACGAAGAAGCCCGCGGCTCCGCCCATCGAGTACTCGCTGCTGCTCACGGCGACCCTCTGCCTGCTCGCCTTCGGGGCGGTGATGGTCTTCAGCGCGAGCTCGGCGCGCTCGCTGCTCAACACCGGCGGCAACGGCTTCTACTACCTCGAGCGAACCCTGATCTTCGGCGCGATCGGGCTGATGGTGATGCGAATCGCCTCCGTGCGCGGCGTCGCCGCGGCCCGTGTCCTCACCCCGCTGATCCTGCTCTCGTCACTCGTCCTGCTCTTCGCCGTTCTCCTGCCCGGCATCGGGACCACGGTCAACGGCTCGCAGCGCTGGGTGGGGGGAGGCCTCGTCCAGTTCCAGCCGTCCGAGCTGGCCAAGATCGCCCTGGTCCTCTACGGCGCCTACCTGCTCTCTGCCGAGCCTCGACGCACCCGGACCCTGAGCGGGCTCGGCCCCTACCTGCTGGTCGTGGGGCTCTCGGTGCTGCTGATCGCCAAGGAGCCCGACCTGGGCACCGCGATCGTCGCCTCCTTCGCCGTCTGCTGCGTGCTCTTCCTGGCGGGCGTGCGCCCCCGGACGCTCGCGCCGGTCGGCGCGGTGATCGCGGTAGTGGGCATCGGAATGATCGCCACCCACCCCTACCAGGAGTCCCGCCTGACGGGATTCCTCCATCCGGGCACCGACACGAGCGGCTCGGGCTTCCAGGCGAAGCAGGCCACGATCGCGGTCGGCTCCGGCGGCATCTTCGGCGTCGGGCTCGGCGAGAGCGTGCAGAAGGCCTCGTATCTGCCCGAGGCGCACACCGACATGATCGCGGCGGTGATCGGCGAGGAGCTCGGACTGGCCGGGATGTTCGTCCTGGTCGGGCTGTTCGGGATGTTCGGCTACGCGGGCCTGCGCGCGGCCCACCGGGCGCGCGACCGCTTCAGCAAGCTGCTCGCGGCGGGGCTCACATCGCTGATCATGGCCCAGGCGGCCCTCAACCTGTTCGCGGTCCTCGGCTTAGCACCGCTCACAGGGGTACCCCTGCCATTCGTCTCATACGGCGGCACCAGCCTGATACTCACGCTCGCCGCCACCGGACTGATCCTGAACGTCGCCCGTCGGCCGGCGCAGGCTTCGGCACGTGGCTCCAGGCGCGGAGGCCGCGCCAAGGCCGCGAGCCCTGCGAGACTCCGCGTCGTCGAGGGCGGAACCAACACGAGAAGAAAGCGCGCAGCCAGTGGCACGAGTCGTCATAGCGGCCGGCGGCACGGCGGGGCACGTGGTGCCGGCGATCGCCGTCGCCGACGCGCTTCGCGCTGAGGGCGCCGAGGTCAGCTTCCTCGGCACCCGCGAGCGCGCCGAGGCGGACCTCGTTCCCGCCGCCGGCTACGAGATCGATTACCTGCGGGTCAGCGGGCTGGATCGCCGCAATCCGCTGAAGGCCGCGAGGGCGGCCTGGCGCGCCGGCCGGGCGGTGGGCGCCGCCCGCCGCGTGCTCCAGCGGCGCCGGGCGGAGGTGGTGCTCGGTGGCGGCGGCTATGTGGCCGGCCCGGTCGGCCTGGCCGCGGTCCGGATGGGCCTGCCGTTGGTGCTCACCGAGGCGGACAGCCATCTGGGGCTCGCCAACCGCCTGCTGGCCCGCCGCGCCCGGCGCATCTGCCTGTCCTTTCCGATCCGCGGTCGCGATGGAGGCCCCTACGTGGTGACGGGAAGGCCGGTGCCCCGGGCGGTCCTGGAGGCCGATCCGACCGTCGCCCGCCGCCGTTTCGGGATTCCGGGGCCCGCGGACTGCGTGACGGTGGTCGGCGGCAGCCTGGGGGCCCTGTCGATCAACGTCGCGGCGTTCGATGCGTTCACGCGGCTCGAGCGCGGGGTTCACGACCACGTGGGTCAGCCCTGGATCGTCCACGTCGCCGGCCGCCGCGACTACCCGGAGCTGCGGCGGCGCTGGGACGAGGAGGGTCGGCCGGAGCGATACACCCTGATCCAGTACGAGCCCGACCTGGGAGATGTCCTCGCCGCCGCCGACCTCGTGGTCGCTCGGGCCGGCGGGTCGGTGATGGAGATCGCGGCCGCGGGCCGGCCCGCGATTCTGATCCCCTATCCCCATGCCACAGCCGATCACCAGACGACCAATGCCCGCTGGATGGCCGAAGGCGGCGCCGCGGTCGTGATCCCCGACAGCGAGTTGACCGCGGTGCGGCTCAGCGATGAGATCGCGGCGCTGCTGGCAAGCGAGGATCGGCTCAGGGAGATGGGCATCGCCGCTCGGCGGCTGGCGAAGCCGAACGCCGCGGAGCGGATCGCGAGCGAGGTCCTGGGGGCCGTTGGTGCCTGAGCCGATGAAGGGCCGGAGGCTCCACTTCATCGCGATCGGGGGGGCGGGCATGAGCGGCCTCGCGCTCGTCTGCCGACGGCTCGGCGCGGAGGTGAGCGGCTCGGACAGGGCGGAGTCCTCATATATGGAGCGCCTGCGGGCCGCGGGCATCGAGCCCGCCTTGGGCCATGACGGCGATCAGGTGCCCGCGGACGCGGAGGTGGTCATCTCAACCGCCGTCCCGGAGGACAACCCCGAGCTGGTCCGCGCACGGGAGCGCGACCAGCGCGTGATCCACCGCGGGGAGCTGCTCGCCGAGCTCTGCTCACAGCGGCGCCTGCTGGCGATCGCGGGGACGCACGGCAAGACCACGACCGCGGCGATGTGCATCTGGGCGCTGCGCGCGACCGGGGCCGACCCCTCCTTCTTCCTCGGTGGCGAGCTGGCGGGCGCCGGGCCGGATGGCGAGGCGACGAACGCCGGCTGGGGCGAGGGGGAGTGGGTCGTCGCCGAGGCGGACGAGAGCGACGCCAGCTTCCTCAAGCTGCAGCCCGAGACCGCGGTGATCACCAACCTCGAGCTCGACCACCACTCCCGCTGGAGCTCGCTCGCGGAGCTCTCAGAGGCCTTCGCAGCGTTCTCCTCGCCCGCATCCGCTCTGGTGACGGGCGCGGACGTCCGGCTGCCGGGGCAGGGGGCACAGCGCGTCGTCCGCTTCGCTCTCGAGCCGGTGGCCGGGGAGCGCCCCGTCGCGGCGGATCTGCTTGCGACGGGCATCGAGACCGAGCCGGGTGGCGGTAGTCGCTTCAGCGCCGGCGGCGCCGGGATCGACACCGAAGTGTCTCTGCAGGTCCCCGGACGCCACAACGTCGCCAACGCCCTCGCGGCGCTGGGCGGCCTGTCGCTGGTGGGAGCGGACGTGGAAGGGTGCGCCGCGGCTCTCGGCGACTTCCCCGGCGTCGCTCGCCGCCTCGAGCTCAAGGGCGAGAGCCACGGCGCCCGCATCTACGACGACTACGCGCATCACCCGACCGAGGTGGCGGCGACGCTCCAGGCCGCCCGCGAGCTCGAGCCCGGGCGCCTGATCGCCGCCTTTCAGCCCCACCTCTACTCGCGCACGAAGGCCCTGGCCACCGAGCTCGGTGCGGCTCTGGCCGCCGCCGACGAGGTCGCGGTTCTCGACGTGTACCCGGCCCGCGAAGAGCCCGTCGGGCCCCTCGCCGGGGTGAGTGGCCTGATGGTCGCGAGCGCCGCTGCGGACCACGGCCGCGGGCGACCCGTCTGGTGGCTCCCCGACGCCGAGCTGGCCGCTCAGGCCCTCGGGCCGCGCCTGGGAGACGGGGACGTGCTGATCACGATCGGTGCCGGGGACATCTACAAGCTCGCCGAGGCGCTGGTGGACGGGGCGGCTGTTCCGTGAGCGCCCCGGCTGGCGTCAAGCGGGGCTATTCGCTCGCGCGGCTGACCACGGTGCGGGCCGGAGGGTCCGCGGACTACTTCGCTCGCCCCGGGTCCGAGCGGGAGGTGGTCGACCTGCTCGCCTGGGCAGAGGGAGAGGGATTGGCGGTGGGGGTGGTCGGCTCAGGATCGAACCTGCTCGTCTCCGACGACGGCTTCCGCGGCGTGGTCATCAAGCTCACGGGAGAGCTGACCCGGGTCGAGCGCGACGCGATGCGGATCGTCTGCGGGGGAGGAGCGAGGCTGCCGTCGGCGGCGGCAAAGGCGGCCGGCTGGGGCCTGGAGGGACTCGAGTTCGGGGTGAACATCCCCGGCACGGTTGGTGGCGCGGTGCGGATGAACGCCAACGCCTACGGCGGGGAGCTGGGACGCGTCTTGGAGCTGGTCACGGTGTGCACCCCGGCGGGATCCGAGCAGCGCCGCCCGGAGGACCTCGGCTTCCGCTACCGCGGGTCGAACCTCGGCGAGCGAGAGGTCGTGGCGGTTGCGACCTTCGCCCTCTCCGAGGCGAATCCGGCCGACGTGAAGGCCACCATGGCGGACATGCGGCGCAGGCGAAAGGAGGCGCAGCCCTCGGGGATCAAGACCTTCGGCTCGACCTTCGTCAACCCCGACGACCCGCGGGCGGAGAACCGCTCGGCCGGGCAGCTGCTCGATGCGGCGGGCTGCGGCGGGCTGCAGATCGGCGGAGCGCGGCTGTCACCCAAGCACGCCAACTTCGTCGAGAACACCGGCGGCGCGACCACAGCGGACATCCTCGAGGTGATGGGGGAGGCGAGGCGGAGGGTTCATGAGCGCTTCGGGGTGACCCTCGAGCCGGAGGTCCAGGTCCTTGGCGAAGTGAGCTGGCCGGAGCAATGGCAACTCGAGCGGTAGGCCAAGCGCGCCCCACCGGGCGCGCCCGGGGCCGCCCGCGGCCCACCGCGCGCGGCGCGGTCCTTCGGCGCCGGCTGATCGCCGCCGCCATCGTGGTCGTCGTGCTTTACGCCGGCTACATGCTCTGGTTCCGGAACATGTCCTGGTTCGCGATCCATGACGTCACCATCAAGGGGGCCACCACCAACGAGCGGGCGATCCGTTCGGCGGTCGATGGGGTCGCCGGCGACATGACGACCCTGCACATCAAGGACGGCGAGCTCCGGGACGCGGTCGCCCATTTCCCAACCGTGGCATCGGTGAAGGCCACGACGAGCTTCCCGCATGGCCTGGAGGTGACGATCACCGAGCGGCTCCCCGTGGCGTACGTGCGGGCCGGGGGACACAGCACCGCTGTATCCGCCGATGGCTACCTGCTCACCGGGGCGAGCTTCGACGAAAAGCAGCTGCCCCGGATCGAGGGGGCAGCCCCCCAGGGAGTCCGCCTCGATGAGGACGCGGCGGCACAGGCGGCGATCCTCGGGGCCACTCCGGAGCCGCTCCGCAACCGGGTGACCGCCTCGAGCTGGGACGATAGTCGGGGTGGAGTCGTGCTCGACCTGAGGAACGGCCCGGAGGTCCGCTTCGGGGACGGCTCGCGCGCCCAGGACAAGTGGAAGGCGGCGGTCGCGGTCCTCTCGAGCGGCGAGCGAGGCTCCCCCTCCTACCTGGACGTCAGCGTCCCCGACCGCCCCGTCTCGGGCGGCTGAGGCCCTCGCGATAAGGTCGCCGGGCTCCCTGCAACGGTACGTGCACACCGAATTTCGGCCCGCATCGTGGTCGGAGGGCCGCTCGATCCGGGCCCGGCCGTCGCCACAAAAACTGCTCGATTTGCAGGGATTTCCTGGGGTCTCAACCAACCCTGGACCTCGACCTCGACACTAGAGTCACTGTGCCAAAAGTCTCAAGGGAGACTTGAGACTTCAAGCCTGCGCGGGCGTTGACAGTGCGTAGTCTTTGCCCTACTTTCGATAACGCCCACAGCCGGATAAGCGGCGGGCTCGGAGCAGGACCAACCAAATGGAAACCTCATACCTGGCCGTAATCAAGGTCGTTGGCGTCGGTGGCGGTGGCTCCAACGCCGTCAGCCGCATGGTGGATGCGGGGCTGCGCGGCGTCGAGTTCGTCGCCGTCAACACCGACGCCCAGGCCCTCCAGGCCTGCGACGCCGACGTCAAGATCGGCATCGGCCACAACCTGACCAAGGGCCTCGGCGCGGGCGCGAACCCCGAGGTCGGCGCCGGCGCGGCTGCCGAGTCTCGTGACGAGATCAAGGACGCGCTGAAGGGCGCGGACATGATCTTCATCACCTGCGGCGAGGGTGGCGGTACCGGTACCGGAGCCGCCCCCGTGATCGCCGAGATCGCCAAGCAGGAGATCGGCGCCCTCACCGTCGGCGCGGTCACCAAGCCGTTCGAGTTCGAGGGCAAGAAGCGGATGGCCCAGGCCGAGGAGGGAATCGACCGGCTCCGCAGGGAGGTCGACACCCTGATCACGGTCCCCAACGAGAAGCTCCTTCAGATCGTCGAGCGGCGGACCACGATCCTCGAGGCCTTCCGCGAGGCCGACGACATCCTCCGCCAGGGCGTCCAGGGCATCACCGACCTGATCACCATCCCGGGCCTGATCAACCTCGACTTCGCCGACGTCCGCCTGGTCATGCACCAGGCCGGCTCGGCTCTGATGGGCGTCGGCACCGGGACCGGCGAGAACCGCGCCGTCGAGGCCGCCAAGGCGGCCATCACCTCACCGCTGATCGAGGAGCAGATCGACGGCGCCAAGGGCATGCTGCTGAACGTAACCGGCGGCGAGGACCTCGGCCTCTTCGAGGTCAACGAGGCCGCGCGGATGTGCATCCAGGCCGCCGATTCGAACGCCAACATCGTCTTCGGAGCCGTCGTCGACTCCTCGATGCACGAGGAGGTCCGAGTCACCGTGATCGCCACCGGCTTCGAGGGCTTCGAGATGATCGCCAGGGCGCCGGAGTTCACGGCGCGGGCGGCAGAGCGGCGTCCCGCCGCCGGCGTGGGCCGCAGCCGCGAGACGCTCTCGGACCTCCGGATCTCCGAGTCCGAGATCGACGTCCCGGACTTCCTGAAGTAGCGTCCGCCGGATGAGTGGGCCGCGAAAGGCGGTCGAGGGAATCCGGGCAATCGGCGTGATGGTCGGCGGGCCGCTGGTGCTCTTGCTCGCAGGCGCCGCGGTCATCCGCTCGACGCTCCGGTCGCTGGCGCGAGGACGGATGCCATCGCTGCCCGCTGGGCTGGGGACGGTCGCCCTGTTCGCGTACGCGGGCCCGGTGCGTCGCTGGATGGGGAGCTGGGGGTCGGACGAGGAAGCCGCCACCACCGAGCCCGTCCACGCGATCGAGATCGAAGCTCCCGCCGATCGGGTCTGGCCGTGGCTCGCCCAGCTCGGCCAGGACCGTGGCGGGTTCTACAGCTATGAGTGGCTCGAGAACCTCGCCGGGTGCCGGATGCGGAACGCAGATCGCATTCATGCCGAATGGCAGCACCGGGAGATCGGGGAAAAGGTGATGCTGCACCCCCTGAACGGGCTGCCCGTGAGCCGCTTCGAGCCCGGCCGCGAGATCGCTCTGGAGGGCTGGGGCTCGTTTGCCGTCGAGCCGCTCGGCGAGCGCCGCAGCAGAGTCGTCTGCCGCGGCGAGCCCCATGACAGCGCGCTGTACACGGCCTACTACGTCAGCTTCATCGAGCTGCCGCACTTTCTGATGGAGCGCAGGATGCTGCTGGGCATCAAGGAGCGTGCAGAGCGCGACGCGCTTCGTCCCCCTGGTGGGGGAGGTAGAACTCCGCCCGGATAGCCATTCCGTCCTCGTCGAACGTCCACAGCGTCCAGGAGTCGATCTCCATTTCGATTCCGCTCCCGGCCCCACGGGCCGTCGCGTGTTGGCGAACGAGGACTTTGTTCCCGTCTGCCTCGAACTCTTCGGGTTTGATCACCTGAGATTCGAAGGCGTCCGGCTCCATCCATGCCCGCAGCGCGTCCGCGCCCCTCACCTCCGACTGGCCACCAGCCCTGGCGAACACGATGTCCGGGTGCGCGAACCGGATGGCCGCGTCGAAGTCCTCGGCGCTGAACAACTCGTAGCTACGGCGGAGCCGCTCGATCAGATCCTCTTCGGGGATGCTCATGAGCGGCAGTATCGTGGCGATCGTGGAAGCGGGCACGCTGAAGAGGACGCCTCTGTATGAGGCCCACGTCGAGGCCGGAGCGAAGCTGGTGCCGTTCGCGGGCTGGGAGATGCCCGTGCAATACGACGGGATCCGCGAGGAGCACCTGCGAGTGCGCGAATCATGTGGCGTCTTCGACGTCTCCCACATGGGGGAGATCGAGACGGAGGGCCCGCAGGCGGTGGAGCTGCTGCAGCGACTGCTCTCCAACGACGTCTCGAAGATCCAGCTCGGCGGCGCGCAGTACTCCTGTCTCTGCCGCGAGGACGGAGGCGTGCTCGACGACCTCTTCACCTACCGGCTGGGCGAGGACCGCTACCTGACGGTGACCAACGCCGCGAACCACGTGCGCGACCTCGAATGGTTCGAGGCGCACGCGGTCGAGTTCGAGGCCGAGGTCCACGACCGGATCGACTCCTACGCGATGCTGGCCGTGCAGGGGCCGCAGGCACGCCAGATCGTCGAGCGGGTCACCGACGGCGAGCTCCCCCCGCGCTTCAAGACCGCCGAGCTGCCGGTCGCCGGGGCCCCGGCGCTGGTCTGCGGCACCGGATACACCGGCGAGGACGGGGTGGAGCTGTTGATCGCGCCCGGGGATGCGAAGGCGGTCTGGGACACGCTGATCGAGGGCGGCGCCTCGCCCGCCGGCCTGGGTGCGCGGGACACCCTGCGCCTCGAGGTCAACTACTGCCTCTACGGCAACGACCTGACCGAGGAGCGCACGCCGATCGAGGCGGGGCTCGGCTGGTGCGTCAAGGAGGACACCGGCTTCACCGGCTCGGAGGCATGCCGGCGGGTTCGCGAGGAGGGGCCGAAGGAGGTCCTCGAGCCGTTCGCGATCACCGGCGCCGGCATCCCGAGGCAGGGCAACCCGATCGTCTCGGGGGACGACGAGGTCGGCGTGGTGACCAGCGGCACGCTCTCGCCCTGCCTCGAGGTCGGCATCGGCATGGGCTACATCCGGAGTGACCTGGCTGAGCCGGGGAACACCGTCGAGATCGACGTCCGCGGCAAGCGGCGGGCGGCCGAGATCCGCGAGCGGCCTCTCTACTCCAAGGACGGATAGGTTTATGCGAGGGTGCCCCGCAGGCAAAGCCGAGGAGCAACCCGATTAACGATGCCTGACGAGAGCTATCCCGACGACCTTCGCTACCACCCCGAGCACGACTGGGCGCGCGTCGAGGGCGACACCGCGACGTTCGGGGTCACCTGGTACGCGCAGGATGCCCTCGGCGAGGTGGTCTTCTACGAGCCGCCGGAGGTCGGCAAGGAAGTGAAGAAGGACGAGGCCTACGCCGAGGTCGAATCGGTGAAGGCGGTCTCCGACGTCTACGCGCCGCTTTCGGGCGAGGTGACCGAGGTGAACTCGGCGCTGGCGGAGAACCCCGAGAAGATCAACCAGGACCCATACGGCGAGGGTTGGATGGTGAAGGTGAAGCTCTCGGACTCCTCGGAGGCCGACGCCCTGATGGACGCGGCCGCGTACAAGAAGCTGCTCGAGGACTCGGACTAGCCTTCGACCCATGAGGCCGACCCAGTGAGCGGCCAGGAGCTGGCGCTCGCACTCTCGGTCTTCACCGCTTGCGCGGTTGAGGCCGTGGAGGCGCTCACCATCGTGCTGGCGGTTGGGACAACCCGGAGCTGGCGCTCGGCGCTGAGCGGCTGCCTGGCCGCCACGCTCGTGCTCGCGGCTGCCACCGCGATCCTCGGACCGGGCATCACGTCGCTGCCGTTCGACACGCTTCGCCTCGTCGTCGGGGGCCTCCTCCTGGTCTTCGGGCTCCAGTGGCTGCGGAAGGCAATCCTTCGCGGGGCCGGGCTCAAGGCGTTGCACGACGAAGGCGAGATCTACCACGAGCAGACCGCCGCGGCGAGAGCGGCCGGTCCCCGGCACGCCGGATTCGACGGCTACGCCTTCACGATCTCGTTCAAAGGGGTCCTCCTCGAGGGCCTCGAGGTTGTCTTCATCGCACTCACCTTCGGAGCGAACCAACATCGGGTCGGCCTCGCCGCCGCGGCCGCGATCGCCGCAGTTGTGGTGGTCGCGCTCGCGGGGCTGACCCTTCACCGTCCGCTGGCGCGTGCCCCCGAGAACGGGATGAAGTTCAGCGTCGGGGTGATGCTCACCTCGTTCGGCACCTTCTGGGGAGCTGAGGGTGCCGGGGCGAGCTGGCCCGGTGGCGACGCCGCCCTGCTGGTGATCGTGCCGGCCGTGCTTCTCTTCTCCCTCGCCCTGATGCGGGCCTTCCGGAAGGGCGTGGTGGCCCAGGCGGCGCAGGCATGAAGGCCGTCGGCGACTTCCTGGGCGGAATCTGGGAGTTCGTCGCGGGTGACGACTGGGTCACCGCCCTGGGCGTGGTGGCGGCGCTCGCTCTGACCGCGCTCGTGAGCGACCCCAACGCCGCCTGGGTCGTGATGCCGACCGCCGTCGCCCTCCTCCTCACGGTCTCCATCCTCCGCGAGGCGCGCAAGCACGACCGCTCCTGAGCGGCTCGGCTATCCTGCCGCGCCGAGCGATGAGGCTCGCTCCTAACCGCGGCCAGCCGCCGCTGATGGCCTCTACGTCGATGTCAGCGACAGCAGGAGGTCACCAGCAGTGACATACGTCTTGCTCGGCGTGTTCGGAGCCGCGGGCGCCATCAGCCGCTACGCCCTCGACGGCTGGATCAGCGACCTGACTCACGGCCAGTTTCCCTGGGGCACCTTCGTCATCAACCTGCTCGGCGCCTTCGCGCTCGGTGTGGTCGTTGCCCTGACGACCGAGCGGCTCATCCTCAACCCGGACTGGCGGGTGGCGCTGGGCATCGGCTTCCTCGGTTCCTTCACGACCTTCTCGACCTACGCCTACGAGACCGTCAAGCTCGCCGAGGACGGTGCGATCGGCCTGGCTCTGGTGAACTCCATCGGGATGGTCGCCCTCGGCCTACTCGCTGCCGCGCTCGGACTCGCCCTCGGGAGGACGCTGTGAAGCTCGAGGGAGAGGGCAAGCTGCTTCGCATCTTCATCGGCGAGTCCGACAAGCACGGGCGCAAGCCGCTCTATCAGGCGATCGTCGAGATGCTGCGGGAGGAGGGAATGGCCGGTGCGACGGTGCTGCGGGGGATCGAGGGCTTCGGGGCCACCTCGCACCTGCATACGGCCCGGATCCTGCGGCTCTCTGAGGACCTGCCGATCGTGATCGAGGTCGCCGACACCGCTGAGCGGATCGAGGCGATCATGCCCAAGATCGACGAGATGGTTGCCGAGGGGATGGTCACGCTGGAGCGCGTCGAGGTGGTCACCTACCGCGCCCAGGAGCCCACGGACGGACCCTCCTAGCCGTTCACGTCTGGGCAACCCCCGGGCGGCGGCCGCATCGCAGAATCATCCCCGGTCGGGAGAAGCCGGGGCGGCGGGAAAAAACGCCGGTTCGGGGCCACTCCAATCAATCCGATTCAGGAGGGCTCAATGCATCGCAGAACGATGTCGATCGCCTTCGGGCTGCTGGTGGCGGCGACGGTGGCGAGCGTCGCCGTGGCCTCACCGGGGCACCATCGCTCGGCCCGTAGGTCCGAGCACGGCACAGCGACCCCGATCAAGCACCTGGTTGTGCTCTTTCAGGAGAACGTCTCCTTCGATCACTACTTCGGGACCTACCCGAACGCAGTAAACCCGGCCGGCGAGCCTGCCTTCAGGGCGGCCCACGGGACCCCGGGCGTCAACGGGCTCACCGACGACCTGCTCAACCACAACCCGAACACGGCCAACCCGCAGAGGCTGTCCCGCTCTGAGGCGCTCACCTGCGACCAGGGCCACGGCTACAAGCAGGAGCAGCAGGCCTTCGACGGCGGGCTGATGGACAAGTTCGTCCAGTTCACCGATGTCGAGTCGTGCAACCCACCCGATATCGGCAAGCCGGGGCTCGTCATGGACTACTACGACGGGAACACGGTCACCGGGCTGTGGAACTACGCGCAGCACTTCGCGATGAGCGACAACTCGTACGACACGATGTTCGGGCCCTCGACGCCCGGCGCTCTCAACCTGGTCAGCGGGCAGACGCACGGCTTCGCACAGACCAGCTCGGCGGTGACCTCGAACGGAAGCGTGATCGGGGACCCGCAGCCGGCCGGCGATGCGTGCGACACCCGCGACAGCACGACGTCGACCGACGCGAACAACCGCAACATCGGCGATCTCCTCAATCAGAAGGGGATCACCTGGGGTTGGTTCCAGGGCGGCTTCGACAGCTGCGCAGCCAGCCACGCGAACGTCGGTGGTGGCACCAGCAAGGACTACATCCCGCACCACGAGCCGTTCCAGTACTTCCCCTCAACGGCCAACCCGCAGCACCTGCCGCCGAGCTCGCCGTCTGCGATCGGCCAAACGGATCAGGCGAGTCACCAGTACGACCTGCCCGCCTTCTGGCAGGCGGCCGGCTCCGGGAGGCTGCCGTCGGTGAGCTTCCTGAAGGCCGCGGCCTATCAGGACGGTCACGCCGGGTACTCGGACCCGCTGGACGAGCAGCAGTTCCTGGTGGACACGATCAACCGCCTGCAGAAGCTGCCGAGCTGGAAGAGCACGGCGGTCGTGATCGCCTACGACGACTCGGACGGGTGGTACGACCACCAGATGAGCCCGATCGTCAATCAGTCGAGCGATCCGGCGAACGACGCTCTCTTCGGGAGCGGTCTGTGCGGCACCACGTCGCCCGGCGCCTACCAGGACCGGTGCGGCTACGGCCCCCGGCTGCCGCTGCTGGTGATCTCGCCGTTCGCGCGGCAGAACTACGTGGACCACTCGATCACCGACCAGAGCTCGATCCTGCGCTTCATCGAGGACAACTGGCGGACCGGGCGGCTCGGCAACCAGTCGTTTGACGCCAGGGCCGGGTCGCTGAACGGCATGTTCTCGTTCGGTCACCGAAAGCGTGCCGGACGGCTGATTCTCGACCCCGTGACCGGCGAGCCACGGCACCCGAAGCACTAGGGGGTAAGCGCTGTCCGGCCCCCGGGCGCGAACACGGCCCGGGGGCCGGTCCAGCGCGCTGACTACGATGGTGGCCGGTGAGCCGGTACACGTCCGCAACCGATCAGGACCGTCGCGAGATGCTCGAGGCCGTCGGCGTGTCCTCGATCGACGAGCTCTTCGAGAACATCCCGGAGGCCGTTCGCCTCGGTCGGCCTCTCGAGCTGCCCGACGGCAAGCCCGAGACCGAGGTCTATGACCGCCTCTCGGCCCTCGCCTCACGCAACGCGCACGCGGAGGCCGAGACGAGCTTCCTCGGCGCGGGGATGTACGACCACTACGTCCCGGCGATCGTCGACGCGATCACCAGCCGCTCCGAGTTCCTGACGCCCTATACGCCGTACCAGCCCGAGATCTCCCAGGGCGGGCTCCAGGTGATGTTCGAGTTCCAGACCGCGATGTCGGAGCTGACCGGCCTCCCCGTATCGAACGCGGCGCTCTACGAGGGCCCCTCCGCGGTCGCCTCCGCCGCCTACCTGGCGATCGGCGCGACGGGGCGGAAGAAGCTGGTCGCCTCTCGGGGCCTCCATCCCGCACAGCCGCGAGTCGCTGCTCACCTACGGCGAGGGGTACGGGACGGAGCTGGTCGAGGTGCCGCTCGACGGCGGCGTGACCGACGCGGCCGCTTTGGCCGAGGCGATCGACGACGAGACCGCCGCCGTCTTCCTGCAGCAGCCGAACTTCCTGGGCGCGGTCGAGGACGTCGAGGCGCTCGGCGCCAAGGCGAAGGAGCACGGTGCGCTGCTGGTGGTCGCCTGCGATCCGGTCGCGCTCTCGATACTCCGGCCACCGGGCGAGTGCGGGGCGGACGTCGCCGTCGGCGAGGGGCAGCCGCTCGGCAACCGGCTCGACTACGGCGGGCCGTCGTTCGGCTTCTTCTGCGCCACCGAGGAGCACATCCGGCGCATGCCGGGCCGCATCGCCGGCGAGACCACCGACGTCGACGGCCGCCGCGGCTTCGTGCTCACGCTCCAGACCCGCGAGCAGCACATCCGCCGCGAGAAGGCGACGCACAACATCTGCACCGCGCAGGCGCTGAACGCGCTCGGGGGGATGGTCCACCTCGCCTGGCTCGGCAAGCGCGGCTTCGCGGAGCTCGGCGAGCTGCTGGTGCGGCGCACCGCGTACGCGCGCGAGCGCCTGGCGGCCATCGACGGCGTCGAGCCGCTGCACGAGGCCCCGGTGGTCAGGGAGTTCGCGGTCGCGCTGGACGCCCCCGTCTCCGAGGTTCTGGACCGCTGCGCCGTCGAGGGCATCGGGGCCGGCTATCCGCTCGGCCGCGACTACCCCGAGTACGAGAACGGCCTGCTGGTCGCGCTCACCGAGCGGCGCAGCAGGCAGGACATCGACCGCCTCGCGGACGTGCTGGGCCGGGCGGTCGCCGATCTCCGCGGCTCCAAGGTCGCCGAGGGGGTGGCGTCGTGACGGAGACCGCGATGCAGCGCGACCGGGCGACGACGATCTACGAGCGCTCGGTCGAGGGCCGGCGCGCCGCGACCCTGCCCGAGGCGGAAGTCGACGAGCGCCCGATCGACGAGCTCATCCCCAAGAACCTCCTCCGCGCCAAGCCCGCCGAGCTGCCCGAGGTCTCGGAGCCCGAGATCGTTCGCCACTACAACCGCATCTCACGCCGTAACTTCGACCTCGACACGGGCTTCTACCCGCTGGGCTCGTGCACGATGAAGCACAACCCCCGCCTCAACGAGCGGGTGGCGGCTCTGCCGGGGCACGCGCGGCTGCATCCGGCGCAGGACCCCAAGCGGGCCCAGGGCGCCCTGGAGCTGATGTGGCTGCTCCAGCAGTCGCTATCGGAGATCTGCGGGCTGCCGCACGTCAGCCTCCAGCCCTCGGCCGGATCGCACGGCGAGCTGGCGGGGCTGCTGCTGACCCGCGCCTACCACGCCGATCGCGGCGAGAGCCGGACCAAGGTGCTCACTCCGGACACCGCTCATGGCACCAACCCCGCGACGGTGACGATGGCCGGCTACGAGGTCGTGAAGCTCGCCTCGAACGAGAAGGGCGGCATCGACCTCGACGACCTGCGCGCGAAGGCCGATGACGACACGGCGTGCCTGATGCTCACCAACCCGAACACGCTGGGCCTCTTCGACGAGAACATCGAGGAGATCGCCTCGATCGTCCACGAGGCGGGCGGCACCCTCTACTACGACGGGGCGAACCTGAACGCGATCATGGGCCGCTCGCGCCCGGGCGACATGGGCTTCGACATCGTCCACGTCAACCTCCACAAGTCGTTCTCGCAGCCGCACGGCGGCGGCGGGCCGGGAGCCGGTCCGATCGCGGCGAGCGAGCGGATCGAGCCCTATCTGCCGCGGCCGCAGGTGGTTCGCCGGGAGCCCCAGAACGGGGGAGAGCCCTCATTCGACCTCGACTTCGAGCGTCCCAAGTCGATCGGCCGGCTGCGCGGCTTCCAGGGCAACTTCGGGGTCTTCGTCCGCTCCTACGCGTACATCCTCAGCCTCGGGGGGGACGGGCTCCAGGAGGCATCGGAAACCGCGGTGCTGAACGCCAACTACCTGCTCGCCAGGCTCAGCGAGGGAAGCGCGGGCAAGTATGCGCCGGTGGCGTTCGACCAGCGGCCCATGCACGAGTTCGTCCTCTCCGGCGCTCCGGCGAAGAAGGCGCTCGGCATCAAGACCCTCGACATCGCCAAGCGGCTGCTCGACTTCGGCATGCACCCGCCGACGGTGTACTTCCCCCTGCTGGTCGACGAGGCGCTGATGGTCGAGCCGACCGAGACCGAGACGCGGGAGACGCTCGACGCCTTCGCCGAGGCGATCGACGCGATCCTCGACGAGGCCGCCGAGGACCCGGAGATCGCGCAGGGCGCGCCCTACACGACCCCGGTGCGGCGCCTCGATGAGGTGGCCGCGAACCGCAACCCGGTCGTCCGCCAGCCCTTGCGTTGATCGACGGGGCCGCCCGGAGGCGGCCCCGCATCGATCGTCAGCCCCTGACGGTCTTGACCCCGGGGACCTTCAGCGCCGTGATCTCGGCGTGGTTCACATCCGCGGCTGCGCTCGATGAGCAGCTCAGCGTCGCGGAGGTCGCCGCCTTGGCCTGACCGGAAACCTCCATTGCCACGCTGTTCTGCGCCGTGATCGTGCCGGTGCCCGTGAACGTGTCCGATTGATCCTGACCGACGCCGCTCAGGACCAGGAGGCAGCTGACATTGGCTCCGGCTGCGTTCTGACGGACGTCGAACGTGGAGCGGATGTCGTAGCTGCCCTGCTTCAGGCTGAGGGTGCCGAGCGCCGTCTGGGACGTGCTCAGGTTCCTGACGCCCGAGATCGACAGCTGGGTGACGTTCGTCTTCTTGGCGATCGTCTTGTTGACCTTCTTGGCGCTGACGCCCTTGGTCCCGGCGATGACCGGGGTGATCAGCAGGGCTGTCGCCAGCACCGCAGCGAGGGCTGCGGGCACGATCCAGCGCCCGGCCCCTGTCTTCAGGAATGACATCTACTCCTCCTCTGTTGTTTATTCGGCTTCGAGCTCGCCTATCTCGGGAAGCTTCTGCTTGACGGAGAGGACGGGCTCGAACAGGTCGCCCTCCTTCTCCACTCGCTTGACCGCTGCGGGGATCTCGAAGCGGAGCTTCTCGGCGTCGCCGCCCTTCGCCGTTCGCTCGACCTCGCGCCAGTGCAGCGGCATCGAGGCGGTCGGGCGCTCGCGTGCCCGCAGCGAGTAGACGCCGATCGTCGTCTTCTTCTGGTGGTTCTGGCTCCAGTCGACGAAGACCTTCCCCCGCCGGCTCGCCTTGGCCATCTTCGAGACCACCTCCTTGGGCGTCTCCTTCTCGAGCAGCTGCGCGACCGCCTTGGCGAAGGGGCTGGTCCGCTCGTAGGTCACCCTGGTGTTGAGCGGGACGTAGACCTGCAGGCCCTTGCCACCCGAGACCTTGGGAAAGCACACGAGGCCGAAGGCGTCGAAGAGCTTCCGCACCCGCAGGGCGACCTTGCAGCATTCGGCCAGCCCGGCGGGAGCTCCGGGGTCGAGGTCGAAGGCCAACACCGTCGGCTGCTCCATGCGGGTCGCCTTCGAGAGCGACGGGTGCAGCTCGAGGGCGGCGAGCTGGGCCATCCAGGTGAGGGTGGGGAGGTCCTGGCACATGCAGAAGTCGATCTCCCCGGCCCGCCGGTCGACGTAGATGGGGGTGGTCTTGACCCACTCGGGCCGGTGCTTCGGGCAGTTCTTCTCGAAGAACGAGGTCTGTGGCTTGCCGACGCCCTCCGGGAACCGCCGCAGCGTCAGCGGCCGGCCTTTGAGATGAGGCAGGATCGCGTCCGCGACACGCGCGTAGTAGTCGATCACCTCGGCCTTGGTGGTCTTGGTCTTCGGGTAGAGGACCTTGTCGAGGTTGGTCAGCTTGACCTTGCGCCGACCGATCGTTACTTCGGTGCCCTTGGCTATGCCTTGGCCTTCTTGCGCGACGTGGACTTACGGCCGTTGCTCGAGCTTTTCGACTTCGAGCTTTTCGACCGCGTTGACGACTTGGCTTTTGCCTTGGGCTTCGCCTTCGCCTTGCCGTCCGTCTCGGCCTCCTCGCCCTTGACCGCCGCCAGGCTCTCCTCGAGGGCCGCCATCAGGTCCGGCGCCTTGGTGGGCTTCGGCTCCTCGCTCGGTGCGGAGACGACGTCCTTGCCGGCTGCCTTGCGCTCGAGCAGGTCGAGCAGCTCCTCGCGGTACTCGTCGCGGTAGCCGCTGGGCTTGAAGTCGCTGGTGAGGGACTCGATCAGCTGCTTGGCCATCTCGAGCTCGCGAGCCTCGGGCTTCTTGGGCTTGGCCGCCTCGAAGACCTCATCGAGGTCCTTGGGGGAGGTGACCTCATCGTGGAAGCGCATCGTGGTCAGGGTGAGGACGTCGTCCATCGGGCGGATCGCGGCGAGGTGCTCCTTATTGCGGAGCACGAACCTGGCGATCGCGACCTTGCGCGCGTCCTTCATCGCCTGGACGAGGAGCGCGTAGGCGCGTTCGGCGCCCTTGTCCGGCCCCAGGTAGTAGGGCTGCTCGAAGTAGATGGGATCGATGTCGTCGAGGTCGACGAAGTCCTGGATTTCGATGGCCCGCGACCTCTGCGGCTCGAGCTCGGAGAGCTCGTCCCGGCTCAGGACCACGTACTGGTCCGGGGCGTACTCGTATCCCTTGACGATCTTCTCGTAGGGGACCTCCTTGCCGTCCGTCTCCGCCACGCGCTTGTGCTTCACCCGTGAGCCGTCCCCCTCCCGCAGCTCGCGGAAGCGCACGGTCTGCTTGGAGACCGCGCTATAGAGCTTCACGGGCACGTTGAGCAGCCCAAAGCTGATCGAACCGCTCCATATCGCCCTAGCCATTCTCAATCACCTCGATCCGAATCCTTCGACATTGCGGAGATTACCCCTGGGCAGGCGCCTCCAACCGGGCGCAAGCTTGCGTCTCATGCCTACATAGACCCGACCGGCGGGAGAAACTCATCGCCCGGGCGCGCTCAACCGCTCGTACTCGGCTCTGGCCTGGTCTTCGTCGAGAAAGTCGCGCAATTCCTTCAGTCGGCCGCCCTCGTAGCGCATGACCTGGAAGAAGGGAGTCGTCACGGCCGCTCCGCTGGTGGGGCCCTTGACGCTCACGTCGACGACGGCGAGCACGTGGTCACCGCGTCCCTCGAGCGAGCGCGGCACCATCTTGAAGTGCCCGCCGTCCTCCAGGAAGTCGCGGACGTGCTCGGCCAGCTCCTCGGCGCCGCGGAAGACGCCGGTTTCCGGGAACTCCTCTGCCTCGTACAGGACGATGTCAGGCGCCCAGACCCTCTCGAAGCCCGGCAGGCCCTCGCTGTTCCACTCCTCATACCAGCGGCGCGTGATCGCGAGGTTCACATCCTCGGTCTCGGTCACGACCGCCGAGTCTAGGACTAGGACTCCCTGACGACCTCGCGCGGGTCCTTGTCGTCTCGCAGGCCCTTGAAGGCGGGTTGCCGGAGGGTGCCCTGGTTGGTCCATTCGGTCCACGAGACCTCGCAGACGAGCTCGGGATCGCACCAGACCGCGAAGCGCGCCTTCGGCCCGGTGGGCGCGCCCACGTCGAACGGGCTGTCGGCGCGCTCGCGGGCGTGGAGCTCCTTCGTCAGGAAGTCGATCTGCTTCTCGTTCAGGCCCGAGCCCACGCCGCCCGCGAAGTGGAGCGTCCCTCGCTCGCCGTTCCCGAGCTCGGAGCGGCGCTTGTCGTAGTAGCCGACCAGGAGTGAGCCGACCCGCTTGGAGCGCCGGCCCTCGCCCGGGATGTAGCCGCCGATCACGAATTCCTGACGGCGCCAGACGCGTGTCTTGATCCACTCGCCGGTGCGTTTGCCGGGCCGGTAGGGGCTCTCGCAGCGTTTGGCGACGATCCCCTCGAGGCCCTGCCTGCGGGCCGCCTCGAGCAGGGCGGCTCCTCCATCCCGCCGGAAGCGCGGGGTGCGCCAGCGCGGCCCGTCGAGGCCGAGGTCCTCGAGCAGCTCCCGGCGCTGCAGATAGGAAAGGTCTCGGACCCGGTGGCCGTCGAGATGGAGCAGGTCGAAGATCACGTAGTCGACGGGCTGCTCTTTCATTCGAGACTGGACCGCGGCGGGCGTGCTCAGGCCCATGCGGCTCTGGATCAGCTGGAAGCGCGGCCTGCCGTCGGCGTCGAGGGCGACCACCTCTCCGTCGAGGATCGCCGAGTGGTCGCCCAGGGCCTCGGCGATCGCCGCCAGCTCGGGGTAGCGGGCGCTGACGTCCTCCTGCCGGCGGCTCAACATCGACCAGGCGCCGTGATCGGCGTATCCGAGCGCTCTGATGCCGTCCCACTTGATCTCGTAGGCCCAGTCGCCGGAGTCCGACTCGGGAACCTCGCCGGGCTTGGCGAGCATCGGCTCGAGCTTGCGCGGGATCTTCTCCCGGGCCGCGCTCTCCAGCGGCGATTTGGCCCTTGCCCTTGGCACGCCATCGATTATGCGGGTCGATTTAGGGCCGAGTCGGATAATCGATTCGTGCTCTTCGAGCTGGAGGACGTCAGCTATTCGCGTGGAGGGAAGCCTGGTGCTTCGCGACCTCAGCGCCCGCCTGCCGGTGGGCGCCAGCTCCGTGGTCGGACCTTCGGGCAGCGGCAAGTCGACGCTCCTGCGGCTGCTCAACCGGCTCGCCGATCCGGACTCCGGGCGAGTCGTCTACGAGGGAAAGGACGTGCGGGAGCGTGACCCACTCGAGCTGCGCCGTGAGGTCAGCCTGGTGCCACAGCTCCCGGCGCTGATCGACGGCACCGTCCACGACAACATCGCCTACGGGCCCGCGGCTGGCCGGACACAGCTTCGACGCCCACACCTGCCTCGAGCTGGCCGGTCTCGATCCGGCGTTCGAGGATCGCGATGCCTCCAAGCTCTCGGTCGGCGAGCAGCAGCGCGTGATGCTGGCGCGTGCGCTGGCGCTCGACCCGCGGGTCCTGCTCCTGGACGAGCCGACGTCGGCGCTCGATCAGTCGGCCCGAGACGCCGTCGAGACCACCCTGCAAGGCCTGCGAGTGCGAACGGCGATCTCAACCGTCGTGGTCACCCACGACATGGCGCAGGCGCGGCGGCTCGCCGACTACGTCGTCCGCGTCGAGGGCGGCGGGGTGACCGCCCAGGGGACGGCCGAGGAGATGCTGGCGGAGCCCGTCGAGACTGCCATCGCAGCCGCAGAGGACGCCTCTTGATGGTGTCGCTCGCCGCCTCCTCGATCCACGTCACCGTCGGCGAGGTGGCTGCGGCGCTCGCTCTGGTCGCGATCGCGGCGATCGCCTCGCGCGCCTGGCATGCCGGGCTCGAGGAGGACATCGGCATCGCCGTCGTGCGGTCCCTGATCCAGCTGACCGCGATCGGCTACGTGATCACCCTGATCTTCGACCAGGACTCGGCGCTGCTCGTCCTCGCCCTGATCACCGTGATGGTCGTCTTCGGGGCGTTCACCGCGCGCCATCGTGCCAAGGGGGTGCCGAACGTCTTCTGGCCCCTGCTCGCCTCGCTAGCTGTGGCGGCTGCCGCGACGCTCGGCCTGGTGATCGCTCTCGGCATCTTTCCCGCAACGCCTCGCTACATCGTCCCGGTCGGCGGCATGGTGATCGGCAACTCGATGACGGCAGCGGCGGTCGCGCTCAATCGGCTCGGCGAAGACGTTCATGACCAGTCGAGGAAGATCGAGGCAACCCTTGCGCTCGGTGCGACGTCCTCGCAGGCGGTCACGCCGCTGGTTCGCCGCAGCCTGAGGTCGGGGATGATCACACTGGTCGACTCGACCAAGACGACGGGCCTGATCTTCTTCCCCGGCACGATGGTCGGGATGTTGCTCGCCGGCGCCAACCCGACCGACGCCGTCCGCCTCCAGCTGATCCTCCTCTACGTCCTGCTCGGCGCGGTCTCGATCGCCGCGCTGATGGCGATCACCCTGGCGCGGCGAAACTTCTTCACCCCGGCGCACCAGCTGCGGGAGATGCCGGAGCCCTAGGGGGTCTGGGGGTAGATGAACTTGTGGCCGAGCAGCTCGGCCACGGGGACGAACTTGTAGCCGCGGTGGCGGAAGTGGGAGAGGATCGAGGGAAGGGCGGCGACGGTCTCGCTGCGATTGCCTCCGCCGTCGTGCATCACCACGATGGAGCCGTTGCGGGCGTTGGTGATCACGTTGGAGGCGATCGCACCGACGCCCGGAGTCGCCCAGTCCCTCGGGTCGACGTTCCAGTTGACAGTGACGAGGTGCTGGGCGTGGGCCCGGGAGATCAGCCCGCTGTTGACTGAACCGTCAGGGGGGCGAAAGTCGCACGGGCGGAAGCCCGTGGCGCGCCGGATCAGGCGGTCCGTCTCGTGCAGCGACCCGGACGACGGATCGAGCTCGTGGTGCAGCGAGTGATTGCCGATCTCGTTGCCCTGGGCCAGGATCTTCTTCATGATCGCGTGGCGTCCCGGGGTCTCCTGTCCGATCTCGAAGAACGTGGCATGGGAGTCGAAGTTCCTGAGCACCCGCAGGATCCTGGCCGTGTAATCGCTCGGGCCATCGTCGAAGCCGATCGCGATCCTCTTGCGGCCCTCCGGCCCGTGGGTGACGAACGGGGCTCCGCCGTGGGTGCAGCCCGTCGGCAGGATCGCCTTTGCGCTGGTGCGGGCCCGCGGGGTGCCGGGACGCGTGGCGACGGCGCCGGCGGCGGGAGCGGCTGCCAGCGCAACGGACGCCAGTGCTATGAGCGGAACCCTCGCCTGCATCGGACGCAGGCCAGTCTCCCGGTTTGGGACGGCCGCCGCAATGTGGGGAATCACGGAAGATCGGACGGCCGACTGGATGGCCTCCCTAGACTCGGGCGAGTCTTGTCTGACGCCAGCAGGAATCGGTGGACCGTCATCGCGACGATCCTGGGCTCGACGGTCGTCTTCCTGGACGCGACCGTGGTCAACGTCGCACTCCCCGCGCTCAGCGACGACCTGGGAGTGGGCCTGGCCGACCAGCAGTGGGTGGTGGAGGCGTATCTGCTCGCCCTGGTGTCGCTGTTGCTGGTGGGGGGCTCGCTCGGCGACCAGTTCGGGCGCCGCCGCATCTTCATCCTCGGCCTGGGCCTCTTCGGGGTCACCTCGATCCTCTGCGCGATCGCCCCGTCGACCGGGGTCCTGATCGGTGCTCGCGCTCTCCAGGGCCTGGCGGGCGCCCTGCTGGTGCCGGGATCGCTGGCCATACTTGCCGCGACCTTCGAGGGCGCGGAACGTGGCCGGGCAGTCGGCACCTGGACCGCCTGGACCGGAATAGCCACCGTGATCGGCCCGGCGGGGGGCGGCGCGCTGGTCGAGGCGATCTCATGGCGCGCGATCTTCTGGGTGAACGTGCCGCTGATCGCGGTCACGATGCTGCTCGCCCACCGCAACGTGCGCGAGAGCGTCAACCCGGACGCCGACCGCCACATCGACTGGCTCGGGATCCTCTTCTCGGCGGTCGGCCTGGGCGCGCCAGTCTTCGCCCTGATCCAGCAGCCGACCCATGGCTGGGGGAACCCGATGGTCTACGGCGCGCTGATCGGCGGGATCGCCGTCTTCGCCCTCTTCCTCTTCTGGGAATCCCGCTACCGCCACGCGATGCTCGACCTCAGCCTGTTCAAGGTCCGGAACTTCTCGATCACGAACATCGAGACGCTGGTCGTCTACTCGGGGCTGATCGGGGCCTTCTTCTTCATCACCCTCTTCCTGCAGCAGACCGCCGGGTACACGGCGATCGAGGCCGGCCTCGCGACGACGCCGATCTCGCTGGTCCTCTTCGTGCTCTCGCCGCGCTTCGGCAAGATCGCCACGGGCATCGGTCCTCGCCTGCCGATGTCGATCGGCCCGATCGTGGGCGGGGTCGGCCTGCTGCTGATGATGCGCGTCGGCTCCGATCCCAACTACGTCACCGAGGTGCTGCCCGCCGTCCTCGTCTTCGGGCTGGGCCTCTCGGCCACGGTCGCCCCTTTGACCGCCACCGCCCTCAACTCGGTCCCGGAGCACCAGGTCGGGGTCGCCTCGGGGATCAACAACGGCGTCTCGCGCGTGGCAGGGCTGCTGGCGATAGCGGTGCTCGGCGCCCTGATCTCGGGGAGCTTCAAGTCGACGATCGACGACAACCTCTCGGGTGCACCCCTGTCCCCGCAGGCGCAGAAGTCCGTGAGCCAGGCGAAGGACAAGCCGCTCGGAGCCGCGGACACGACCGGCCTGGCCGCGAGCGAGGCGAGCAGGGTCGACGGTGCAGTCACCGACGCCTCCACGCAGGCCTTTCACGAGGGGATCGCGGCCGGAGGGATACTGATGATCGTCGGTGGCGTCATCGCCGGGATCGGCCTGCGCAATCCGCGGCGGGAGACGGAGTACGACGCGCCGGGTGCCGCGCCTGCCGGTGAGTGCGCCCACTGCCCGGATCACATCGACGGAGCGGGCGAGCGCGAGGCCGAGCCCGTCGCGGAGCCGGCGTAGGCCATGGCCGAGCTTCACCCCGAGGCGCGCAAGCTGATCGAGTCCGACCGGCTCGCCCACATGGTCACCCTCAACCCCGACGGCGGCCCGCAGGTGAGCTGCGTCTGGGTCGGGATGGATGGCGAAGAGATCGTCAGCGGGCACCTGCCTCGCAACCAGAAGGTGAAGAACGTCGAACGGGACGGGCGCGTCGCAATCTCGATCGAGACGGACACCGTCGGCGAAGTTGGGCTCGTCGAGTACCTCGTTGTCCGGGGCACGGCTCGCGTCGAGGAGGGAGGCGCCCCCGAGCTTCTCCAGCGGCTCGCCCACGTCTATCTCGGGCCCGACGTGAAATTTCCCCCGATGGACGACCCGCCACCCGGCTACGTGATCCGGACGACGCCGGAGAGGATCGGGGGCGTCGGTCCCTGGGCCGGCGGCTCTCAGTAACCGGAAGGCTCGCGCCCTTCCTATAGTCCGCGCCCGTGCGCATCTTCAGCGGCATCCAGCCGACGGGCCGCAAGCACCTCGGCAACTACATCGGGGCGATCCGTCAGTACGTCGACGGACAGGATCGCGGTGACCCGGCGATCTTCTGCATCGTCGACCTGCACGCCCTCACCGTGCCGTGGGATCCCGCGACTCTGAGGGAGAGCGTCTACGACACCACGGCGATCCTGCTCGCCGCCGGCCTCGACCCCGAGCGTTGCATCCTCTTTCGCCAGTCCGACGTCCGAGAGCACACCGAGCTCACCTGGTACCTGGCCGCGCTGACCGCGCACGGAGACCTCAACCGAATGACCCAGTTCAAGGACAAGTCGGCGAAGCAGCGTGAGCTGGTCTCGGCCGGCCTCTTCTTCTATCCGGTGCTGATGGCCGCCGACGTCCTCGCCTACCGCGGCCAGGAGGTCCCGGTGGGACACGACCAGCTCCAGCACGTCGAGCTGATGCGCGAGATCGCGCGGCGGTTCAACGAGCGCTTCGGCGAGATCCTGGTCATCCCGGACGCGCGGATCCCCGAGGTAGGCGCGCGGATCATGGACCTGCAGGATCCGACCAACAAGATGTCGACGACCAACGGGACCGAGCAGGGCACGGTCCTCGTTCTCGACGACCCGAAGACGGTCACCAAGAAGATCAAGAGCGCGGTGACGGACTCGGGCTCCGAGGTGAAGCGCGGCGACGGCAAGGAGGGAGTCGCGAACCTGATCGAGATCCTCGCCGTTGCCCGCGGAAGCACCGAGGAGGAGATCGAGCGCGACTTCGAGGGCTCGGGGTACGGCGACTTCAAGGGCGCGGTGGCGGAAGCGGTCGTCGACTTCCTCGCCCCCGTTCGCGAGCGCTACGAGGTGCTGCGGCCGGACGAGACGGCGCTGGAGGAGACGCTCAGCGCGGGCGCCGAGAAGGCCCGGGCGATCGCCTCCGAGACCCTCGCCGAGGTCCGAGCCGCGATCGGCGTCGGCTCCTCCTAGGGGGACGGCCGAAAGCCGCCTTCGCGGCCTTTACTGTTCGGCCCGTGACCTCGGTCTCCGAGCTCGATCTCGACCTCGACGTCTTCCAGGGACCCTTCGACCTCCTGCTCGCTGTGCTGCTGCGCGAGGAGATCTCCCTGTCGGAGGTTCCGCTGGGCGAGATCGTGATCGCCTACGTCGATCGCATGGGCGAGTCCGACAGGGACCTGGACCTCGAAGCGGTCACCGAGTTCCTGGTCCTGATCGCGGCGCTCTGCGAGCTCAAGTCGCGGCTGCTGCTGCCCGGCGAGGAGGGCGACGAGGAGCTCGGCCCGCAGGAGGCCGCCGACGAGCTGCTCGCGCGGATGCTCGAGTACCGCCGCTACAGCGAGGCCGCCAGGATGCTCTCCGATCGACTCGAGCGGGAGGGCGGCGTCATGTACCGGTCGGCGCCGCTGCCCGCCGAGCTGCGCCGGGCGGCCCTCGACGCCGCGACCAAGGTCTATGAGCCCGACCGCATCGGCGTGGCTCTCGGCGACCTGCTGACGGTCCCGCCCGAGCCGGATACCCGCCACATCCGCGCCACGGTCACCCTGCAGCGCCGTCTGTCGGTGGTGCGGGAGCTGCTGCGGTCGCGCCAGTCCCTCGACTTCGACGAGGCGTTCGGCGGCGAGGATCGCTTCACGCAGGCGGTGACCCTCTTCGCCCTGCTCGAGCTCTATCGCCGCGGCGAGGCGACCTGGACCCAGAAGGAGACCTTCGGCCGGATCGAGGTGCGCGTCCAGTGAGCGCCGACGGCCTGGGAGCGACCCTCGAGGCCCTGCTCTTCCTGGCGCCCGACCCGGTGTCGGCGGCCGAGCTGGCCGAGGCGATCGAGGTCGAGGAGGAGGCGGTCGCGGAGGCCCTCGAGGAGATGGAGAGGCGGCTCGACTCGGACGGCCGAGGAGTGCGCCTGCGGCGCGTGGCAGGCGGCTACACACTGGCCGCGATCCCGGAGGCGGAGGACGCCGCCCGGCGCCTGCTGGCCAAGCCCCGCACCCCGCCGCTCACCCAGGCCCAGGCCGAGGTGCTCGCGATCGTCGCGTATCTGCAGCCGGTCTCACGGCCCGAGGTCGCCCGTATCCGCGGCGTCTCGTCGGATTCCGCCGTGGGGAGCCTGACCGAGCGGGGGATGATCGAGGAGCGCGGACGGACCCAGTTCGGCGCGGTCACCTACGGCACCACGCCGCTGTTCGAGAAGCTCTTCGGGCTCTCGGGCCTCGATGCTCTGCCCGATGTCGCCCAATTCGACCCGACGCCCGAGGACGAGCGCGAGCTGCGCGAGCGCCTGCTGAAGGCGGGTGAGCAGAGGGTCGAGTGAGGGGTTGGATCGCGGCCGGGTTGGCCCTGGCGGCGGTGGCTGCGGGATGGGCGGGGCAGGCGGGGGCGGATCCCTCGGCGGGTCAAGCCACCGAGCGGATCGTGATCGGGAGATCAGTCCAGAAGCGGCCGATCAGGGCCGTCCAGGTCGGCGATCCGGCCGGGGCCCGGGTGGCGCTGGTCGTCGGTGTGATCCACGGCGATGAGCGGGCAGGCCTGCGCATCATCGCCGCGATCAAGAGGCGGGCCTCCGTCCAGGCGAGCTCCCTTCAGGGGACGCAACTCTGGGCGATCCAGACGGTTAACCCGGATGGGTTGAGGGCACACACGCGCAAGAACGCGCATGGGGTGGACCTGAACCGGAACTTCCCGTACCGATGGCGAGACGACGTCCCACACTCGAACGGCTACTACCCGGGCCCGCGGCCCTCCTCCGAGCCGGAGACGCGCGCCGTGATGGCGTTCGCCCGGCGGATCCGGCCCGATCTCTCGATCTGGTACCACCAGCCCTGGGGCGCGGTGCTTGCGTGCCAGGGCAGGCCACCTATCGCCGCGGAGTACGCAAAGCTGGTCGGGATGGGAACGAGCTGCAGAGGCAAGGGGCTGCACGGGACGGCGATCACCTGGGAGATGCACGCGTTCCCGGGCAGCAGCGCGTTCGTCGTCGAGATGCCGCCCGGGAAGATCGGCGGCGGCTCGGCAGAGCGCCAGGCGAGCGCAGCACTGACGGTGGCGGAGGGAGGCTGAGGTGAGCCGCCTGGTCATCGGGTTGATCGCGATCGCCGCCGTGCTCGGCGCCAGCGCCGGCTCCGGCGCCGGGGCGGCACCGACCGCAACGAGCGCGGTCGCCAAGCCACCGATCCACAAGCGGCTCATCCCATACCCGAAGAAGCGCAAGCGGGAGATGGCCGCCTACTCCAAGCGCCACTACGGCCAGTACAAGTGGCGCCTGAACAACCCGAAGCTGATCGTCATCCACTATGCCGAGGCGGGCAGCATCAGCTCGATCTTCAACACCTTCAGGACCGACCGGCCCGACGTCGAGTTCCACGAGCTGCCCAACGTCTGCTCGCACTACGCGGTCTCGGCCTCGGGTGGCGTCTTCAAGTTCGTCCCGCCGACGATCCGCTGCCGCCATGTCGTCGGCCTCAACCACGTCGCGATCGGGATCGAGCACGTGGGGTTCAGCGACTCGGACATCCTCAACCGCCCGGCCCAGCTCAACGGCTCGCTGCATTTCGTCCAGTGGCTCCGCTGCCGCTTCGGCATCCCCGTCGCGGGCGTGATCGGCCACAACGAGAGCCTCTCCTCGCCGTTCTACAAGGAGCTCGATCCGCGGTTCCAGGGGCAGACCCACGAGGACTGGAACCACGCCGACATGCAGATCTACGCTCCGACCTGCCGAAGCTCGGCCCCTGCTGAGCATCGCGGCGACAATGGAGCCGTGAGGCTCGCCAAGTACCTCGCCCATGCAGGGGTCGCGTCACGTCGCGCGGCTGAGACGATGATCGCCGCGGGCAGGGTGCGCGTCGGGGGCGAGGTCGTCACCGATCCGGCCCGCGACGTCGGCGAGGGGTCGGGCGTGGAGGTCGACGGCAGGCCGGTGGCGCCGGAGCCGCGGGAGGTCTGGGCCCTCAACAAGCCGGCCGGGGTTGTCTCCACCGCCAGCGAGCCGGGGCGCCGCCCCGCCGTCACCCAGCTGGTCGACTCCGAGCGGCGGCTGTACCCGGTCGGTCGCCTCGACGCAGACTCGACGGGGCTGATCCTGTTGACCAACGACGGCGAGCTCGCCAACCGGCTCACCCATCCCCGCTACGGCGTCCCCAAGACCTATCGGGTGCGCCTGGCCCGCCCGCCCTCCGACCGGGACCTCGACCGGCTGCGCGGAGGCGTTCGACTCGAGGACGGCCCGAGCGCTCCCGCCGAGGTGGAGCGCCGCGGCGAGCGGGAGATAGAGGTGACGATCCGAGAGGGGCGCAAGCGCCAGGTGCGCCGGATGGCCGAGGCGATCGGCAATGAGGCCGAGTCCCTGACCCGGGTCCGAATCGGCTCACTGAGGCTGACAGGCCTCCGCCGCGGGGAGGCAAGGAGGCTCGGGGAGAGGGAGATCGCCGCGCTCTGGGAAGATTCCGCGCCATGAGCCAGGACCTCCGACTCTGGGCCGTGCGAGGCGCCACCAAGGTGGATCGCAACGACCCAGCCGTCATCGTCGATGCGGCCGAGGAGCTGATGCGGGAGCTGATCGGCCGCAACGAGCTCGAGCCCGAGCGGATGGTGAGCTGCATCTTCACCTCGACCGCCGACCTGAACGCCGAGTTCCCGGCCGTGGCGGCGCGCAACCTCGGGCTCGACATGGTGCCGCTCCTCTGCGCCCGGGAGATCGACGTCCCGAACGCGATGCGCTCGGTGATCCGCGTGCTCTTGCACTACTACGCGCCCCCGGACCACACCCCGGCGCACGCCTACCTGGGCGAGGCCCAGGACCTGCGCTCCGACCTGAAGGCGGCGCAGTAGCCCTTCGAGTCCGCGAGGCGACCCCTGACGACACCGAGGCGATCGTCTCGGTGACGGCGGCGGGCTGGCGGGCCGGATATCGCGAGATCGTCGCTCCGGAGAAGCTCGCGGAGCTGCCGGTCGAGCGCTGGCGGCACGAGGTGGGCGTCGGGCTGAAGCGGCCGGTGGGGGACGCGTTCACCTACGTCGCCGAGATCGACGGGTCGTTCGCCGGCTACTGCTACGTCGCCGCGCCCTCCCGCGAGTCCGATGTCGGCCCCGATGTGGCCGAGCTGGTCGCGATGTACGTCGAGCCGGAGCACTGGCGCAAGGGGGCGGGGGAGGTCCTGATGCGTGCGGCAATGGATCGCCTCTCTGAGCTCCCCTACAGGGAGGTGGTCCTCTGGACCTTCAAGAAGAACGCCCGCGCGATCGCCTTCTATGAGAGGCAGGGATGGCGCCCCGATGGCTCCGAGAAGATCCACCCGCGGACCGGTGAACCTGCTGTCCGCTACAGGCGACCCGCAACAATGGGGCTCGAATGACCGTCACCTTCGCCGACAAGCTGACTCGGATCCCTCACTACGAGCCGGGCACCTCCCTCGACGACGCCAAGGCCCGCGCCGAGACCGCCGACGCGGTCAAACTGGCCTCGAACGAATCGCCCCTCCCGCCGCACCCAGCGGTGATCGAGGCGATCGCGCGCGCGGCCGAGGACGTCAATCGCTATCCGGACCCGGAGGCGCGGGCGCTGCGACGCGCCATCGCCGACCATCACGAGACCGATCCAGCCCGGATCGCGGTCTCCAACGGCTCCTGCGAGATCCTCCTCGCCGCGGCATTGGCGCTCTGCGAGGCGGGCGACGAGATCCTCTACGCCTGGCCCTCCTTCTCGATCTACCCGCACCTGCCGGCGCTCTCCGGGGCGCGGGAGATCCGGGTTCCCCTGGGCGAGGGCTACGTCCACGACCTGGACGCGATGCTCGAGGAGGTCACGGCCGCCACCCAGCTGCTGATCGTCTGCAATCCCAACAACCCGACTGGAACGCACCTGCCTGCGGAACGCATCGCCGCCTTCGTCGAGGGCGTCCCCTCGCGGACCACGATCATCCTCGACGAGGCGTACATCGAGTACCAGACGACCGACGACCCGGACGCGACCCTCGATCTGCTCGCCAAGCACCCGAACGTCGTCCTGCTCCGGACCTTCAGCAAGTGCCACGGCCTGGCCGGGCTGCGGGTCGGATACGCGCTCTGCTCGCCGCAGTTCCGGGCGGCGGTGGACGCGGTGCGCCAGCCGTTCAGCGTCAACACGCTGGCGCAGGCGGCGGCGGCCGAGGCGATTCGCCATCAGGACGACGTCGCCGACCGCGTCGAAAAGAACCTCGTCGAGAGGATCTTCGTCGAGGATGCGCTCCACGAGCTGGGCTTCACCACGGCTGAGTCGCAAACCAACTTCGCCTGGCTCGAGCTGGGTGACCTCGATGAGGCCGAGGTGGTGGAATCACTCTCCAGGGCCGGAGTCGCCGTCCGGCCCGGCACGCCTCTGGGCGGGCCGGGGTGCCTGCGGGTCACCTATGGCACGCGCGCCGGAGAACGAGCGCTTCCTGGCGGCGATGCGCGAGATCGCGGGCTGAATCGTTCGCGATTTCCAGGGTTCTCTGCTTGAATGTCCCCAGATGACGCACGGCGCGCAGATCGCTTCACCCCTGGGCCGGTACACGGCCCGCACGCGTGCCTATTTCTACTTCTGGCGATTTAGCTAGGCGTCCGGCCCGCGGCTGCCACAGCCGCCGACGCAGAAGCTTCACCGCCGGGCGCCGCCTCCCACGGTTCCCTTGCCGTGACCCAAGGACAATCGCCGATCAGTAGAAAGAAGAGACGTCAGGATGAATTTCGAGATGAAGGAGCTACCGCGACAGCAGTCGGACCGGGTCCGCGACCAGCGGATCGAGCGCGTGGTCGAGCTGGTCTCGCCGGCGGAGATCCTCGAGGACCTGTCACTGGGGCCGCAGCGGGAGGACGCCGTCCTCGGCCATCGAGCCGAGGTCAAGTCGGTGTTGGACCGCGAGGACGACCGCCTGCTCGTTGTGGTCGGACCGTGCAGCGTCCATGACCCCGAGGCGGCCATGGAGTACGCGCAGCGCCTCAGCGCGCGCGCCAAGGACCTGAAGGGCGATCTCTGCATCGCCATGCGCACGTACTTCGAGAAGCCGCGCACGACGACGGGATGGAAGGGCCTGATCAACGACCCGCACCTGGACGGGTCGCGGGACGTGAACGTCGGGCTTCACACCGCCCGCCGGTTGCTGCTCGAGGTGACGGATCTCGGACTCGCGATCGGCTGCGAGTTCCTCGACCCGATCACGCCGCAGTACATCTCGGACGTGGTCGCCTGGGGAGCGATCGGCGCCCGCACGACCGAGAGCCAGATCCACCGTCAGCTCGCCTCCGGCCTCTCGATGCCGGTCGGCTTCAAGAACGGCACCGCCGGCAGCGTCAAGCTGGCCGTCGACGCCGTCCGCGCGGCCGCCGGCCCTCACGCGTTCGCCGGCGTTGACGTCAGCGGTACCCCGGCGATCCTCTACACGGAGGGGAATCCCGACTGCCACGTGATCCTGCGCGGCGGCAAGGGAGCCCCGAACTACGACGTCGACAGCGTCGCGGGGAGCCTGGAGCAGCTCGGCGACGCCGGTCTGAAGGAGCGGATCATCATCGACGCGTCCCACGACAACAGCGGCAAGGACCACGAGCGCCAGCCCCAGGTCGTCAGCGAGATCGCCGATCAGATCGCCGGCGGTAACGGGGCGATCGTCGGCGTGATGATGGAATCGTTCCTGGTCGCCGGCCGCCAGGACCTGGAGTCCGACGGCGATCTGATCTACGGCCAGTCGATCACCGACGCGTGCATGGACTGGGACACGACCGTGCTCACCCTGGACCGGCTCGCCTCGGCGGTGCGCAAGCGGCGCGAAGCCGCCTCGAGATGACTGACCCCGCGGCTTGCACGCCTGGATGGCTGTCGTGACGGTCGCATCTCGGCGTCCTCGGGCTCGCCCTTGCCGCCAGCAAGGGCTTCGCCCTGCGTCCGCCGACCTGCTCGGTCACGACCGCCCCCAGCCGCACAGCGCCGCGGCGTCAGTCATCTGGCCATGAAGATCGCAGTCCTCGGCGTCGGCCTGATCGGAGGATCGATCGGGCTCGCCGCTCGCGCCAGGCTCGACGCCGAGGTCGCGGGGTTCGATCCCGACCGCGACCTGCTCGCCCGCGCCACCGAGCTCGGGGCGATCGACTCGGCGCATGACACGGTCGCCGCCGCCGTCGACGGCGCGGAGCTGGTCTTCTGCGCGGCCCCGGTGATGGCGCTGACCGGCCTCGCGGCCGAGGCGCTCGCGGCGGCTTCCGAGGATTGCGCCGTCACCGACGTCGGCTCGGTGAAGCGGGACCTGATCGCTGCCGTCGGGTCGGACAGCCGCTTCATCGGGGGGCATCCGCTCGCCGGAGCCGAGACATCCGGGGTGGAGAACGCGCGCGCCGACCTGTTCGAGGGAGCCCGCTGGTACCTGACCCCGACGGCAAAGACGGGAGGGCTGCTCTACGACCGCGTGCAGCGCGCAATCGCCGACATCGGGGCGCGGCCGCAGGCGATCGAGGCCGAGACGCATGACCGGCTGATGGCGACGATCAGCCACCTCCCGCACGTGCTCGCCAACGTCCTGGTGGCGCAGGCGGCGACGGCGCTCAGCGAGGAGGCCGAGCACCTGCCGGAGGTGGGTCCCAGCTTTCGCGACGCCACGAGGGTCGCCGGGGCGAACCCCGCGATCTGGGGCGACATCTTCACCGGGAACCGCGAGGCCGTCGCCGCGGAGATCGACGCGGCGATCGCGCGCCTCACGGAGGCCGCTGAGCTGCTCCGCTCCGGCGAGCCGGATGCCGTCACCGCCTGGCATGAGCAGGCCGGGGAGCGCCGCCGGGAGCTGATCGAGACCGAGATCGCCGGCGGGCCGCTCCACGAGCTTCGCGTGCGGGTGCCGAACCGCCCGGGGATCGTCGCCGAGGTGGCGCTCGAGCTCGGTCGCGCAGGAGTCAACATCGAGGACATGGCGCTCTACCCATCGGCCGACATGACCTCCGGGGCGATCTCCCTCTACATCGCGGGCGATGAGGAGGCAGAGCGCGCCGAGCGCCTGGTGCGCGAGCTGGGCCACGACGTCTCCCGGGCAGAATGACATTGCGGTTTGAGCCAAGCGGGCCCCTGCGGGGTGAGTTGCGCCCGCCCCCCGACAAGTCCGTCAGCCACCGGGCGGCGCTGATCGGCGCGATGGCCGACGGCCCGACGAGGGTCACCGGCTACCTGGACTCCGAGGACACCCGGGCCACGCTGCGGGCGGTCGCCTCCGTCGGCGCCGGCGTCCGGGAGGGCGGCGCCGACGATCATGGCGGCGTCTCCGTGGAGATCGAGGGCGTCGGTCTTCGCGGCCCGCGCCCGGCGGAGATCGACGTCGGCAACGCCGGGACGCTGCTTCGGATCATGCCGGGATGGCTGGCCGGGCAGCCCGGCGGGGAGTGGACCTTCGATGGGGACGAGTCGATCAGGCGCCGCCCGGTGGACCGGGTCGCCGACCCGCTGCGGCTGATGGGCGCGGAGGTCGACTGCCGCGACGACCGCCTGCCGCCCCTCCGCGTGCGCGGCTCGCGGCTGCGCGGGATCGACTACGAGATGCCCGTCGCCAGCGCCCAGGTGAAGTCCTGCGTGCTGCTCGCCGGACTGCTGGCGGAGGGGGAGACCACCATCCACGAGCCGATCTGGACCCGGGACCACACGGAGCGAATGCTGGCGGCGATGGGCGCATCCATCCGCCGCGAGGATGAGCGGCTGATCGTCTCCCCCGCCGAGCGGCTGGAGGCGGGGGATGTCCCTGTGCCGGGTGACTTCTCATCCGCCGCCTTCTTCATCGCGGCCGCGCTGCTGGTGCCGGGCAGCGAGATCGCGCTCCGCGAGGTCGGGATCAACCGCAACCGGATCGGCCTGCTCTCGATCCTCTCGCGAATGGGCGTGGAGATGGGCGGGGCGCACGAGGCAGGGCGAGCCATGACCGTGCACGAGATCCGGGAGCCCGGTCCCGAGCCGATCGCGACCCTGCAGGTGCGCAGCGCTCCGTTGGCCGGGGCCGCCGTCACTGCCGAGGACGTCCCGGGTGCGATCGACGAGCTGCCGCTGGTCGCGCTGCTGGCCTGCTTCGCAGAGGGGGAGACGGTGGTCGGCGGAGCGGCCGAGCTGCGGGCGAAGGAGTCCGACCGGATTGCCGGGGTCGTCGAGGGCCTGGCCGGGCTGGGCGCCGAGATCGAGTCGCGCCCTGACGGCTTCGCCGTTCAGGGCGTCGGCCGGCTGCGCGGAGGAACCCTCGATGCGCGCGGCGACCACCGGCTGGCGATGGTCGGCGCCATCGCCGGGCTCGCCTCGAAGGAGGGGGTCGAGGTCGAGGGCTTCGACTCGGTCGCGGTCAGCTACCCGCGTTTCGAGCGCGACCTGCGCGCCCTCACGACCTAGTCTCGCTGGGAGGGATGTCCGTCCCCGGGCCACGGGGAGAGCACGAGCAGGATCCGGGAGTCCTCGACCGCCTGCACCTCGTGGCGCTCCTTCGGGTCGAAGATGGCGAGCAGACCGGCGCCACCGGCGGCCCACTTGCCGTCGGGGGTGTTGATCTCGACATTGCCATCGACGACCAGCACCCAGGCACGCTCGTGGACCTGGTGCTCCTGCAGCTGCTCACCCTTGGGCAGGTTGATGACGATCGCGCGGCCCTCGGTCTCCGAGTCGAGCACCTGGGGCGCGTGCGGGTCGATCTCCAGCTCGTTGAGGTTCCAGCTCTCCATCGGCACGCGGGACTCTATATCCACGCCGGGGATCCCGGAACCGTACGCTGGCGACCGTGGTGATCGCGATCGACGGCCCCGCCGGGGCCGGCAAGTCAACCGTGGCCCGCGGCGTCGCCAAGGCGCTCGGCTTCACCTATCTCGATTCCGGCGCGATGTATCGCTGTGTCGCTCTGGCCGCCTCAGAGCGCGGCATAGACGTCGAGGACGGAGAACGGCTCGGCGAGCTGGCCTGGAGCCTCGACATCGCCTTCGATGGGGGCACGATCCAGCTCGACGGGGCCCCCGTCGAGGGCAAGATCCGCTCGCCCGAGGTTACGATCGCCGCCTCGCACGTCTCGATCCATCCCCAGGTCAGGCGGGCGATGGTGAAGCGCCAGCGGGAGCTGATCGCGTCGGGCGATTACGTGGCGGAGGGGCGCGACATCGGGACCGTGGTCAGCCCGGACTCGCCACTCAAGATCTTCCTGACGGCCGACGAGGAGGAGCGAGCTCGACGCAGGGCGGCCGACAGCGGCGAGTCGGTGGACAAGGTTCAAGAGGACATGAGGGACCGCGACAGGCGTGATCGCGACCGGGCCGATAGCCCACTGCGCGCGGCCAACGACTCCGTATCGGTGGACACCACGGATCTCTCTCCCGAGCAGGTGGTCGAGCGAATCGCCGAGCTGGCGCGTGAGAGGGGGATCGGCTGATGGCGGAGGGCACCGGCTCGAACGCCCCCGCGCGGGCGCTGCGCCGCCGCCCCGCGGTGGCCGTCGTCGGCTTCCCGAATGCCGGCAAGAGCACCCTGATCAACCGGCTGGCCGGGGGCCGCGAGGCGGTCACCGATGCCGAGCCGGGAGTGACCCGCGACCGGCGCGCGCTGGAATGCGAGTGGAACGGTCTCAGCTTCGACCTGATCGACACCGGCGGTGTGGACCTGGCCGACTCCCACGAGCTTGCCCGCGCCGTGCAGTCCCAGGCGCAGGCGGCGATCGAGGAGGCGGAGGTGATCCTGATCGTGGTCGATGCGCGCAGCGGCCTCGGGCCCGGTGACGCCGAGCTCGCAAACCTGCTCCGACGCTCCGGCCGCCCGGTGGTCGTCGCCGCGAACAAGATCGACCGCCCGGAGGACGAGTCTCTCGCCGCCGAGCTGCACGGCCTGGGCCTGGGGGAGCCCCTGCCCGTGTCAGCCAGCCATGGACTCGGTACAGGCGACCTGCTCGATCGCCTGGTCGAGCTGCTCAGGGACCAGGAGGGGGAAGTGGTCGAGGACGCCGAGGAGGGGGTCCCGCGCATCGCGATCCTGGGGCGGCCGAACGTCGGCAAGTCATCGCTGCTCAATGCGCTGCTCGGCTCGGAGCGGGTGATCGTCAGCGAGCAGGCGGGCACCACCCGCGACCCGGTGGACACCGAGGCCGAGGTCGAGGGCAAGCGGATCGTCCTGGTCGACACGGCCGGGCTCCGCAGGCGGTCGAAGGTCGCCGGATCGGTTGGCTACTACGCCCAGCTCCGCTCGGAGCGGGCCGCGGAGCGAGCCGACGCCGCGATCGTCGTCTGCGACGCAACCGAGGGCGTCACCTCGGAGGACCTGCGGGTCGCCGAGCTCGCGATGCGCTCCGGCTGCGCCACGGTCCTGGCGTTCAACAAGTGGGATGTATCGCGCACCGATCTCGAGGACGCCCGCGCTCGCGTCCTGCAGAAGAACCGCCTGCGGCCCCCCGTGCTGACCTGCTCGGCGCTCACCGGACGCGGAGTCGCCGCCGTCTTGACGCAGGCGATACGGCTCGCCGAGCGGGCGGCCGATCGCATACCGACGCCTGAGCTCAACAAGTTCCTGGCTCGGGTCGTCGGGGATCGACCGCCGCCGCAGCGGCACGGCAGGCGGCTTCGCCTCTACTACGCGGCGCAGGTGGGGAGGCGGCCGCCCCGCTTCGCGTTCCAGGTGAACGACCGCAGGCTGATCACCCGCGACTGGGCCTTCCATCTCGAGAACCGGCTGCGCGACGCCTACTCGCTCGAGGGCGTCCCGCTGGTGATCGATTACGTGCCCCGCAAGGGAAGGCGGAACCGGAGCGCCCAGCGGGCGGGCCGGGTATAACCGTCGGTTCGTGAGCGACAGGAGAGGGGGCTCCGAGAGGAGCCACCCGATTAGTGAGACCGGGGACCCCTGGGGCAAGAACGCCCCCGGCGAGACGGGCGACAAGAGCGAGGAGGGCAAGGAGCGCCGTCGCGGGCGCTTTCGACGACGGCTGAGCCTGCCGAGGCCGAGAGCGCCGAAGCCGGGGCGCCCGAAGCTGCCGAAGGTGGAGCTGCCCAAGCCGACGACCGAAGGCGATCTCTGGTTCCGGTTGCACACCCGCCTGCGGGCGATCGGCTACTGGCTCAGGGAGAAATCGCAGATCGCCTGGCGGCGGCTGAAGCAGGTCGCAGGTGCGGTCGCCTACTGGTGGTCCACCCGCTCCAGAGCAACCCGCGGCCGGATCCTTGCGGTGGCGGGAGTCGTCGTCCTCTACCTGCTCATCAAGTTCCTGCCCGTGCCGGGTGTCCCGTGCGAGATCTCGGCTGCCAAGGAGTGCGCGCCGTCCAACGACACGATCGCCTACGTCCCCAGGGACGCGGTCATCTACGCGCACGTCACGGTCAACGGCGACAGCCACCAATCGGATCTCGCCGGCGACCTCAACGACGAGCTTCCGAACATCACCGCCCTGCTGCAGAGCGACACCAGCGCTCTCGCCATCCCGTCCGCCAGGCCGGTGGATCTCTCGCACGAGGTCCTGCCGTGGGCGAAGGACGACGTCGCCCTGCTCGGTGTCCCCGGCCCGAAGAAGACGACGCCCGAGGCGTACATCGTGGGCGTCGGGGATGACGCCAAGGCGAATCAGTTCCTGGCCGCTCTGGGGCCCGGCGGCAAGGTCAAGCAGGTGAAGGTGGGCGACGCGACGGTCAGCATCTACGCCACGGGCCTCGCCACCGCTCGCTCGGGCGACCAGGCGTTGTTCGGCAGCGCGGCGGCGGTGCGCGCCGCCCTCACTGCGAAGTCCGGAGGCGCGCCCGGCCTGCAGGGCTCCGACCAGGACGCCGCCCGCGCGGCGCTGCCGGACGTCCGGCTCGCCGAGGTCTATCTCTCCCAGGCAGGCATCCGCCGCTTCCTCGTCGGGCGCCAGGGCAGCGCGACGCAGCTCGACACCTTCGTCGACTACGGCGCGAGCACGGGGATGGCGGTCTCGGCGCGAGCGCGCGACGACGGGGTCGAGATCAACATGGTCAGCGACCTCGACCCCAAGCTCGAGCTGCAGAGCCCCACGGTCTTCGCCAGCCTGCCGCGGTTCGAGCCCGCGCTCGCCGACGAGGCCGGGTCCGAGGCGCTCGGATACATCGGAGTGGGAGATCTGGGGCCGGCGCTCAACAAGGCGCTGGCGACTGCGGGCTCGGGCGCGCAGGGACTGGCCGGCTCGCTGAGGGCGCTCGCGCAGAGCCTCCAGCGGCAGGCCGGCGTCGATCCGCTCAAGGACCTTCTCCCCGCCCTCGGCGGCCAGGCCGCACTGGTGGCGGAGCCGACCGGCAGCGCCCCCTATGCCAGCCTGATCGTCGATGGGGTGGACGAGGCGAAGGCAAACGATGCCCTCGCCTCGCTGCAGGCGCCGCTGGTGCGCTCCCTGGGGACCGGGGGCCCGCAGGTTCCGTCCTTCCAGACCAAGGAGGTGGACGGCGTCGCGGTGCATTCGGTGCAGGTCTCGCCCAGCGTGGACCTGTCCTACGCGGTGTTCGACGGCAAGCTGGTGGTCTCCACGCAGCCCGAGGGGATCGCCCAGGTCCGCTCGAGCGGGGACAACCTGGCCGCCACGGGCGCGTACCAGGCGGCCACGGAACACCTCCCAAACGACGTCTCAGCGCTAGTCTTCCTCAACCTCAATGAGGTGTTGGGGTTGGCCCAGCAGGCCGGCCTGGCAGAGGATCCACTGTATGCCTCGCTCAGCGAAGACATCTCGCACGTTCAGTCTCTCGGCCTCGCCGTGAGAGGGAGCGACGAGGAGCTTCGCTCAGAGCTCTTCCTGGCCATCCACCACTGAGAAAAGGCACCATGCAACAGCTTTCAGAGAACGAGTTCCTGTTCACCTCCGAGTCGGTCACCGAGGGCCATCCCGACAAGGTCTGCGACCAGATCTCCGACGGCGTCCTCGACGCCGTGATGACGGACGACCCGACCGGCAGGGTCGCCTGCGAGTGCCTGGTCAACACCGGCCTCGTGGTCGTCTCCGGCGAGATCAGCACGGAGACCTACGTGGACATCCCCGCGATCGCCCGCGAGACGATCCGCAAGATCGGCTACGACGACCCCCGCTACGGCTTCGACCACAAGGCCTGCGCAGTCCTGAGCGCGATCGACGAGCAGTCCCCCGACATCGCACAGGGCGTCGACAAGGGCCTGGAGCAGCGTGAGGGCGACTCGTCCGACGAGCTCGACTCGGCCGGCGCCGGCGACCAGGGAATGATGTTCGGCTACGCGTCCCGCGAGACCAAGGCCCTGATGCCGATGCCGATCCAGCTGGCCCACCAGCTCGCCAGGCAGCTCTCCGAGGTTCGCAAGGCAGGTGTGATCGGCTACCTCGGGCCCGACGGCAAGACCCAGGTCACCATCCGCTACGAGAACGACCGGCCGGTGGAGATCGCCAAGGTCCTGATCTCCACGCAGCACCGCGAGGAGGCGGGCGAGCAGATGATCCGCAACGACCTCTGGGAGCACGTGCTCGAGCCGGTCCTGCACACCGAGTACAAGGAGCTCTTCACCGAGGCCGAGCTGCTCGGGAACTTCCTCGTCAACCCGACCGGCAAGTTCGTCATCGGCGGCCCGGTTGGCGACGCGGGCCTCACCGGCCGCAAGATCATCGTCGACACCTACGGCGGCGCCGCCCGGCACGGTGGCGGGGCCTTCTCGGGCAAGGACCCGTCGAAGGTCGACCGCTCGGCTGCCTACGCGGCGCGCTACGTCGCGAAGAACGTGGTGGCGGCGGGGCTCGCCGACCGCTGCGAGATCCAGGTCGCGTACGCGATCGGCGTCGCGCACCCGGTCTCGGTGATGGCGCAGACCTTCGGCACCGGCAAGGTCTCGGATTCCGAGATCGCCCGGATCGTCCAGGAGAACTTCGACCTGCGCCCCGCGGCGTTCCGGCGCTACCTGGACCTGCACCGCCCGATCTTCCAGAAGACCGCGGCGTACGGCCACTTCGGCCGGGATGACGCCGACTTCACCTGGGAGCGGACGGACCGCGCTGACGCCCTGCGCGAGGCTGCGGGTCTGGGGGCGAAGGCGGAGGCGCCGGCCTAGCTAGGAAGTGGGCTCGGCCTCGCCCTGAAGCCCGGAGAGAACCGGGGTCGCCTGCTCCACCTGCTGGACCACCTGCTCGGGCTGGGCCACTCCGGCGAAGACGAAGTTGGATTCGTCCGTGCCGGCGGTGGTGAACTCGACGTCGCCGATCTGCATGAGCCGCTCGTAGACGCCCTGGTTGAAGTTGACGTTCTGGACGCGCTGAAGCCGGGTCTCCTGAACCTTGCGGGCGATGATCCCCACCTTGATGTTGAGCCGGCGGTCGGTGATCGTGTAGATGGTCGCGACCCGCTTGATGAACCCGACGAGGATCGTGATCGCGACGACCACGACGAAGACGAGCACGCCGAGCCCGGCGCCTTGGTTGAGCAGCCCGGCAAGGACTCCGGCCGCCGCGCCGACCAGGGTTCCCTTCAGGTAGAAGCCGAGGATCGCCCGCCACGACGGGTGCCCCTGGTAGATGACCCTCTCGCCCGACTGCAGGTCCATGCCGAGACACTATCGCCGGGTGAAGGCGCGACGCCCGTCCGTGGACGTACGTAGCCTGGCTCCGGGATGGCCATCGCCAAGGTAGAGCCGCTGCTCACCACCCGGAGCGTCTCCGGGCCGTTCGACTACCGCCTGCCCGAGGCGATGGAGGGCGTCGACGTGGGCTCCGTCCTGGTCGTGCCTTTCGGCCGTCGCAAGGTCGTCGGTGTCGTGGTCGGCCTCGCCGACCGCAGCGAGCTGCCCGACGGGCGCCTGGCCGAGCCCCTGGAGGCGCTGGAGGCCGGCGTCCCGGCGGCGCTCGTCGAGCTGGGGCGCTGGGTTGGCGAGGAGTACTGCTCCACGCCCGCTCGGGGCCTCGGCCTCGTCCTGCCTCCCGGCGTGGGGACCGGGGCGGAGGCCCGACGGGTCCGGCCGCTCGTCGAGCTGGAGGCCGAGGCGACTCCCGAGGGCGTCGAGGCGGTCTCCGGCGGCGCGCGACTTGGCCTGCGGCAGAAGGCCGTGCTGCGCGCCCTGCTCGCCGGCCCGCAGCCGGCCCGCCGGCTCGCGGCGACCGCGGGCTCGGACCGGGCGACGCTGAGGCGGCTGGAGTCGCGCGGCCTGATCGCCACTCGCGAGGTGGAGCGCAGGCGGCATCACCACGCGCCCGGCGTCGGCGCGGTGCGCGAGGGCATCGAGCTGACCGCCGATCAGACGGCCGCGCTGAAGACGGTGGTCGCCTCACTGCCGGATGGAAAGACGGCGGGCGGGGGCCGCTCGCTGCTGCTCCACGGGGTCACCGGCTCGGGCAAGACCGAGGTCTACCTCGAGGCGGCCCGTGAGACCCTGGCGCGGGGGAGGGGGGCGATCATCCTGGTCCCGGAGATCGCCCTGACGCCGCAGACGATGGATCGCTTCCGGCGGCGCTTCGGCGACTCGGTCGCCCTGCTGCATTCGAGGATGCCGGCCGGCGCCCGCTACGACGAATGGCGCCGGCTCCGATCCGGTGAGGCGCGGATCTGCGTCGGCCCGCGTTCAGCCGTCTTCGCTCCCGTCTCCGACCCGGGCCTGATCGTGATCGACGAGGAGCACGACTCCTCCTACAAGCAGGAGGGCGATCCGCGCTACGACGCGCGCGAGGTGGCGCGGCGCCGTGCGGCCGATGCCGGCGCGGTCCTCCTCTGCGGGACCGCAACCCCACGCCCGGAGAGCTGGCACGAGCTGGAGCGGCTCGAGCTGCCGACCCGGGTTGACGGACGACGTCTGCCGCCGGTCGAGATCGTCGACATGCGCGGCCCGGTGCCCGGGCCGCTGCACCCCCGAACGCGCGAGGCGTTCACCCGGGTCGCCGCGGAGGGCGGCAAGGCGATCCTGCTGATCAACCGCCGCGGGTGGTCGACGCATCTGACCTGCCGTTCCTGCGGCCACGCCTGGGAATGCCCGAACTGCGACGTCTCCCTGATCCTCCACCGCGACGGCGGGTTGCGCTGCCACCACTGCGGCCATGCGGAGCCGAAGCCCGACTCCTGTCCGGAATGCTCGTCGGTGACCATCGCCCGGGTCGGGTCCGGGACTCAGCGGGTGGAAGCCGAGCTGAACGAGCTGCTCGCGCCCCTGGAGATCTTCCGCCTCGACTCCGACAGCGCGGCGGGTCGCGGACACGGCGACGTCCTGCGCCGCTTCGAGTCCGCCGAGTCCGGCGTGCTCGTCGGCACCCAGATGGTCGCCAAGGGCCATGACTTCCCGGACGTCACCCTGAGCGTCGTGCTCGATGCCGACGGCGCGCTGCGCCTTCCGGACTTCCGCTCGGAGGAGCGCACCTTCGCGCTGATCACCCAGCTCGCGGGGCGCAGCGGCCGGGGAGAGGCGGGGGGCAGGGTGCTGGTGCAGGCGATGGCCACCGGCGCGCCGAGCATTCGCCACGCCGCCAGGCATGACGCGAGCGGCTTCCTGGCCGAGGAGCTCGAACGGCGCCGGGCGCTCCGCTATCCGCCCTTCTCCCACCTGATCGAGATCGGCCTCGCCGGCGAGGAGGACGATCGAGTCGAGGCATCCGCCCATACGGTGCACGACCTCGTCGCCGACCGACTCGGCGCCGACGATGACCTGCTCGGCCCCGCACCGCTCTTCCGGCTCCGGGGCAAGCACAGGCGCCGCCTCCTGGTCAAGTCGGAGCGCCGCCACGAGGCGGTCGAGGCCGTTCGAGACGCCGTCGCGTCGGCGGTACGCGACCGGTCCCTGCGCCAGGTCTCCATCTCCGTCGACGTGGATCCGCAGTAGCAAGCCGATCCAGGCGATCGAGCGCGCCGGACTAGACTCGAAGGCATGAGCGACGAGCACACACATGCTCCCGTCGAGGAGCTCGACGACGAGCTGGCCACCGAGGCCACGGAGCCGGAGGGCATCGACCAGGAGGCGCTCGAGCGTCGATCGGAGGCGCTGTCCCAGGTGGTCAAGTTCGGCGATCCTGTGCTGCGCTCGGCCGCATCGCCGGTGACCGAGTTCGACGGCGAGCTCGAGGCTGAGGCGGAGCGGATGATCGGCCTGATGCGCGACGCGATCGGCGTCGGCCTCGCCGCCACGCAGCTCGGCACGCTCCGGCGCATGCTGGTCTTCCAGGTCGGATCGGACGCCGAGCCCACGGTCCTCGTCAACCCAAATATCGAGTGGCGCTCCGAGGGCGACCTCGCCACCGCGGAGGAGGGCTGCCTGAGCCTTCCCGGGGTGATCGTGGACGTGGAGCGCCCGCTTCACATCCGGGCGCGAGCCCTCGACGTGCACGGCGAGCCTCTCTCTATCGACGCATCCGGCCTCGAGGCGCGGGTGATCCAGCACGAGGTGGATCACCTCGACGGAGTCCTGATGCTCGACCGAGCCGACCGCGAGCAGAAGCGAGGCGCCCTTCGCGCGTTGCGCGAAGGCGGCACCTACGCGCCGGAGCGCCCGGAGGACGAAGAGGACGAGGCGGCGGCTCCGGAGTCAGTGCCCGGCGAGGAGTGAGGACCGCCTACCTCGGCACCACTGGGTTCGCGGCGACGGTGCTCCGGCGCCTCGCCGACAGCCCGCACTGCCCATCTCTGGTCGTCACGCCCCGGGACAGCCGTCAGGGCAGGGGGCGCAGGCTGGCACCGCCGCCGACCGCGGAGGCAGCCCGAGAGCTGGGCCTCGAGCTCCACCAGACCGCGGACGTCAACTCCCCGGGGTCGGTCGAGGCGATCCGGGCCGCCAAGCCGGCCGCCGTGGCGGTCTGCGCCTTCGGCCAGCTGATCAAGGAGCCTCTGCTGAGCGAGTTCCTGATGCTCAACGTTCATCCGTCGCTGGTGCCCCGCTGGCGCGGCGCGGCGCCGATCGAGCGAGCCCTGATGGAGGGTGACCAGCGGACGGGCGTCACGATCATGCGAGTGACCGAGGGACTCGACTCGGGCCCGATCGCGCTGGCCGAGGAGGTCCACATCGATGGCGACGATGACCATGAGTCTCTCTCGGCCCGCCTCGCAGCCGTGGGTGGCGAGCTTCTGGTCCGGGCTCTTGACGAGCTCGAGGCCGGGAATCTCGGCTTCATGGACCAGGACGACTCGCTCGCCAGCTACGCCGACAAGATCTCTCCCCAGGAGCGCCGGATCGACCCCACCCGGCCGGTGGCCGATCTGGAGCGCCAGGTGCGGGCGCTTACACCGCACATCGGGGCGTACCTCGAGCTCGAGGGCGGTGGCAGGCTTGGGGTCCGTTCGGCCGAGGCCGGCTACGTGTACGGATCCGATGGATCCTCCGAGCCCGGAATCATCCTGGCCCAGGGCGAGCAGCTTCACCTCCTCGGGCCCGACGGCATCCTCCTGCTGGATGTCGTGCAGCCCCCGGGAAAGAAGCCCATGAGTGCGGCCGAATTCCTGCGCGGACACGAGCCGCCCTCAAAGGCTCTGTAGCGGTCATCCGTCGCGGCCTGATGCTCGATACTCTCGTCACATGGCCGAACGAGTCGACAGTCGCGTTGGCGAGGAGGCGGACGCTCCCGAGGCCACCGAGGGTGCCCTGCAGCGCCCGAACTGCCCCGGCTGCGGCGAGCCCTGGCTGCGCCCCGCCCAGCTCCCGGGCCGCTTCGTCTGCGTGTACTGCCTACGCCGCTACGAGCTCGTCTCGCAGTGCCCCAACTGCGGGGAGCACGGGACGATCAGCCGCATGAGCCGGACCGAGGACATGAAGTGCCAGCAATGCGGCGACTCGATGCTCCGCTCGATCTGACCTTGGAAGCCGCCACCGACACCGCCACGAGGGGCCGCCGCGACCTCTTCGCGACGAAGCAGGTCGCTCCGTCCATCCTCTCGTCCGACTTCTCCCGCCTGGGCGCGCAGGTGGAGGAGGTGATGGCCGCGGGCGCACGGATCATCCACGTCGACGTGATGGACGGCCATTTCGTCCCCCCGATCACGATCGGCCCCCTGGTCGCCGGCTCGATCGCCGACCTGGTCCATGACGCGGGTGGGGCGATCGACGTCCACCTGATGATCGAGCAGCCCGAGCGTCAGATCGAGGAGTTCGCGAAGGCCGGCGCCGACAACATCACCTTTCACGCCGAGGCAACCCCGCACGTCAACCGCACGCTCAACGCGATCCGGGAGCTGGGCTGCCTGGCCGGCCTCGCCATCAACCCGGGCACGCCGGTCGCTGCCGTCAGCGAGTCTGTGAACGACGCCGACGTCTTCCTCTGCATGACGGTGAACCCGGGCTGGGGCGGCCAGCCGTTCATCGCCGACTCGCCGGACAAGGTGGGGAGGATGAGCGCGCTCGTCGGGGCCGGGACCATCGAGGTCGACGGCGGCATCGACCCGGGCACCGCGGGCGGCGTGGCCGCCGCAGGGGCGAGCCTCTTCGTTGCCGGCTCCGCCGTGTTCGGGTCGGACGACCCGGCAGCGGCCTATGTCTCGATCGCCGAAGCGGCCGGCGCCGCCTAGGCTCGCGTGACGGACAGGCACGCGCGCCTCAGTCGGTTCCGGAGCTTCGACGGCCCCGGAGAGCGCGGCGAGTTCGAGCCGTTCCTCCGTCGCCTTGCGCTGCTGATCGCGGTCATCGTCGTCGTTCAGGCGTCCGGCGCGATCGCGTACTCGCTCACCGAGAGCGTGTCCATCTGGCACGGCTTCCTCTTCACCCTGGACACCGTGGCGACGGTCGGCTCGGACCCGACCCCGCCCGACCTGCCGGGCCAGATCGTCAAGGTCCTGCTGATCGTCCTGGGCGTGGGTACGCTCTTCTACGCCCTGGTGACGGTGACGGAGTTCTTCGTCGCCGGGCACCTGGGCGAGATCCTCGCGGAGCGCCGCACCTTGAAGAAGATCGAAGACCACACCGGCCATCACCTGATCTGCGGCTTCGGCCGCGTGGGACGGCAGGTCGCGCGCGACCTCCAGGCCGGCGGCGACGACTTCGTGATCATCGACAGCCTCGACGAGAACAAGGGCATCGCCGACCAGATGGGGGCCCCGTTCCTGCGCGGCCGTCCGTCCGACGACGAAATGCTGAGGGCGGCGGGCATCGAGCGCGCGGTGTCGGTCCTTGCCTGCGTCGACTCGGACGCCGAGAACATCTTCATCTGCCTGACCGCGCGCGAGCTGCGGTCCGACATCACCGTCGTGGCGCGGGCGAGCGTCGAGGACTCGGAGAAGAAGCTCCGCCGGGCCGGGGCGGATCGCGTGATCTCGCCGTACAAGTCGAGCGGTGCGGAGATGGCCCGGCTCGCCCTGCAGCCTCAGGTCACGGGGGTCGTCGACGTGGCCCCCGAGTACCGGATGGAGGAGATCGACGTCTCGGAGGGCTGCCCGGCCGCGGGAAAGACGATCGGGGAGGTGCGCGGCACCACCACCGTCGCGGCGCTCCGCACCTCAGACGGCAAGGTCCACCCGCAGCCCCCATCGGACACAGTTCTCCGAGCAGGTGACGTGATGGTGGCGATGGGCACGGTCGAGGCCCTGCGAAAGCTGGAGTCGATGTTCGTCCCGCAGCCGGCGAAGGCGACCGGCTCGATCCTCGGCGACCTGGGCTAGCCCGCCTCGTCCGCCGAGGCGAGCTGCAGCTCCATCTCCTCGGTGGAGCCCGGCTCGATCGGCAGCTCCTTGGCCTCCAGCGGCTGGCGGTAGAGCCAGTAGAGCAGCGCGCACAGCAGAACGGCCGCACCGAGATAGCCGACGACGACACGCGTCACATCGCTGGAGACGATCGGCACGACGACCCAGACGACGAACGCGATTGCGCAGCCGACGAAACAGAACGAGGCGCGCCGCACCTGTCCGCGGGCGAGCGCGGCCTGATTGAGGGTCGCCGCTGAGAGATAGACGCCCATGCCGATGGCGACCACCACGAGGTCGGAGCGTTCGTAGGAGTGCTTCTTACCGAAGGCGACCTGCATCAGTTGTGGGCCTGGCGATCAGCATCGCCAGCGCAACCAGGCCCGCGAAGCCGGCGATCGCTATGACGGTCACTCGAATCGAGGCCCGAAAGTCGTCCTCCTCGCCACGTGAACCGAGCGTGGTGAGGTGGGGGAGGAGGCTCGTCTGGACGGCCTGGAAGAGCTGGAGTGGGGCCCGGGCGATCATCAGCACGTTGAACACGTAGCCGGCCGCAGCAGCGCCGGTGGTCGCGTTGACCAGCAGGTGCCCGGCATTGAAGATTGTCTGTTCGGAAAGCATGATCAGGAAGACCCCTGCCGCGAACCGCCCGCCTCGAGCCAGCGTGAATTCGTCTGTGGGGCTATCGCTCGCCGGGGCGGCCGCCCCTACGGTGTCCTCACCGCCGAATCTCCGCAGGAAGGCGAACGGGACGACGATCAGGGAGAGCGTTGGGGCCGCGACGATGCCGAGGGCGACGGCAGTTTGGCCCGACGCGATTCCGATGGCGACGGCGAACGGGAAGGCCGTTCGGGCAACCGACTCGCAGATGATCTGGAGGGCGTAGATCGTCAGGCGGTGACTTCCGGCCAGGAAGCCGCGTGCGAAGTAGCTGGCCCCGTAGGCCGTGACGGCGGCGACGCCGATCCAGTAGAGCGTGGAGTTGCCGTGAAGGAGGTTGTTCTGGATCGGATCGCGGAGAGCAAGCGCGACGACGTCGAAGGCGAGCGCAACCGAGAGCTGGATCGTGGCGGCGACCCGGACCGTTCGCCGGATCGGGGTGCCGTGAGCGAGATTCTCGGAGACGGTGCGGGAGAGAAGCTGCTCGACCGGGCGCTGCAGGACGGAGATGACGATGAAGACCGAGACCAGAGCACGGTGATCTCCCCGTACTGGTCCTTCGAGAGCTCGTGCGAGGCGATCGCGAAGTAGAGGTAGGTGATCAGCCCCGTGATCCCGACCCCGATCGAGAGCAGGCTGGCGCGGCGCCCGTAGCTCCTTGCCTCGCTTTCGCCCGCGTTTTCCCTTGCCATTGCCACGGACGCGCAAGACTACTGCCGTACAATTACTGGCTGACTGACCAGTCAATCAGTCGAGCTCGACCCGAAGGAGGCGAGCATCGCCACGGTCAGCACCGAACAGGAAGCGTCCTACCTGCGCAGGGCCCTGGAGCTTGCGGAGGGCGGCCGCGGGCAGGTCAGCCCGAACCCGCTGGTCGGCGCCGTCATCGTCCGCGACGGCGAGGTGATCGGCGAGGGATTCCACGCGGAGCTCGGCGGGCTGCACGCCGAGCGTGCCGCGATCGAGGACTGCCGCGCCCGCGGTTCGGACCCCGCCGGCTCGGCCATCTACGTCACCCTCGAGCCCTGCGCCCACGAGGGCCGTCAGCCACCCTGCACCGAGGCGATCCTGGAGGCCGGGATCTCTCGAGTCGTCTACGCCTCCGAGGATCCGACCGACAAGGCCTCCGGGCGCGGGCCGGGCATGCTCCGCGACGGCGGCGTCGAGGTCGAGCTTGCCGGCGGGCCCGAGGCGAGCGCCGCGCGGCTGCTCAACCAGGCCTTTCGCAAGCGCGCCCGCACCGGCCGCCCGCTCGTCACCTACAAGGCGGCGATGTCCCTGGACGGCCGCGTCGCATCGCCGACCGGAGACTCGCGCTGGATCTCCAGCGTCGAGAGCCGCGAGCTCGTACACCGATGGCGCGCCGAGTGCGACGCCGTCGCGGTCGGAATCGGCACCGCGATCGCCGACGACCCGCTGCTGACCGCCCGGATCGAGGGCGCGGCGAGCCAACCAGCGCGCGTCGTCTTCGACTCCGGCGCCAGGCTCCCGATCGACTCCGCGCTGGTCGCCTCGATCGACGAGGCTCGCGCTGATCGTGATCTGCGCCCCCGAGGCCGCCGTCGGCCAAGCGCGACGCGCTGGAGCGTGCCGGGGCCGAGGTCATCGTGGCTCCGGGGCGCACCGACCGGGACCGCCTTGAGGCGGGGCTCGGGGAGCTCGGACGGCGCGACATCCAGGACATGCTGGTCGAGGGCGGCCCGACCTTCGCCGGCGCCCTGTTCGACGCGGGCGAGATCGACGAGTTGCGCCTCTTCATCGCCCCGGTGCTCGTCGGCGCCGCCGAGGCGCGCGCCGTGCTCGAGGGCGAGGGCGCGATTCGCATCGCCGACGGCGTCCGCCCGCTGGCCACGGAGTTCGAGCAGGTGGGCGAGGACATGCTCGTTCGAGCGAGGCTCCGCGAGTGGTGAGGAACTGATGTTCACCGGGATCGTCAAGGAGCTGGGTCGCGTCGAGACCGTCGAGAGCTCCGACGACGGGGCGCGCCTGCGGATCACGCGCGGACCTTGCCTCGGAGCTCGAGCCGGGCGATTCGGTCGCGGTCAACGGCGCCTGCCTGACCGCCACCTCCGTGGGCGACGGCGGCTTCGAGGCCGACGTCATGCACCAGACGCTTTCGCTGACGACGCTGGGCGAGCTCGAAGCCTCCTCGCCGGTCAACCTCGAGCTGGCCCTCCGGGCCGACCGACCGCCTCGGCGGCCACGTGGTCCAGGGCCATGTCGACGGGACCGCCACGGTCGCGGACCTCTCCGCGGACGGCTTCGCCAAGCGGCTCCGGATCGAGTTGCCGGAGGAGCTGCTGCCGTACGTCGTCGACCGTGGCTCGATCGCGATCGAGGGGGTCAGCCTGACGATCGCCGGCGCTCGACCGACTCCGGCCTGGAGGTCTCGCTGATCCCCGAGACGCTCGAGCGGACCACGCTGGGCGCGCTCGAGCCCGGCGACCGGGTCAACGTCGAGTGCGACGTCCTCGCCCGCTACGTCCGTCGCCAGCTGTCGGCCGACGCCAGCCTGTCACCCTTATCCATCGACAAGGAGTAACGAGATGGCCAAGCAGACCAAGGAGCCCGAGCTGACCGAGACGAGGAGTGACTCGCCCTTCGCCACCATCGAGGAGGCGATCGAGGACATCCGGCGTGGCCGGATGGTCGTGGTCTGCGACGACGAGAACCGCGAGAACGAGGGCGACCTGACCCTCGCCGCGCAGTTCGCGACTCCCGAGGCGGTGAATTTCATGGCGACCCACGGCAGGGGCCTGATCTGCCTGGCGCTCACGGACGAGCGCTGCAACGAGCTCGGGCTCAACCTGATGGCAGCCAAGAACGAGGCGCCGTTCCAGACGGCCTTCACCGTGTCGGTCGAGGCTCGGGAGGGCGTCACCACCGGCATCTCCGCAGCCGACCGGGCTCGCACCATCCAGGTGGCGATCGATCCCCACTCACAGCCCGAGGACCTCGTCCAGCCCGGTCACGTCTTCCCCCTGAAGGCCAAGGACGGCGGCGTCCTGGAGCGCACCGGCCAGACCGAGGCCGCCGTCGACCTCGCCCGGCTTGCCGGCCTGATTCCCGCCGGGGTGATCTGCGAGGTGATGAACGAGGACGGCACGATGGCCCGCGTCCCCGACCTCGCGGACTACTGCGCGAAGCACGACCTGAAGATGGTCACGGTCGCGGACCTGATCGCCTACCGCCGCCGCACGGAGAAGCTCGTCGAGCGGATCGTCTCCACGAAGCTGCCGACGAAGTTCGGCGAGTTCAGCGCCGTCGGCTACCGCTCGCTGATCGACGACAAGCACCATGTCGCGATGGTCAAGGGGGAGGTGGCCGGGTCCGAGGACGTGCTCGTGCGCGTCCACTCCGAGTGCCTCACCGGCGACGTGTTCCACTCGCTGCGCTGCGACTGCGGCGAGCAGCTGGAGGCGGCCCTGGCGACGATCGAGCAGGAGGGGAAGGGCGTGCTGCTCTACCTCTCCCAGGAGGGGCGCGGCATCGGGCTGCTCAACAAGCTGCGCGCCTACAAGCTCCAGGAGGAGGGCCTCGACACGGTCGATGCCAATCTCAAGCTCGGCCTGCCCGCCGACCTGCGCGACTACGGGATCGGTGCCCAGATCCTGGTCGACCTGGGGCTGTCGAGCATCCGGATCCTCACCAACAACCCGAAGAAGATCCTCGGCCTGGAGGGCTACGGGCTCTCGGTCACCGACCAGGTTCCGATTCAGTCGGTGCCCAACCCCCACAACGAGGCCTACCTGAACGCCAAGCGCGACAAGATGGGCCATGCCCTCCACCACCAGGGTCTGCCGCTCGACGAGCAGCTGCTCTACGAGGAGCATCGCAAGGACGAGGAGAACCGCCGGGAGAGCGCGCGCCAGGGGACTACCCGCCCGGTGACTGACGAGCAGCTCGTACGAGCGCTTCACCGACGAGGAGCGCGAGGCCCTCTCGCGCAGCGAGTTCGCGGTCTGCGTGGCGACCTTCTACGAGGACATCGCCGAGCGGCTGCTGAACGGCGCTGCCGAGGGCTTCGAGCTCGGCGGCGTCAGCGAGGCCTCGGTCCACACCTACCGGGTGCCCGGCGCCTTCGAGCTGCCCTTCGCCGCGAAGCTCTGCGCCGAGTCCGGCCGCTTCGCCGGGATCGCCTGCCTCGGCGTCGTGATCCGCGGCGAGACCAGCCACTACGACCACGTCTGCAACGAGGTCGCCTCGGGGACCCAGCGCGTCCAGCTCGACACCGGCGTGCCCTGCGCCTTCGGCGTGATCACGGCCGAGAACATGGACCAGGCGCTGGCCCGCTCGGGCGGCGACAAGCGCGACCAGGGCCGCGGGGCGGCCGTCGTCGCGATGCGCATGTCGCTGCTCGCTCGCGGCCTCTCGGGCTGACGCCTCCCTGCGGGCTAGCCCGCAGC
>CAWCIP010000016.1:0-101840 GCA_963795665.1 uncultured Solirubrobacterales bacterium | reverse complement strand
GTCTTTTCTACTCCCGTCCTTAGATTCATTTCATTGGAGGAGGTGAACCTCGCACGATGAGCCGTGCTGGGCGACGAATGAGCCGCGCCCGGCGTCGTGGCCTGGTCCGCCTCGCGGCGCTGCTGGGGTCCGTCGCGGCGCTGCTGGTCTGGGTCTTCGCGACCGGCGGCTCGGGGGGCGGTGGCCGCGACGCGCCGGCACCGGCGGCCGGCAGCGGGGCGGCGACAGGGTTCAAGGTCCCGCCGCTGCTCGACCCGCACGACGTCTACGCGGCGGATCGGCCCGGGCGCCTGTCGCCGGTCGTGCGCCGGTTCCCCTCCCGCGTGTACGTGCCGAACAGCGAGAGCAACACGGTGAGCGTGATCAATCCGCACACCTACAGGGTGATCGACACGTTCCCGGCCGGAACGCTCCCCCAGCACGTCGTCCCCTCGTATGACCTGAAGACCCTCTGGGTGAACAACGACGAGGGGAACACCCTGACGCCGATCAACCCGGCGACCGGGAAGCCGGGACGGCCGGTCCCGGTCACGGATCCGTACAACCTCTACTTCACGCCAAACGGGCGCTACGCGATCGTCGTCGAGGAGCGGATGCAGACGCTCGACTTCCGCAATCCGCGGACGATGCGCAGCGACCACACGCTGTCGGTCCCCTGCGACGGCGTCAATCACATGGACTTCTCGGCCGATGGCCGGTATCTGCTCGCAAGCTGCGAGTTCGGCAGGGCCGTGATCAAGGTCGACCTCGCGCGCCAGCGCGTGGTGGGGAGCCTGGCGCTCAGCCCAGGTGCCTCGCCCCAGGACGTCAAGCTCTCGCCCGACGGCAGCCTCTTCTACGTGGCCGATCAGGCTTCGGGCGGCGTCTGGCTGATCGACGCGAAGAGGATGAGGAGCGTGGGGTTCGTCCGAACGGCGCCCGGCGCTCACGGCCTCTACGTCAGCCGCGACTCCAAGTACCTCTATGTCTCGGACCGAACCGCCGGCGAGGTCTCGGTGATCTCATTCGCCACCCGCAAGGTCGTGCACACCTGGCCGATCCCCGGCGGCAGCCCGGACATGGGTGGGGTGTCCGCCGACGGGCGGGTTCTGTGGCTCTCCGGCAGATACGGCGGAGAGGTCTATGCGATCAGCACCCGGAACGGGCACCTGCTCGCCCGGATACCGGTCGGTAGCGGCCCGCACGGCCTCTGCGTCTACCCCCAGCCCGGTCGGTACTCGCTCGGGCACACGGGCGTGTTTCGCTAGCGGGCCTTCACCGGAGTGCGCAGGGTGATCGCGAAGGTGAGGCGGGCTGCCCCGGGGATCCTCGCCCCCACCAGGTAGCCGCGGTGGCTGCGGGTTGCCGTGGCCGCTCCCCCCATGGCCGGGACCGGCATGCGGCCGGCGCGAGCCACGGTGTCTCGCCATGGGCTGAAGCGCAGGATCGGCGTGCTGGGCGCACCCTCCCGAACGCCGCCGAGCAGATAGACGAATCCATCGAGCGTCAGAGCGCTGGCGTGCGTCACCGGGTCGGGTAGCCGCGCCGCGATCACCGAGTGCTCGGTCGCGATGTCGTATTCCTGGACCTCATCGGTGGCCTTGCCGTTTGCCAGGCGCCCTCCGATCGCGTAGAGCCGGTCCCCGACCACCGCGGCGGCCGCCTCGGTAACGGGCGTCGGCAGCTTGGCCACCCGGGTCGGAGGGCCGCCGGCGATCCTGCGCAGGACCGAGGCAACCGGCACCCTCGAACCGCGCCCGCTCCTGCGCGTGCCCCCGATCAGATAGGTCGCGCCCGCGATCTTGATCGCCGCGGCGCCGGACGGTCGCGGCGGGACGATCTGCCGCCGGACGACCGAGGGCAGGCGCCGGCGCGAGGGAAGGGCGATGATCTTGCCCGGCACCCCGTGGCCGGCGCTCGCCACGTGGCTCGCCGAGGCCCCCTCCAGCCCACCGCTCGCCTCGAACGCCATCAGGATCAGGCCGGCGATCGACGCGAGCAGGATCGCGAGGCGCACGGGACCGCCCTGGCCGGCATCCATACCCGCAGCGTCCCGCCGGGGCCTGAAGCGGGCCTAAGGCTCAGATCAAGATGACCTTGCCGTTCTTGATGTTGTAGACGGCGGGGACCACCGCGATCTGACCCGCGTCGATCGCCGGCTTGACGATCGGTCCCCTGCCCGCGATGTCCGCCGCCTGGGCGCGGGCGTTGACGTGGACGCAGGTGGGGAGCGTGCGATCGGCCGGAGGAACTCCCTGCACGGACGGCACGATCTTGTCGACGAAGTCGCCGATCGCCCCGTACTTATCGGGTGGATAGCTCGACGTCCCGTTCGCGACGCCGATCGCGGCCTTGACGGCTCCGCAGTCGCTGTGGCCGAGCACCATGACCAGCTTGACGCCGAGGACCTTGACCGCGTACTCGGTGCTTCCGAGCGTGCCGGTGTCGATGCTGTTGCCGGCGACCTTGGAGACGAAGATGTTGCCGCGCTCGACGTCGAAGATCAGCGTGGGCGAGACCCGCGAGTCCGCACAGGTGATGATCGCCGCGAACGGCTTCTGGTTGTGGGCGCGATCCTCACCCACGGGTGAGTAGTCCCGAAGCTGGAGCTTGCCCTTCTGGTAGCGGCGATTTCCCTTGACGAGCAGGTTGAGAGCCTCCGCCGGGTTCTTGGGGTGGGGACCGGGTTTCTTTCCGCGCTTCTTCTCAGCCCCAGCGGCCGCCTCGGCCAGGGCCGCCGGGCCGAGCGCCGCGGCAGCCGCCAGACCGCCTGCCTTGCCCATGAAGTTCCTCCGGGAATCTCTAGGTTGCGGCACGCCAATGTATTCAACCCGGAGCCCCAGACGCGAAAGGCTCCCGGCGTGCGTTACGCCTGTAACCGCTAAGGCCCTCCGATGACTGAACCCAATGAGCTCGCTCGCACTCACCCTGCCGCGGCCCCTCAACCGGCAAGATGCTGGACGGATGCCGCGGCTTAGAGGCAAGGCGAGCAAGGCCAGCGCCGACGCGGACGCCGCCTTGGTGGCGCGTCTGCGCGAGGGCGACGAGTCGGCGTTCGCCGAGCTGATCGACAGCTACGGCGCCACGATGCTCCGGGTGGCGCAGATGTACGTTCGAGACCGCGCCTCGGCTGAGGAGGTCGTACAGGAGACCTGGCTCGCCGTCCTCAACGGGATCGACCGCTTCGAGGGTCGCTCCAGCCTGAAGACCTGGCTCTTCCGGATTCTCACCAACCGAGCCAAGACGAGGGGCGAGCGCGACGGGCGCATGGTGCCCTTCTCGTCACTCGCCACGAAGGGAGGCGAGGGCGATGAGTCGTCGGTCGATCCGGATCGCTTCCTCGGCCCGGACTCATCCACCCCGGGAGCCTGGGCTGCGCCGCCGCGGGCCTGGCCCCAGGAGAAGATCCTGGAACGCGAGACGCTGGGCGTGATCCAGATGGCGATCGACGAGCTGCCCGAGGCCCAGCGCGAGGTGATCCGCCTGCGCGACGTCGAGGGGTGGACCCCGATGGAGGTCACCGACGCCCTCGAGATCACCGACGGGAACCAGCGGGTCCTGCTCCACCGGGCACGCTCGAAGGTGCGCGCCGCGCTGGAGATGTATCTCGATCCGGACATCGTGGGGGGCGAAGCATGAGCCTGTTCACACGGGAGATGGCCTGCCAGGAGCTCGTCGAGCTGGTGACCGCCTACTTCGACGGCAGCCTGTCGCGCGCCGATCGGCGCCGCTTCCGCGCCCACATCAGCGGTTGCGATCACTGCACCGCCTACGTCGAGCAGATGCGGCTGGTGATCGAGGGCACCGGCCGGCTCACCGAGGACGACATCGATCCGGCCGCGCGCGAGGAGCTCCTCGACGCGTTCCGCGGCTGGAACGAGCGGCGCTAGGCCGGGATCGCCTTGTTGACCTCGGCGACGAAGGACTCTGCCTCGGCCTGGCGGTCCAGGGGGACCCAGATGGCGAGCGCGAGGCGGTCGAAGTCGACCCGCACGCGCTCCTCCGCCTTGCCGAACATTCCGAGCGTCTTGCCCTTGTCGTCGCGCACGACCTTCCCCGGGCTGAGCTCGCTCACTGGAAACTGATTCTGGACTCCTCCCCAGCGCAGCGCCTGCAGCTGGTTGCCATCCAGGACGAGCGCACGATCATCACAACCTTCGAGCTTCTGCATTCCCAGACCGTATCCCACCCCCCGGTGCTCAAGGTGAGGGCCGATCGGCCGATACCTCACTCATGAGCGCCGACATCAGGCGAGAGCGCGTTGTGCTCGAGACCGAGCGGTACACGATCGTCGGCAACGTGACTCTGCCGGCCGAGGGCTTCCACAGCCGCCTCTCCGATCTGCTCAATCGCGAGGGCGTCCAGTTCATCCCTCTGGTCGACGCGGAGATCAGCGGCAGGGACGGGGAGCCTCCGGTGAAGCGGCCCTTCATCGCGGTCGCCCGCCAGCACGTGCAGCTCGCCTACGAGGCGGACTGACCCCGGCTCAGTTGACCGAGGGGTCGGGCGGCATCCGCGCCAGCAGCGCGTACTCGCCTCCCTTGCGAGCCAGCACGTCGGCCCAGAGGTCGGCGTCGCCAAAGGGGTCGTCCGGGTGGGTGTCCGCGACGATCCAGGCCTCCTGCTCGAGCTCGCCGTCGAGCTGGCCCGCGCCCCAGCCCGCGTAGCCGGCGAAGACGCGAAGCCGCGACAGCTCCGGTGGATCGTCGAGGTCCACCATCCCGACCATCCCGACGATCAGCTTGGTCGCCTCGGCCGGATCGCGATGCTCGCCGATCGCGGTGACCGCGTTCGGCTGGACGGGACCACCGACGTGAAGGAGATGACCCTCGCCGATCAGGTCCGCCAGCTCCGGCGAGGCCTCGCCGACGGTGGTCTCCGACGGCCTGTTGAGCACCAGTCCGAAGGCGCCCTCCTCGGAGTGCTCCACCATCAGGATCACCGCTCTGTGGAAGTAGTCCGGCATGCTGGGCGAGGCGATCAGCAGCTTGCCCGCGCAATAGGCTTCGGTCATGGGGATCAAGTTGTACGGCACGAAGCCATCGCCTCCCTCGCACTCCGCCCGCCTGATGCTCGAGTCGAAGGGTCTCGACTACAAGGCGATCTGGCTGCTTCCGGGCCTGCACCCGGCGTTGCTGAGGACTCGCGGGTTCCGCGGCGGAACGGTTCCGGCGATGAAGATCGACGGTCGCAGGCTTCAGGAGTCGCGGACGATCTCACGCGCGCTCGAGGAGCTTCAGCCGGATCCGCCGCTCTTCCCCGCTGACCCGGAGAAGCGCCTGGAGGTCGAGGAGGCCGAGCGGTGGGGCGACGAGGTCCTACAGGACGTGCCGCGGCGGATCGTGCGCTGGATGTCGGTGCACCGGCCCGAGACGCGGGTGATGATCGCCCGTGAGATCGCGGTCCCATTGCCGAGGTTCGCCGCCTGGATCAACGCACCCACGGCGCGCCGAATGGCCAACAAGGTGGACAGCGACGCCGAGATCCAGAATGCGATCGCCCAGGTGCCGGAGGTGCTGGACCACGTCGACGAGCTGATCGCAAAGGGCGTGATCGGCGGCGAGCCGCCGAACGCAGCCGACTTTCAGATCGCGACGTCGGTGCGCGCGCTGCTCACCGTCCGGGATCTGGACGCCGTCACCAATGGACGCCCGTCGGCCGACCTGGCCATGCGGCTGATCCCCGAGTTCGGCAACGACTTCCCGGCGGGGCTGCTGCCCCGGGAGATGCTCAGGGCGTGAGGACGATCTTGAGCGCCTCGCGGTTGTCATAGACCCGGTAGGCCTCGGGCGCCTCGTCGAGCTTCATGTGGTGGGTGACCAGCGGCGCCGGGTCGAGCTTCCCCGCGGTTATCAGCTCGAGCACGCGGTCGAGATGCTTGATCACGTTCGCATGGCCGCTGGTGAGGGTGATCGCCTTGATCCAGAGCACGCCCATGTGGACCTCGGCCCGCTCGGCGTAGACCCCGGTCGCGGAGACGGTCCCGGCCTTGCGCGCCAGCCGCAGGGCCAGGTCGAGCGCGTCGGGATGGCCGACCGCGTCCACCGCCAGCTCCACCCCGCGCCCCTCGGTCAGCTTCTTGACCTCGTCGCGCGGGCTCTGCTCGGTGAGGTGCACCGGGGTCGCCCCGAACGACTCGGCCATCTTCAGCCTGTCCTCGACCGTGTCGATCGCGACCACCTCCGAGGCGCCAGCCGCCTTCGCGGCCTGAACCGCGCAGAGCCCGACGGGACCCATCCCGAGGATCGCGGCGGTCTCTCCCTCGGCCAGCGGCCGCGAGTTGATCGCGTGGAAGCCCGTGCCCATGACGTCGCCGGCGAACAGGGCCACCTCGTCCGAGAGGCCATCCGGAACCTGCCGAAGGGTGAGGTTCGCGTGCGGCACCAGGACCTGCTCGGCCTGGGCGCCCTGGAGCGATCCGAGCGTCGCCCCGTGACCGTAGACACGAGCCTCATCGCACTTGTGGAACTCCTCGCGCAGGCAGAAGAAGCACTTCCCGCACGCGGTCCCGTAGGTGCCGAGCACCCGGTCCCCGACGGCAACGCGAGTCACCTCGTCGCCCGCGGCGATCACCTCGCCGACGAACTCGTGGCCGATCACGAAGCCCGGCTCGATCTGAACCCGCCCGTGGTAGATGTGGAGGTCCGAGCCGCAGATCCCGCTCGCCTCCACGCGGACGATGGCGTCGTCCGCCGCGAGCAGCTCGGGCTCGGGGACCTCGTCCACCTGAACCTCGCCGGGAGCCTGGAAGGTGACCGCGCGCATGCCCAGAGCCTATGAGAGGCTTTGATGAGAGGGCGCGCCGAAGGCGCAACCCGATCAAAAACCGGAGGAGAGGCAATGGGGATCGAGAAGTCGCGGCCGGTGCTGATCACGGGCTGCTCGACCGGAATCGGAAGGGCAACCGCCGAGAGGCTGGCCGACGACGGCTGGAACGTGCACGCCACCGCGCGCCGACTGGAGGCGATCGAGGACCTCGGCAAGAGAGGCTGCAAGCTCCAGGAGCTCGACGTCACGAACGAGGGCTCGATGGAGAAGGCCGTGGAGGAGGCGGAGAAGGACGGTCCGATCGGCGCCCTGGTCAACAACGCCGGCTACAGCCAGAGCGGAGCGATCGAGACGATCCCGATGGAGAGCGTGCGAAGGCAGTTCGAGACCAATGTCTTCGGCCTGATGCGAATGTGCCAGCTCGTGCTGCCGAGCATGCGCGGCGCCGGCTCGGGACGGATCGTGAACCTGAGCTCGATGGGCGGAAAGCTGACCTTCCCGGGCGGCGGCGTCTACCACGCCACCAAGCACGCAGTCGAGGCCCTCTCGGACGCACTTCGCTTCGAGGTCCAGGAGTTCGGGGTCGAGGTGGTCGTCATCGAGCCGGGCCTGATCGTCACCGACTTCGGAGAGACCGCGAGCGCCAGCATCGGCGCGGTCACAGAGCACGGGCCCTACGCCAAGTTCAACGCGGACGTGGGCCGAGTGACCGCGAACGCCTACACCGGCGGGATGGCGAGGTTCGGCGCCGGGCCCGAGGCCGTCGCGGGAAAGATCTCGAAGGCGCTCACTTCCAGGCAACCCAGCACCCGCTACAAGGTGACGTCCTCCGCCAGGATGATCATGGGCATGCGCCGCGCGATGACGGACCGCATGTGGGACCGCTTCGTGCGCTCGCAATACCCGCCCCCCAAACCCGAAGCTTGACGTAGCGGGTTTGAGAATCGCCTGATCCGCAAATGATTCGGGGCATGGGAACCGATCCCACGCTCGAAGGACCCGTGATCCGGCATCGAAGCCAGGCGATGCTCGCTCTGCGACGCCGTGAGCTGCGGCGCGAGCGGCAGGAGTTCGGCGGCCGGATCCAGTGGGAGGCCGTCTTCTTCGGGCTGCTCGCCGCGATCGGGCTCGGGGCGTCGCTGGTGGCGATGGTCCTCGGCGGGCTGGTCGCGGCCGGGGTGACCAGCTTCAGCGAGGACGCCGCCAGCCTGGTCGATCACGTGCTCACCGCGGGCGGTGCGATCGCGATCGCGATCCTCGCCCTGAGCTACCTCACCGGTGGATACGTCGCAGCCAGGATGGCCCGCTTCGACGGTTGGCGGCAGGGCCTCGGCATCTGGCTGCTGAGCCTGTTGATGGTCCTGGCGGTTGCAATCACGGCCTGGATCTCGGGCGGGGAGCTCGATCCGACCAAGTCGATCTCGCTGCCGGCCAATCCGGTCGACGATGGTCCCCTGAGCCACGGCGCCGGCGCGATCGCGGCGGTCCTGGCGCTCGTGCCGCTCGTCTCGGCGATCGTCGGCGGGGTCATTGGCGAGCGCTTCCACCGCGCGGTTGACAGGGCGGCCCTCGATCAGAGCGAGCCGGAGACAGAGCCGGAGGCCCCGACCGAGGTCGAGCCGGAGTCGGCGGATCAACCGTATGGGCCGCGCCTCGAAAGGCCGGATGCGCCGGCCTCGGCGGCGAGCCCCAGCGCCGAATCGACATCCTCGCCCGCGGCAAGCCCATAGGTCAGCGCCGCCGCGAAGGAATCCCCGCAGCCGTAGCTGTCCACGATCGGGCCCGGAAGCGGTGCGGCGGCCCAGGTGCCGCTCCGGCCCTCCAGCGCCTCGTAGCGGCCGCCCTCGGAGCCGCGGGTCGCAACCAGCAGCGCGGGCCGCGGCTCCAGCTCGCGGGCAAGGGCGGACTCCAGCTCGTCCTCGTCGGAGTAGACCAGCGCGTCCAGCGCGATCCCGGCTTCGCTCAACACCTTCCCGGCCCGCGGCGAGGCCACCAGCACCCTCGCCGCCCGTGCGGCTCGAAGCGCCTTGTCGTCGGCCGCCGTCACGTACACGCCGTCGGCGCGGCTCAGGGAGTCCCAGTCGAGCGGGTCGTCCCCGCGGGGGGCGAGCCGCTCGCCGATCGTCGTGATCGTCCTCTCGCCGTGCGCGTCGAGGAAGGTGAACGCACGGCGCGTTGGGCCTTTCCGGCCCGCGGCCTCGACTTCGACGCGGAGGTCGCCGAGCCGCCGGCGCGAGCGCTCCGCAAGCTCGTCGTCGCCCAGGGCCGTCAGCAGCGTTGCGCCGCCCGCCATGCGGGCGAGCTGCACCGCCGCCACCGCCCCTCCCCCCGCCGGCTCCTCGAAGCTGTCCGAGGCGTGAACGATCTCGCCGGCGACGGGGACGTGATCCCCGCGTGCGAACTCCACCCACTCGACATGTCCGACGACCGCGACTCTCATGGCCGGGATTCTCGCCGCTGGCGATCAGCGGAGGGGGTGGGATTCGAACCCACGAGGGACCCGAAGGCCCCTAACGGTTTTCGAGACCGCCCCGTTCAACCACTCCGGCACCCCTCCGGGACCGGGCCAAGGCTAGCGTCAGCTCGCCGCCGGAAGCTTGCCGTCGAGCACGTAGCGAAGGACTCCCACGACCTGCTCGGGGGTCTCCGCCGTCGCCATCGCGGCGCGGTCGATCTCCTTCAGCGCGTGGGTGGTCTCCGGGTCATGGAGCGTGACGATGGGCTTGCCGAGGGCGGCCGCGAAGCCCGCGTCGAAGGCGGCGTTCCACTGCTTGTACTTGTCGCCGAAGCGGACCACGACCACGTCGGCCTGCCGGATCAGGGTCTGGGTGCGGATTGCGTTGACGCCGGCTCCCTTGTGGTCCTTCCAGAAACCCTCCGATTCGTCGCCCAGGATCGCGACGCCGACGTCGTCGGAGGCGCCGTGATCGGTGACGGGCGAGCTGAAGGTGACGTCGAGACCGGTCTCCCGGGCCCCCTCGGCGATCCGCTCGCGCCAGTCGGAGTGGATCTCGCCGGCGAGGTACACGTTCCATGCCATTTCAGCGATCTTATTGACAGACGCCTGGCTTCTAGACTCAAGCCTGAAACACCCGGAGAGGTGTCCGAGTGGCTTAAGGAGCTCGCTTGGAAAGCGAGTGGGCGGGTTAAACCGCCTCGTGGGTTCGAATCCCACCCTCTCCGCTTCAACCAGGGGGAGCCGGAGACGCGGGGGCCGGGCCGCTGCGCTCGCCCTCTGCCCAGGGGAATCCGCTGGGGGCCGAGCGGAAGTCCGCGAGAAGGCGCAGCGCCACCAGCGTCGAGCAGAGCAGCGCGGCGCCGAGCACCGCCAGGTCGGCGGCCCCGTGGTGAAGGACAGCTCCGGCGCCGATCACGAGGATGCCGAAGCAGACGATCGCCACCGCGATGCCGCGATGGAAGCGGCCAACCTCGGAGTGCGGCCAGGGATCGAGCGTCCGGGTCAGCTCGCGACCGGTGTCCGAATCGGTGCAGTCCCCTTTCCGGGGGCAGGAGTTGCAGACATGCGCCCGAGCGCGGTAACGCACCAGCCGCTGCTGGACGTCGGTCTCGATCCGATGGAGCCTCTCCCCCTCCGGACACTCCCAGGCGTCCAGGTGCTCGTGGAAGGTGAAGCCGGCGGTCCGATAGAGCTCCGAGCGGCGGTGCGAATGCCGCGCCAGAGCGTCGATCCCAAGCGCCACCACAGCCAGGAACAGGCCGTAGCCCGCGGCGAGCAGCGTCTCCGTCGCCACGCCGCTCATCGGACTCCCGCCGGCTGCTTGGGCTCGGTGACCTCAGTGAAGAGGATCTCCTCGGGCTCCTCGATCGTCACCTGCTTGACCGTGTGACGCACCCCGATGTAGGTGAGGTAGAGCAATGGCAGGACCCCGACGACGATGAAGTAGATGTCGCCGGGCAGCCTTAACCACTCAATGACTGTGTTTGTGTTTGTGGTGAGGTAGTCGAGGGACCGGGCCTGGAAGTAGCCGTTGTTGACCGACTCGTAGATCTGGCGGATGCCGAGCGGGAAGAGAGTCGCGAACGCCATCCACGCGAGCCCGATGTTGAGCCCCCAGAAGCTCATCTTCGCCGCGCGCTCATTCCAGCGGTCGGCCGGGATCAGGTAACGCAGACAGAACATCGCGAGCCCGACCGCGAGCATCCCGTAGACGCCCATCATCGCGGTGTGGCCGTGGTTGGCAGTCAATGCCGTGCCGATTTCGTAGTAGGAGACGATCGGCAGGTTGATCAGGAAGCCGAAGATCCCGGCGCCGAGGAAGTTCCAGAAGCCGACCGCCACCAGGAACATCACGGCCCAACGATGCGGGAACGGGGTCGCCGACTTCGACTCCTGGCGAGCCCCGAGCTGCAGGAAGCTCCAGGCCTCGACGGTGAGGAAGGTGAGGGGCATCACCTCGAGCGCCGAGAAGAACGCGCCGAGCGCCATGTTCTCGGCGGGCGCGCCCGAGAAATAGAGGTGGTGCATCGTCCCGATCACCCCGCCGACCGAGTACAGGATGATGTCCAGCAGAACGACGGTCAGGGCGACGCGCTCCCGCACCACCCCGAGCAAGACGAAGATGTAGGCGACCATCGTCGTGGTGAAGAGCTCCAGGAAGTCCTCCACCCAGAGGTGGACCACCCAGAACCGCCAGTAGTCGGTGATCGTGAAGTTCTGGCCGGCGTTGACCAGCAGGCCGACGGCGTAGAAGGCCGGGATCGCCAATGCCGCCAGGAAGAAGAGCCAGGGCATGTTGCCGACCCGTTCCTTGGTCAGCCGCCCCTTCAGCCCGCGGTACAGGATCACGATCCAGACGATCAGGCCGACGATCAGGAGGACCTGCCAGAACCGCCCGAGATCGAGGTACTCGAAGCCCTGATCGCCGAAGATCGTGCCGGAGAACCAGTTGTGGATGTCGGCGAACTCACCGATCAGGCTGCCGAAGACGACGACCGCAAGGGCACCGAGCAGGAAGAAGGCGAGCTTGCTCTGCCCCTTGGGCTCACGGCCGGCGATCATGGGCGCGAGGAAGATCCCGGCCGCCACGAACGAGGTGGAGACGAAGAAGATCGCGAGCTGGACGTGCCAGGTGCGGACGAGGTTGTACGGGAACACGTTCGCGATGTCGATGCCGAAAAAGCCGTCGAGCTCCGCCCGGTAGTGCTGGGACATTCCCCCGACCAGGGTCTGGAGCAGAAAGAGCGCGGCCATCACGAAGAAGAACCAGGCGGTGGCCCGCTGGCCGGGTGTGAGCGCGACGTCACCGGGCGCCCGGAAGCTGAGGGTCGCCTGGTCGCGGCCCTGCCAGCCCAGCCGCCAGCGCCCGAACGCCGCAAAGAGAATCCCGATGCCACCGAGCAGCGCGATCAGCGAGATCACCGACCAGACGATCACGTTGGCGCTCGGCGCATTGCCGACCTGCTCCTCCGGCGGCCAGTTGTTGGTGTAGGAGTAGTTGTGGCCGGGACGCCGGGTGGCCGCCGCCCACGCCGACCACGCGAAGAAGGCGGTCAGCTGATGGATCTCCTGCGGGCCGTTGACGGGGTTAGGCCGTAGCCCGTACCTGGTCGTGTCGCTGTCCAGGAAGTCTGAATAGTGGCGCTCCAGCTGGGCGAAGGCGCTCGCCTGCTGGGCCGAATAGGGCAGCGTCTTCGTGTCCGAGTCGTAGCGATTCGTCTGGAACTGGTCGATCGTCTCCTGGCGGGCGGAATCGGAGCCGGTTCCGCCCAGCTGGTCCCGCACGATCCCGGAGGCGCGATGGAGGTAATCGTCGGTGAAGTCCGGGCCCAGGTACGCGCCGTGGCCGAAGATCGAGCCGTACTCCATCAGCCCGTGGTGCAGGAACACCTTCTGCCCGGCGCTGATGTCGTCGCCGGTGAAGACCACGCGGCCGTCCGGGGCAACCACCCGATCGGGGATCGGCGGGTCGGACTGGTAGGTCCGATACGCGAGCAGGACCAGGACGAAGAAGCCGACCAGAATGACCAGGGCCGCTATCTGCAGCCAGGTCCTGGAGACGAGCAACTCTCGTTTGCCGCCGGACTCTCCGCCATCCCTCGGCATGCGCGCTGATCCTATGCGCAATAGGGTTCGCCGACATGGCGAAGGTGCAGACGGTGACCGGGACGGTCGACGCGCAGGAGCTCGGCACGACGCTGATCCACGAGCACCTGCGCAATCAGGACGAAGCCGTCCACAACCAGTGGCCGAGCGCCGGAGCGACCACGGAGGAGCCACCGCATGTGGTCGCGCCGGGCGAGGACTTCGACATCGCCGTCCGCGAGGCGAAGGCCGCGGTCGAGCTGGGCATCAAGACGATCGGCGAGCCCACCGCGATGTTCCTGGGGCGCGACGTCAACTTCATGAAGCGCGTCTCCGAGGAGACCGGCCTGCAGGTGGTCCCCTGCACCGGCATCTACACCTACGACCACCTGCCGCAGTTCTTCCTGAACCGCGATCCCGATCAGATCGCCGAGTTCTTCGTCTCCGACATCGAGCAGGGAATCCAGGGGACCGACATCAAGGCCGCCTTCATCAAGTGCGCAGCCGACGAGCCCGGCGTGAACGAGAACATCGAGAAGATCCACCGCGCGGCCGCCAGGGCGAGCGTCAAGACGGGGGCACCGATCATGGCCCACTCCCGTCCGGCAAGCAACACCGGCCCGCGCCAGGTGGAGATCTTCGAGGAGGAGGGCGTCGACCTCTCCAGGGTCCAGATCGCCCACTGCGGCGACACCGACGACCTCGACTACATCGAGGGCCTGATCGAGAAGGGCGTCTGGATCGGCCTCGACCGCTACGGGCTCGAGCTCTTCCTCCCGTACGAGAAGCGGCAGGCGACGACCAGGGCCCTGCTCGAGCGCGGCTACGCCGACCGCATCTTCCTCTCGGCCGACTCGGTCGCGACGACGGATTGGTTCCCGGTGAACGTGATCGAGCAGCTGATCGCCGCCGGCGCTGCCAAGGACTGGACGATTCGGATCGTGCCCGAGCGCGTCCTGCCCGAGCTGCGCGAGTCGGGGATGACCGAGGAGCAGGAGCGGACGATGATGGTCGACAACCCCGTGTCTTGGCTCACCGGTTAGCGGCGGTCCGAGAAGAACGCCTCCAGCAGAGCGGCTGACTTCTCTGCCAGCAGGCCGCTCTCAACCGTCGGCCGGTGGTTGACGACTGGCTCGGCGAACAGATCGATCACGCCGCCGACCGCTCCGCCCTTGGGGTCCGCGGCCCCGTAGACAAGCCGCGGCACCCTCGCCAGCGTGATCGCACCGGCGCACATCGGACACGGCTCGAGCGTGACGTAGATCGTCGTCTCCAGCAGCCGCCAGCCTCCCAGCCGCTCTGAGGCAGCGCGCAGGGCGAGCACCTCGGCGTGGGCGGTCGGGTCTCCGCGCAGTTCGCGCTCGTTGCCCGCCTCGCCCAGAACCTCGTCCCCGCGCGCCACGACCGCGCCGATCGGGACGTCCCCGTGCTTCGCGGCCTTGCTCGCGAGCTGCAGGGCGGTCTGCATGTGTCGCCGGTCGACGTCGCTGAACTCCGTCGGGGTCATCGCTTCGGCAGTATGGAGGCGGGGCCGCGCCCCCGCCTTACCAGGAACTTTTCGGGCCAGGCGGTGTTCAGGCAGGGGCACTGGGGAACATGCGAAAGCTGATTGCCACAACCACGCTCGTCCTGACCGCAGCCATCGTCCCGGCCGCGGGCGCCCATGCTGCCGAGGCGCCCGACCACAACGGCTTCGTCCCCAGGGAGCTGCTCGTCCGCTTCGATGGAGGCGGCGAGCACCTCGTCAAGCTGCCGGAGGGCGTCGGCGTGTCCACAGCGGAGCAAGCCCTCGACGCCAATCCCGCGGTCGACTACGCGGTGCCCAACTACGTCGCGCACGCCTCGGGGATCCCGAATGACCCGGGACCGTCAGGCGTCCCCGGCGGCTGGCAGCGGACGCAGTGGAACTTCCTGCCCTGCGGCTCTCTCTGCGGAGAGACGGCGAGCGCGTACCAGGCGAAGGGCGGCCTCAACGCTCCCGAGGCGTGGGACATCCTCAAGCAGGACGGCGCCGCCGGGGGTCGCGGGGCGCGTGTGGCCGTCCTCGACACGGGCGTCGCCTACATGACCAAGAAGCCTCGGTTTCGCAAGAGCCCCGATTTCTCGCGCGGTCAGTTCCTTCCCGGCTACGACTTCGTCGACAAGGACCGCATGCCGCTCGACCAGGACGGGCATGGCACCCACGTGGCGGGGACCATCGGCGAGCGCACCGGGAACCACGTCGGGCTGACCGGCCTTGCGTCGCGGGCGAAGATCATCCCCGTGCGAGTGCTCGACTCCGAGGGCTTCGGCACGGCGCGCGACATCGCCAGGGGTATCCGCTTCGCCGCGAACCACAAGGCCCAGGTGATCAACATGAGCTTCGAGTTCTCGCTCGGGGTCAACAGCTGCGCCAAGATCAAGGGCATCTGCTCGGCGGTCAAGTACGCGTTCAAGAAGGGCGCGCTGGTCGTCGCGGCGGCGGGGAACGAGAACGGCGAGCCCGTGGCCTATCCGGCGGGCGCACCGCACGTGATCGGCGTGGGCCGGACCACCAAGGACGCCTGTCTCGCGAGTGATTCCCGGACGGGCGCCGGGCTGGACCTGGTGGCGCCGGGCGGCGGCTTTCCGCTGCTCACCAGCTGCGGGACGGACGACTCTCTCTTCACGCGCGCGTTGCCGATCTTCCAGCTCACCTTCGAGGGCCCGGGATTCACCAACTTCGGCTATCCGGGCGGGTACGAGGGCACCTCCATGGCCGCCGCGCACGTCTCGGGGGTCGCCGCGATGGTGATCGCGAGCCGCGTCGTCCGCAGCTCGCCCACGGCGGTCGCATGCCAGCTCGAGGGCACCGCCCGCCACACCGACGCGCAGCTCGGCCAGCCCTACGACCCGCGCCTGTTCGGAGCGGGACTGGTCGACGCGGCGGCGGCGGTCAGGTCCAGGGCGCCGGGCTGCTAGGTCGTTTTTACGATCCAGACGTCGCAGGGCGCGTGGTGCGAGATCTTGTTTGGCACGCTGCCCAGCAGGAAGCGCCTGGCCCCGGTCATGCCCTTGTTGCCGACCAGGACGAGATCGGCGTTGTTCTCCTCAGCCACGTCGAGGATCGCGTCGGCGGGCTCGCCCTCGCGCGGGTGGGTCACCACGTCGACCTTCGCCTTCTTCGCCACCGCGGCAGCCTGGTCGAGGACCAACTGCACGTCCTCACGCGGATTGACGGTGTAGGAGACGTCCCCCGCGATGCCCTCCCCCTCTTCCCTGAGGCGGGATTGCGGCACGGGCTCGTAGGCGCTGACGATCTCGAGCTTCGCCTTTGAGAGCTTCGCCAGTTCGACTGCCGTCCGAACCGCCTCGGTGGCGGTCTCCGAGCCATCGGTTCCAACCACTATGCGGTCGAACATTCCTCCTCCTCCCAACGCCGGGATTAGCGCGCCGATACTACTCGCCGCGGCCCAACCGGCGCAGCACTCCCCGCTCAGGTCAGCTTGACGATGGCGATCACCATCGAGGCCAGCAGGCAGACCACGATGATCACCATGCAGATTGCCCAGAGGCGGGGCACCGGGCGATCCTAGTCAGGCTCGATGGACTGGGGCTGTGGCGCGACCACGCCACGGAGGGCGCTCGCGGGTGTGCCAGGCGCGACCTCGTACCAGTCGACGTAGCGGCCGCAGGCCTGACGGAGCGGGATCGTCTCGCGCGCGGGGTCCGAGCGGGTGGCGGCCAGGCCGCTCAGGTAGGCCTTGCTCTCCGTGCGGAGCAGCCGGCCGACCAGCGGCGGGTCGCCGACGTCGACGTTGACGATCACTGTTCCCGCCCGCTTGACCTCCAGCGAGCCCACGGGGTAGTACGGCGACGGCCCGCGGAACAGCAGATTGGTTCGCAGGTCGGTGCGGAAGGGCGAGGCGAGCCCGGGCCCGCCAGCGGTCAGGTGGAGCGGCTGCGTGCTGGCGTACTGGATCGAGAGGTCCCATCGGCCGGGGGTCAGGTAGAGGCGCATGTGGGCCGGCTTGGTCTGCGTCAGCGCCGGGCTCGGATTCCAGACCTTGCCGATCACCGGCTGGACCGTGAAGACCGTCGCCGTCCCGCCGACCCTGGTGATGGGCGCCTGCTCCGGGTTGTCGCAGTCGAGCGGAGCCCCCGGGTTGATCGGCTCATACAGCGTGCGCCGCTGGCCGACCGGGTGGTCGCGGTGCCAGAGGATGAAGTCGCCCGTCCGCAGACGAGGAACGAACCCCGCCGGGGCCTGGCTCTGCATCGCCGCGCTGGTGGTGACCACCCAGTTGAAGTGGTTCATGACGAACGGCGGGACGTTGTCCCAGTCGAACTTGGCGTTCAGGTCCGTGGCGCGATAGAGCGGGTGGACCTCCTCGACGTCGTAGTGGTTGGTGATCGGCGCGTAGACCTCGGAGCCGATCAGCTCCCAGGAGACGAAGTTGTCACGGCCGAGGAAGAGCACGTTCTGCCCGTCGACGATCGGCCGCATCCGCAGCATCTCCTGGAGGTGGTAGTCCGGCCCGACGGCGGCCTGGCGCAGGGGCAGGAGGGTCGAGAAGGCCGCGGCCGCCGCGAACGCGATCGTGAGCAGCGGCACCGCTAAGCCGGCGACCGGGCGCAGCAGGCGCGGCGGCCACCAGCCGGCGCCCTCGGGAACGTCCCGTTCCTCTCCCGGCAGCGAGTCGGCCGAGAGCAGGCCCCGCAGCGCGACCACCATGACCAGGGGTGCGGCGATCGCCAGCGCCTTGGCCTGTGTGTACGGGGTGCCGAGCGCCAGCGAAGCGAGGTAGAGCAGCGTCGCCGCCAGCAGGGCCGAGGGCAGCGCGGACTCGCGGCGGGACAGGGCCCGGCCCAGCCCCCAGGCGAAGGCGGCGAGCGCGAGCAGCGCCCCCAGGTAGAAGGCGATCTCGGGCGTCGTCGAGTTCGCCGGGGTGATCCGGAACTCGCCCGATGGCCAGACCCCGAACACCTCCAGTGGATTGAGCGGCTGGCGGAGGTTGCCGAACCCGACCGTCGGTCCCGTCCCCGACGGATTGAACGCCTTGAAGCTCGAGAAGCTCGCCAGCCGGAAGACCTCCGGCAGGGCAGCGACGATCGGGATTCCGATGCCGAGCGCCAATGCCGATCTGGCACTGCGGAGCCGCTCGCGCAGGCGAAGACCGGCGACCAGGCCGCGGGCTGCATCCCGCTCGCGAAGGGCGATGACGAGCATCCAGAGGATGGCGGCGCCGAGCAGCCAGGCGAGGCCGGGGAAGCTGTAGTTGTAGATCGTGCCGGCGGCGATCACCCCGAGCGGGATCGCAGCCTTGGCCGATCCCCCCGCGCCGGACCAGACGCCGCGCAGGGCCGGCAGCGCCAGCACGAATCCGAGCAGCGCGAGGGCCAGCAACGGCTCCTTGAACGCGCCCTGGGCGAGATAGGCCGCCGCCAGATACGGGCTGGCGGCGAGGACGGCGGCGGGCACGCGCAGCCAGCCTCGAACGCCCGACAGCACCCCGTACGCGGTCAGCGCCAGGAGGACGGCGATGGCCCCCGTGAGCCCGGCGAACCCCTCGATCAGGCTTGCCCCGCTCACCTTCGCCGTCGCCGCGACGATCGCGTGCGGGCCAAGCGGGTAGCCGTCCTTGATCAGGTCGGGGGTCGGGCCCGCATGCGAGCTGATCCACTCGGTGAAGAGCAGATGGGAGGCCATGTCGTCGTTGACGAGTCCCTGCCCGAGGATTCCCACGCGGCCGCTGGTGGCGAACGGGATCGCCACCACGAGTGCGGCCCCGACGACGGCGACGATCGCGCCGGTCCGCACCGCGCCGGCCGGCGCCCGGGTGCGCCCGAAGACGACGAAGCAGCCGATCAGCGCCAGGCCCACTGCCACCGCGGCCGTGACCGCGTGGCCCGGCAGCTTGATCGCGATTCCGCAGATCACCAGCAGCGCCGAGATCCCGGTGGCGGGGCCTGCGGCGGAATGCCGCGGCAGGCCGGCGATCGCCATGATCGCCGAGCCGAGCAGGAGCGAGGCGACGACGATCAGCGCGCCCGCCAGTAAGGCCGAAAACATCGCGGAAGCGTAGAGTGCGATCAGAGGCCGGGGACGTGCCGCACGGCGAACCCGCTCGGATATGCGTCGAAGGGATGCCAGCGCGGGCCGGAGCCTCTCGCGTCCCCCACGGTGTCCCAGCGCAGCCCCGCGATCACCGCGTAGACGTGGCTGGGGCTCGCGTAGATGGTCAGCCATTGCCCCCGTCCCGGCGCCCCGTATCCCATGAACTGACCGGATGTCAACGGGGTCTGGAGCAATCCGGCGCCCGCGAGCGCGTAGCTGACTGCGCCGGAGCAGTCATAGCCCTTCGATTGAAATGAGCCGTGCCCCCCGCCCAGCCGATAGGGCTGGCCGACGATCAGGTTGGCCGCGCTGATCATCGCCCGGATCGGATCAGGCGCGGATGGAGGTGCGAGCGCGGTCCGGTTGAGCAGGATCGCGGAGTCGACGCCCCCGACCGGATGGGTTGCCGTGTAGACGCGCCTTCGCTCGCCCGGGGGCGGCGGAGTGTAGGAGCCGTTGGTGCCCGCGGAGGCCGCCGGCAAGCCCGTTACCGGGTCGACCGGGGCGGCGGGCGCCGGCTTGGCCGGGGCCCTCTCCTTGCCGGCCGAGGAGTCGTGGGGCGCTCCCGGCTTGTAGCCGGGGTTCCGCTCCCACGGCGGCGGAGCAAGCTTCGTATCCGCCAGCCTGCTGGGGCCGGGATCAGTGCCGCCAGAGGCGAGCTTCGAACCCGCGAACACGATCAGCCCGGCTCCCGCGATCACTGCGAGCGCCAGCACAGCGAGAATTTTCCGGCGAAGCATGGTCAGCTGAACCCCAGCTTGTAGAGGCTAACCACGCCGCGCTCCCGTCGCTCCACCTTCCACCGGCGCTCGGCCTGCTCCAGGAAGGCGCCGGCCGCCGGCCGGCCGGGATCCGCGATCCAGGCAACCGGAGCGAGGCGCGGCAGCAGTTCCAGCAAGAGCGCCGCGCTGGGCCGCTCGTAGAGGACGTCGGTGGCGAGCACCAGGTCGAACGGCCCGCGGCCGACAAGCTCCTCGGCCTCCGCCCACTTGACCTGGGCGGTCTCGACGAACACGTAGTTCGCGCGCGCGTTGCAGGCGACCAGCTCGAGCGCCTCGGGGTCCGCGTCGGTCGCCAGCGTGATCGCCCCGGCGCGTGCCGCCGCGATGCTGGGAACCGCGAGGCCGCAGCCGAGCTCGACCACTCGCAGGCCGCGTATCTCCTCGCCGTCGAGCTCGCGTCCGAGGGCCACCCCGCTGCGCCAGAGAACCGACCAGTAGGGCGCGAGCGGTGCCCATTCGACCTGGTGGTCGTCGGGGATCTCGGCGGCCTCGGCCGGCTGGAGCACGCGAAGCTCACCGCTCGGCACCTCGATCGTGTGGGTGACGTACCCCTCTTTCACCACCCGAATCTAAGGGCTGGCCCTAGGAAGCGGAGGCTGGAGAGGCCGCGTCAGACTCCGCCCACTGGGCCCGGAAGACTCGGTGGCTGCCGGCCAGGCCCTTGAGCTCGAGCTCCCGGCCGTCGTCGAAGCGCAGGCCGTCGCCGTTTCCAACCGACGCCGCCTCCCGCATCTCCTCGGAGACGAGGATCTCACCGCCGAGCGCCTGGGCGGCGATCCGGGCGGCGAGGATCACGTTCTTGCCGAAGTAGTCCCCCTCCTCCGAGATCACCTCGCCGGTGTGGAGGCCCATCCGGACGCGGAGTGACTCTCCACTACCGTCGCGCTCGCGCTCCGCGAAGGCGCGCTGCACCTCGATCGCGCAGGTGAGGGCCTCGCCGGGATCCGGGAAGGCGAGCATGAAGCCGTCGCCCTGGCTCTTCACCTCATAGCCCTCGTGGCGCGAGATCTGCTCGCGGAAGATCGCGTTGTGCTCGCGCAGGACCTCGAGCCATTGCTCGTCACCGAGCTTCTCGGTGAGGACCGTCGAGTCCTCGATGTCGCTGAACAGGATCGCGACGGTGCCGTCGGGCGCGGCGTGAGCGCGCATGTCCGGGCGCTCGTCCTCCAGCGCGGAGACCATGTCGTCGATCGAGGTCGTCACGTCGACGCCGGTCAGTCCCTGAGCGTCGAGGCGGTCACGCAGGGCCCGCTCGACGATCCACCGCGCGCCCATCTCGCGGGCCGTGCCCAGCACCGTCGAGAGCATCTCGAGGGCGAGCTCGCGGTCGTTCGATTCATCGCGAACGAGCAGCAGCTCGGCCAGAGCGAGTCCGCTGAGTGCCATGCCGGGCCGGTCGCCCATCCGGGTCGAGATTTCGACTGCGTTCCCCAGGTGCCGCTCGGCGTCGTCAACCCGGTCCAGGGTTTGGGCAAGCAGCCCGAGGACGCGATCGATCGGACCGTTGCAGCCGACAGCCCGGGCGACGACGATCACCAGGCCCTCGTACGGGAGCAGCTCGTCGTAAGCCCGCCCGGCACGATCGATGTCGCCGACCAGGGCGATGGCCTCGGCCAGCAGGCCCATCCCAGCGGTCCAGTTGACGTCCCTGGGAATCGCCGAGAAGTCGTCGTCGGCGAAGCGCTCAAGCTCCCGGCGCGCCAGCTCGAAGTCGCCGGAGCGGGCGGCGAGCGTGATCACCCCGCCGCGCCATGCCGGAATCCCGGGGAACCGCTCGGCGAGATCGCGAACCGCCGGAAGCAGCTCGCCGGCGCGACCCTGCAGGCTGCGGATCTGGGTCATCTGGATCCCGTAGAACTGCTCGGCGACTTGCTGTTCGGCTCGCTGGCCGGCTCGTCTCGCCTGCTGCGCCAGGCGCTCCGCACCATCGATGTCGCCGTCGAGCAGGGTGCGCATGCCGCGCAGCGCGATCGTCAGCCAGCTGTGCTCGGGCATGCGGAGCTCCTCGGCCAGCCGGGCATAGGTGGAGAGCTCGCGATCGACCGACTCCATGTCGGCGAGCTCGAGGAACTGCCAGAGCCGGTAGCCGTGCGCGCGCAGGACGGCCTCGCGGTTGCCCGTGGCCTCCCCGAGCTCGAGCATCTCGTCCGCCAGCCGAAGCCGCTCCCGGGACGCGCCCGGTCCCGCGGGTATGAAGATCTTCCGCTGGAGCGCAGGAAGCAGGCTCGCCGGCGCATCGATCTCACGCGCGATCTCGATCGCCTCGTCCACCAGCCGCGTGGACTCGTTGATGTCGTTGTCCCTCCAGTACATCTCGGCCGACTTGGCGCTGAGCAGGGCCGCGCGGCGGGCGGTGCGCTCCGGGCCGATCCGCTCCAGCGTCTCGTCGATCAGGGCGAGGAGCTTCTCGTCGAGCCTGCCCGCGTCGCTCATCATCGCGATCCCGATCGTGGCTCCGACCAGGCTGTCGGCGTCATCGAGTCGCCGCGCCGATTCCGCCGCGCGCTCGAACGCCTCGCGCGCGTCCGCCACCCGGGCTGACTTGGCCTCCGCACCGCCCAGCGAGAGCAGCAGGCTGCAGCGGACAGCCTCATCGGGCCCCTCCATCAGGTCGAGCACCTCGAGGGCGCTCCCGTACACCTCGACCGCATCCTCGTAGGCCAGCTGCTCCATGTCCTGCTCGCCGGCTCGCTGCGCGTAGTCGATCGCCTTGGCGAGATCCCCGCGAGGAGCAGCCTCCAGGAAGTGGTGAGCCAGCTCGCCGAGGCGCTCATCGACATTGCCGCCACAGACCTCCTCTATCGCGAGCCCGGCGCGCTCGTGGAGCGCCGAGCGCTTGGGCGGGCTGAGCTCCTCGTAGAGCGTGTCGCGAACCAGAGCGTGGGCGAACGAGTAATGCCCATCGCCGAGATCGGTGACCAGGCGCTCGGCGATCGCCTCTCGCGCGGTGGTCATCAGGTCCTCGGGGCGCAGGTCCGCCACCCGCCAGACCAGCTCCTCCTCGAAGTCGCGGCCGATCACCGCGGCCACCCGGAGAGCCTCGTTCGTTCGCTCGCTGAGCCGGTCGAGGCGGCGCCCGACGACCTCCCGGACACCCTGGGGGATCTGGAGGTCGGCGACGCTGCCGCCGCTGCTGAGCTTGCCCTCGCTGGCGAGCAGCCGGACCACCTCGCCGACGAAGAACGGGTTGCCGTCCGTCTGCTCCTGCACCGCCTGGGCAAGCCCGGGCGGGGCGGCGGCCCCCGAGGTCATCTCGATGTAGCGCTCGACCGCGCCGACCGAGAGCCCGCGGAGCGGGATTCGCTCGCTTCCCTCGATGCCGGAGATCTCGCCGAGGACGCGGGCGAGCGGGTGATGGCGGCCGAGCTCGACGTCGCGATAGGTGCCGAGAATCAGCAGGCCGCTCGAGGCGAGCTCCCGCGCTGCGAAGAGGAGGAGCAGGAGCGAGGGCTCGTCGGCCCAGTGGAGGTCGTCGAGCACGATCACGATCGGCCGGTCGCGGGCAGCCGCGAGCATCAGGCTGGTCACCGAGTCGAAGAGGCGGAAGCGGGCCTCCTCGCTATCGGTGCCCTTCGCCGGCTCGATGTCGAGCTTCTCTGCGACCTCGGGGATCAGCTGGGCCACCTCTGCCGCTCCCGCGCCGAGCTGCCAGGCGAGGGCGACGGGGTCGGCGTCCCGCGCGTACGCGCGGATCGCCTGGACCCAGGGCCAGTACGCGGGAGCGCCCTCGTCCTCGCGGCAGCGGCCCCAGTAGACGCGCGCTCCGCTCACCCTCGCGTAGGTGGCCAGCTCCTCGGCCCCGCGGGTCTTGCCGATCCCGGGCTCTCCGACCAGCAGCTGGAGGGACCCACGCCCGCCGAGCGCCGCGTCGACGGCCTCCCGCAGGCGCTCGAGCTCCAGCTCGCGGCCGACGAAGACGCCGCCGGCGAGGCCCTCGAGTGGATTGGCCCGGCGCTCCTCCGCGGACTCGGCCGGCTTCTCCTCGAGCGCGGCAAGCATCTGCTTTCGAGACTCGCCGGCACTGGCCGGTCGATCCTCCGGGCGCTTGGCGAGCAACTCGAGCACCACCGGGTCGAGCGCCTCAGGAACTTGCTGGTTGTGGCGGGACGGCGGCACCGGGTCCGCGTGCAGATGCTGGGAGATGATGGAAACCGCGTCGTCGCCGGGGAATGGAGGCTGGCCGGTGAGCATCTCGTAGAGGAGGGCCCCGAGCGAATAGAGGTCGGCCTTCGGCCCGGCGGCCTCGCCGAGCGCCTGCTCGGGGGGCAGATAGGCGACCGTGCCGACCAGCGTGCCGCCGCTGACACGGGCTCGGGCCTCGGTCGTCGCCAGGCCGAAATCGCCGAGGCGCGCATGTCCGTCGTCGTCGATCCAGACGTTCGCGGGCTTCAGGTCGCGGTGGACGATGCCGCGGGCGTGGGCATGCTCGAGCGCACGGGTGACGTCGGCGGCGATCTCGACGGCCCGAGTCACCTCGAGGCTCCCGCCTGCCGCCGAGAGCAAGCCCGCGACGTCGCCGCCCGGCATGTAGCGGCTGACGATGAAGGGGTTGCCGCCGTCCTCACCCGTGTCGAGGACCGTGACGACCTGCGGGTGGTCGCCCAGCTTTCGCATCGCTTCGGCCTCGCGGCGCGCCCTTGCCTGGATCCCGGCGCCCACCCCGGCCGTGTCGTACAGCGCCACCGCGACCTCGGTGCCCGTCGCCGTGTCCTCGGAGAGATAGACGCGTTTACGCCCCCCCTGCCCAAGGAAGCGCCGGACGCGGTAGCGGCCCGCGATCTCGCTCGGGACGTCCGCCGGCAGCGGCTCGGGCCGCGGCTCGGCGACGGCCGGCTCGGCGGTCAGGTCATTGCCGCACGAGTCGCAGAATCGTGCGCCCTCACGATTCTCATTGCCGCAGGACGGACACCGCATGGCCCGACCAAGTATCCCAGCCGCCGACAGTACGCTGGAACGATGCTGAGCTGGTCGCCGAGCCGCTACGCCCACAACGGCGACGCCTCGATCGCCTACGCGACCGTGGGGAACGGGCCCGTTGACGTCCTGTTCATGGGCGGCTTCGTCAGTCACCTCGAGATCGGCAGGGAGCCCCCGCTCGCGCAGCGCTTCTGGGAGAGGCTCGGGTCGTTCGCCCGCGTGATCGCCTTCGACAAGCGCGGCATGGGCCTGTCCGACCGGGAGGCGGGCGCCTACACGCTCGAGAACATCGTCGACGACGCGCTTGCGGTCCTCGACGCCTGCGAGGTCGAGCGGGCGGTGCTGTTCGGCATCTCGGAGGGCGGCGCCGCCGCCACCATGCTGGCCGCCGCGCATCCCGACCGGATCAGCGCGATGGTCCAGTACGGAACCTTCGCCCGCCTCCCTCGAGCGGAGGACTACGAGGAGGGGATTCCGCTCGACGTCCTCCGGCCCTTCTGGGACCGGATCGTGGAGAACTGGGGGGACCCCGAGTCCCTCAACGTCTGGGCGCCGAGCGTCGCGGACGACCCGGAGGTGCGCGAGTGGTGGGGCCGGATGCTCCGCTCAGGCGCGAGCCCGAGCACCGCAAGGCGAGTCTCCGCGATGTACGAGGACCTCGACGTGCGACCGCTGTTGCCGGCGGTGAAGGTGCCGACGATGGTGCTCTATCGCGCCGGCGACAGGCTGGTGCCCGCCGCCATGTCTCGGGCGGTGGCCAGGGGAATCCCGGGCGCCACGGAGATCGAGCTGCCGGGCTCGGATCACCTCTGGGTGGCGGGCGACATGGACGCGATGCTGGACCCGATCGAGGAGTTCGTCACCGGCAAGCCGGCGGCCGCGGTCCGCGATCGGATGCTCGCCACCGTCCTCTTCATGGACATCGTCCAGTCCACCGATCGTGCCGCCGAGCTCGGCGACCGGGGTTGGCGCGAGCTGCTCGACCGATATCAGCGACGGGTGGAGCGGGAGCTCGGCCGCTTCCGCGGGCGTCTCGTGAACTGGACCGGCGACGGAGCGCTGGCGACCTTCGATGGCCCCGCGCGAGCCGTACGCTGCGCCCGCGCGAGTTGCGACGTGGCGCGCGAGATGGGCCTGGAGATCCGCGCCGGGGTGCACACCGGCGAGTGCGAGGTGATGGCCGACGACGTCGCCGGGATCGCCGTGCACCTCACCTCCAGGGTGATGGACGCGGCGGGCCCGGGAGAGGTGCTCGTCACGAGCACGGTCAAGGACCTGGTGGTCGGTTCGGGGCTCGAGTTCGCCGAGCGGGGCGCGCAGGAGCTCCGGGGCGTCCCCGGCGAGTGGGCCCTCTACTCGGTCACCGGCGATGCCGAGGTGGCGCGGGTCCCGGCCTAGCCGGAGGTCTCATTCGCCCGGCCGTTGAGCCGGGCGAACATCTTGCGCTGGGCCTTGTAGAGGCCGGGGAACTCGGCGTAGAGTCGGTCGTAGGCCTCGCGGTTGGCCGGGTTCGGCTTGAAGGAGCGGTCGACCGGCACGAGCCCCCGCACTTCATCCCGCGAGACCTTCCCCATGGCGAGGGAGGCGAAGAGCGCGGCGCCCCGGAGGTTGGCGTGGACCGGATCGGCAACCCGCTCGATGGTCCGGTCCATGACGTCGGCGTGGATCTGACACCAGAGGTCGGGTAGAGCGCCGCCTCCGAAGATGCGGAGGGGGTCGAGGCGCCGCTTCGCGAAGCGCTCAACCGCCTCGTTCAGCCAGCGGGAGTTGTAGGCGACACCCTCGAGCACCGACCGGACCAGGTCGGCGTTGTCCGTCTCGACGGAGAGGTTGTGCCAGCCCCCGCGGGCGTTGCGGTCGTCGACCGGCGAGCGTTCGCCAGCGATCCAGGGCGTGAACAGGATGCCGCCGCTGCCGGGAGGCGAGCTCGCGGCCAGCTCCACCAGCCGCTCGAAGCTCGCGGGCTCCCCGGTCGTGAAGCTGTCCCGCAGCCAGCGCAGGCAGAGACCCGCCGCCTCGTGGTTGTTGGCGACCAGGTAGCTCTGCGAGTCCAGCCCGGGCACGGTCGCGATCGACCGCATCGCGTCGGTCTTCTTGCGCTCGAAGGGCAGCGAGATCCAGGAGGTGGTGCTGATGCTCATGTGAGCCTCTCCCTCGCCGATCGCGCCGCAGCCGAGCGCCGCGGAGTGCAGGTCCGGGGTGCCGGTGACGACCTGAGCCTCGGGGCTGATCCCGAGATCGGAGGCCACCTCCGGCCGAACGGTCCCCACCAGCGAGCCGGTCTCAACCAGCGGTGGCAGCTTGCCGGGGTCGAGGCCCGCCCTGCCAACCAGGGCCGAGTCGTAGGTGAACCTGTCGAGGTGCCGGTTGTCGGTCAGCCAGGCGCCGCTCATAGAGGCGTGGGTGGCCGCCGCCCGCCCGGTGAACCGCATGGTCAGATAGTCGACCGGCTCCATGTACCAGCGGGCGGCCGCCGCGACCTCTGGCTCGTCTCGCTCCAGGTGGAGCATGTGGCTGACGGGGTCGCCCCCGAACGGGGAGGGCACACCGCCGGTGCGGCGGATCCAGCTCGCCAGCGCGGGCGGGGAGTAGCCGAGCAGCGGTCCGCCGACGACGTCTCGCGAATGGCCGGCGCCGCGCGTATCGAGCCACATCACGCAGGGCCCGACCGGCTCCCCCGCCTCGTCGACCGGGACGGTGCTCGCCCACTGGCCGGTGCAGGAGACGGCGACGACTCCGTCGGCGGGGATGCCCTCGAGGACCGAGCGACCGAGCTCCCGCACCATCTCCCACCAGCCCGAGGCGTCCTGAACGGCGCCGCCTCCCGGAAGCCGCTCGGTCTCGTAGGTTCGCTCCTCCACGGCGGCGATCTCGCCCGCCAGGGAAACCACACCGACCTTGAGAGCGCCGCTGCCCAGGTCGACGGCCAGGACGAACCGCTCCGAGCGGCTCACGCCGACGGAACTGCCTGCTGCGAGTCCATCAGCTGCGTCATGACGCCACGAATCATCTGCTCCGCCTCGACGTCGAGGCCGCCGGGCACACCGCCGTAGACGGCGCTCGACTCGGCCGGCTCGTCGCCATGCTCGCGCGCGTAGGCGACGGCCGCGTCGAGATCCGAGGCGAACGCCTCGACCACCCCGGGCTGCGTCTGCGGGCGGGTCACCGCCATGTGCAGCGCGTTCGGGTACTGGAGGCCGTTGAAGCGCCAGCCGCGCCTCCTCATCTCGTCGTTCACGTGGTAGATGTCGAACTCGTCCGAGGTGAAGGCGAACAGGAAGGTCGGCTCACCCAGCAGCCTCAGCTCCGGATGCGACCGAACCGCGTCCTGCATCGCGGCCGAGGTCTCGAAGATCCGCTTGGCGTACTCGCGGTAGCCCTCGCGGCCAATCGACACCATCGAGGCCCAGGTGGCGGCGAGCAGCCCATCCGAGCGCGAGCCCTCCATTCCGGGTGAGAAGTACTTGCCGCCGCTCCAGTCGGGCATGAAGAAGTAGCAGCGGTTGCGCAGCTCCCTGTCGCGGAAGAGCAGCGTTGAGCTGCCTTTCAATCCGTAGCCGTACTTGTGCGTGTCGGCCGAGATCGTGGTCACACCCGGGACGCGGAAATCGAAGGCCGGGATCGGATAGCCCAGCTCCTCGCCGAACGGCAGCAGGTATCCGCCCAGGCATCCATCGACGTGCAGACCGACACCGTGGTCGAGAGCCAGCTCACCCAGCTCCGCGATCGGATCGATCGTCCCGTAGCCGTAATTCCCGGCCGAGCCGACTATCGCGACCGTGTTCTCGTCGATCAGCTCGTCAACCGCCTCCCGTCGGACCAGCGTGGTCTCGGGATCCACCTCCGCGCGCCGCATCTCGATACCGAAGAGGTGGCAGGCCTTGTCGAAGGCGGGATGGCCGGTCTCGGGCTTGACCAGGTTCGGCCGGTCGATTCCCCGCTCCACCCGACCCTCCTCACGGTATGCAAGGACGGCCTGGGCGATGCTGGCGCTCCCGCCCGAGGTGACCATGCCCGCGGGCTGGACGTCATCCACCGCGTCTGAATGCATCAGGCCGAGCGCCATCGCGATGATCTCGCCCTCGAAACGGGTCGCGCTCGGGCACATGTCCCGCTGAAGCGCGTTCTGATGAGCGAAGAGGCCGAACGCCTCCTTCAGGAAGGCGTAGTGGTCGCGGTCGCCGCAGTACATGGTCCCGGAGCAGCGCCCGTCCTCCCAGACGGCGTCCTCCTCGCTGGCCATCGTCCGGAGCTCGGTGAGGATCTCCTCGCGCGAGCGCCCGCCGTCCGGAAGAGCGCGGTTGACGCCGAAGCGCTCGGCGTATGGATAGAAGTCGAAGAGGTCGCTCATGAGTTTCGTCGCTCCTTGATGGCTAGATCTCGCCCGAGAACGTGTCGCAGAACTCCAGCTTCCCCGAATCCTGGCGTGTCTGCCGATGGACGACGCCATCGGCATAGAGTCGCCGGATGGATACCGGACTGGCGATCGCGGTCCTCCTCGCCCTCGGTTTCGCCGTCACGAACGGGTTGCACGATGCCTCGAACGCGATCGCGACGTTGGTGGCCACGCGCGCGGCGACGCCGCTCCAGGCGATCCTCCTGGCCACGGTCTTCAACCTATTGGGCCCGCTGCTGGTCGGTTCAGCGGTCGCCGACACGATCGGCGGCATCGTCACCGTGTCGCCCTCGGTCGCCGTCGAGGTCATCGGCTCGGGGCTGGCGGCCGCCACCGCGTGGAACCTGGCCACCTGGCGCCTGGGATTGCCGTCGAGCTCGGGCCACGCGCTGGTCGGTGGGCTGGTCGGGGCGGCAGTGGTCGAGGGAGGCACGCAGGCCGTCAACTGGGGTGGGCTGGACGGCATCCACCCGGTCGGCGTCTTCGGGACGCTGATCGCGCTCGCGGTCTCACCGGTCCTTGGAGGGCTCGCTGCCCTGATCGTGATTCGGGCCCTTCGCCGGGCGGCAACGCGGGCGACGCGGCGCTGGCGCGGCCAGGTCCAGGGCGGGCAGTGGGTCACCTCGGCGGCGCTCTCCTTCAGCCACGGCGCAAACGACGCGCAGAAGTCGGTCGGGGTCGTGGCCGCGCTGCTGCTCGCCGACGGGAGGATCGACTCGCTCTCCGCCCCCACCTGGTCGATCGTTGCATGCGCCGCGGCACTGACGGCAGGCACGGCGCTGGGCGGTTGGCGGATCATTCGGACCGTGGGTCGACGCATCTACCGCATCCATCCCCTCGAGGGTCTCTCGAGCCAGTCCTCGTCCGCGGGCGTCATCCTCGGTGCCTCGTTCCTTGGCGCCCCCGTTTCGACGAGCCAGGTGGTCGCGTCCTCGGTGGTCGGCATCGGCGCCGGCCGCGGCCGTCTGCGCCACGTCAATTGGGAGATAGTTCGTCACATCGGACTCGCCTGGCTCATCACCCTTCCGGCCACGGCGGCGCTGGCCGCCGCCGTGCTCGGCGTCTGGCGGCTGCTCACATGAGCGGCTCTGGACGAGACCGGCGCTGGTTTCTGCCGGAAACGCCCGATGTCATCGGGCTTCTTCGTGCGCAGACGGCGGTGACCCTCGAGGGGCTGGACGCACTGTCCGCCTGGGCCGGCGGAGATGCTGCGGCCGCCCGGGTCGTTCGGGACGCCGAGCCCCGAGGCGACACTGCCAAGCGCGAGGTGCTGAACACCGTGCGCGAGGCCTTCATCCTGCAGCTCGAGCCGGAGGACGTCTTCACCCTGTCCCGCGGCATCGACTGGATCCTCGACCATGCGCGCGACCTGGTCGAGGAGGCCGAGGCGATGGGCGTCACCCCCGACTCCGGAATCGCCGAGATGGTGCCCTTCATTGTGGAGGCGACCCGGCAGATCGACGACGCAATCGGTCACCTCGGCAAGGACGATGACCGGGCGACGGCGGCCGCCGACTCGGCGATCAAGACTGCACGGGAGCTGGAGCACGTCTACTACCGCGACACGGCCAAGCTGCTGGAGGTTGAGGAGATGCGCGAGCGCATCGGGCTCCGAGAGCTCTACCGCCGCTGCGACCGGATCAGCGAGGTCGTGATCGACGTCGCCGAGCGCATCGTCTACGCCGTGGTCAAGGAGAGTTGAGCCGAAGGCGCTACTCGAGGGCGCTGCGCTGGGAGAGCGCGTAGAGCAGGATCAGAGACGGCACGACCGTGACGGCAGCGACCCCGAAGACCACGATCACCTCGGTCAGCGTCGCGGAGGCTCCGGCCGCGTCAGAGATCTTCAGGGAGGTCGGCAGCATGTACGGGAACGCCGCCGCGAAGTAGCCCCAGATCATGGTGACGCCGGCTCCGACGGCCGCCACCCGCAGACCGCGGTTACGTCCGGTCACCAGCAGGCCGAGCGCCGCAAGCCCGCACACCCCGGACAGCACCACGAGCGCGATGCCGGGCCATGAGGTGAGCCCGTCGTAGATGAATCGGGCGTCCTGACGGAGGGCGATGACGCCGACGACGGCCGCAATGCCGGCGACCACGGCCGCCACCAGGGCCCGCCGCGCGAAGTAGTCGCGGAGGTCCTGCTCGCCCGCCGCCCCGGAGTCGCGGACGAGGAAGATCGCGGCCGTATAGGCGGCCACGACGACGAACAGCACCCCCGTCACCAGCGGCAGGAACCCGGTCCAGCTCCCGGTCGGATCGCCGTCGCCCGAGGCAGGCACCTCGCCGGAGGCGATCGCGCCGACGACGGTCCCCATGAAGAACGGCGTGAGCAGGGAGGCGAACCCGAAGACCCGGGTGGCCGGCCTCTGCACGGGTCCAGGCAGGGCGTGCCGGAATGCGAACCCCGACCCCCGCAGGACGATCCCGAGGGCGGCGAGCGCCAGCGGGATGTAGACGGTGGTCATGATCGCCGAGAAGGCGGTGGGGAAGGCCGTCCAGAGGACGACGAGGACGAAGATCAGCCAGACGTGGTTGGCCTCCCAGACCGGGCCGATGGAGCGATCGATCTGACTGCGGACGCGATTTGCGAGAGGGGGCGCGTCAGCGCCACCCGATTCAGGTCGGTCGCTCCCGGCGAGGAGGTCCCACACGCCGGCGCCGAAGTCGGCGCCGCCGAAGATCGCGTACAGGGTGACGCCGGCCCAGAGGATCACGGCGCAGACGTCGGCGGTGCTCATGCCGAAGCCTCGGTCGGCGGGGTCTCAGGCGGCGGGCTGTAGGGAAGCTCACCCTCGCCCTGGCCTGCCTGCCAGCGACGCGAGAGCCCGCGCAGGACGACGAAGGCGATCACCCCGAGGGCGGCATAGATCGCCATCGTGATGCCGAACACCCACCAGATCCCCTGCGCGGGGGTCACGGCCTGGGAGGTGCGCATGTAGCCGTTCACGATCCAGGGCTGGCGGCCCACCTCGGTGACGATCCAGCCGCACTCCAGCGCCACCACCGTGGCGACCCCCGAGATCGCGACAGCCCGGAGGAACCACTTCGTCTGAGGCAGGTCCTTCTTCCGGAACCAGACGACCGCGTACCAGGCGGCGAGCAGGATCAGCAGGCTCGCGACGCCCACCATGGTGTCGAAGGAGAGGTGGAGCATCGTCAGGGCCGGGGGCTGCTCGTTGGCGGGGATCTGATTGAGGCCGGTGACGTCGGTGTTCTTGCTGAACCCGACCAGGTACGAATCGAGTCCCGGGATCCCGATCCCGCCCTTGACCTTGCCGTCCACGCAGCGGCCACCGAGGTACTCGGTCTGGTCCGGGCCGCCCTTGTAGATGCACTCCATCCCGGCGAACTTGGCCGGCTGGTCGTTGGCGATGGCGCGGGCGGCGGTGTCGCCGACCAGGAACTGGAAGGGGGTGGCGATGGCCGCGACCGTCAGGGGGATGATCACGCCCAGCCGGTGGTAGCGGTCGCGTTTGCCTCGCAGCATGCCGACGGCGTAGACGGAGGCGAGCAGGAAGCCGGTGACCATGTACGCCGCCAGGAACATGTGCGCGAACTCGTAGCCGGCGGCCGAGTTGGTCAGAACCTGTAGCGGCTGGACGTCCGTGACCTTGCCGGCGCTGTCGAGGGTGAAGCCCTGTGGCTGGTTCATCCAGGAGTTGGCCGCGATCACCGAGAAGGCGCCGCCGACCCCCGAGATCACGATCGGTACCGCCGCCCACATATGGGCGCGCGGCGAGAGGCGGTCCCAGCCGTAGATGTAGATCGCGATGAAGATCGCCTCGAGGAAGAAGAAGATCCCCTCGATCGCGAAGGCGATGCCGAAAGCGTCGCCGAAGCGGTCCATGAACCGCGGCCAGAGCAGCCCGAACTCGAAGGAGAGGACAGTGCCGGTGACCGCGCCCACCGCGAACATCACAGCCACTGCCTTCGACCAGTTGCGCGCCAGCCGGAGCGCCGCCTCGTCGTTCCTCTTCCGCCCCCGCCACTCGGCGATCAGCATCATCGCGGGGAAGGCGACGCCGAAGCAGGCCAGCACGATGTGGAAGCCGAGGGTGAAGCCCATCTGGCTACGCGCCGCCAGCAGGTTCGACGAGGAGTCCGCTAGTAGAGGCACCAGGCTCGGCATCAGATCTCGCCCCAGAGCCTATTCCTGCGACGGGCCGTCAAAGGATTGCGATCGGGTTCAGCGGCGATCCGGTGCCCCCGACGATCCGCAATGGGGCCCCCACGAAGAGGGATTCCCAGCGCCCCGCCTGCTCACAGGCCCGGGCCAGCTCGTCGAGTTGCAGGTAGTCGAGCAGGTGGACACCCATCGCGGTCAGCGCGAGGACGTGGATCGGGAAGCCGACCCCCTCGGTGAAGCTGGGGGCGGTGTCGCTGTTCCCGTCACAGCCGAGTGCCGCGACCCTCCGCTCGGCCAGGAACTCCACGCAGCTCGGGTGCAGGCCCGCCTTCGAGCTGGCGGTGTCCCAGGGCCCCAGCTCGTCGAGGCGAGTCGCGTGCCCTGTCCGGACCAGCAGGATGTCGCCCTCCTCCACCCTCACCCCCTGGCGGTCCTCCGATTCGGAGAGGTCACCGGGCAGCACGCTGTCGCCCGGCTCCAGCCAGCTGACCCCGCGAGTCCGAGGGACGTCGAGCAGGACACCGCGGCCGACCAACCCGTCCTTCAACGTCTCGACCGTTTCGACCGTGGCACCGGTGGCCGAGACCGAGTCCGCCGGCCGCCCGTTGTAGAGCAAGTCGTCGTAGGAGACGTGGCAGAGGGCGTCGAGGTGGCTGTGCGAGTCGTTGTGGTAGTCGACGCCGATGTAGTCCTTGGCGAAGGCGAGGCCTTCCGGATGCTCTCGAGCGCCGAGCAAGGTCATGTGGTGATCGGCCGGCTCTGGGTTGTCGGGCTCGCGCTCGGTATTGAGGGACCGACTGAGGCTCACTGTCCGCCCGTCGCACGCGTGGCCGACGGCGGCGGCGATCAGCTCCGGCGTCAGATAGTTGAGCGCCCCCCGTTCGTCATCCGCACCCCATCGGCCCCAGTTCGAGACCCGATCGAAGAGCTGACGGAACTCGTCGGCCGAGACCTGGATGTCGGTCTGCTCCGTCACGCGTCGGTCACCTTGATCGAGAACGACGCCTCATAGCTCTCACCGGGCTCCAGCAGGTTCAGGTCCTGCCCGCTCACCAGAGTGTTGGTTGGCGCGGTCATCGGCTCGAAGGCGATCACGTCGTCGTCGTCCGGCGCGTAGACCTGTGCATAGGGGTAGCCCCGGCCAAATGACACCTCGATCCGGCGCCCTCCTCCCTCGAGGGCGAACGGCTCGGCCGGGGCCACGAACTCGTCGTCGAAGGTCCTCGACCCGAGCGGACCGGCTGCCACATCGGCCGGCTCGAGCTCACCGGTGGGGAGCTCCTCGGAGTCGAGCACGACCCGCTCGCTCACCGGTATCTCGACGAGCCAGGCAGTTCGCTCCACCCCCGGCAGCCGGAGGTAGGGGTGGTACCCGAAGGCGATGGGCACCGGCACGTCGCCGGACGCGCGGATCGTCGTCGCGATGGTCAGCGTCTGATCCGAGACCCCGGCCTCGACCTGGAGCTGATGGGGAAACGGAAACACGGCCATCCGGTCCTCGTGCGCGGCGAAGTCGAAGGTGCTCACAAGGCGGGGACCCTCCGGCGCGTCCTCGTGCAGCTCGACACGCCACCCTGCAGCGGCCGCGAGGAGCCCGTGGATCGGCAGGCCCTTGGGACCCAGGGTGTACAGCCCGGGGTGCGCCCACAGGTCGACCTCCCGTCCGGCCACCCGGAAACGTCTCTCGGCGACCCGGTTGGCCCAGGGGTGGAGCAACGGGATGCCCATGGTCGAGCGGTCGGCGACGTATCGGGCCAGGCCGCCGCGCTGGCCGAGCAGCTCCTCACCGCGATGGAGCAGGGAGCAGCCAACCATTCCGGCATCGGGGACGAACGCGGCCTCGATCTCGCCGTCCTCGGAGGAGAGGGTGAGCACTTCGAATCCGTCGACTCCCCGGGTGCCGATCACTCGGTCGTCTCGCTCTCCGTCGACTTCGAGTCATCCTCGACCAGCGACATCAGGAATGGCCGGCCGCCGGCCTGCTCGATGGCGACGCGCCCGATGACCTGCTGCATGGTGATGGTGCGCTGGGGGCGGCTGTTGCCGATGAAGGTGATCGCCCATCTCGGCAAGGTCGCCAGACGGTTCTTGAAGCCGGTGAGGAATGCCAGGTGGACGAAGAGCCAGGCGAGCCAGCCGATGAAGCCCGACAGCCGGATGCCCTTGAAGCTCACCACCGCCCGGAAACGGGAGATGGTCGCCATGCTGCCCAGGTCGCGGTAGCGGAACGGCTTCCCCTCCTTGCCCTGGAGCCGCCGCTTGATCGTGCTCGACGCGTGGATGCCCTGCTGCATCGCCACCTCCGCGACCCCCGGCAGCCCGTCGAGGGACATCATGTCGCCGATCGCGAACACCTCAGGATGCCCCGGCAGCGTGCAATCGGGGAGAACCGCGACCCGCCCGGCGCGGTCGACATCCGCGCCGGTCGCCTGCCCGAGCATCCGGGCGAGCGGGGACGCTTCGACACCCGCCGCCCAGACCTTGGTGTGGCAGCCGATCCGCCGCTCCTCGTCCCCCTGCTTGACGACCACTCCCGTCTGGTCGACGTCGGTGACGATGCTCGACATCTGGAGCTCGACGCCGAGGTGCCCGAGTCCCTTGGCCGCCTTGCCGGAGAGCCGGTCGCCGAACGTCGCCAGCACCTGCTTCCCGCCATCGCAGATGATGATCCTGGCGTTGCGCGGATCGACCCTCCGGAAGTCGTCCGTGAGCACGCGTCTCGACAGCTCGGCGATCTGGCCCGCGATCTCCACTCCGGTCGGACCGCCGCCGACCACCACGAAGGTGAGCCATTCCTGCTGCTTCTCGGGATCCTGCTCCAGCTCGGCCATCTCGAACGCCCCGAGGATCCTGCCCCTGAGCTCGAGAGCGTCATTGATCGTCTTCATTCCTGGAGCCCAGCGCGAGAACTCGTCATGGCCGAAGTACGACTGCCCGGCCCCGCCGGCGACGATCAGGCTGTCGTAAGGGAACTCGAGAGGCCGGCCGTCGGGCCCCATCGCCGTCACCTTCCGGGCCTCCAGGTCGAAGCCGTTCACCTCGGCCAGCTCGACCTCGATGTTCCGGTGACGGTGCACGACTCCCCGCAGCGGCGGAGCGATTTCCCCCTCCGAGAGGATCCCTGTCGCGACCTGGTAGAGAAGCGGCTGGAAGAGATGGTGGTTGATCCGGTCCACCAGCGTTATCTGGACCGGAGCTCGGCGCAGCGTGCGGGCGGCGAACAGGCCGCCGAAGCCTCCACCCACAACCACCACTCGATGGGAATCCGTCGCCACGGTCTCTGGCGAGCCCGTCCCGCCTACCCGCCGAGACGCTCCAGCAGGTGGTCGCCGACGCGGATCGCGTTCGCCATCGCCGTCAGCGCCGGGTTCACCGCGCCGATGCTCGGGAAGAAGCTGGTGTCGACCACGTAGAGGTTGTCGAGCTCGTGCGCCTTGCAGTTCGTGTCCAGAACCGAGTCGGCGGGGTCGGCGCCGAAGCGGCAGGTGCCCGCCTGGTGGGCCACTCCGGCGACTGGGATCTCGTTCTTCAGATACGCGTGATGCGGGAGCAGGTGGCCCTCGTGCATGCCGATACCGCCCAGCATCGACTTGAGCTTCTCGTAGAGCTCCTTCTTCGGCCCCTCGTTCGAGTAGCCGTACGCGATCTTCACCCGCCCGTCGTCGGCCAGCGTGACGCGGTTCTCGGGCTTCGGCAGATCCTCGGTCGAGAGCCAGAAGTCCACCGCATGGTCGGCGACTGTCCCAAGCGACCAATCCGGGGCGAACTTCGTCTCTCCCGGCTTCTCCCCGCGGAACATCGGAGCCTGTGACTTGCCGACCATCTGGATGTTGCCGAGCGGGTGATCGAACTCCTTGCCCGCCAGGTAGAAGTCGTTGAGGCCGAGTGTCTTCTGGAAGACGGTCGGGTTGGGCTCCTTCGAGAGGGCGAGCACGGCCTGGCTGTTGTGGAACATGTAGTTGCGGCCCACCTGGTCGGATCCGTTTGCCAACCCGTTCGGGTGCTTGTCGGTGGCCGAGGCGAGCAGCAGCCTGGCCGAGTTGGCTGCCCCGCATGAGACCACGACGATGTCCGCGCTGTGCGTCTCGGTCTGGCCGTCGCGCTCGACGAGGACATCGGTCACCGCGGTGCCGTCGGCGTTCGTCTTCAGCGACTGCGCGATGGTGTTGGTGAGCAGGGTGACATTGTCGTGCTCGAGCGCCGGCCGCACGGCCATCACCTCGGCGTCGGACTTGGCGTGAACGAGGCAGGGGAACCCGTCGCAGTCCTGGCAGCGCACGCAGCGGCTGTACGGCATGTTGTCCTCGTCGAGCAGGACACCGCAGGGAGCGTGAAACGGCTCGTACCCGGCGGCGGCCAGATCGTCCGCCAGCTGCTGGATTCGCGGCTCGTGCGACACGGCCGGGTGCGGATAGGGCGCGCTCGCCGGCGGCTCCGTCGGGTCCTCACCTCGGGCGCCCCGCACTTCGTACAGCTGCTCTGCCCTGGTGTAGAAGGGCTCCATCTCCTCGTACGAGATGGGCCAAGCGGGCGAGACCCCGTCGGCGTGCTTGATCTCGCCGTAGTCCTCCGCTCGCAGGCGGTAGAGCGCGGCACCGTACATCTTCGTCGCGCCGCCGACGAAGTAGTGGACCTGCGGCGCGAACTCCTTGCCGTCCTCGTCGTACCAGGTGTCCTCCGACTGGTAGCGGCCGTCGACGAAGACGTCCTGTGCAAGCCAGTTCTGCGGCTCGCGGGGAAGGAAGTCTCCTCTCTCCAGCAGCAGGATCCGCTTTCCGGAAGGCGCGAGCTGGTGGACCAGGGTGCCACCGCCGGCGCCGCTGCCGATCACGATCACGTCGTAATCGCTCACACGTTCACTCCGAACTCCTTGAGACGCTCACTCATGATGATTCGTGCCGCGGCCTCGATCAAGGCGAGGTGCGAGAAGGCCTGGGGGAAATTCCCCAGGTGGCGGCCCGTGCTGGTGTCGAACTCCTCGGCATAGAGGCCGAGCGGGGAGGAGATGCGAAGCAGCCGGTCCATCAGATCCCGCGCCCGCTGGTGCTCGCCGATGATCGCAAGGCCCGAGACCAGCCAGAAGGAGCAGATCAGGAAGCTGCCCTCCTTCCCGGACAGCCCGTCGTCCGTCTGCCCAGTGACGTAGCGGAGCACGAAGCCGTCCTCGGTGAGGTCGTCCGCGATCGCCAGCACGCTCTTGCGGAGCACCTTGTCATCGCCCGGCAGGAAACCGAAGATGGCGGCCAACAGCGTCGAGGCGTCGAGCGCGTCGGTGTCGTAGTGCTGGCGCAGGACACCGCCCTGGACGCCGTTCTCGAGGATGTCCTTGCGGATCTCCTCCGCGATGTCCCCCCACTTCGCCTGGAGCTTCGAGTCCCCTCGGATCTCCCCGAGCTTCGAGGCGCGGTCCATCGCAACCCAGCACATCAGCTTGGAGGAGACATAGTGCTGGGGCTTGCCCCGCGCCTCCCAGATCCCCTGGTCAGGCTTCTTCCAGACCTTCGTCGCGCCCTCCGCCTGGGCCTGTACCACGGGCCAGAGCCCGCGGGGGAGCCGCTGGCTCCGGTGGCTGTGGAGCAGGATCGAGTCGAGAGCGGCGCCGAAGACGTCGTTCTGGCGCTGGTCGAAGGCGCCATTTCCTACCCGCACGGGCGATGCTCCCGCGTATCCCGAGAGATCATCCCGAGTCGTCTCGGTGAGGTCCCGCCGGCCATCGATGCCGTACATGATCTGGAGCCCGCCGTCGTCGTTCGGCTCAAGCTCGCCGATGAACTGCATGAACTCGTTGGCCTCCCAGTCCAGGTTCAGGTAATGAAGGGCCTGGAGCGTGAAGGTCGAGTCCCTGATCCAGGTGAAGCGGTAGTCCCAGTTGCGCTCTCCTCCCGGCGTCTCCGGCAGCGAGGTCGTCAGGGCCGCCACGGTCGCGCCGGTGGGCATGTACGTCAGTCCCTTGATCGCGAGCGCCGAGCGCGCAATCGCCTCGCGGAAGCGGTGGTCCGGCATCCGCGCCTTGGAGACCCAGGTGCGCCAGTAGTTGGCGGTCTCGCTGATGCGAGCGTTGGCGTGATCCATGTCCTCCGGCGACGCGAGTTCCTCGGCCCAGGAAAGCGAGCAGAACGCCTGCTCTCCCTTCTGGAGCGTGTGCCGCGCCTGCGCCACCTGTCCCTCGGCCCCGAGCGGCATGCTGCTGCGAAGCCTCACGTTGACCCCGGCCCCGCTCGCGTCGGCGGTGTGGTCTCCCTGCAGCGTCCAGTCGGCGGGCACGCGCCCGTAGTCGAAGTCTGGCTCGCAGAGCAGCTCCATGTCGACCGAGCCCTCCATGCAGAGCACCACTCTCACGAGCAGGTGGTGGGCGTCCTCGTCCGCGGGCGCTCGCGTGTGGGGAGTGATCTCGTCCTTGTGCTCGGTGGGCCCGATGGTCAGGGCGTCGCGCACCATGGCCCAGCCCGTCGGGGTGTGCCAGGTCGTGTTGAGGATGTTGGTGCCGGGCTCGTAGATCCGGCTGCTCGGGACGTTGATTCCAAAGGGCCCGAAGCGGAAGGAGCCGGCCTCGCGATCGAGCAGCGTCCCGAAGATGCTGGGCGAGTCGAACCGCGGCACGCAGAGCCAGTCGATCGCTCCGTCCGGCGCCACCAGGGCGCCGGTGTGGCAGTTGGAGAGGAAGGCGTAGTCCGCGATCGGCGGAAACGGCGACGGCATCGCCGCGCTCTGGGCCACCTTCTCGTCGGTCGGACTCACGAGCCGGTCCAGGGGTCGCGCCAGCCGCCGAACTCCTTGACCAGCCGGTCGGCGGACTTCGGCCCCCACGAGCCTCGCTTGTACGGCTGGATCCTGGGCGGCTTCTCGATCAGCGGCCCGCAGATCCTCCAGGTCTCCTCGATGTTGTCCTGGCGGGTGAAGCGGGTGCTGTTGCCGAGCATCGCGGCGTGCAGAAGCACCTCGTAGGGCGTCGGCCCCTCTCCGCCCTGCTCCGCGAACTCCATGTCGAGGTTGATCTGCTCTGGATCTGCGGAGTCGCTGCGCTGGGCGTCGACGAGCAGCCGGACGCCGGTTGTGGGGTGGAGCCTTATCACCAGCTCGTCCGACGGCGGCATCTGTCTGCCCCGCATCGCGTACCCGAGGCGCGGCGGTTCCTTGAAGATCAGCCTGAGCTCCCACTGCTCGACCGGGAGCTCCTTCCCTGTCCGGATGAAGAACGGCACCCCGCTCCAGCGCCAGTTATCGATCTCGAGGCGCATCGCCGCGAACGTCTCGGTGCTCGAGCCCTTGGCAACCCCCTTGATCTTCCGATAGCCCTCGTACTGCCCACGCACGTACTGCTTCGGATCGGCCTTCGGCATCGCCGAGAAGACGGCGAACATGGCGTCCTTCAGCGATCGTGCGTCCCGGCCGGCCGGCTGCTCCATCGCGCAGGCCGCCACGATCTGCATCAGGTGGTTGACCACGACGTCGCGCACGGCGCCGACCGGGTCGTAGAAGCTGCCGCGATCCGAGACGCCGAAGTCCTCGGCCATCGTGATCTGCACGCAGTCGATGCTGTTGCGGTTCCACACGGGCTCGAAGATCGCGTTGGCGAAGCGGAGGAAGAGGATCTCCGCGAGCCCCATCAGGCCGAGGAAGTGATCGATCCGGTAGAGCTGGTCCTCGCGGATGTACTGGTGGATCTGGGCGGCGAGATCACGGGCCGACTGGAGGTCATGGCCGAAGGGCTTCTCGACCACCACCCGAGCGTTCTCCGTCAACCCAGCCTTCGAGAGACCGCCGATCGTCATCCCGAACAGGGACGGCGGGATCTCCAGATAGAAGACGGGGGTCTTGGCGCCCTTGATCGCCTTTCCGACCCGCTCGTAGGTCTTGTCGTCGGAGAAGTCGCCCTGGACGTAGGAGAACCGCTTGGCCAGCCGGTTGAAGATCTTCGGATCGGGCTTGCGCCCGGATGAGGTCTCGATCGCCTTGCGGGCGTGCTTGCGAAGGTCGTCCACCGACCAGTCGTCGAAGGCGACGCCCACGATCGGGCAGTCGAGCAGACCCCGGGCCTCGAGGCGGTAGAGCGAGTTGAACGTCATCACCTTGGCGAGATCACCGGAGATCCCGAAGGCAACGAATACGTCGGCTTGCTTGTCGGCGGGCACGGCGGTCGGTCAGCAGATCGTACGGGAGGCCGTGATCATGCCCGCCGCCGGAGAGGTACGCGTCACCTCTTCCGGGTGAATTAGACGGATGCCTAGGGCTTGCTCGCGAGGTGAAAGCGGTTGCAGAAGTCGCAGCGGTAATAGGTCATCCCCAGGCGCGCCGCCTCCTGGCGGGCCACCGACTCGCTCTCGTACGCTGTCTTCGGCTTGCCGTCGGCGCGGAAATGGCTTGGGACGATGCGTCTGGAGCCCATGATCCGAGGCTACAGGGACAGTTAGGGGACTCTTAGGGGCCATTCCCGATAGACGATCGGGGCCGCGGGCTTCATCGTCAACGTCATGGCAAACCAACCGAAGAACCCAAGGAAGAAGAAGCAAGAGGAGCAGACGGTCGGCCCGCGCCGCGCCCTGCTGCGCTCGAAGGACAATCGGGTGCTCTGGGGCGTCGCCGGCGGTCTCGCCGAGCACATCGGCTTCAACGCCACCCTGGTCAGGATCGCGTTCGTCGTCACCACGCTCTTCGGTGGCGCCGGGATCCTGGCCTATCTGGTGCTGGCCGTCGCGCTCCCGGAGGACGACGGAACAGGCAACCCCGTGCCCGAGAGTGTCTGGGCGCGGCTCGGCAAGGTGTTCGTCGTCTGCCTGCTGGTCTCGATCGGGCTCGCGGTCGCCGCGTTGCTGGCCGCCGTCAGCGCCTGGACGACCGCGACCGGACACGGCGGGATCGTCGCGGCCGTGGTGATCGCGCTGGGCATTGCGCTGGTGGCGTTCGCGTTCGCGCCGGAATGGCGCCGGCGCAGCACCCCGCTGCTGCTCACCACGGCGCTCGTGCTCGGCATTCCCGCGGGAGCGATCGCGGCCGCCGACATCGACATCGACGGATCGATCGGCCAGCGGACCTACACGCCGAACACGGCGGCGGACCTGCCGGCCGACGGTTACAAGCTGGGCACCGGACAGCTGGTGGTCGATCTCAGGGAACTGCCCTGGCAGAAGGGCAAGACCATCACGACCTCGTCCCACCTCGGCATCGGCCAGATGATCGTCTCGGTGCCGAAGAACGTCTGCGTCGTCGGTCACGCGACCGGCAAGGCGGGCGAGCTGGTTGTGGCCGGCGAGGTCAGTCACGGGATCGATCCCGACGTCGCGCTTGGGACTCCCACCACCGATGCTCCGCGTCTCGACCTCAGCGCCGACATCCAGCTCGGGCAGATGCTCGTCACCGACCAGCCTCCCGACCAGGCGCAGAACGGCCGCGGCGTCGACTACGACCACCACCAGCAGATGCTGAAGTCGCAGAGGACGGTATGCGGTAGGTGAGAAGACCAGACCTGAGCACGCTGGGGACCGGGACGGCCGTCCTGGTCCTCGGCGTGTTCCTGTTCCTCCACTCGAAGGGCACCCTCGATCTCGGCGCCGGCGCGTCGTTTGCGCTTCTCGGCGGCTGCGTGCTCGTGGCCCTGATCGCAAGGGCGATGGGGCGGCCGCCGGCGCCGGCGGCCGACACCGGCGCGCGGGACACGCTGGCGATCGGCCCCGCCCTGAGCCCCGAGACGAGCCGGGCCTCGAAGCTGGGCCTCGCCGTGGGCGGGCTCCTCGGCATCGGCCTGATCGTCCTCTGGCTGACGGGCGTGATCGAGTTCGCGGGCCGGGTGGCCCTCGCCGCCCTCGTCGTCGCGGTTGCCCTGACCCTGATCTCTGCGCCGTTCTGGCGGGCGACGTTCAACCGCCTGGGAGCCGAGCGGGTGGCGCGCGCCCGCGCGGATGAGCGCGCGGACGTGGCCGCCCACCTCCACGACTCCGTCCTCCAGACTCTCGCACTGATCCAGACGCGCTCTGACGACCCCGAGCAGGTCGGGAGGCTCGCCCGCCGCCAGGAGAGGGAGCTGCGTGAGTGGCTCTCCGACACCGAGCCGAGCAGGCCGGACGAGCGCCTCGCCGACGCGCTCCGGGCAGCCGCCGCCGACATCGAGGACTCGCACGGCGCTCCGATCGAGGCGGTGGTCGTCGGCGATGCGGAGCTCAACGAGCGGCTCGAGGCGCTCGTGGCGGCGAGCCGGGAGGCGCTGACCAACTCCGTCAAGTTCGCCTCGGAGGGCGGCCCGGTGCGCCTCTATGCCGAGATCGAGAAGGGCGGCGCGCATGTCTTCATCGACGACCGTGGGCCGGGCTTCGACCCGGAATCCATCCCCGCCGATCGCCGCGGCGTCCGCGAGTCGATAATCGGGCGCATGGAGAGATACGGCGGGACCGCGGAGATCCGCAGCGACCCGGGCGACGGCACCGAGGTCGAGCTGACGATGAGGGTGCGCCGATGAGCACTCCCTCCGTCGTGATCGTCGACGACCACGCAATCTTCCGGGCGGGCGTCAAGGCCGAGCTCGGAGAGGGGGTCGAGCTGCTCGGCGAGGCCGAGTCGGTGGAGGACGCGGTGCGCGCGATCGCGAAGCTGGAGCCCGACGTCGTCCTGCTCGACGTGCACATGCCCGGCGGCGGCGGCGTCGAGGTGATCGAGCAGGTGGCCAAGCAGAGGCCGCATCAGCGTTTCCTCGCCCTCTCGGTCTCCGACGACCCGCAGGACGTGATCGCCATCGTTCGCGCCGGCGCGCGCGGCTATGTCACCAAGACGATCACCGGCGAGGAGCTCACCGACGCCGTGCGCCGCGTCCGCGACGGCGACGCGGTCTTCTCGCCTCGGCTCGCGGGCTTCGTGCTGGACGCGTTCGCCGGCGACCTGCCCGCTGAGGAGGTCGACCCCGAGCTCGACCAGCTCACCGCCCGCGAGCGCGAGGTGCTCCGCCAGATCGCCCGCGGCTATCTCTACAAGGAGATCGCCCTGCGGCTCAGCATCTCGGTGAAGACCGTCGAGGCGCACGTCAGCTCGGTGCTCCGCAAGCTCCAGCTCTCCAACCGCCACGAGCTCAGCCGCTGGGCGGTCAGCCGCCGTCTGGTCGACTAGGTTCCCGCGGCCGCCTCACTCCACCGAAAGGACAGAGATGCACATCGCCGAGTTCACCCTGCACGCCAAGCCCGGCCACTTCCAGGACGTGGCGGACATCTACTCCGCCTTCGCCGCGGACTTCCTCAGCAACCATCCGGCGCTCGAGAGCGTGCTGGTCGTCGGCGACGAGGCCGACGGCGTCGTGCGGGGCATCGGCGTCTTCTCCGACCGCGACGCCGCGGACGCCGTCAACAGCGATCCGCAGTTCGCCGACTTCAATGACAAGGTGGCCCCGCTCCTGGCGAGCCCCTCGGAGCGCGTCGAGCTGCAGCTGCTGCACCACTACGTCAAGACGTAGGGCTAGAGCAGCGGCAGGCCCTCGCGGAACGAGGTGATCGCCGCGTCCGCCCCGGCCTCCTTCAGCTGGTCGACCGTGAACTCCCCGGTCGCCACTCCGATGACCCTGATGCCGGCGCCGTGGCCCGCCTCGACGTCGCGAGGGGTGTCGCCGCAGGAGAAGCAGCGGTCCGGGTCGAGGCTGTCGCCGGAGACCAGCTCCGCCCGCTCCAGCGCCTTCCTGGTCAGTTCGGTGCGGTCGGGCGAGTCGGATCCATAGCCGCCGAAGGAGAAGAAGCGGTTCAGGTTGGCTCGCTGGAGCTTGATGTGAGCAGCCTCCTCGACGTTGCCGGTGGTCAGGCCGAGCAGCAGCCCGTCGTCGATCAGCTGCTCGAGCAGCTCGACGACGCCGTCCTGGACCTCGAAGCCCGGGGAGCTCTCCACCTCCTCGGTGAGGTGATCGAGCCGGCGGCGCATCAGCGCCCCGGCCTCCTCGTCGGTCGGCTCGCGGCCCAGAGCGGACTTGAAGACGACCCTCCCCACCTCGGGGTCCGGCACGCCCTTGCCGGTCACGGCCGGGACGTCGACGTCCACGTCCTGGAGCTCCTTGAAGGCCCGCTTCCAGGCGCGGTCGCTGGCGCCGCCCGTGCTGATCAGCGTGCCGTCGATGTCGAAGAGGACGGCCTGGGTGTCAGGCACGGTGCTCCCGGTAGCGCCGGATCAGGGAATTGGTCGAGCTGTCGTGCTCGAGCTTGGGCTCCTCGGGGGCCTGGAGCTCGGGAATGATCTTCACGGCGAGCACCTTGCCCAGCTCAACTCCCCACTGATCGAAGGAGTCGATTCCCCAGATCGCGCCCTGGGTGAAGACGCTGTGCTCGTAGAGCGCGACCAGTGAGCCGAGCGCGTGCGGGGTGAGCCGCTCGGCCAGGATCACGTTGGAGGGCCGGTTCCCCTCCATCACCCGGTGGGGGACGATCGGCTCCGGGGTGCCCTCCTCCCTCACCTGCTCCGGCGTCTTGCCGAAGGCGAGCGCCTCGGGCTGCGCGAAGACGTTCGACATCAGCAGGTCGTGGTGATCGCCGAGCGGGTTGAGCGTGTGCATGAAGCCGATGAAGTCGGCCGGGATCAGCCTCGTCCCCTGGTGGATCAGCTGGTAGAAGGAGTGCTGGCCGTTGGTCCCGGGCTCGCCCCAGTAGATCGCGCCGGTGTCGTAGTCGACCCGGGCCCCATCGAGGGTGACGTGCTTGCCGTTCGACTCCATGGTGAGCTGCTGGAGGTAGGCCGGGAAGCGGTGCAGGTACTGGTCGTAGGGGAATACTCCGGACGTCTGCGCCCCGAAGAAGTCGCCGTACCAGACGGCCAGCAGGCCCATGATCGACGGCAGGCTCTGGCCGATCGGGTTCTCCTTGAAGTGCTCGTCGACGGCGTGGAAGCCGGCCAGCATCTCGCCGAACGCCTCCGGCCCGATCGCGAGCATCGTCGAGAGGCCGATCGCCGAGTCCATCGAGTAGCGCCCGCCGACCCAGTCCCAGAAGCCGAACATGTTGTCGGTGTCGATGCCGAACTCGGCGACGCCGTCGGCGTTGGTCGAGACGGCGACGAAGTGCTTGGCGATCGCCTCGTCCGAGCCGAGCTTCGCCAGCGCCCACTCGCGCGCGGTGTGGGCGTTGGTCATCGTCTCCAGCGTGGTGAAGGTCTTCGAGGAGACGATGAAGAGGGTCTCCTCCGGATCGAGGTCCCGGGTCTTCTCGGCGAAGTCCGTCCCGTCGACGTTGGAGACGAAGCGGAAGGTCATCTCGCGCCGCGAGTAGTGCCGCAGCGCCTCGTAGGCCATCACCGGCCCGAGGTCCGAGCCGCCGATGCCGATGTTGATCACGTTGCGGATCGGCTTGCCGGTGTGCCCCTTCCAGTCGCCAGAGCGGATCCGCTCGGCGAATGCGGACATCCGGTCGAGCACCTCGTGGACCTGCTTGACGACGTCCTGGCCGTCGACCACCAGCGAGCGATCCTTCGGCATCCGCAGGGCGACGTGGAGCACCGCCCGGTCCTCGGAGACGTTGATGTGCTCGCCCCGGAACATCGCGTCGCGCCGCTCGGCGACGCCCGACTCGTCCGCCAGCTCGCTGAGCAGCCGGAGCGTCTCGTCGGTGATCCGGTTCTTCGAGTAGTCGAGGAAGAGCCCGGCCCCTTCCGCCGTCAGGCGCTCGCCGCGGTCGGGGTCCTCGGCGAAGAAGTCCCTCAGGTGCCGCTCGCCGATCTCGGCGTGGTGCTCGGTGAGAGCCTTCCAGGCCGCTCCCTCCCTGAGCTGCGGTTCCGCGCTCACGCCCGGCAGCCTAACCGGGAGGCCCACGCCAACCTAGGCGGCCAGGCGCTCCGATTCCGACTTGATCGTCTCGAGCAGCTCGGTCCAGGACTTGACGAACGCTTCCGCGCCGTCCTTCTGGAGCTTGAGCCCCAGCGCGTCGGTGTCGATTCCCTGGTCCCGATGCGCCTGGAAGACCTGCTCGCAGTCGCCGCCGTCGGCCGGCAGCGTGTCCCCCACCTTGCCGTGGTCGGCGAAGGCCTTCAGGGTCTTGTCAGGCATGGTGTTGATCGTGTCCGGCGCCGCGAACGCCTCGATATAGAGGGTGTCCGAAGCCTCGGGGTCCTTCGTCCCGGTACTGGCGAAGAGCAGCCTCTGCAGGCGCGCGCCCTGATCACCAAGGCCCTTCCAGCGATCGGATTCGAGCATCTCCCGCCAGGCCGCATAGGTGGCCTTGCCGACGGCGACCCCCAGCGTGTTCTTCATCTCGTCGGGCACGTCATCGTGAACGGCGACGTCCCAGCGGCTGATGAAGAGTGAGAGCACCGACGGCACGTCCGCGTCGAGGCCCGACTCGATTCGACGCTCGATCCCCTTCATGTAGGCGTCGGCGGCCGCCATCGTCTGGTCGGTCGACATCAGCAGCGTGACGTTGATCGGCACGCCCGCGTAGATCGACTCCTCGATCGCGGGCAGGCCCTCGGGCGTACCCGGGATCTTGATGAAGTTGTTCTTCTCGGCCCGACCGTGGAGGTCGGCGGCCTGCTGGATCGTCGCCTGAGTGTCGTAGGCGAGCTTCGGAGAGACCTCGAGCGAGACCCAGCCGTCCATGCGATCGGTCTCCTTGTGAATCGGCTCGAACATCTTCGCCGCGCGCGTGACGTCGGCGAGCGCCAGCTCGAAGAAGATGTCCTCGGGCTCCATGCCCTTCTCGCGCAGCTCGGTGATCTGCTCGTCGTAGGCGTCGCCGCCGCTGATCGCCTTGTCGAAGATCGTCGGGTTCGAGGTCTGACCCGTGACGTTCAGGTCGTCGATGTAGCCCTGCTCGGTCCCGTCGTCGAGCATCGTGCGGGTGATGTTGTCGAGCCACAGGCTCTGGCCCAGGTCGTGCAGCTCCTGCGTGGGCTTCATCGTCCGAGTACCTCCTTGGCCGTCTCGGCCACTTTGTCTGGGGTAAAGCCGAACTTGGTCTGCACGTCCTTCAGCGGCGCGGACGAGCCGAAGGTGTGCATTCCGATCCTGGCCCCTTCCGGGCCGACAAACCGGTCCCAACCGAGGGTAGAGGCCTCCTCGATCGAAACCCGCGCCGTGACCGCCGGCGGCAGGACCTCGTCGCGATAGGCCTGGTCCTGCCGCTCGAACAGCTCCCAGCAGGGCAGGCTGACGACCCGGGAGCGGACCCCGTCCGAGATCAGCTTCTCGTGGGCGCCCAGCGCCAGAGCCACCTCGCTGCCGGTGGCGATCAGGATCACCTCGGGCTCACCCCCGTCCGGGTCGGCGAGCACGTAGCCGCCGCGGCGGAGCCCGTCCGCCGAGGCGTATCGCGAGCGGTCGATGATCGGCACGTCCTGGCGGGTGAGGACCAGCGCCACCGGCTGGTGGTGGCGATCCATCGCGGCGCGCCAGGCTTCGGTGACCTCGTTGGCGTCCGCCGGCCGGATCACGTCCAGGCCGGGGATCGCCCGCAGCGAGGCGAGCTGCTCGACCGGCTGGTGTGTCGGGCCATCCTCCCCGAGGCCGATCGAGTCGTGGGTGAAGAGGTGGATCACCGGCAGCTCCATCAGCGCCGAGAGGCGGATCGCGGGCCGGGCGTAGTCCGAGAAGGTCAGATAAGTCGACCAGAGCGGGCGGAGCTTCGAGAGAGACATGCCGTTGGAGATGGCGGCCGACTCGTGCTCGCGGATTCCGAAGTGGAGCTGGCGCCCCTCGCGAGTGTTCGGCTCGAAGTCCTCGGTGTCCTCGAGGGCGACCGAGTTGGAGCCGGTCAGGTCGGCGGCTCCGGCCAGCAGCCAGGGGACCTTCGCGGCCACCGCGTTCTCGACCTTGTTCGAGGCCTTCCTCGTCGCCAGGCCCTTCTCGTCGGGCTCGAAGCTCGGGAGGTCGGCGTCCCAGCCCTCCGGCAGCTCGCGGCGCTGCATCGCCTCGAGATGCGCCCCGTCCTCGGGGTTGTCCGCCCGGTAGCTCTCGAAGGTCTCCTGCCACTTCGAGCGCAGCTCCGCCCCCCGCTTTCCCATCACCTCTGCGAAGTGCTCCTGCACGCCGTCGGGGACGAGGAACTCGGCGTCCTCGGGCCAGCCGTAGAAGCGCTTGGTCTCGCGGACCTCCTCGTCGCCAAGGGGCTCGCCGTGCGCCTCGGCCGTGTCCTGCTTGTTCGGCGCGCCGTAGCCGATGTGCGAGTCCACGATGATCAGGGTCGGCCGCGCCTCCTCCGCCTGGAAGTTGTCGAAGCCCCGCGCGATCTCCGTGAGGTCGTTGGCGTCCTCGACCCGGGTGACGTTCCACTGGTAGCCCTCGAAGCGAGCCTGGACGTCGTCCTCGTAGGTGATCGATGTGTGCCCGTCGATCGTGATGTGGTTGTTGTCGTAGACCCAGCAGAGGTTGGAGAGCTTCTGATGGCCGGCAAATGACGCCGCCTCGTTCGAGACGCCCTCCATCAGGCAGCCGTCGCCTGCGATCGCGTAGACGTCGAAGTCGAAGAGCTCGGCGTCCGAGCGGTTGAAGCGGGCGGCCTGCCAGACGGAAGCGACCGCCATCCCGACGCTGGTGGCGATCCCCTGGCCGAGCGGGCCGGTGGTGGTCTCGACGCCCGACGTCCACCGGTACTCCGGGTGGCCGGGGCACCTCGAGTCGAGCTGGCGGAAGCGCTTGATGTCGTCGAGGCTGACGGACGGCTCGCCGACGACCTCGTAGTCGGGATCGACCGCCTTCACCCCGGCGAGGAAGAGCAGCGAGTAGAGCAGCATCGAGGCGTGGCCGGCCGAGAGCACGAACCGGTCGCGATTCGGCCAGATGGGGTCCTCGGGGTCGAAGCGGAGGTAGCGCTGCCACAGCGTGTAGGCGAGGGGCGCCAATGCCATCGGGGTGCCTGGGTGACCCGAATTCGCCTTCTGAATGGCGTCCATCGACAGCGTGCGGATGGTGTTGATGCAGAGCTCGTCGATGTCGGTCTGCTGCTCGGCCGTCGCTGCCATTTCACGATCCTACGACTAGTGCCCATTCCCGGAAGGCTGCGTCCGAAACGGCGCGTCTCGGGCGCCGCCAGGCGAGGACGCAGGGAGGCCGCGTACTGGTGGTACGCGGCCGACCGAGGACGCTGCATGGCGGGGATCCGAGGCCGCCGGTTCGGGTGCAGTGTTCCGGGAAGGGGCACTAGTGTCCCCGCGGTGAGCGAGCCAAACCTCGATGGGGAGAAGAAGCTCGCCGCCGAGGCGGCCGCCGAGCTCGTCTCGGACGGAATGAAGGTGGGCCTCGGGACGGGGTCGACCGTTGCCCACCTCCTACCGGCGCTTGCCGCCCGCGGGCTGAAGGACATCCGCTGCGTCGCGACCTCGGTTGCGACCGAGGACCAGGCGCGCGAGCTGGGCATCGCCGTCGAGGAATTCGACAAGCTCGACCGCCTCGACATCGCAATCGACGGCGCCGACCAGGTCGCTCCCGACCGCTGGCTGGTCAAGGGGGGTGGCGGGGCGCACACCCGCGAGAAGATCGTCGCCGCCTCGGCCGAGAGCTTCATCGTCATCGCCGATTCCTCGAAGACCGTCGACCGGATCTCGGCTCCGATCCCGCTCGAGCTCTCGAGATTCGGCCTCGCCTCGACCCTGGCGAGGATCGCGAGCGAGCTCGGCGACGTCACCGTCCGTCCCGACACCCCGCCGAGCCCCGACGACGGCGTGATCGCGGACTACCACGGCGAGGTCCACGAGCCCGGCGAGCTCGCGGCCCGCCTCTCGGTGATGCCCGGCGTCGTCGACCACGGGCTCTTTCCCTCGGGGATGGTGAGCAGCGTCCTGGTCGGGCGCGACGACGAAGTCGAGCGTGCCTGAGCCACTCGCAAAGCTCGAAGCGCTGTACGAGAGGTGGGCGCGAGGCGACTTCTCCGGCGGCGAGATCTTCGATCCATCCGTTGAGCTGGAGTCCCACGGCATGGGCGAGGTGATCCGCGGCAGCGGATTCGATGAGGTCACCGCCGTACTCACGGACTGGCTGAGCGCCTGGGCGCGCCCCCTGAAGATCGAGGCCGAGGAGCTGATCCAGTCCGGGGACCGGGTCCTGGCGCTGGTCCGCTGGAAGGGCTACGGCAAGGGCAGCGGCGTCGAGATGCAGGCTGAGGGCGCCCATCTCTGGACCTTCCGCGGGGGCCTGGTCGTTCGGTACGACGTCTACCGCGACCGGGAGGAGGCGCGGGCCGCTCTCGACGCCAAGTGACGGGACTCACACCGCGCCCCGGCTGAGCGGCAGTACGCTCGCTGCCATGGAGGAGAAGGACGCGGTCATCGTCGGGGCGAGGTGCGGGGGATCGACTCTCGCCACTGCCCTCGCGAAGGCCGGCTGGGACGTGGCGCTGGTGGACAGGGACACGTTCCCGAGCGACACGATCTCCACCCACATGATGTTCCCCAACACGCTGGCTCGCTTCGAGCAGCTCGGCGTCCTCGACAGGCTGCGCGCGAATCACCGGCTCCCCTCGCTCGGCTGGCGGGTCGTCGGCCTGGGCCACGAGACCGCCGGGATCTTCACGCCGATCGACGGGTTCGATCGGGGGTCCTCGGTTCGGCGAACCGCCCTGGACAAGGCGATCGTCGACACGGCCCTCGCGGCGGGAGCGGAGGGGCGCTTCGGCGAACGGGTCGTCGACCTGATCGGCTCCGGGTCGGAGGAGGACCCGGTCGCGGGTGTCGTCCTCGACAACGGCGACGAGATCCGGGCGAAATGGGTCTTCGGCGCCGACGGACGCGGCTCCACGGTGGCAGGCAAGCTGGGCATCGAGAAGGAGCGCCGGCAGCAGGGAGAGCTCGCCTTCATGTGGGCCTACTGGAGGGGCATCCAGGACGACGGGTTCGGCACCACCGACATCAAGGAGGACGCGATCATCATCAGGTGGGCCGCGGAGGACGGCGTCACGCTGCTGGTCTCGACCGGGCCCGACGAATTCACCCACGGTACGAGGGACGTGCGGCTCCGCAACTACCTCGACGTCCTCCATAGGTTCCCGGACTCGATCCCTCCCGAGCAGCTCGAGGGCGCGGAGATGATCTCCGACCTCGTCGTCGCGCCCGAGTCGCTGATGCGCGGGTACTTCCGCAAGTCCACGGGGCCCGGATGGGCGCTCCTGGGCGATGCCAGCCACTTCAAGCACCCGGGCACCGCCCAGGGAATCGGGGATGCGGTTGAACAGGCGATCTACATCGCCGACCGTCTTTCGAGCTCGGATCCGGGCCTCGCGGGATACGAGGACTGGCACGAGGAGCGCGCCAGCGATCACTACGACTGGTCGTTCGCCTGGGGGCGCTTTCCCCGGCCTGACGTCACCGAGAAGCTATTCCGCGGCTGGGCGAGCGACCCTGACGCGGGCCAGGACCTGCGCGACACCTACACCCGCCGGGTGTCCCCCTCGAAGGTGATGAGCGAGGAGCGCCTCGCCCGCTGGTTCGGCGCGCCAAGCGGGCCCGTCGCGGCGCAGTAGGCTCGGTCGGGATGGAGGAGAAGGACGCGGTCATCGTCGGCGCCCGATGCGCCGGATCGACCCTGGCGATCGCCCTCGCCAAGCGCGACTGGGACGTGCTGGTGATCGACCGCGACACCTTCCCCAGCGAGACGATCTCGACCCACGGCGTCTATCCGAACACCCTCGCCCGCTTCGAGCAGCTCGGCGTGATGGACGCGCTCCGCGCCTCTCACGACATTCCCCTGCTGGGGAGCCGGCTCGTGGGCCTCGGATACGAGGTCGCCGGCCTGTACACGCCGATCGACGGATACGACCGCATGGCCGTCACGCGCCGATCCGCTCTCGACAAGGCCATCGTCGACACCGCCCTGGCGGCCGGGGCCGAGGGACGCTTCGGCCAGCGGGTCGTCGAGCTGATCGGCTCGGGCACCGATGAGGACCCGGTCGCGGGAGTGGTGCTCGACAACGGGGATGAGATCCGGGCGAAGTGGGTCTTCGGCGCGGACGGGCGCGGCTCGACGGTGGCCGGGAGACTCGGGATCGAGAAGGAACGCACCGCCAAGGGCGAGGTCGCCTTCCTGTACGGCTACTGGAGCGGCATTCCCGACAACGGCTACGGCACGATCGAGATCCACGAGCGCGAGTTCGCCAGCCGCTCGGCGGTGGAGGACGGGCTCCACCTCTTGATCGCGATGGGCGATGCGGACTTCACGCGAGGGACGCAATCCGATCGCCGCCGGCGGTACGTCGAGCTTCTGCGCCGCTTCCCGGAGATGATCGAGCCCGACGTGCTCGAGCGGGCCGAGCTCGCCACCGAGGTCAGCGTGGCGCCGGAAACGCTGATGCGCGGGTTCTTCCGCAAGCCGGCCGGGCCCGGTTGGGCCCTGCTCGGCGATGCATCGCACTTCAAGCACCCCGGCACCGCCCAGGGGATCGGCGACGCCGTCGAGCAGGCCATCCACGTCGCCGAGGCGCTCTCGTCCTCGACACCGAGCCTGGCGGAGTACGAGGCCTGGCGGGATGCGCGGGCGGCCGAGCACTACGACTGGTCCTTCTCGTGGGGGCGCTTCCCTCACCGCGAGGCCGCGGAGAAGCTCTGGAAGGGGTGGGCGAGCGATTCGGACGCGGGTCAGGACCTCCGCGACTCCTTCAGCCGCCTGGTGGAACCGTCGGAGGTGATGAGCCCGGAGCGTGTGGAGCGCTGGTTCTCCAGCGCTCCGACCCGCTCCTGAGACTCTTCCCTAGAGATTCACCGCCGCCATCCCGGTCTCCTCGTAGCGGTCGCCGGAGACCTCGGGCAGCTCCTCGTTGATCCGCGCGAGATCCTCGTCGGTCAGCTCGATGTCCGCGGCGGCCGCGTTCTCCTCGAGGTACTTGCGGCGCTTGGTGCCGGGGATGGGGACGATGTCCTCGCCCTGGGCCAGGACCCAGGCGAGCGCCAGCTGAGCCGGGGTGATGTCCTTCTCCTCGGCGATCTCGCCGAGCTTCGCGACGATCCTCCTGTTCGCCTCCAGGTTCTCGCCCTGGAAGCGGGGCTGGCTCCGCCGGAAGTCGTCCTCTGCGAGCTCGTCCGGTGAGGCAAACCGCCCCGAGAGGAAGCCTCGACCGAGCGGCGAGTAGGCCACGAAGCCGATCCCGAGCTCCCGGCAGGTCGGCAGGATCTCTGCCTCCGGCTCGCGCGCGAACACCGAGTACTCCGTCTGCAGAGCGGTGATCGGATGGACGGCATGGGCGCGGCGGATCGTCTCCGGCGCGGCCTCGCTGAGGCCCAGGTGGCGAACCTTTCCCGCCTCGACGAGCTCGGCCATCGCGCCCACGGTCTCCTCGATCTCGACGTTCGGGTCGACGCGGTGCTGGTAGTAGAGGTCGATCTGGTCGATCCCAAGGCGCTCGAGCGTGCCATCGATCGTCTTCCTGACGTTCTCGGGGGAGCTGTCGAGCCCGCCGAGCGTCGACATGTCGCCCGGGACGGCGTTGTCCAGATCGCGCTGGAACTTGCTCGCGATCACGTACTGATCCCGCTTGCCCTTGATCGCCTCACCGACCAGCTCCTCGTTGGTCAGCGGGCCGTAGATCTGCGCGGTGTCGAGGAAGTCGATGCCGAGCTCCAGAGCCCGATGGATCGTCGCGATGGACTCCTCCTCGTCGGTCTCGCCGTAGAAGGCGGACATTCCCATGCACCCGAGGCCGATCTCCGAGACTTCCAGGTCACCAAGATTTCGCTGCTTCATTTCTTGCCAAGCCTTTCGCGGTAGAGGTCGATGTCGTCTTCCCAGTTCAGCAGCTCGGCATACCTGCGGACCCTCTAAATCAAGGGCTCATGCCCTGCATCTGCGGCTCGTGCGCCGGCGCATCGTGCATCGACATCGAATCCATCGCGCGCATTGCCGCCGGCGAGTCCGGGGTCGTCAGGCCCGGAACTTGGCCCGGGAAGAAGGCGACTCCGACGGCCAATGCCAGAAGCACCATCACCGTCACCGCCTCGGCGCGCTCCCGCCAGGGCAGCAGCTTCTCGAGCACGATCAACGCCGCGATCACCACCATCCAGGTGATGCTCATCACGCCGAGCGCGAAGAGCGCGGCCATCAGCGCCCACGACGAGCCGACGCAATAGGCGCCCTGGTCGAGGCCCATGCGGAGCGCGCCGCCCGCGCCCTCCCGCCAGTCCGCCACCAGCAGCTCGCGATCGCGGCAATGCCGCAGGCAGGTCCGCTTCAGCGGCGTCAACTCATAGAGGGCGGCGCCCGCGATCACCGCCCCGGCTACATACCGGCCTCCGTCGTCCCAGCCGAGGAAGGAGATGTCGAGCGAGCGAACAGCCTCGAATGCAACCCAGGCGACCAGCCCGACGAGCACCCAGGTGAGGAGATAGCCGGCGGTGAACAGGGTGGTGAGCAGCAGGGACCGAGGCGTCACATCCGCCGAGCCGCCACGTGCCTTGCCCGCGTATGCCCCGGCCATCGGAATCAGGGAAGGCAGCATCATCGCGGCCATCATCACCGCCCAGACACCGGCGAACCAGCCGAAGGAGCCGAGGTCGGTTCCCGGCCCGGCATCCATCCCCTGCATCCGGTCCGCGGTCACCACCCAGGCGATCGCGGCCGCCGCCAGCAGGAAGATGGCGGTCAGTCGTAATTCAGCTGTTCGTACCAATTGGGTCTCCCTTCAGGGGTTAGATCGAAGAGGTTCCAGAGTGGCTCCAGGGCCCCGACGTGCCTCGGGTCCTGATCCGGATCCCAGGGCGCGTAGAAGAGCTCCGAACCCCAGAAGTGCCGGATCGCCTGGCCGTCGCGGTGGAAGACGTTCAGCATTGGCCGCTGGGCGCCCTCGGGCGTCTCGGCGAGATAGTCGCGGTTGTAGGTGTTGCCGGCCGAGGACAGCAGCCGCAGCCGGCGCCAGCCCCGCTCCCGCTTCCAGGTCTCAAGGCGGTCGAGGGTGGTCTTGGCCACCACCGCGAAGTTCGTGTGCTGGCTGGCGTGCTCGACCATCCCGTCGAGTTGGTCCAGCAAGCTCACGCAGGACGGGCACGGACCCTCGGCCAGCGGAAGCTTCGCGGTCTCCTGCTCGCGGACCGGCCCGGGCGCATCGTCCTCGGGGTCGCGGGGAAACATGAAGCTGTAGATCGCCAGCGAGTCCTTTCCGGGCGCGAACAGCTCCGAGAGCCGCACGTCCATCTCCTTGCCCTCCGGCCCCTCGCCCTGGAAGACGTAGTCACCAGGGATCTCGCCGCCCGCAGGAAGCTCGCGCCGCGCGGCCGCGACCGCCTCCATCTGGCGGCGGAGCTCGATCTCCTTGGTGAGCAGCTCGTTCCGCGCCGCCCTGTACTCGGAACTCTCTCCTGGGAAGGTGACGTCCACGTTGGCCTCTCCTACTTAGACGCCAGAACCCGCTCAATCTCATCGAAGCAGGTCGACCAGCCCTCGTACTGAGAGTCCCGCCGCTGCTCATCGGAGATCTCGCTGTTCACGAAGAGCACAGTGGTGACGCCGTCCCGCTCCGTGAACTCCAGCTCGATCATCTGCTGGTTGGAGGGATCGTCTTCGAAGGTCCAGGTGAACGCGAGCCGGTGTGGCCGCTCGATCAGCGTGTACTCGCCGCCCGCCTTGACGGGTTCCCCGTCGGGCGTTCGCATCACGACTCGGACCTTGCCGCCGACGCGCAGGTCCACCTCCGCGTCGGCCTCCCGCCAGCCCTCCTTCGGCCTGAACCAGCGCCGAATCACCTCCTCGCTCGTCCAGGCGTCGAAGACGTCCTCCGCCGGAGCATCGAAGTTCCGCTCGATCCGGACCACCCTTGCCGCTTCCTCGGCCACCCTCACTCCTTTCGCTCCTCGAGATACTCGCCGACCACGTCGAACAGCCGCTCCCAGCGAGCTCGCTGGATGTCTATCCAATCGGAGGTCTCGGCAAGCGTCTCCGGCCGCAGCGCGAGGCGATGGTTGCGGCCGTCGATCACGCGGGTGACGACGCCGGCCTCCTCGAGCATCCTCAGGTGCCTCGATATGGTCGGCTTCGAGACGCCGAAGTCCCGGGTCACCTCGCCGACCGTGGCCGTGCCGCCGCTGAGGCGCTCGACGATGTCGCGGCGGAGGGGGTGCGCGAGGGCTTTGAACACATCGTTAGCCATTTTGCTAACTATATACGGGAGAACGTCGAACCGACCACAGGAGGACCGTGATGCCGGACCACAGAGTTGTGACGCGAGAAGAGTGGCGGGCCGAGCGCGAAGCGCTGCTGGCCGAGGAGAAGGAGCTCACCCGCCGCGGCGACGAGCTGACGAAGAAGCGGCAGGAGCTGCCATGGATGAAGGTCGAGAAGGACTACAGCTTCGAGACCGAGGACGGGACCAAGTCGCTGGCCGACCTCTTCGACGGCCGCTCCCAGCTGATCATCTACCACTTCATGTTCGGCCCCACCTACGAGACCGGCTGCCCGGTCTGCTCCTCGATCGCCGACAGCCTCACCGGGCAGGTGGCCCACCTCGGCGCCCGCGACACGACCCTGATCTGCTCCTCACGTGCCCCGCTCGAGAAGCTGCTCGCCTTCCGCGACCGGATGGGCTGGGAGTTCGACTGGGTCTCGGCCGAGACCGACTTCCACCGCGACCTCGGCTACTTCCACACCGAGGAGGAGCTCAAGCCGTTCCTGGAGAGCGGCCAGATCCCCCTCACCGTCACCCAGAACGCGGAGATGTGCGGCACCGACGCGGCCGGCTACGTCGCCGAGGGCCCGGGACTGAGCGTCTTCGCGCTCGACGACGGCGACGTCTACGGGACCTACACGACCACGTCGCGCGGCCTGGAGGGACCGGCGATGTCCTACTACGCCCTGCTCGACCGCACTCCGGCCGGGCGGAACGAGCCGCCCGACGAGCCGCTCTGGGTCAGGTACCACGACGAGTACTAGACCCGTCTGAGCCGAGAGAGCCGCCTCGCTACGGTGAAAGGGGGAGACGAACAAGGAGGCGGATGTGGCGACTCGCAACGGAAGTGCACAGTGGAACGGAAACCTGATGGACGGCTCCGGAACCGTGACGGTCGGCGACGGCGTCTGGAGCGGCGACTACTCGTTCGCGTCGCGGTTCGAGGAGGGCGACGGCACCAACCCCGAAGAGCTGATCGCTGCAGCTCACGCCGGCTGCTTCTCGATGGCGCTGAGCGCCCAGCTCACCGAGGCCGGGCACGCGCCCAACTCGATCAAGACGACGGCACGGGTTCAGATCCGCAATGTCGACGGCCTCCCCACGATCGACAACATCAAGCTGGAGACGGAGGGGGACGTGCCCGGAATCGACCAGGCGACCTTCGAGCAGCAGGCGGAGGATGCACGGGGCGGCTGCGCCGTCTCCCGGGCGCTCGCCGGGGTCAAGGAGATTGAGCTCAGCGCAAGGCTGAAGGCCGGAGCCCCGACCTAGGCGTCGGGCGCCGCGGCGCGGTCCGCCAGGATCAGCGAGTTGCCGCCCGGCTGGACTCGGCCTGAAGGGGTCGACGGGTCCTGGGCGATCAGCTTCGCCAGTGCGTCGACCTTGGACTCGCCGGTGACGACCCAGAGCAGGCTGCGGACACTCTCGATCTCGGGGTAGGTGAGGGTCATCCGGCGGACGCCCTGGTACTCGCCGGAGGTGACGGCGACCCGGCGATCCGTCACCTCCAGCACAGGGTCCCCGGGTACGAGTGAGGCGGTGTGCCCGTCCGGCCCGATGCCGAGATGGGCTATGTCGAGCCGCTCCGGGAGGGACTCGGCGTAGCGCGCTGCAGCGGCGTCCAGGTCCTCATCGGTGACCGGCATCGGCCTGATGCTCCCCTGGGCGCCGATCGAGAGGCTCTCGATCAGGTGTGTGAGGTTGCGCTGGTCATCGCCTGCCGGGGCGACCCGCTCGTCGACCTGGAAGACCTCGGCCTTGTCCCAGTCGCCGAACAGGTCCTCGAGCTGGGAGAACATCGGCCACGGATCGCTCCCACCGCTGACCGCGAGCTCGGCCCCGCCCCGCTCGGCGACCGCCTGCTTGGCCGCCTCGGCGAGCAGCTCCGCCCCGCGCTCGTGAACCGCATCGGGAGTGTCGAGCACCTCGAGCCGGTGAGGACTGCTCACTTCGGCTTCTCCTTGTGCCCGCCGAACTGGTACCGCATCGCCGACAGCACCCGGTCGGCGAAGTCGTCGAGGTCGCGTGAGGCGAAGCGCTCGTACAGCGCGGTGGTGAGCACGCCGGCGGGCACCCCCTCCTCGATCGCGGCGATCGAGGTCCAGCGGCCCTCGCCGGAGTCCGAGACCCGGCCTTCGAAGTCAGAGAGATCGTGGGACTCCTGCAGCGAGGCGGCGGTCAGGTCCAGGAGCCAGGAGCCGATCACGCTCCCCCTGCGCCAGACCTCGGCAACCTGCGGGATGTCCAGGTCGTACTGGTAGTACTCGGGGTGCTCGAGTGGAGCGGTCTCGGCGTCCATCTCGCGCTTCACCTTCCCCGCGTTCGCGTTGTTGAGGATGTTCAGCCCCTCGGCGTACGCAGCCATCACGCCGTATTCGATCCCGTTGTGGACCATCTTCACGAAGTGGCCGGCGCCGTTCGGCCCGCAGTGCAGGTAGCCATTCTCGGCGGTGTCCGGGTCCCCGCTGCGACCCGGTGTGCGCTCGGCGGAATCGACGCCGGGTGCGATGGTCTTGAAGATGGGGTCGAGGCGTTCGACCGCCTCATCCGGGCCGCCGATCATCAGGCAGAAGCCGCGGTCGAGGCCGAAGACGCCTCCGCTGGTCCCGCAGTCGATGTAGTCGACGCCCTTCTCGCCCACCATCTGCGAGCGCCGGATGTCGTCGCGGTAGTAGGAGTTGCCGCCGTCGATGATCGCGTCGCCCTTATCCAGCACTTCGGCGACCTCCTTGACGGTCGACTCGGTGATGTCGCCGGCTGGAACCATGATCCAGACCGCCCGGGGGGCGTCCAGCTTCTCGGCCAGCTCCTTGAGCGAGCCGGCGCCCGTGGCACCCTCGCCCTCCAGCTGCTTGATCGGGTCGGCGTTGACGTCGTAGACGACGCAGTCGTGGCCGTCGCGCATCAGACGCCGGACCAGGTTCGCTCCCATCCTGCCGAGGCCGACCATTCCGAGCTGGGCCATGCGTCCTCTCCTTCGTCGTTGACGCGAGCATCCTATTCCCGTCCAGTAGGTTCCCGAACGTGGCGAAGGCATCCGACGGCAGGAAGATCGGCCCACCCGCCGATGCGCTGGTGATCTTCGGGATCACCGGGGACCTGGCGAAGAAGATGACCTTCAAAGCGCTCTACAGCCTCTTCAAGAACGGAACGCTCGACGTGCCCGTGATCGGCGTCGCCCGAAACGACTGGACCGACGATCAATGTCACGACCACGCGCGCGAGGCCATCGAGTCGACCTCCGAGGAGGGTGCCCCGGAGATCGACGAGGACGTCTTCAAGAAGTTCAAGGAGAAGCTCTCCTACGTCCCGGGCGACTACGGCGAGAAGGACACCTACGAGCGGCTCAAGAAGAAGCTCTCCTTCGCCAAGCATCCGGTCTTCTACCTCGAGATCCCGCCCTCGCTGTTCGCCCCGGTCATCGAGCAGCTGGGGAGCGCGGGACTGACGGAAGACGCCCGGGTCGTGATCGAGAAGCCCTTCGGGCACGACCTTCAGTCGGCCATCGAGCTCAACGACCAGATACACGAGGTCCTGGAGGAGGACCAGATCTACCGGATCGACCACTTCCTCGGCAAGGAGCCGGTGATGGACATCACCTACCTGCGGTTCGCCAACTCGATGTTCGAGCCGATCTGGAATCGCCGCTACGTCGAGTCCGTGCAGATCACGATGGCCGAGGACTTCGGCGTCGATGATCGCGGCAGCTTCTATGACGCCGTGGGATGCCTCCGCGACGTGGTCCAGAACCACCTGCTCCAGGTGCTGGCGCTGGTGGGGATGGAGCCGCCCTCCGCCGGCGCCGACCCTGACCCGATCCGCGACGCCAAGCTCGACCTCTTCAAGGCGATCCCGGACATCAACCCGAACCGCTACGTGCGCGGGCAGTACGAGGACTACCGCGAGATCGACGGGGTCGACCCCAAGTCCAGTACCGAGACCTTCGTCGGCCTGCGGCTCGACATCCAGAACTGGCGCTGGTCAGGGGTCCCGTTCTTCATCCGGGCCGGCAAGGAGCTCGCCGAGAAGGTCACCGAGGTCCGCGTGATCCTCCAGAACCCCCCGCCGATCGGGATCGGCGGAGGCCCCTCGCCGGCGACGGACGAGTTCGTCGTCCGCATCGACCCCGACCCCGGCGCCAGCGTCCTGCTCGAGGCCAAGTCGCCCGGCGAGGAATCCCTGCGGCGGGTTCATCTCGACCTACTCTTCCATCAGCAGTTCGGAGGACAGCCCGGGCCCTACGAGCGGCTGCTCGGCGACGCGCTGGCCGGAGATCAGCAGAGCTTCGCGCGCGAGGACAGCGTGCTGGAGACGTGGCGGATCGTGCAGCCGCTGATCGACAACCCGTGTGCCCTGGAGCCCTACCGCAAGGGGAGCTGGGGGCCGGAGGGCGCGTCGAACCTCATGCACGGCTACGGCGGCTGGAGGCGGCCGTGGGTGTCGGAGGGTCCTCTCGAGGCCGTCGGCGCAGGCTAGCGGCAGCCAGGTCGCTCCACTTTGGAGCGGAGGGCGAAGCCCGGAGCGACTTATGTGGGGCGGCCGCATGCTGCCGCGACCTGATGGCGAAGCCGTCACCTCGTTAGGGTGGAGACGTGTCGCAGGCCACCCTCCAGACCAACGCGGGCCCGATCACCGTCCAGTTCTTCGACGAGGACGCGCCCAAGACCGTCGAGAACTTCCGCAAGCTGGCCGGCGACGGCTTCTACGACGGGTTGACCTTTCACCGCGTCATCAAGGACTTCATGATCCAGGGTGGCTGCCCGGAGGGAACCGGGACCGGCGGCCCCGGCTACACCTTCGAGGACGAGTTCAACCAGCACAAGATCGTCCGCGGCGCCCTGGCGATGGCCAACGCCGGGCCGAACACCAACGGCTCCCAGTTCTTCATCGTCACCACCGACGCCGCGCCCTGGCTCGACGGCAAGCACACAGTCTTCGGGGAGGTCACCGACGGCATGGACGCGGTCGACGCGATCGAGGGGACCGACACCGGCGCAGGCGACAAGCCGAGCCAGCCGCAGGTGATCGAGAAGGTCGAACTGAGCGATTAGCCCGGTGGCGCCGGGGGAAGGCAGGGACCGTGGCTGAAGGGCGCACGATCGTGATCACCGGGGCGACGGACGGCCTCGGGAAGGCCCTCGCCTCGGAGCTGGCGCCCGGCGCGGGCCGCCTGATCCTGCACGGTCGGGACGAACAGAAGGGCCAGGCGCTGCTCGAGGAGCTGCGCCCCCGCTCGACAGGCGAGCTCCAGTGGCGCAGGGCGGACCTCTCCTCGCTCGACGAGGTGCGCGATCTGGCCGACTCACTGCTCGACGAGGACCGCATCGACGTGCTCGTCAACAACGCGGGGATCGGGACCACGGCCGAGGGGGCCGCCGAGCGAGGGGACGGGGATCGCGAGGAGAGTGGCGACGGCTACGAGCTGCGCTTCGCGGTCAACTACCTCGCACCCTTCCTGCTGACGCGGATGCTGCTGCCGCTGATCGAGCGCTCCGCCCCGGCGCGAATCGTCAACGTGACCTCGGCCGGCCAGGCGCCGATCGATTTCGACGACGTGATGCTGGAGCGGCGCTACGACGGCATCCAGGCCTACGGCCAGAGCAAGGTCGGGCTCGTCATGCTCACCTTCGATCTCGCCGAGGAGCTCGAGGGCAGCGGCGTCACGGCCAACTGCCTGCATCCCGGCACCTTCATGCCGACCAACATGGTCCGCAGAGCCGGCGTCGAGCCCGTGACTCCGCTCGAGGACGGCGTCAAGGCGACGATGCGGCTGATCGCCTCACCCGAGCTGGATGGCGTCAACGGCCACTACTTCGACGGCACCAGCGAGTCGGCGCCGCATCCACAGGCGGAGGACCCCGAAGCCCGGCGGCGGCTGCGCGAGCTCTCCGCCGAGCTAACGGGCATCCAGACCGCCGCGTAGCCTGCGTCCAATGGGCATCGGCGACAAGTTCCGCGAGCTCCTCGGCGTCGGCACTGATCCGCTCCATCCCGACGGCCTCGCCGAGCTCAAGGTCGGCGACGCGAGCTATGACGACTGGGACGTCGTCCGAGACTTCGACGACCTCGAGACGGCCCGCGCCTGGCGCCAGCAGCTCACCGACGCCGGGCACGAGGCCGTGATCACCTCGGACCATCCGCTCAACGAGTACGGGCGGGGCGACATCGCCCTGCGCGTCCCGCCGGGCAGGTGGTCCGAGGCGAACGAGGCGCTCGAGGAGCCCTAGAGGGGCTCGCCGATCACCAGGTCGAAGCGCTCCAGCAGTCCCGGGATGCTGTCGGGCTCCATCTCGAGCTCGTAGCGCTGGCAGAGCGCACCCAGGGCCTGCGGGTCGGCCTGCATGGCTCCCCCCATGTCCGAGAGCTCCTCGAAGAAGCCCTCGAAGCCCGCCGGAGCGATGATCTCCAGAATCCTCGCGGGAGTGTCGCCGGCGTTCCAGAAGGTGTGCCACTGGTCGCGAGGCTTGAAGACCAGGTCACCGGGCTCAGCGACCAGAACCTCGTCACCGAGCAGCGCCCCGACCTTCCCTTCGAGGACGTAGGTGTACTCGTCCTCGCGGTTGTGCCTGTGCAGCGGCGCGGCCAGAGCGCGCGGGGACATCGGATGCTCGACGAGCGAGAAGCCCCGGTCGGTTTCGTCGCCATCGATCATGAATCGGACGCCGATGCTCCCCAGGAACCCGGCCTTTCCATCTCTCGGGCCAACAACCTTCGCCTTGGTGGCTTCCATTGCCTTCTTCTCCTTTAGTCGGACAGTGATGTCGCGCGAATATATACACAGGTCTGATCGATCTGTCAAGATTCATAGGACATCTATGTCCGATCAAAAGCGTCCCTACCGCAAGAAGCGCCGAGCCGAGCTCGAGGCGGAGACCCGCCGCCGGATCACCGAGAGCGCCGTCGAGCTGCACGGAACCGTGGGGCCCGCCCATACCTCGATGAGCGCGGTGGCCGAGCGCGCCGGCGTCCGCCGGTCGACCCTCTACCGCCACTTCCCGGACGAGGCCGCTCTGTTCGAGGCCTGCAGCGCGGACTGGAATGCGGCCAATCCACCGCCCGACATCGGGGCGTGGGCGGCGATCGACGACCCGAAGGAGCGTCTGCGCGCCGCCCTCGGGGAGCTGTATGCCTACTGGGGGCGGACGGAGCAGATGATGGAGAACCTGATCCGGGACGAGGCGACGAACGAGAACGTGAGACGCCACTTCGCGGCGTTCCATGCCTACATGGACGCCGCCCGCGACGTCCTGATGGCCGGGCGCGGGCTTCGCGGCCACGCTCGCAAGCGGGCCCAGGCTGCGATCGGGCACGCGCTGGCGTTCTCGACCTGGCAGTCGCTCGTCCATGAGCAGGGCCTCGACGAGCCCGAGGCGGTGCAACTGGCGATGGGCCTGGTCGCGGCTGCCTCCGCGCGCGATCGGGCCGCCGCGTCCTAGACGAGGTCCTGGTCCAGCTCCGGATCGGCGTAGCAGACGACGGTCCTGGCCCTGCGATCGGGCCAGCCGCGTCGCTCGTGCTCGAAGAGGAGGCCCCAGTATCCGAGGAAGAGGGGCAGGGCCGCGAGAACGAGCCAGATCAGCCTCCGGAACGCCTGGCGCGGCCTGACATCGCTGCCGTCCTCGGACAGCATCCGGATGGCGACGAACGACATACCCACGGTTCGCCCGGCGCCGGACCAGAGGATCAAGAGATAGGCCGCGGCGATCAGCGCCCAAACGGTTGCGCCGAGAGCGATCACGACGGTGCCGGCCGTCTGGTCCCCGGATTCCAAGACGGAGACCAGGAAAGCGATCGCGGTCGAGATCAGGAGAAGTGTCCCGTAGACGACCCCGGCGTCGATCGCCAGGGCCAGGAGGCGGCTGGCCACCCCCGCATAGATGGGCCGGCCTTCACGGGGCCGCCTTCGCAGCAGGGCTCGCGCCACTCGTTCGATCCCGGTGTCGAGCCTGCGCACCACGCTGCGCACGACCCTGCGCAGGTCCTCCAGCAGACCCACGCCCTGGGAGGTGATCGCCGCACGCACCTCGGGCGCCTCGGCGACCCGCTCGACGAGCTTCTGGGCCTCATCGCTCTCGAGCACCTTGTCCCAGACCCGGTTGGCGGTGTCGGTCTTCAGCAAGCCGCTCCGTCGCCTTGGCCGCGGTCTCGCTGTCGAGCGCCCGATCCACCCCGCGGTCCACGGCTCGGTCGAGTCCCAGCCGCCGTGCCAGGCCCTGAGCGCCCCGCAGCCCGGCGCGCGCGACAGGCGCGGCCGCTCGCTGCAGCGGATTTGATTGGGGGCGCTCGTCAGCCATCTTTGCTGCCGACCCACCGCGGAGAGTAGTGTCGCAAGCCGGGCGCCACGGTGGCCGGCTACTACGCAGGCAGCCAGGTGAAGCGGATGCTCTGCGCGCCCTGCGTGCAGGTGACGAAGCGGGCGTCGGAGGTGACGTCCCGCTTGGCGGTGCACGAGTAGCCGTTTACGGAGCAGGTCCGCTGTGGGCCGATCGGCGACTCGGGGTTGTCCACCGTGTTGCAGGTCTTCCCGTTTGCATCCCACGCCTGCGCCACCGCAAGAGCCGCGGTGCAGCCGAGGCCCGTGTACTTGAAGTCCTGGTAGGCGTCGGGGATCGAACACGCCGTCGGGCCGCCCGCGCTGGTCGTCGTCGCAGCGGTCTTCTGCTTGCCGCCCCCGGCCGCGGTGCTGGACGTCGTCGTGGTCGGGATCGGCGATGTCGGCGATGGGATCGACACCGCTGCGGCGGTGCTGCTCTCTCCGCTCGAGTCCGAGCCGCAGCCGGCCGCCAGCACGAGTAGCGCCGCCGCGCCGAGTGCCATCAATGATTGCCCTACCCGCATCGAGGCAGCAATGTAGCTCTACAGAGCTGAGAGTTGGTCCGCGAGGCGCTTCATCGCCTTGCCGTTCACCCGCTTGACGTAGGCGCGATTGAGCGGGCCCATCAGCTTCTCGCCGGTGGGCAGCTCGAGGAACTCGAGCTCGAAGTTGACTCTGGTGCCCCCCTCGGGCAGCCCCTCGAGGAGGTAGGTCCCTCGCAGGCGGCGCTTGGCGTTCGGCCCGCCGATGCTCTCCTCGACGAGCCTGCGCCCGGCGTCCGCCTCGACGATCTCGAAGTCGGTCCAGTCCTTCTCGGCGGTGGCCTTCACCCGGACGTTGGCCTTGGCGCCGACGCCTCGCGGTGGGCCGGAGAGCTTCCAATCGACCATGAAGTGGTCCATGAAGCTCTCGTGGTTTCCGAGGACCTCGAGGAACTCGTACACCTGCTGGGTCGAGGTCGGGACCTCGATCGAGACGCTGACCGGCTTCACGGCAGCGGCTCGAGGCCCTCGTCGAGCTCCACGTCGAAGCTGTTCAGAGCGAAGGCGACCATGTGGTAGTGGCCGACGACCATCGTGGCCTCGATCAGTTGCGCCTGGTCGTAGCTCTCGGCGAGCGTCTTCCAGGTCGCGTCCGAGACGCGCGAGCCCTCGTGGAGCTCGTCCGCGGCCCGCAGCAGCGCCGCCTCGTGCGCCGTCCAGCCCTCGGCCTCGGAGCCCTCCAGGACGCGGTCGATCGCCTCTCGCTCGATCCCGCCGTCCAGCGAGATGCGCACGTGCTGCCCCCACTCGTACGAGGATTCGCAGTTGACGGCGGTGCGCAGGATGAGCAGCTCACGGTCCCTGCCGGAGAGCTTGCCTGCCGCCAGCAGGTATCCGCCCAGCGGGAGCCAGACCCGGAACAGCTCCGGGTTCCGCGCAAAGGTCGGGAAGATGTTGTTGTCCCCGAGCCGCCGCTCGATTCCGGGGGGCACCGCCTCGAGCACCCTCTTCAGGTCGCCGTCCCATTCCTCCGGCGGGAGCGGCGGGATGCGGGGATCGGGGCTCATGCCCTCGGGCCCACCGTGAGGCCGCCGTCGACGACGAGACTCTGGCCGGTCACGTAGCTCGACTCCCCCGAGAGCAGGTAGAGCCCTCCGTAGGCAACTTCCCAGGCGCTGCCCTGCCGCCCCGCCGGGATCTTGACCTGGTCGCGCAGCGGGCTGAGCTGCGAGGCGAGCCGGCCGAGCGAGGTGTCGATCAGGCCGGGCAGCAGGAGGTTGGTGCGGATGCGCGGTGCGCCCTCCACAGCGGACTGGCGGCAGAGGGATTCGAGTGCCGCCTTGGACGCGGCGTAGGCCGGGAAGGGCATCACCTCGCGCGATGCTATTGAGCCGAGCAGGACGATCGCGCCGCCATCGCCCATTCTCGCCAGGCCGTGTTTGCATCCGAGGAAGTGCGAGCGGAGGTTGACCGCCATCACCCGGTCCCAGTCCTCCGTGCTGGTGTGGGCGATCCCGAGGCCGGCTCCGATGCCGAGATTCATCACCACGCCGTCGAGCCCGCCGAGCGCTTTCGTGGCCGTTTCGAACATCGCAGCGCTCGCCTCCTCGTCCGCGGCGTCGGCCACGATCACCTCGGCGGTCGCGCCCTCGGCCCGCACCAGCTCGGCGGTCGCCTTCGCGGTTTCCTCGTTCAGGTCGGCGACCGCGACCGAGGCGCCCTCCCGCCCGAAGAGCACTGACATGGCGCGACCGTTGCCGATCGGCGGGTCCTCCAGGCCGTGGTCCTCCTGGCCGGCGCCGACCACCAGGATGCGCCGATCCTCGAGCCGTCCGCGGCCGGGCGCCTCGCCCCGGGCCTCCGCAGCCATCGGCTCAACCGCTCGCTCCGCGCTCACGGCGCGCGACCTTAACGACTCGGCCACAACGCAGGATCCGACCGCGACTAGCGTCGCGCCGCCAACAACGCCAGAGAAGGGGGATTCAATGAGACGCATCACCGTCGCGGCCGCGGCCGCGACTGCTTTCGCTCTGCTGACGGCGCCCGGCGCCTTCGCCCACCACGGCCATCACAGGGGCTCGGCGACGCCGGCGACCTATGCCGTGATCGGCGACACGCCGTACGGCCAGCCGCAGATCGACAACTTCCCGAACGACGTCGCCGAGATCAACCGGGACCCGAAGGTCCGCCTGGTGATGCACCTGGGTGACATCAAGAACGGCTCGACCGAGTGCTCGACAAGCTACTTCGAGCAGATCCGCGGCGACTTCGACGCGTTCAAGGACCCCTTCGTGTACACGCCGGGCGACAACGAGTGGACCGACTGCCACCGGGCCAACAACGGCGCCTACTGGCCCGCCGGACCGGTGCTGAACGGCGATACGCGCCCAGCCCGCCTCGATGAGATCCGCCGGATCTTCTTCGACCGGCCCGGGCGGACGTTGGGCGTCAACTCCAGGAAGGTCGCCGCGCAGGCCCCGGACTTCCCGGAGAACGTCCGCTGGTTCGCCTCGCGCGTGGAGTTCGGCGACCTCAACCTGCCGGGCTCGAACAACGACTGGGCTCCCTGGTTCGGCCAGCCACAGACCAGCTCCCAGATCGACGAGGTGACGCAGCGGACCGCGGCCGACCTGGACTGGCTCGACGGCATCTTCGATCGGGCCGAGGCCCGGGACGCGAAGGCGATCGTGATCGGCGTCCAGGCTGATGTCTGGGATCCGGAGATCGAGGGCGACCCGGCCGGGTACGACCACTTCACGCCGATCGTGCAGGAGCTCGCGCAGCGCACCCTCGCGTTCGGCAAGCCGGTCCTGCTGCTGAACGGCGATTCCCATCAGTTCACCGACGACCACCCGCTGGCCGATCCGGCTCGGCCGCAGAACAAGTCGATCTACGGGATCACGCAGGACGTCCCGAACCTGCACCGGATCACCGTCAACGGCAGCACCACGCCGTGCCACGAGTGGCTGAAGCTGCGCATCGACCCGCGCTCGAGCGCCGTCTTCTCCTACGAGCGGGTGCCCTTCAGCAAGCAGCCGGGCTTCGACCACACCATCTGCCCCGAGTCGTAGGGCCGATTTCACGTCCCCGGCGGGCCCAGCGTGGCCCGCCGGGGGAAAACTGGCTGGCCAGCCAGTATTGTCCGTGGCGATGAACCGGCCGCCCCAGGACCAGCTCGCGAGCGAGAAGTTCGCGGACCTCGACGCCCTCGACGTCACCGACCGCGAGCACTGGGAGGACGGCCCGCCCTACGAGATCTTCAAGGAGCTCCGCGGCCGCTGCCCGGTCCACTGGTCGGAGATCAACGAGTACCCGGACGAGGAGGGCTTCTGGTCCGTCACCAAGGCCGAGAATGTCCGCGAGGTCAGCCTCGACTGGGAGACCTACTCCTCGGAGCGCGGCGGCATCACCGGCCTGACCCATGCGATCCCCCTGGAGCTGGCGCGAGGGATGTTCATCGCCCAGGACCCGCCGAAGCACGACCGGCTCAAGATGCTCTTCCAGAAGGGCTTCACTCCGAAGCGAATCGCCGAGCACGAGGATCGGATCCGGGCGATCACCGAGGGAGTCCTCGACGGGGTCGCCGACCGCGGCGGCTGCGACCTGGTCAACGACGTCGCGCAGCCGGTGGTCTCGCGGGTGATCGGCAGCTTCATGGGGATCAGCCCGGAGGACGACCTGATCTGGGCGAGGCTGATGAACTCGGCGCTTGGGCTCGGCGACGACGACCTCAACCCGGGCGGCCTCGACGAGATCCTCGAGAAGGACATCCCCGAGCTGTTCGAGCGGTGCCGCCTGCTGATCGCGGACCGGCTCGAGAATCCCACCGACGACCTGACCAGCGTCCTGGTCCACGCGGAGATCGACGGCGAGAAGCTCGAGGAGCACGAGATCGTCATGGGCTTCTTCCTGCTGATGGCGGCCGGCAACGACTCCACCAAGGCGACCTACACCAGCGGCATGCGGGCCCTGCTCGAGCACCCGGACCAGATGAAGATGCTGGCCGATGACCCGTCGCTGATCCCAGCCGCCGTCGAGGAGTGCCTGCGCATGTACCCCGCCTTCGCCCACTTCCGCCGCACGGCGACCCGCGACACCGAGGTGGCGGGCTGCCCGGTGAAGGAGGGCGAGAAGGTGATCATGTGGTACGTCTCGTCCAACCGCGACGAGGACGTCTACGAGGACCCCGACCGCTTCGACGTCAAGCGCAACCCCGAGCACCAGGCCTTCGGCGCGGGCGGCCGCCACTTCTGTCTAGGCGCCGCCCTGGCCCGGCTCGAGCTCAAGATCCTCTTCGAGGAGACGCTGCGGCGCTTCCCGAACATGCAGCTGGCCGGCAAGCCGGACCCGGCCATCTCGGCCTTCCTGAACCAGCTCAAGGAGCTGCCCGTCAGCTGGTAGGGGCGCCAGGCCGCACCACTTTGGAGCGAAGGGCGAAGCCCGGAGCGACTTGTGATTGCGGCCGTACACGGCCCCGCCTGATGGCGAAGCCGTCGTCCTAGCCGTCTGGAGAAGTGTCGATCGAGAGGTAGTCGTATTCGCCCGGCCAGCCGTCATCGGCCGCCGGGACCCAGCCCGAGCAAGCGTCGTTCGCTGGGCGCATCGCATCGGGCCGGATGTCCTCGCAGTCGAAGCGGCCTCCGCCCGACAGCCCGATGTCGAGCCGCGAGCGGTAATAGCGGGAGAACATGTTGCCGTCGCCGTCGGGATCGACGGCCGCCTCCTGGGCGTCGTCGAACCAGCGGTCGCTGAGCAGCCGCCGATCGGCGCTCCCCTCGCCCTTCACGTACTTGTCGAACCAGGCGGTCGTGTACCAGTCGATCTCATCCGCGCCGCGGAGGCTCGCCCCGAAGGCGGGATTCGGGATCCAGCTGAAATCGAGATGGCTGCCGCCGCGGATCACGATCTCTCCGGAGTCGACGCCGGCATCCGAGTACTGGAGCGACTGGGCGGCCTTCGCCTCGGGGTCCGGCTGCGAAGTGTTCGGCGTCGGCGGCAGGAAGTAGTCGGCCGACATCCCCAGCGCCGGCTTCGTGAGCGGAACGGCCGTCCGCTGGGACGGGTCGGCCGGACAGGGCTGCTCTCCCGGCGGAAATGATCCTGTCTGCCCATTCGGATCGGCGCCGCTGAGGTTGTCCCAGGCGACCACGGCGTCCACCCGCGGGTCCCACTGGCCGATGTACGAGACGCCGGCCGCCCCGTAGGAATGCCCTGCGAGGCCGAGTCGGTTGCGGTTCAGCATCGAGGCGAGGGGGTTGTACGCCGCGTCGAGCCCGGCGGCCACCCGGCGGTCCTGCTTCGCGGCGTGGCTGGTGCCCGTGCTGCAGCTCGGCACCGGCTTGTAGCGGTGCTTCGCGTCGGAGAGGAAGAAGTCGATCGCGTCCTCTGTCCCGTCGAAAAACGGGCGGCCGTCGCTCTGTGCCGGGAAGCCCTCCTGCTGGTCCGGCGACTCGCCGAAGTCGTCGGACTGCCCCTGCCCCTGCGGGTCGAAGGTCATGACGACGTAGCCGTCCTTGGCGAGCGCCTGCGCCGCGTACCAGTACATCTGCTCGTCGGCCTGTACGGAGCCGTTTGTGATCACGATGCCCGGCCGCCGAGCGGGGCCCGACCTGGTCGCCCAGACGTGGCCCGAGAGCGTCGCGCCGTTCCGCGCCGTGAAGAGCACAGGCTTGACGATCCCGTAGCCCTTCGAGCCCCAGTCGTAGAGCCGGGTGTCGCCGGCGCAGCCGTCCTCGCCGCTCGCGCAGAGATTGGTGATGAAGTTCCGCTCTGGGTCCTGGACCTGGGCCAGGGTCGCGGCGGTTCGATTCTGCAGCGAGATCGTGCGCAGCTTCGCCTGATATTCGGGCGTGGAGTAGATGCGCGCCCGCTCGAGCGTCTTCGAGTAGTCCTTGGCCTCGTAGACCGGGTCGAAGGCGCTCGCCACGGCCGAGCCGCCGAGCAGCGCGATTGCAACCGTCAGGACGGCGATCGCGGGCCCTCTCCTCCACAATCGGGTTCCCATGAGCGCGGCGAGCACTATACATAGTTTTAGGTATGTCTCAAATTAGAACCCGCAAGAGCCGTGGCCGTCCCGCGGCGGCGAGCCGGGAGGACGTCCTCGACGCGGGGCTCTACCGCTACCTGCGCGGCCGGCGGGTGGACGTCCAGGCGATCGCGGCCGAGCTGGGCGTCGGCCGGGCGACGATCTACCGCTGGTTCGGCTCGCGGGAGAAGCTGATCGGCGAGGTGATCATCCGCGCCACCGAGCCCGTACTCGCCGAGGCACGCTCCGGCCTCAGCGGCAAGGGAGGGCCGGGCCTGCTCGACACCTTCGACCGCTTCAACCGGGCCCTCGCCGACGCCCCGGCGCTGCGCGCGTTCGTCGAGCAGGAGCGGGATGCCGCCCTGCGCATCATCGCCTCGGGCGCCGGGGTGGTGCAGCCGCGGATGGTGGAGCTGATCGCGGGCCTGATCGAGGAGGAGGCCGAGGCCCGGACCTACGAGCCGCCCGTCGAGCCGTCGACCCTCGGCTACGCCATCGTCCGGCTCGCCGAGGCTTTCCTCTTCAACGATGCGGTCGCCGGGATCCGGGGCGACGTCGATCGCCTCCGCGAGGTCGAGGCGGCGCTGCTGGGCGTGCCGTCATAGCCGCCGCAACTCCCGATTCGCCCACCCGGAGGTTGTTAATAAGTGGTGAAGGATTTCGCCTAGGCTGCCCGGATGAGCAGCACCGCGGTGGCAGAGGCCAAGGCGCCACGGCCCGCAGAGCGAGAGAGGGAGCCAAACCGAGGATGGCGGTCCCACTGGGCCGCCCGAGTCGCCCTGCCGGCGATCTACCTGCTGGGAACGGCGGTCGCCATCGACCGGTTCGGCCTCCCCTACTCCCAGGACTGGATCTTCGTCTGGATCGTCGGGCTGATGCTCGCCTTCTCCATCGCCGACGGGCAGCACACGGTGAGGCGCCTGATCAAGGACTGGCTGCCGATCATCGTGGCCCTGCTCGCCTATGACCTGCTCCGCGGGGTCGCCGACGGGAACCTCTTCGCGATCCACTGGAGCGCGCCGGTGCACGCCGACAAGGTTCTCGGGCTCGGTCAGGTCCCGACCATCCGTCTCCAGGACGCCTTCTACACGCCGGGCCACCTGCACTTCTGGGACTACGCGGCGTTCTCTTTCTGGTTCTCGCACTTCTTCGCCACGCTGCTGGTGGGGGTCGGGATCTGGCTCTACCGCTACGAGTGGTTCCACCGGTTCGCGGCCTGCATCGTGGTGCTCGCCGCGCTCGGCCTCGTCACCTATGTGATCTTCCCGGCCGCGCCTCCCTGGCTCGCCGACGATCACGGCTACATCAACCACACCTACCGGATCACCCACGCGGTGGTGAACCACCTGCCCGTCCCGAAGGCTGGAGCGATGTTCCAGAAAGGCACGGACTGGGGCAACGACGTGGCGGCGGTGCCGTCGCTGCACGCCGGCTACACGATGCTGATCTGCCTGTTCCTGTGGCCGCGACTCAACCCGCGCTGGAGGCCGCTGCTCGTGGCATATCCGATCGGCATGGGTCTCTCGCTGATCTACCTGGGCGAGCACTATCTGATCGACATCCTGCTCGGCTGGGCGTACGCCGCGGCGACGATCCTGATCGTCAACTGGGGAGCCGAGCGGCTGCGGGAGCGACGGGCGGCCGCCGCCGCCGAGCCGCCTTCCCGGGCCCAGACCCAGCCCGGCTGACCCGCGCTAGTTTCCGGGGGGTGCCACGTCCGCTGCTCGCTGTCGATGCGCCCTCGATGCTCTTCCGGGCGTTCTACGCCCTTCCCAAGTCGATCAAGGGTCCGGACGGCAAGCCGGTCAACGCGCTGCTCGGAACCGCGAACCTGATCCTGCGAGAGGTCGAGAAGCACGACCCCCGCGCGGTCGTCCTCTGCTTCGGGCCGGATGCCGCCGCCTACCGCGTGGAGCTCTTCCCCGCCTACCACGCCGATCGCGAGGCGGCGTTCCCGGACGAGCTCGGGCCTCAGTGGGAGGATTCGGCGGACTTCTTCGGCGCCTTCGGCTGGACCGTCGCCGGATCGGAGGACCCTCGAGGCGGACGATCTCCTCCACTCCTTCGCCGAGAAGGAGCACAAGGCCGGCGGACGGTGCGCTGCTGATGACCGGCGACCGCGACATGTTCCAGTGCGCCAGCGGCTCCACCAAGGTGCTCTACGTCAGCACCGGCAAGCAGGGCGGGCAGGTGATGGGGCCCGCCGAGGTGAAGGAGCGATACGGGATTCCGCCGAGACTCGTCCCCGACCTGATCGCGCTGCGAGGCGATCCCTCCGACGGCATCCCCGGGGCCAAGGGCGTCGGCGAGAAGACCGCGGTCGAGCTCCTCCGCAAGCACGGCTCCCTCGAGAAGGTCCTCGACGCGGCGATCAGGGAGACCCGCCCGGCGCTGCGGACGTCGCTGATCGGCGACCGCGAGCAGCTGCTCGCCTTCAAGGACATGGCCACCCTGCGCACAGAGAAGGTCGGGCGCCCTCGCGACAAGAGGACGGACTACCGCGGCGCCGCGAGGGCGGCCCGTGCCCGGGGCATGAACCGTCTGGCTGAGCGGCTCGAGGAGACGGGTCGGAGTCGAACCCGGGCCGCTTAGGCGCGCTCACGCTGGATCAGCCGCTGGGAAGCTGACGTCCAAGTCAAGCCGCCCGCATGAGCGCACGGAGCGAGTCGATCGCCTCGCGGATGTCCAGCTTGGGATCGAGCAGCGCGTGCAGGAGGAGGCCATCGCCGACGGCACCGACCAGGGTGGCCAGGCCGCTCGCCGTCGCGGTTGCCGGCACGGAGCCACGCTCCTGATCCGCCTTGGCCAGATCCGCGATCACCGCCCGGTAGTCCCGCATCAGGGCGGCCATACGCCTGCGCATCTGCGGATCGCGCTCGGCTTCTCGCATCGCCTCCATCGACACCCCGGTGAGCACCGGGTCGAGCGCGCTCGGACCCCCGAGCGCGGCCGCGATCATGTCCAACAGGCCCCCGAGTCCATCGAGCGCCTTGAACTCGGCGAGCGGGAAGGCCTGCTCGAAGGTTCCCAACGCAGCCTCGATCAGCAGCTCCTGCTTGCCCCGGAAGTGGTAGCTGACCGCCCCGTGCGGCAGCCCCGCCCGCTCCGCCACTCCGCGGGTCGTGACCCGGCCCCAGCCGACCTCGGCGATCAGCTCCGCCGCCGCCCCGAGCAGCTGCTCGCGCGTCGCGGCGGACTCCCTCCCCCTCGCCTTCGGCCGCCTCGATGTCATCCCGCTGACCTCAGAGCACGTATTAGTCCAGTTGGCCTGTCCATATGGACAGTATACGTGCTATTGTCGACGCGATGGCCGAATCGCACGAAACGGATCAAGGGCAGCTCGCGGTCGAGACCGAGGGGTTGAGAAAGGCCTTCGGGTCGAAGCGGGCCGTCGACGGTGTCGACCTGCGCGTGCCCCGAGGCTGCGTCTACGGCTTCCTCGGTCCCAACGGGGCAGGCAAGACCACCACGATCCGGATCCTCGCCACTTTGTTGGCTCCCGACGGGGGGACGGCACGCGTGCTTGGCCACGACGTGGTCCGCGACCCGGGGGCCATCCGCAGCAGGATCAGCCTGACCTCCCAGTTCGCGTCTGTCGACGAGGATCTGACCGGGCTCGAGAACCTGGTCATGCTCGGCCGTCTCCTCGGTCACTCCTGGAGAGGCGCAAGGGCACGGGCGAAGGAGCTGCTCGGGGCCTTCGGCCTCTCGGAGGCTACGGGGGTACCGGTGACCCGGCTCTCCGGCGGCATGCGCCGGCGGCTGGACATCGCCGCCAGCATCATCAGCACACCGGAGCTGCTCTTCCTCGACGAGCCCACCACCGGGCTCGATCCGCGCAGCCGGAATCAGCTCTGGGAGGTGGTCCGCGCCATCGTCGCCAGGGGCACGACGGTCCTGCTCACCACCCAGTACCTCGACGAGGCCGATCAGCTCGCTGACCGGATCGCGGTCATAGACATGGGCAGGGTGATCGCCGAGGGAACCCGGGACGAGCTCAAGGCGTCCGTGGGCGCCGGTCGCCTGCGCGTGCAGCTGGTCCACCCCGGGGAGCGGGACCGGGCGGAGCAGGTGCTGGCGTCGGAGCTCGGGGTCTCCGTGCACCATGAGGGCGATCGCGCGCGACTGTCCGCGCAGATCCCGTCGGAGGACGGCAGGGGCGAGGCCGCGGCGCGTGCCGAGCGAGCCCTGGCGGCGCTCTCGCGCGCGGGTCTGCCGGTCAGCGACTTCTCTCTCGGCCAGCCGAGCCTGGACGAGGTCTTCCTGGCGCTGACGGGCCGTGCCTCCGAATCCCAACCCGAGCAAGCCCCCGAGAGGAACGCGGCGTAATGCCTGGCTCGAGCTCCGACGTTCACGGCATTGACCGGGCGGGCGCGCGGGTCCCGCTGGCGGATGCTCTCTCACCTGGGCGGGCGAGCGCGCTCTCGGCCTCGCTCACCTTCGCCTGGCGCTCGCTGCTGAAGATCAAGCACGTTCCCGAGCAGCTCGGCGACGTGATCGGGATCCCTCTGCTCTTCACGCTGATGTTCACCTATCTCTTCGGCGGGGCGCTGGCCGGCTCGACGGGCGATTACCTGCAGTTCCTGCTCCCGGGAACCCTCGCCCTCGCCGTGGTCTTCGTCACCGTCTACAGCGGGGTGACGCTGAACCGCGACCTCGCTACCGGCGCCTTCGACCGATTCCGTTCGCTCCCGATCTGGCGGCCGGCTCCGATCGTCGGAGGGCTGATCGGCGACACGGGCCGCTACCTGCTCGCCTCGACGCTGGTGATCGGGCTGGGCCTGATCATGGGATTCGATCCGAAGGGCGGGGTGGCCGGCATGGTCGGAGCGGTTGCGCTCGTCCTCGCCTTCGCGTTCGGGCTGTCATGGATCTGGACGACGCTCGGCCTCGTCCTTCGCACTCCCAACGCCGTGATGAGCATCGGCTTCGTGGTGCTCTTCCCACTCACCTTCATGAGCAACGTCTTCGTCCAACCCGAGACGATGCCTTCCTGGCTTCGGGCCTTCACCGAGGTCAACCCGGTGACGCACCTGGTCACGGCGGAGCGTGGACTGATGGAGGGCAGCGCCACCCCCTCTCAGATCGCCTGGGTGCTCGCGGCGGCCGCCATCATGACCGCCATCTTCGCCCCGCTGACGGCGCACCTGTACAGGAACCGAGGCTGAGCGCGGCGGTCGCCAGGTCTGCGAATCAGCGGGCCAGGCGGCGACGAACCCCTCTACGCCCTCCGGCAGGCGGCAACGTGCTCGGCGTTGGCCTCCAGGAGCGAGCGGGCGAGCGCGACCAACTTGGTGACGCGCGGGTCCGCGATCCGGTTGTAGACGGCACGGTGCTCCCGCCGGGTGGCGACGAAGCCGCACCAGCGCAGGCAGGCGAGGTGGTTGGAGACGCTCGGCTGGGCCACCGCCAGCTTCTCGGCCAGATCTCCCACCGACAACTCGTCGTCGGCCTCGAGCGCCTCCAGGATCCGAACTCGGGTGGGGTCCGCGAGGACCCGGAAGTACTTGCCGAGCAGCTCGGCCTCCGTAGGCGCCTCCGAGATCTCGAACGGCGAGTCAGTCAATGTCGTTGTCATATTCATCTTTCCTAATATTTTGCTAGCGTGATGTTAGCGGTCGAGACGGCCGCGGGCAAGATTCAAACCACAGGAGGACTGGCGATGACCCTGAACCTGAGCGCTGTCTGCGGGCGGGCCTGCCAGACGATCGGCCCGATTGGACGGCTGGCCCGGCTGGGAGTCGGGCTGGTGTTCATCGCGGCGGCCCTCCTCTGGCGGGATCCCAGCTGGCGGGATGCCGTCCTCGGGCTGGTGATCGCTCCGGCCGTGGTCGTGGTGCTCGCCGCCTGGCGCGCGCGGCGCTCCCCGGAGCCCCTCCGAGCGACAGGGCCGATCGCCTACGCGGTCAACGTCGCCGTGGGGCTGGTCGCGCTCACCCAGCCCGCGACGGCAGGCGCCGCGTTCCTCTTCTACGGTGGATCGATGCTGGTCGCCGCCGGGCGCGCCAACGGCGGATGCGAGGTCACCGCTATCTCGAACCTCGTCCTGGGCCGCGACGACCAGGTGGGGTGCGCGGCGTTCGCGCCCGTGGATCTCGCCGAGCAGGCGCTGGCCCGCCGATCCTCCCTTCGCTCGGCCGGCGCAGAGTGACCTCCGACGCGGTTCGGGTCGAGCTCCTCTACTTCGAGGGCTGCCCGAGCTACGAGCGCCTGCTCCCGAGGCTGCGCGCGCTGGTCGAGGAGGTCTCGCCAGGCGCCGAGCTGACCACAAGAAGGATCGAGTCGGCCGAGGACGCCCAGCGCGAGGGATTCCTCGGCTCTCCCACCGTCCGGGTCAACGGGCTGGACGTCGATCCCGGCGCCTCCGAACGCCGAGACTTCGGCCTCCAATGTCGGCTGTACCGGCTGGACGGTGTCGCGTCCCCGCTGCCGCCCGAGAGGTGGATTCGAGACGCTCTCACCCCTGGGCGTATCGGGTAGCAGCTGCGCGGATCACGTCGACGCGGGTCACGCGGCCCGCCGCGCAACGTAGAGATGGACGCTGCCGAAGCCCCCGATTTCGCGGTCGTCCGCCTCGAAGCCGAACCGCGTGAAGAGCGGCCCCATCTCGCGGATCAGATCTCCGGAGCGCTCCCACAGGCGGACGAGGGCTCTCCCGATCCGGTTGCCGTCAGGCGGGAAGTTGACGTCGATCATCACCAGCCGGCCGCCCGGTTTAAGCACGCGACGGAGCTCGGCCATCGCCGCGTCGGCGTCCGGGTAGCCGCTGAACGACATCGTGTTGACGACGGTGTCGAAGAAGTCATCCGGGTACGGAAGCGCCTCCACGTTCCCCCGCCGCAACTCCGCCTCGACCCCATTTCGCTCGAGATTGCGACGAGCCTTGGCGAGCATCGCCGGATTGAGGTCGAGCCCGTAGACCTGAAATCGCGCAGCGCACCTCGCGAGCAGCCAGCCCGTGCCGCATGAGACCTCGAGCACGCGCGGCCCCTCGATCCATGGCAACGCCGAGGACAGCCAGTGCCGCCACACCGGCAGGAACCTGACCGCGAGGTCGTACGCCACCGCGGTGCGCGAGTACAGACGATCGAAACGCTGCGTGAACGCCTCCCGGTCCGCCGGCTCGCTGGAGTACCGCTTCCCCGCGCTCACCGGGCGTCCTCGCGGCTCGCGACGAGCACCTCGGAGGGGACGCCCCAGCTGATGACGACCTCGCGGTGCGTGATGCGCCAGTCGCCCGCGTCAAGGCGTGTGCCAAGCTCGATGGGCCGGCAGCCGCCCACCAGCGCCGGTCGCCTCGAGGCGATCGCACCCCATGTCCGGGACACGAGTCTGCTCAGTCCTGTTACGCCGGTCGTCAGGCTCACCGCGGCGAGGCATCCGCCGGGCAGAACCAGGCGATGGGCCTCCCGGATCAGTGTCCGGGCCGCCTCGCTGGAAAGCAGGTCGAATACATAGGTCGCGACGAACCGATCGAACGACTCAGCTTCGCCGGGAAGTGTCAGCGCGGGCGGATCGACCACACGAACCTCGGCACGAGGTCCCCATCGCGCCAGCCGCTCGCGCGCCAGGCGGACCATTCGCGGGCTGACGTCCACACCGAGATACCGGGCGTCCTCGGGAAGCTGCGTTTCGAGCAGCCAAGCCGCGTAGCGGCCCGTCCCGCAGCCGAGCTCGTACACCCGGCTCGCGCTGCGAAGGCCGGCCGGGACCACAAGTCGTTGAGTGGCCGGATCCTCGTAGAAGCGCTGGGTATCCTGGGCTCGGCCGATCCGGTCGTAGACCCTTCGTGCGCTCGCGGCATCGAGCGGCATGGCGAGCAAAGCCTAAGACCACCGGGCCGACGGGGCGAGACGACTCCAGCCGTTCAGCCGCCTGACGAAACGGCCACGAGCTCGAGGTCCTCGCCGGGCTTCAGCATGTTGACCTCGAAGGAACGGCCCTTCATGGCCTCCTCGAAGCGCGCCGTGGGCGCCGAGACCGGCAGGTACCAGGGGTCGATCTCGAAGCCGTCGTAGTGCATCGGGACGAGCGTCCCCGCATTGAGCAGCTCGCCCGCGATGGCCGCCTGCTCCGGCTCCATCGCCGCGGCCAGCGGGCTCGGCGGCTGCAGGTGCGGGAAGTTGACCACCGCTCCGTTGATGGGGGCGAAGACGACGTCGAACTGCCCATGGCGCTGAGCCATTCGCCACCAGTAGCCGTGGAAGACGGTGTCCCCCAGATGGAGGAGCCTCTGCCCGCCGGCCTCGACCACCCATGAGACCTGGGGGTCGCCGAGGCCGTCGACGGCGGGCAGCGCCGTCAGCGTGAACGGGCCGATCTCGAAGCTCTCCCAGACCTCGACCGCCCGTCGTCGCAGGCCGGCCCCCTCGAGCTCCGCGTTCGCCTGCGCCAGCGCGAGGTTCTCGAAGTCGGAGCCGCCGGGCCAGGCGGGCTCGTGGACGGCGGCTTCGTCGGAGAGCGCCGCGGCCAGCGCCCCCGCGTCGGTGTGGTCCCGGTGCAGGTGGCTGACCAGCCCCGCCACCGCGATCCCCTGCGCGCGCGGGGTGACCACAACGGGCAGCCGGGTGCCCGCGGCCTCATCGCCGAGCGCCGCGAAGGTCGCGCCGGGGTCGGCCAGCGGATCGATCACCACCGTGGCTCCATCCGACTCGATCTCGACCCCCGCCCAACCCAGCCAACGGACCTTCATCTGCTCCTCGCTTCTTCGATTATTACGGACGATCGTACGGTATCATGCCGCACCGTGCCCCGCCGCTCAGCAGCAGCCGTCGCCGAGACCCGGTCCGCCGTCACCGAGGCGGCCGTCGATCGCGCCTCCGTCGAGGGCCTCGACGGCCTCACCATCGGCGCCCTCGCCGACGAGGTGTCGATGCGGAAGAGCAGCGTCTTCAGCCTCTTCGGCAGCAAGGAGGAGCTGCAGCTGGCGACGCTGGGGGCCGCGGTCGCTCAGTTCCGTCACGGGGTCTGGCAGCCGGTGGCTGATCGGCCGCCCGGGAAGGAGCGCCTCCTGGCCCTTTGCGACAGCTGGCTCGCCTACCACGAGCGCGAGTCGCTGCCGGGCGGATGCTTCCTCACCACGGCCACCGTCGAGTACGACGCCAGGCCCGGCTCGCTCCGCGACGCCGTCGCCGAGACAATGGATCGCTGGCTCCGGTTGCTCGAGCACGAGGTCGCCCTCGCCGTCGAGTCGGGCCAGCTGCCACCCGGCACCGAGCCGGCCGACATCGCATTCGAGCTCAACGCCCTGGCGGCGGCGGCCAGCTACGGGTTCCAGCTCACCCGCGACCCGGAGGTCTTCGCGCGCGCTCGGCGCTCGATGCGGCGGGCGCTCGGCGCCTGACGGCAAGGCGATCTTCGAGCACGTCGAGGCGAACGTGCGGGAATAGTCCATAGCCGGGCGGCGGATCGTCCTGGTCGATGTAGTCACGGACCCAGAAGCCATACTCGCCATGCAGGAGGCGGGCGGCCCGCTCCGCCGTCAGCGGCTTGAAGGCTGAGTCGGCGAGATCGAGCGCCGCGGCGTCGAGGTGGGAGATCACGGGCTCCAGCCGAACCGAGTCCCATTCGCTCCAATCCGCGACGTCCCGCCCGTATGAGGTGCCGTCGCAGTGGGCGACGAATCCGCAGTCGGCGAGCTCTCGCGCCCGGCGAAGCTCCGCCTCCCGCGCCTTGCGCGAGCCGGGGAAGGCAGGCAGGTCCTCATAGAGGTCGGGCCGCAGCCGCACGGCGAAGCGCTTGACGAGCCGCGCCGAGCGGTAGCCGTTGCGGTGCTGCTCGAAGCGGGTCTCTGGGTCGCGGGCGCTCGAGCCGACGTAGACCCAGGGGATGCGGGGGTCGCGGCGGCGGCCGGCATCGCGAGCGAGCTCGATCACGTAGACGCGGGAAGGCATCCCCGACTGCTTCGACGGTGCCGGGTAACCGCCTCCAGCCGGCTAGTCGATGGTCCAGGTGTCGCCCGAGCGGAGCAGCGAGGCGATGTCGTCGTCGCCGACGCCCTCGCGGGCGGCCGCCAGCTCCTCACCAACGCCCTCGGCGTAGGTGGGCCGATCGCTGGCGCGGATCACCCCGAGCGGGGTCGGGCCGGTCGGACGGTCGGCGAGGCGCGCGAGCGCGTAGGCGAGGGTCGGATCGTCGGCGTCGTGGACCACGAGCGCGTCCTCGCCCACCTCGGCGACGTCGGCCAGCTCGAGCCGGCCGTTCGCGCCGCGGACCACTCCCCGTTCTCCCTCTGCTCCGAAGCGGATCGGCTCTCCGTCGACCAACCGGATCTGGTTCGCCTCCTTGCCCTTGGCGCGGACGGCGTCGAAGGCACCGTCGTTGAAGACGTTGCAGTTCTGGTAGATCTCGACGAACGAGGAGCCTCGGTGCTGGGCGGCCGCCCGCAGGACCTCCGTCTCGTGGTCGCGATCGGTGTCGACGGTGCGGGCGACGAAGCTCGCGTCCGCGCCGAGCGAGAGCGCGACCGGGTTGAAGGGGTGATCCTGGGAGCCGAAGGGGGTCGACTTCGTCACCTTGCCCTCCTCGCTCGTGGGCGAGTACTGGCCCTTGGTGAGCCCGTAGATCTGGTTGTTGAAGAGCAGGATGTTGATGGGGACGTTGCGGCGCAGGGCATGGATCAGGTGGTTGCCGCCGATCGAGAGCGAGTCGCCGTCCCCGGTCACGACCCAGACCGAGAGATCGGGCCGGGCCAGGGCGAGGCCGGTCGCGAGCGCCGGGGCGCGGCCGTGGATCCCATGGACGCCGTAGGTGCTCATGTAGTACGCGAACCGCCCGGAGCAGCCGATCCCGGCGACGAAGACGATCTTCTCGGGCGGGATCCCCATCTCGGGCAGGAACTGCTGGACCGTGGCGAGGATCGCGTAGTCCCCGCAGCCCGGGCACCAGCGCGTCTCCGCATCGGAGGCGAAGTCCTTCTTCGTCAGGGTGACGGTCCCGCCGTCTCCCGCCTGCGGCGCATGACCGTTCGTCGGATGTCCATTGCCTTTGCTGATGCTGGTCTCGCTCATAGGTGGGCGCTGATCACCTCGTCGAGCTCCTCGGCGAAGATCGGCAGTCCCTCCACCTTGTTGTAGCGGAGGGCGTCGACCAGGAACTCGGCGCGGATGATCCTCCAGAGCTGGCCGCTGTTGGTCTCGGGGATCAGCACCTTCTCGTAGGAGCGAAGCAGCTCGCCCGTGTTGGGCGGCAGCGGGTTGAGGTGGCGCAGATGGGCGCAGGCGACCTTTCCGCCGCGGCGGCGAATCCGCCTGGCGGCGCCCGTGATCGCCCCGTAGCTGGAGCCCCAGCCGAGCACCAGCAGGTCGGCGCCGTCGGGGTCGTCGGGAACGATGTCGGCGATCTCGTCGGCGACCCCCGCGACCTTGGCGGCGCGCAGCTCCGTCATTCGGGCGTGGTTCTCGGGCTCGTAGCTGATCTGCCCGGTGACGTCCTCCTTCTCGAGGCCGCCGATCACGTGGGCCAGGCCGGGCGTTCCGGGCACCGCCCAGGGGCGGGCGCCGCGGTCATCGCGGGCGTAGGGCTGGAAGGCGCCGGCGCCCGCATCGGTCGCGAAGGCCGGATCGATCTCCGGCAGCTCGTCGACCTCCGGCAGGCGCCAGGGCTCGGACGAGTTCGCCAGGAAGGTGTCCGAGAGCAGGATCACCGGTGTCCGGTAGGCGACCGCGATCCGGGCGGCCTCGAGCGCGCACTCGAAGCAGTCCGCCGGAGTCGAGGCGGCGACCACGGGCAGCGGCGATTCGCCGTGGCGCCCGTAGATCGCGCTGAGCAGGTCGCCGGCCTCCGTCTTGGTCGGCATGCCGGTCGAGGGCCCGGCCCGCTGGACGTCGATCACCAGCATCGGCAGCTCGAGCGCCACGGCGAGCCCGATCGTCTCCGCCTTCAGGTCCATCCCGGGGCCGCTGGTGGCGGTGACACCGAGGTGCCCGCCGAAGGCGGCACCCAGCGCCATGTTCGCAGCGGCGATCTCGTCCTCGGCCTGCACGGTCCGCACACCGAAGCGGTGCTGGCGCGAGAGCTCGTGGAGCAGCTCGGAGGCCGGCGTGATCGGGTAGCTGGCGAGGAAGAGCGGCAGGCCGCTGCGGACGCTGGCTGCGATCAGCCCGAGGGCCGCCGCGGTCGTGCCGTTGACGGCCCGGTAGGTGCCGGGCTCCGCCGGCGCCGCCTTCACCGAATAGCTGACCTGGAGCAACTCGGCCGTCTCGCCGAAGTTGAACCCGGCCCGGAAGGCGGCGAGGTTGGCGTCCCTGATCGGCGGCTTCTCCCCGAACTTCTTCTCGATCCAGGTGATGGTCGAGTCCGTCGGCCGGCTGTACATCCAGGAGACGAGGCCGAGCGCGAAGAAGTTCTTCGAGCGAGCGGCGTCCCGCGAGCTGATCTCGTCGATGCCCTCCGTCGCCCGCACCGTCATCGAGGTCATCGGCACCCGGAAGAGCTGGTAGCTGTCCAGGGAGCCGTCCTCGAGCGGGTTCTCGTCGTAGTGGGCCTTGCCGAGATTGCCCTTGGTGAAGCCGTCCTCGTTGGCGATCACGATGCCGCCCGGCTCGAGCGCCGCGAGGTTGGCCTTCAGCGCCGCCGGGTTCATCGCCACCAGCACGTTCGGGCGGCCGCCCGGCGTCAGGATCTCGCGTGAGGCGAAGTGGATCTGGAAGGCGGAGACCCCCGCGAGGGTGCCGGCCGGAGCGCGGATCTCGGCCGGGAAGTCCGGCAGCGTGACCAGGTCGTTGCCGATCAGCGCGGTCTCGGCAGCGAACAGGTTGCCCGAGAGCTGAATGCCGTCGCCGGAGTCACCCGCGAAGCGGATGACCACTCGCTCCTTCTCTTCGACTGACTTGCTTTCCACTTGCTGAACTCGCCCCACCTCGAGTCCGGTGACCGAGTGTAGAGAGCCGAGCGGCTCGGACCACGGCGTGGCCGCATGATCACTGGCAGGTGGGCTGGGAGGCGGGGTCGAGCCTGCGCACCCCGCTCGGCGTGATCCGGAAGCCGAGCGGCTCCGCCAGGTCCGGGACCTTGGCGGGCTGGCCGTCGACCGTCATCTCGACCGAGCCGTTGCCGAGGGTGACGTCGAACGCCGCCCCCGTGAATGGGCCGACATCCTGGCCGGGAGTGAGGGTCTCGCCGTTCACCGCGGCCCGGCCGCTGTCGTCCACCAGGCACACCCAGATGTCCGCTGTCGGACGAAGCTCGACCGACACACCGGACGACGGTCCGCTCGGCGAGGTGGACGTCGTTGCCCCCGTCGTCCCGGTGCCGGTCCCCGCCTTCTTGGCGTGACGCTGCTTGCCGCCACCGTTGCCGGATCCGCCGATCGCCCCGACGATCACGACGCCCAGCAGTACCACCGCGACGAGGCCCGCAACCAAAACCGCCACCGGCTTCCAGCGCAGGTTGTGGCCGCCTCGTTTGAGCTGGCCGGGACGAACCACCCCGGACGGGATCGGCTCCCGGCGCTCGCCCTCCCCGTAGCTGCTCTTCAGCTCATCGACGAGCGCCGGCGCATCGAGGTCGAGGTATTCGGCATAGGTCGCGAGGAAGCTCCGGGCGTAGGCAGGCGCCGGCAGCTCCTCCCAGCGATCCTCCTCCATCGCCTCGAGGAACTTGACTCGGATCTTCGTCGCCCGCTCGATCTCGGTGAGCTCGATCCCGCGCTCGGTGCGAGCCTCGCGCAGCGCTTGGCCGACCTGGGGTGGCATCCGGAGACCCGATTGTCGCGGGTGCGTAGCTTTTGGTGGGTATGGCCACCCCGCCCGACGCCGGCGTCTCGCTCACCCCCGAGGCAGAGATCCCCAAGGAGTTTCAGCCGCGCATGCTGGAGCGGCGGGCCCTGCAGGCGATTGCCGCCCTCACGGTCCTGGCCGCGGTCGTGCTCCTCGCACCGGGCCTCGGAGAGGTGCGGGACCTGCTGATCAAGGCGAAGCCGGGCTGGCTGTTGCTGGCGACTGCGCTCGAGGGCCTCTCCTACGTTTCCTACGTCCTCATGTTCGGGCCGATCTTCTGCACGGGCCTGAGCCGGCGGCGAAGCTGGCAGATCGGCGGGGCGGAGCTGGCGATGGGCTCCCTCGTCCCCGCGAGCGGTGCCGGCGGCCTCGCCCTCGGCGCCTGGATCCTCTATCGCGGTGGCATGGACGGCCGGCGAATCGCCCGCCGCTCGGTCGCCTTCTTCCTGATCAAGAGCGGTGCGAACTTCGTCGCCGTCGCGGTGATCGGCGCGGCCCTGGCGATCGGTCTCCTGGGACCCGACCTCTCGCTCTGGCTCACCGCCCTGCCCGCCGCGCTCGCGACCATGGTGATCTGCGGCGTGGCGCTGCTCCCCCGCCTCGGACCGGGCCCCGCCCCCGATCCGGAGGCCTCGCGTCTCCGCCGCGGCGCGAGCCACACCCGCATCGCCCTGATCGACGGCACCGCGGAGGCCCTCCAGATCCTGCGCTCTGGGAATCTGAACGTGATCGCGGGCTCCCTCGGATACTGGGTCTTCGACAACGCCGTGCTCTGGGCCACCTTCCACGCCTTCGGCCTCTCCCCGCCGCTCACGGTGATCCTGATGGGCTATCTGATCGGACAGCTCGGCGGGCTGCTGCCGATCCCCGGCGGGATCGGCGGCATAGACCTCGGCCTGATCGGAACCCTGATCGTCTACGGAACTCCCGCGGCCGGCACGGCGGCGGCGGTGCTCGCGTATCGCATCATCCTCTTCTGGCTCCCGCTGCTCGTCGGGGGCGTCTCGTTCGCCTCCCTGCGCCGTGACATGCCCACGGGCGGAGAGCTGGCCTCATGCGCCCCCGCCATCGCGACGCAGTCGGCGTGACCTGAGACACGCGCCCGCGGCGGGACTCAGTCGAGGTCGAAACGGTCGAGGTTCATGACCTTGTCCCACGCGGCGACGAAGTCCCGCACGAACTTCTCGCGTGCGTCGTCGCTCGCGTAGACCTCCCCGAGCGCGCGAAGCTCGGAGTTCGACCCGAAGACGAGGTCGGCGCGGGTTCCGGTCCACTTCACCTCGCCGCTGTCGCGGTCCTTCCCCTCGAACCTGGTCGCGTCGTCGCCGTCTGCGTCGGTCCCCGACCACTCCGTGCCCATGTCGAGCAGGTTGACGAAGAAGTCGTTCGTCAGAGCCCCGGGCTTGTCGGTCAGGACGCCCGTGTCCGAGCCGTCCCAGTTGGCGCCGAGGACGCGCAGACCGCCCACCAGGACTGTCATCTCAGGAGCGGTCAGCGTCAGCAGGTTCGCGCGATCCACGAGCAGGTGCTCTGCCTTCAGCGGGTTGCCGGCGGCGATGTAGTTGCGGAACCCGTCGGACCGCGGCTCCAGCGCGGCGAACGAGTCCGCGTCGGTCTGCTCCTCGGTCGCGTCGGCGCGGCCGGGGGTGAACGGGACAACGAGCTCGTGGCCCGCCTCCCTCGCGGCCTGCTCGACGGCCGCGCAGCCGCCCAGCACGATCAGGTCGGCGAGCGAGACCTGCACCTCGCCGGACGCGGCGGCGTTGAACTCCTCCCGGATCCCGTCCAGGGCGCTCAGCACCTTCGCCAGCTCGGCTGGGTTGTTGACCTCCCAGTCCTTCTGCGGCTCCAGCCGGATCCGCGCGCCGTTCGCCCCGCCGCGCTTGTCGCTGCCGCGGAACGAGGAGGCCGACGCCCAGGCGGCCGAGATCAGCTGGGAGACGGACAGGCCGGAGTCGAGGATCTTGCCCTTGAGGTCGACGATGTCCTCCGGGCCGACCAGCTCGTGCGTCACCTCCGGGAGCGGGTCCTGCCAGATCAGCTCCTCCTCCGGAACCTCCGGGCCGAGGTAGCGGGCGATCGGGCCCATGTCGCGGTGGGTCAGCTTGAACCACGCCCGGGCGAACGCGTCGGCCAGCTCGTCGGGGTTCTCGTAGAAGCGCCGCGAGATCGGCTCGTAGACCGGGTCCATCCGCAGCCCCACGTCCGAGGTCAGCATCGTCGGCGGATGCCTGCGCTCGGGGTCCTGAGCGTCGGGGACCATGTCGGCCGCGGCGCCGTCCTTCGGGACCCACTGATGGGCCCCGGCGGGGCTCATGCTCAGCTCCCACTCGTTCTCGAACAGCGTCTCGAGGAAGGTGTTGTCCCACTTCACCGGGGTCGCCGTCCAGGTGCCCTCGAGACCGCTGGTGATCGCGTCGGTGCCGCTGCCGGTGCCGAAGCTGTTGCTCCAGCCGAGGCCCTGCTCGGCCATCGGCGCGCCCTCGGGCTCGCGCCCGACGTACTGATCCGGGTCGGCCGCGCCGTGGGTCTTGCCGAAGGTGTGACCGCCGGCGATCAGAGCGACCGTCTCCTCGTCGTTCATCGCCATGCGGGCGAACGTCTCGCGGACGTCGCGGGCCGAGGCGAGCGGGTCGGGGTTGCCGTTGGGGCCCTCGGGGTTGACGTAGATCAGGCCCATCTGCACGGCCCCGAAGGGCTTGGCGAGCTCGCGGTCGCCCGAGTAGCGCTCATCGCCGAGCCACTCGCGCTCGGGGCCCCAGTAGACGTCCTCCTCCGGCTCCCACACGTCCTCGCGGCCTCCGGCGAACCCGAACGTCTCGAAGCCCATCGACTCGAGGGCGACGTTGCCGGTCAGGATCATCAGGTCCGCCCACGAGATGCTCTGGCCGTGCTTCTGCTTCACGGGCCAGAGCAGGCGGCGCGCCTTGTCGAGGTTGCCGTTGTCCGGCCAGCTGTTGAGGGGCGCGAAGCGCTGCTGTCCCGAGCCGGCGCCGCCGCGGCCGTCGTGGATGCGGTAGGTGCCCGCGCTGTGCCAGGCCATGCGGATCATGAGGGGGCCGTAGTGCCCGAAGTCGGAGGGCCACCAGTCCTGCGAGGTCGTGAGCACCTCGGCGATGTCCCTCTTCACCTCGCCGAGGTCGAGGGAGTTGAACGCCTCCGCGTAGTCGAACTGATCGCCCAGCGGGTTCGCCTCGATGGGATTCTCGGCGAGGATCTTCAGGTTCAGGCGCTCCGGCCACCAGTCCTGGTTCGCGTCCCCATGGGTCGGCTTGGGAAGCTCGTGGACGACCGGGCAGCCGGCAGCCGCCTTCGCGCCCTCCTCCTCGTTCATCTCCCCGACTACGGCATCAGGCTTGTCAGACACGGGAACCCTTTCCTTCTGGAGTTTTCAAGTGCTTTGGCGTCATGCGACGAAGCAGCTCGGGCAGAGGCCCCAGTAGACGATCTCTGCCTCGTCGATCACGTAGCCGTGATCCTCAGCGGCGGTCAGGCAGGGCGCCTCTCCGACCGCGCAGTCGACGTCCTCGATGGCGCCGCAGGACCGGCAGACGACATGGTGGTGGTTGTCCCCCATCCGCGACTCGTAGCGAGCCACGGAGCGCGGCGGCTGGATGCGCCTGGTCAGACCGGCGGTCGTCAGCGCTTCCAGCACGTCGTAGACGGTCTGGTGGGAAACCTCACCGACGTCCTCGCGCACGAGGCCGATGATCGAGCTCGTGTCCTCGTGCGGATGGTCGTGCACGGCGGCCAGCACCGCCAACCGCGGACGCGTGACCCTCAGGTCCGCATCACGCAACTGGAGCTCGAGCTCTGAGGTCGCCGGCACCCGCCGCACCCTATCACTTATCTGGAATGAATCCAGATTGCTCGGCGACCGTATCCCGGCGGGGCGCCCTCCGAGCGCGCCCACCACTCGCGGTGCGTTTGACAGCCGCCGGTCAAGGGACCAAACTGGACCGCGGAGAGTCGTAATTCGCTTGGGCCGAGCGTCGGCCAAGGAGGATGCAATGGCTCACACCCGTGCGCTGCGTCCCAACCCGCGAATCGCGGGTGCGAAGTCGGGCACGGATGCGCCTGCGGCGGGCGCTTGGCTGCGATTGTCGGCCCTGGGAGCCGCCGCCGCCACAGCGCTCGTCGTCATCAGCGGGTCGCTGCATCTGGGCCTGTCCCACAGGCTGCTGGCGATTCTCGCGTTGCCGTTGCTGACCGCTGTGGTCATCGCCGCGGCGACCGCGCATCGACGGTTGCTGGGTGTCTCCCTGGCAGCGCTGGTTCTGTTCGCGATCGAGAGCGCCCTCGGCGGCGTTGTGGCGTTGGCCGGTCGGCCCGAGTGGGCCGTCGCGCTGCACCTCGCGTTCGCCGGCTTGGCGCTGGCGGCGGCGCTACTCAGCGCCGCAGCATCGTTCCGCGGGGAGCATGTGCCGATGGGGGCGTGGCGCGACTATCTGGCGCTCACGAAGCCGCGGATCATGGTGCTGCTGCTGATCACGGCGGCCGCCGGGATGTTCGTGGGGGCCGGCGGCTTACCGAACCCCTTCCAGCTTGCTGTCGTCCTCGTGGGCGGCGCCCTTGCCTGCGGCGGCGCGAGCGCGTTGAACCACTACCTCGATCGCGACATCGACGCGCTGATGGGCGAACGAACCTCCGACCGGCCCATCGTCGCGGGTCGCCTGATCCCCCCGCGCGCGGTCGAGTTCGGCCTCGTGCTCTCGGCCTTCTCCTTCGTCCTCCTGGGCAGTCTGGTCAACGTCCTGGCGGCCACCTTGGCACTTGTGGGGGGCCTGTTCTACGTCCTCGTCTACACGCAGTGGCTCAAGCGCTGGACCGTCCAGAACATCGTGATCGGGGGCGCTGCGGGCGCGGTCCCGCCGCTGGTCGGCTGGGCCGCTGCGACGGGCAACCTGACCCTGCCGGCGATCTTCCTCTTCCTGATCATCTTCTTCTGGACACCACCCCACTTCTGGTCGCTCGCGCTGCTGATCAAGCGCGAGTATGCAGCCGCGCGAATCCCGATGCTGCCCGTCGTGCGCGGTGATCGCCAGACCTCTCGCCGGATAGTCGGCTACTCGCTCATCCTCGCTGCGACGACGCTGCTGCCGTTCCTCGCGCACTCGGTCGGCGGCGTATATCTGGGAACCGCGCTGGCCCTCGACGCCATCTTCGTCGGCCTGGCGCTGAGCCTCGCGCGGGAAACGAACCCGGCTCGCGCCGGGCGGCTCTTCCACTTCTCCCTGCTCTACCTCGCGGTCCTCTTCTCCGCGATGGCGGTCGACACGGCCGTCATCTCCTGACCGCGCCGCCGCCTGATCGCAGTTGGGCTATCGCTCGTAGACCGGCTCGGGCGGGCGACCACGTCGCCTCGAGGGCCGGCTCTCCGGGGCCGTCTTCCGGCGGCGGCGCGCACCCTCAGGCTCGCTGTCGCCGGATCGAGGAGTGATCGGCAGGTGGTACGGGAGCCGCATGGTCGCCGCCAGCACTGCGAGCAGGCCGGCGACTGCAACCACGTTCAGGATCACGGCTGTTGCAATCGACACTTGGGCGCCTCCTTTCGTTCTGGTTCGTCGCGTTGGCATCTCTTGCCCGATGCCTCGGTTCTCACACCATGCCCGCGGAAGCTGGGAGACCCTTAAGGGTCCGATGACAATTCCCTAAGAGCTCGTCTTGACTGAGCTGCTCAGGTGCAGCGCCCGCAGGAGGTCGGCGGCGGTTTGCGGCCCCCTCAGGACATCGGTGATCCTCCCCTGGGGGTCGAGGATGAAGGTCATCGGAAGACCTTTCAGCCCGTACTTGCTGCCGGTCGCTCCGTCCGGATCGCTCAGGTTCGGGTATGTCAGCTTGTATTGCTGTAGGAACGATCGCGCGGCGCCGGTGCCATCGGTCCAGTCGATGCCGACCAGGCGGGCGCGCCCGTGCAGCTGGCGGGCGACCCGCTCCAGCTCAGGCGCCTCCTTGTGGCAGGGGGTACACCAGCTCGCCCAGAAGTTGATCGCAGCCGGCTTGCCTCGCAGGGACGCGAGCGTCACCTTCGGTGGGACGAGGACCTGGCTGGGCAGAGGCGGCGCCGAACGGCCGGTCCCAAACCGGTCCGAAGTGCCGCTCAGGAGCACGATCGAGATCACGGCGACGATGACCGCCGCAGTCACCAGGCCGATGCGCAGGATGTGACGCATCCCGGCCTACTGCGACGCCAGGATTGGGACGTCATGCACGATCTGCGCCGGTTGGAAGTCGTGCTGGTAGAGCGTCGTGATCCTCCCACTGGCGCTGATCCCGTAGACGAGAGCCGAGTGCTCGACCAGGTCGGGGTCGCGCTTCGCCGGCGTGGCCTTGGAGAGGATGCTCCAGTCCCGCCAGACCTTCTCGAGCTGTGGACTGGATCCGATCAGGTACTCCATGCGGCCGGTCATCCGATGCGCTCTCAGGAAGGCCGCGACTGTTCTGGGCGTGTCGCCGCGAGGATCCACCGACACGGCGATGATCTGGAGCTTGTCGGCCGCCGCTCCGAGCTCGGTTTGAGCCGTGTGCAGGTTGCCGACGATGAGCGGGCAGACATCGGGGCAGTGGTCGTAGATGAAGGTGACCAGCACCGCCTTGCCTCGGTACTGGTCGATGTTGACCGGATGGCCGAGCGAGTCCCGGAGGAGGAGCGGTGGGGCGGGCTTCGACGGCAGGGCGCGGACCCCGGCGAACTTGGGAGTGGTGGTCGAGGACGCTCCGCTTCCGCTCCCGCCACAGCCGACCAGGAGCCCGGCTACGGCTCCAGCCGCCAGCAGGAACAGCGTCAGGCTGGCGCCTGCGACGCGACGGTCAGGAGAGAGGCGTCCGAACATGGCGCGACAAGTATTGCGCCCGAATCTCAACGCCCGGCATCGCGCGCCCGTCACCTCTCCCCCGCGAGCAGGCGGAGGTCCCCGGCCGGCCAGCCGGGCGGAAAGGGATAGAGGAGGCCCGCGCGCTGGAATCCGTTCCGGTCGATGAGATACACGGGGGTGCTGTTGCCGGCGGGCCCGGCGGGTCGTCCGGCGTCAACCCTGTAGGCCGCCCACACCGGGGCCAGCTGCCCCCTCGAGCCGAGCAACCAGTGCCAGCCGGTTGCCGCAAGGCCCCAGCGCGCGACGGCCGCCCGCGTCGATCCGGGCGTGTCGTGGGAAGGGTCGAGGCTCACGATGATCAGCGCGGGGCGGGCCTGCGGCGGGAGCAGCGCGAGCGCGATGCGAAGCGTCTGCACCTCCCGTGCGCAAGCCAGCCGGCAGCGCGAGCTGAAGAAGGCGAGCATCACGTTGCGGCCGTGCAGCGATGCCAGTGAGATCTGCCGACCGCTCTGGTCCGGCAGCCGAAAATCGGGCGCGCGTCTCTGCCCGGGTTCCCAGATCGCCTGGCCGTGCAGTCCCGCGGCGGGGTCGCGCGAATTCGAGTCTCCGCCGGTTTGCAGCAGGTGGACGACGACCCCCGCGACGATCCCGACGGCCAAGGCGGAAACGATGACCAGCGCGGCTGTGCGCAGCCCGATCCGACGGGGGCTCATCGATCCACTACGGATCAATGGCCATGCGTCACTCCGGGAAGCTGCGGATCAGCTGGACCATGCACCAGAACAGAACCGCGAGAAAGATGAAGAGCGGGATCGCCCAGGTGAGGACGCCCTGTCCGGCGACCGTGATGGCGATGATGTTCGACGGGAGCGGCATCCTGTTCCCTCCTAGGTCACGGGTTTCCGGCGAGCGCGCCAGCGCGGGGGGCCGGGTCGCGCGCACGCTCGGGCTCGAGCCACCGGTAGATGATGGAGATGATTGCAATCGTGAACGGGATCGAGCCGGGCACCCACATCACCCCGGCGGCGAACTGCTGGTCCGTGAGCGCGCTGATCCCGCCGGGCCGGGTCGCCTCCGCCGCGTAGGGGGCGTACAGGGGCGAGCTGGCGAAGGCGAGGACGATCGCGAGCAGCCAGCTGACCACCATCGCCGACGCGACGTAGAGGGCTCTGACTCCGTCGGGGAGCGGCGATCGCCAGGGCGGCGAGTCGATCACGCGCGTCCAGAAGAGCAGGCCCGTGCCGAAGAAGAGCGCGTGCTCCGCGGCGTGAACCAGGGGAGAGCGCAGGGTCGCGTCGTACGCGAACGGGATGTGCCAGAAGACGAGCGTGACCGAGAAGAGCAGCCAGGAGGGACCCGGATCGCCGAGGAACCGCGCCGTCCGGCGCAGGCCGTCCGCCCAGCGGCCTTGGGTGACCTCGTGCGCGACTCCCCGGCGAAGGCCGAGCGGGAGCCCCCGCCACATCCTGTTCCATGGGCGGGCCAGCGCCAGCAGCGGAGGGGCAACGAGCAGCAGGAGCACGTGCTGGAGCATGTGCGCCCACTGGAGCTTTTCGGCCCAATCGTCGATCGGGGATGCGAGAGCCACGACGATGACCGCGAGCCCGGTGATGAAGGCGGCCAGTCGCCAGCGGCGGGCTGCGGATGGCTGCGGCCGCACCCCGCGGCCGCCCAGCCAGTAGAGCCATGCAGCCAGGATCACCCAGAGGAGCGCCGGGTCGGTGGTCCAGCTGAGGAGCACCGTCGCCGTGGGCAAGGCTCAGAACAGGTAGAGGATCGCCCAAGTGAGCACCCCGATGCCCGCCAGCAGGCCCCAGTAGAACGCCGCGTCGGCCAGGCCGGCCGGCACGGTTGCCACCTCCGCACCTCGATTGCGCATCCCCTCGGCGAAGAGGATCTCGACCCAGTACATGGTGAGGATCACGAAGACGACGAAGAGGATGGTCCAGCCGATGAACACGCTCGCGTAGCCGCCGTCGGTCGGACTGAAGTGGACATTCGCGTATTCGAACACCTGCACCACGCAGCCCGCGAGCCCTAGCGCGACTGCGGTCCCCGCCGCCGCCAGCCAGCCGCGCTTCTCACGCGCCGCCCAGGACGCGTAGGCCAGGAGGCCGGCGCTGGCGACGAAGAGGAGGACGACTGCGATCCCGTACCTCTGCGGCGGGTCCACACCCGCCGGGCGCCACTCGTTGCTGTTGTTGAGCGAGCGCAGGTAGAAGTACGCGAACACGAACGCCGCGAAGAACATGATCGTCGTCCCGGCGATCACGCGGGCGCCGAGCCAGAGGTTCCGCTCGTGGACCTCCGGCGGCTCGTCGAGCGGCCCGTCCGCCGGGCTGCTTTGCCGTCCTCTTCCTGGGAGCTTGACCATGGCTATCCGGGCGCCGCCGCGGGTTCCTTCGCGGGTCTGGGCGGCGGGGGTGGGGTTCCGTAGTCATAGGGCTCCGAGTCGATCACCGGAACCTGGTCGAAGTTGTGCAGCGGCACCGGCGTCGGCACCTGCCACTCGAGCGACTTGGAGTCCCATGGATTCGCCTCCGCCGGCTTGCGGACGATCACAAGCGAGTAGAGGACGTTGGCCAGGAAGACCAGCATCGACAACCCGAGGACGAAGGCGGACACCGACACCCAGATGTTGAGCGGCTGCAGGCTGGACGCGTACGTGGCCACTCGCCGCGGCATCCCCAGCAGCCCGGCGGCGAAGAGCGGGCCAAAGGTGGAGTTGAACGCGATGAACATCGACCAGAAGTGGATCTTCGACAGGGTCTCGTTGAACCGGAACCCGGTCATCTTCGGCACCCAGTAGTAGATCGCGGCGAAGAAAGTGAAGACCAGGCCGCCCATGATCGTGTAGTGGAAATGGGCCATGACGAAGAAGCTGCCGTGGGTGCTGACGTCGCTCGGGGTGTCCGACAGGAACACCCCCGAGATACCCCCGATGAAGAAGTTGAAGAACCAGGCCAGGCAGAAGAGCATCGGCACCGTGTAGCGGATGCTGGCCCTCCAGAGCGTCGCCATGCCGCAAAGGAAGATGAATCCCGTGGGTATCGAGATCACCTCGGTGGAGAGCATGTAGAACGGCCGCAGGGCCCCGTTGATCCCGCTGACGAACAGGTGGTGCTGCCAGACGAAGAAGCTCAGCAGCGCCACGCCGAGCATCCCCGCCACCGCGAGGCGGTAGCCCCAGAGTGGCTTTCGTGCGAATACCGGCACGATCTCGAGGAGGATCCCGAACCCGGGCAGGGCTAAGACGTAGACCTCCGGATGGCCGAAGAACCAGAACAGGTTCTCGAACAGGTAGGGGCTGCCTCCGGAGGGCGCCTGGAAGAACGAAGTCTGGGCGGTCCGGTCGAGCCCCACCATCAGGAGGACGGCCGCCAGGACGGGCGCCGCGAGCACCATCAGGCCCGAAGTTGAGATAGCTCCCCAGCAGAACATCGGCAGCCGCCCCCAGGTCAACCCGGGTGCCCGCATCGTCACGATCGTCGCGATCAGGTTGAGCCCGAGGAGCGTCATCGAGACCCCGACGAGGATGAAGAAGATGATGTACGAGTCCATTCCCATGTTCGCCTGGTCGTTGAGCGGCCCGTAGCCGGTCCAGCCGGTGGGAAGGCCGCCGAAGAAGACGGCGCTGGTGAGGATCGCCCCGGCCGCCATCAGCAGCCAGAAGGTGAGCGACTCGATCCGCGGGAAGGCCATCCTCTTCGCGCCGATCATCAGGGGGACGAAGTAGTTGGCGAACGGGCCGAGAACGCCCGAGGTCATGATCCCCATCATCATCGCCCCGTGCAGGCTGACGAGCGTCAGGTAGTTGCCGGCGCCGAAGAGCTGGGGCGAGGGGCGGAGAAGCTCGGCCCGGATCAGCATCGCGTTCACGCCGCCGATGAAGAAGAAGAGGCCGATCCCAACGAGGTACTGCATCCCGATCACCTTGTGGTCGGTGCAGAGGCCGAAGTAGCGGCGGATGCCGCCTCCCTCGTTCTCGTGGTGTGACGGCTCCCGCCCGATCATCCTCGCCAGGGGATACCTGAGGTACCCGAGGCCCACCAGGAAGCCGACGACGAAGAACAGATAGCCCAGGAAGAGCGCAATGTCGTTCTGCCCCGTGTCCTCGATGTACTCGTAGTTGGTGAAATGGATCTGGTGGCCGAGCCACCAGCCGAAGTAGAAGCCGACGATCCCGAGCAGGATCCCGCTGAGCAGGTTGAAGCCGATCAGGCCACGCAGGGGGGGACGGGCGCTCCGTTCGGTGTTCATCCGGCCCTCCTATGGGGAGCGGGGTTGTAGTGGGACCTGTACTTGGGCAGGGCGCCGGTCGCCGGGCCGAAGGCGGCCTGCTGGGCATGTATCCAGGCGAGGAAGGCGCCGTCGCTCACGACCTGCCCCGTATCGAACATGTGCCCGTGGAAGAGCCCGCAGAGCTCGGCGCAGCGGATCGAGAAGCTGCGGACATCGGTCGGCTTGACATAAGCGACGTTGTCCACGCCCGGATTGGCGTCGGCCTTCACCCCGAGGTCGTGGGCCCAGAACGAGTGGATCACGTCGAGCGAGGTGACGTGCAGCGCGACGTTGCGGTCGACCGGCAGCTCCAGGTGCGGCGTCTCAACACCTCCGAAGGTCGGCCAGCGGTAGGTGAACGCCCACTGCTGGCCGATCACCTGCACCGGGAGCACATTGCCCGACGGCTTGGCTACGGGATCCGCACCCTGCCCACCGCCGGAGCCCTCGTCGAAGAGCCTGATGGTGCCGTAGGTCGCCAGGAAGAGCACGACCACCGAGGTGACCGCCAGCCAGGTCGTCTGTATGTCGCGGTTCCCACGGATCGCCAGCCCCTCCTCGGGCCCCTCGTCCCGCCGGCGGAAGACGATCAGCGCATACGCGAAGTAGACGACCATCAGCGCGACGATCGGGGTCACGACCCCGAGCAGGACGGTGTTGTCCGTCACCTGCCCCGACCCGGCGTTGGCGCTGTTGCCCGGCGGCAGATCCGGCGCCCATACCAGGACCACGATGGGCGTCGCGATGATGCTGAGCGCGGCCCACAGAATCAGGATTCGTCTGAAGTGAGGGGGCTCGGGCATCGTCGCTCGGGCTCAGACCACGTGCAGGAAGCCGTCCATGTAGCCGATCGTCTGCATCGGACCACCGAAGCCGGTGAAGAAGCCGGCCGCGCACGGCACGAAGCACTGCCACCGAATCCACCCGTGCTTGCCGGTGCGGATCACGAAGGTGACGGTCGTGTGCGCCTGGCCGAGGGTGCACGGCATCTCCTCGCACTGGTTGGGTGCGTCGTCGGCGACGCCCTTGATCGGGACGACGATCCCCATCTGCGGCACCGTGAAGGTGTGCGAGGCGGCGTCCGGGGCGATGTTCTTCACCGTCTTGCCGTCCAGCTGCATCGTTCCTCCGACCGTGCCCTGCACCTGGGAGAGGAACGGGTTACGCAGGCCGCTCTCGCCGTCGAAGTTGAGGACGGTGATCCTCACCAGGGAATGGGCGGGCACGTCGAAGGTCGTGGTGTGCTTCCACTGATTCCCCTCGCGCACCAGATAGGAGACCCAGCTCGGGTGTCCACCGAGCTTTCCGACCGCGGGAGTGGTGCCCAGCGTCAGCTGCGCCTGGGCCGGCCCGGTCTGCTGCGCCGAAACCGGAGTCGGAGCGCGCACGAGCTTGTTGACGTAGAGCCCGATTGCCAGCGCGACAATCACCACACCGGCGATGATCGCCAGCCAACGCCTAGCAAGGGAGCTCATACCGCCAAACTCTCCTTCCCGGTTGCCTTCTCGATGCTGGCCGCGCCGAGAAGGCAGCGCAACTGGGCAATCTATACCCGCGCTACGACGTCGTCAAGGAGCGGCGCCTTTTTCTGTCCGGCTCTGCGGTCGACCGCGGCCCGCTTGCGCGAATCTCCCCCAGCGGAGGATCGAGTAGCCGAAGGGGCCCATCGGGCCGATCGGGGCCGGGCCCGTGGTCATCTCCTCCGCTGCCACCCTCGCCGCCGTCTGACGGCTGGTCGGCATCGAAGCGCCGGAAGCAGAGCAGGAGGCCGGCGAACAAAGCACTTCCGATCACGGACAGCAACAGGATTGGCAGCGCTTCCTGCGTCGAAGCATCAGCCAACTGAAATGCCACCGAACCCACGTAACCGAGAGTAGCGCTCCCGCGAAACACCGCAACCGAGCGCGGCCGGTCTCAGCGCTCGCAGGTGCCGATCAGGCGGGCCTGCTCGATCACGCGATCGCCGATCCGATCGAGCAGCGCGAGACGGTCGAGCCCTGGGCTCCTCCTTCGAGCGCCGTTGCCTATAGCTTGGGAACGATTCGGTTTATCGCTAGCACGCGACACGCCTCTGGGGGCACACAGAACCCACGCCGGTCAGTTCGGGCGTCGAAACCGCTGCTTTGGACGAGAAGCGGCGCTATGCGTTGACAATCCCGACGGTGTTTCCGTCCGGGTCCTTGAACCACGCGACTTTGGCGTCGCCGATCTCGGCAACTCCCTTCTCATTGGTCTTGAACTGCCCACTCTCGTAGTGCTCGAACTCGACTCCGGTGGAGGAGAGCTCCTCGACGATGCCCTCGACATCGTCGGTCTCGAAGCCCGCGATCGTCGCTCCGGATTGGCCGGCATTGTCGGGCGACGGGTAGATATGCAGGCTCGTACCCCCTGCGCACTCGTAGGTGACTCCCCCATCAGAGCCCTCGGTACCGCCCGTCAGTCCGAGCTTGCCCTCGTAGAACTCCTTCGCGCTGGCCATATCGCCGACGGGCACGGCCACTCCGACTTTGCAGTCCTGAAGACCCATATCTCCTCCTGGTGTCCCTTCAGTTCGCGCGGGGATATTAGCCAGCGAGAGACCCACGGCAAGCTGGGCAGTTCTTGGGGTTGGGCACGTCCCCGTCTCATCCCGGCCCCTCTCGCTGAGCCTCACCGGCCAGAAAGACAGAGACATGCCGCCCGCCTGGCCTCTTCGCGCTTCGACTACCGCCACGAGGCGACCGAGCGCCGCTTGGGGCGTCCGGCGTCGCCGGCAATCAGCCGACGCCCTGACCCGCCAGAGCCACGACCGCCTCCCCGAAGGCGTCCGTGTGCCGGTCGACGTCGGCCTCGGACGTCGCCGGACACATCAGCGCCATCTTGTGGAAGGGCGTCAGGAGGATCCCGCGATTGAGCGCGTGCAGGTGCATGTAGCTGCTGAGCATCGCGTCGTCGGCCGCCATGGCCTCGGAGCCGTTGCGCGGCGGAGAGGAGCGGAAGTGGTATTCGACCCGGCAGCCGAGCCGGGTGGCGTGCCACGGCATGCCATGGGCGGTGATCACCTCGTTGACGCCTGCCTCGAAGCGCTCCGCGACGCCGATCATGTGGTCGAACGCCGCTTCCGTCAGCACCTCCTCCAGCGTCGCGCGGGTGGCCGCGAGCGAGAGCGCGTTCCCCGCCAGCGTGCCTCCGATCCCGCCGACGTCGGATGTCTCCAGCGTCCGGTGGTGGGCCGTGACCCGATCGGCCACCTCCTCGGTCATCCCGTAGGCGGCGGCCGGGATCCCGCCGGCGATCGCCTTCCCGATCGTGAGCAGGTCGGGCTCCAGCCCGCCCGCAGCCGTGTAGCCCCCCGGGCCCGCGCAGAAGGTGTGCGTCTCGTCGATCACGAGCAGGGCCCCGTGCTCGCGGCTGAGCTGGCGAAGCGCCTCGTGGTAGCCGGGGTCGGGAAGGACGATCCCGGCATTGGTCATCGCGGGTTCCGCCAGCACGCAGGCGACGTCACGGGGAGCGAGGGCGCGTTCCAGGGCGCCGACGTCGTTCCACTCGACTGCCCGCGTGGTCAGGGCCGGGTCGACGGGCGGGCCGATGTTGTCTGGACGGGAGCGCGTCTCGCCCTCGATCTCGATCGCAAAGCTCTCGTCAACGGACCCGTGGTAGCACCAGGCGTAGACCAGAACCTTCGGCCGGCCGGTGATCGCCCTCGCCAGGCGTAGCGCGAATCGGTTGGCGTCCGTCGCGGTCAAAGCGAATTGCCAGCGCGGCAGACCAAACCGCCGTGTCAGCTCCTCGCCGACCCGGCTCGCGTCCTCGGTCGGCAGCATCAGCGTGATCCCGCGGGAGGCGCGCTGGGCCACCGCGGCAACCGTCGCCGGAGGCGAATGCCCGGTCATCGCCCCGGTGTCGCCGAGGCAGAAATCGACGTAGTCGTTGCCGTCCACGTCTGTGAATCGGGCGCCCTCCGCGCTCTCCGCGAACACCGGAAACGGGCTCGCCCACTCGGTCATCCACGGCATCGGCACGCCAGCGAGCAGAGCCCCCCGCCCGCTCTCAAACAGCTCGCGCGAGCGCCGGTGCTCCTCCACGAAGCGCCGCTCCTCCGTCTCGATCAGGCCGGCGAGCCGGTCCCCGTCGAGCGGACTGTCCGACCCCTGAGGCATCGCGCCTAGGCTAGCCGCCGTCCGGGCTGCGGGCCGTTGCCCGGCACCAAGCTGGCCAGCGGCACGATGCGGATCAGGGCACCCTTCACACGACGAACGCCCGCGGACGCGAGGGTCTGGGGAGCGCGCCCGACAGGATTCGAACCTGTGACCTTCGGTTTCGTAGACCGCGCCGGGAGTTCGGTGGGGCTCGTCTGGCTCAGGATTCGGCTCTAAATGGGGACTCGAGTTCGTCTGGGTTCGGCTGGACTCCGTCCCGTCTGTTGCCCTTTTGTTGCCCTCATCGAGGTCGGAGGTTCACGCCTACACACTGCTGCTTCGCATGGAAAGCGGCTACCCGGCGGTCCCCTGCGCTCGGTCAGTTAAAAGACCAAACAGGCCGCAGCGGTCAGCGTCTTCATTTGGTTCCCTGCTTCAACTCGACGATGGCGCGTAGCGCAAACCATCTCGAGCCGTCGTCTTGCTCCTCGAGCCACTTCCGTACCTGAGCCAACTTGGCCCTCTCCTCCTTCACCATCTCCACGAGAACCTGGCCGGCCTCGCGCTCGGCGGTTTGGAGCTTGCGTGAATCGTCCCGCTCCCGCCGAAGGAGAACCGTTTCCTTCATCTGGTCTTCGAGCGCGGCCTCGGCCGCTTCCAAGTCTTTCTCCGCTTGCCCCAAATCCCGCTCGGCAGCTTCGGCGCGGGCGCGGAGCATCTTCAGTCTCTTGCTCATCAGTTCAGGTGCGCTACTTGGGACGCCAGTTGGTGGCGCAGTCTATGACCGATCAGTTCGACTCCGCGCCTTTCTCCGCTTCTCGATCTGTCCCCCGGAGAAGCAGCCACGTAGGACCGCTTTGGCAATAGGGCGGCCGATCCCGGCGCTGTCCGCCGTGTCCGCCGGAAACCTAAGCTCCCTTTAGACCAATGCTCACCGCCGGCGAGCCAGATGCGCGCAGCTACTCGCCCGAGAGCCTGCATCC
>CAWCIP010000015.1:0-15351 GCA_963795665.1 uncultured Solirubrobacterales bacterium | reverse complement strand
ACGCTAGCCGGCCGCGCAAACAACCCCCGAATGGGGGAGTAGGCTCCGCGCCATGAAGGCTCCCCTGCTGGGATCGATCGCGGCGCTCACGGCGCTCTGCATCTCAGCCGCCGCGCCGGCGAGCCCGGTGGCCTCCGAGAGTGGCAAGCGCGTCCAGCTGATCGCCAACTGCTTCAAGCCGAAGTTCAAGCCGAAGGACGTGATCATCGCCTGTGGCGATGCCAGCCTCGGCGCGCGGGGTATGACCTGGTCGAAGTGGACGCGGAAGAAGGCCGACGGCACCGGGACCGGGCAGATCAACGACTGCAATCCCGACTGCGCCAGCGGGACGACGAAGAGCGCGCCGATGGAGCTTCAGCTCAGCAAGCCGCAGCTCTGCTCCAACGGCAAGAGGGTCTTCGCCAAGCTCCGCTACATCTGGACCTCCGGTCCGCCGATCGCCGAGACGGTCGCCAGCGGGTCCGTGCCGATCGGCTGCAAGCTCGCCGCTCTCTAGCGTCCCCGGACCCGAAGCGGCCCCTCATCTCTCTTGGGGTCAAGCATTCAGGCAGGTCGCCGATCTGAAACGGCGAAGAGATACCCGATGCCACCGAACTCGACTCAGAACCTGAACGCCAAGCTCTCGATCGTCTCCGCCGACCGGCGGGCCTCGGCCGGCTCGGGCCCCAGCTTCACGCCGCCATCGATCCAGACCTCGGCTCCTCAGGTCCAGATCGTCGGCGGCCCCGCGTCCTACCGCGGCGGCTACCACCTCAGCTTCTAGCCCAGTACGGTGGCGCGTCCACCAGGCGGCCCGGCTCGAGCGCGGGGCCGGAACCGAAACGAACCGACCTCGTCCGCCTGCATGGCGACCGGGGGCTCATCGCAGCGGGCCGCGATGTCCCGCTGGAACTCCTCGAAGGCGTCGAGCTTGGGCAGCGGGTTCTCCGGCCCGTCGAACTCGGCGATGTGAACGAAGCTCACCCCGTTCTCGAGCCGAAAGGTGGCGTAGCGGAACCCTGACGGGTCTGCGCGATGCAGCTCCTCGTACACCGCGCGGACGAGCTCAGCATTCCGCTCGGCATGTTCGGGCTTCACCCGGTAGCGGACCACTGCTCGTCTCATCGTCTGACCTCCTTGGCCCGTCACTCGGTCTCGAGCGCGGGGGTTGTCGTCGCGGTGCCGATCAGCTCCGTCTCCTGCCGGTGGCCGGGCAGGAAGGTGCCGGCGATCGCACCTACCAGCGCGATGGCCGCCGCCACACCAATGGCGGGCCCGAACCCGTCGATGAATGTCTGCGGGGTGGCGTAGCTGCCGGCCGCCGCGAACACCGCCACGGCGACGGCGATGCCGAACACTCCGCCGAGCTCACGCATCACGGTGTTGGTCCCGGCCGCCTTGCCGACCGCGTCCTCCGAGACGGATCCGAGCACAGAGTTCTGGGCCGACGGCAGCGCCATCGAGATGCCGACGCCCGCGACCACCATCGGGATCACTAGCTGCGAATACGCCAGATCGGTGCTCGCGATCAGCGCGATCCAGACTGAAGCGCCGGCCTGGATCAGCAGCCCCGAGACCATCAGGGGCCGCTCGCCGATCCGATCGGTCAGCGCACCGGCGATGGGGCCGACAACCAGGAAGGTCGCGGTCCACGGGATCAGCCGGAGCCCGGCGCCCAGTGCGTCGTAGCCCATGGCGTTCTGGAGGAACTGCGAAAAGAAATAGACCTCGGCGAACAACGACCCGAGCACGGTGAAGATGGCCAGGTTGCCCGCCGCGAAGGCCCTTGAACGGAAGAAGCTGATCGGGATCATCGGATCCGTCGTCCGTCTCTCCCAGGCTACGAACCCGGCGGCGAGCGCGACCCCGGCCGCGAGCGTCCCGATCACCTCGAAGCTGTCCCAGCCCGCGGAGTTCCCGCGCACGAGGCCCCAGACGATTCCGAAGGCCGCGGCCGAGATCAGGCCCAGCCCGGGGAGATCGAGGGCGCTGTCGGGGCCGTAGCTATCGCGCATTCGAGTGATGACGAGCGGTGCGGCGATCAGGCCGATCGGCACGTTGAGCCAGAAGATCCAGCTCCAGTCGAGCCCGTTGACCACGGCGCCGCCGACGAGCGGGCCGCTGGCGACGGCGAGCCCGGTGACCGCGCTGAACAGCCCAATGGCGGTCCCACGCTTCTCGGCCGGGAAGGCCGCGCTGAGCAGCGCCAGGCCGAGCGATAGGACGAACGCCGCCGCGACACCCTGGAGCGCGCGAGCAACGATCAAGACGCCGACGCTCGGCGCGACCGCCGACCCGGCGGACGCGAGCGCAAAGCCGACGAGCCCGAATGCATAGAGCCGGCGGCGCCCAAAGCGGTCGCCGAGCGCGGCCGCCGTGATCAGCATCACTGCGAAGCTGAGGTTGTAGGCGTTGACCGTCCACTCGAGCTCGGACACGGACGCCCCGAGGTCGAGGCGGATGGTCGGGAGCGCGGTCGAGACGACCAGCGTGTCGAGGGCTCCCATGAAGGAGCCGATCCCGGTCAGGACCACGACCCACGCGATCGATTTCTTTGTCTTGTCTGTGACCGGACTCATCGGATCCCCTTTCGGTGTGAGGCTGTCTCGCCTCTTTGCACCTAGAGATCCGAGGAGCCCTCCGAATCCATCGCTCGCGGCAGACCGAAGTACGGGAACAGGTCCGGGTCGCGGAAAGAGGCGATCTCGCTGATCCCACCGGACTCGCCGAAGCTGAGCACGATGATGCCCTCGGCGTGCAGGGTGCCGTCGCCGTCGGTCCAGTAGGCGCCCATCGCCGGTTGGCCGTTTGCTCCGGTGGGCACCAGCTTCCAGCTCCGTCCGGGGCGGAAAGGACCGCGGGGCAGGAAGTCGAGCACGGCGTCGCGACCCTGGAACCACTCTGCCCAGGGCGGCATCACGAGGTCGCAGTCCATCGTCAGCAGCGAGCTGAGCCGCTCGACGTCGGCGCTCTCCCAGGCCTCCATGAACTGGTCCACGAGCTCCGTGACGTGCTCCTCGCCAAGCCTCTCGCGCGTCTGGAGCTGGCTTGGCTCAGGCAGCCGCTCGTCCGTCGCCTTGCGGGCGCGCTGCAGGGCGCTGTAAATGGATGCCGGGGTCGCGTCGAGCGCCTCGGCCACCTCGCCAGGGGAGTAGCCCAGCACGTCGGTCATGATCAGCGAGGCGCGCTGGACCGGCGGCAGGTGCTGCATCGCGGCCGTGAAGGCGAGCTCGACGCTCTCCCGCTGCTCGTAGCTGGCCTCCGGCGATAGCTCGATCGACTCGGCTGCCAGGCGCTCATCCGGATAGGGCTCGATCCAGGCCGACTCCACCAGCGGCTTGCCCACCTCGCCGTGAGGGTCGGCGGGCGGGCCAAGATCGATCGGCAGCACACGCTTGGGGCGCCGCTCGATCAGCCGCAGCGAGGAGTTCGTGGTGATCGTGTAGAGCCAGGTCCGCAGCGAGCTGCGCCCTTCGAATCGAGCGATTCCGCGCCATGCTCGAAGCAGGGCTTCCTGCATGGCATCCTCGGCGTCGTGCACTGAGCCCACCATCCGGTAGGCGTGCGCCTGGAGCTCGCCTCGGTAGGGCGCGACCAGGCGCTCGAAGGCCCCCTCTTCCCCCGCCTGCGCGGACGCGAGGAGCTCCTGCTCCCGGGAATTGTCGGATCCAGAGCTCATGCCTCAATTCCTGAGATCCACCGGCGAGCGCGAATCCATCGCTGACGGGCCGATTGATTTGGCCCCTCCGCCGGATCTCAACCTACGCAATGACACCACCGAGACGACTCGCGCACCTCGAGCTGCACACGGCCGACAAGAGCAGCGCCCGCACCTTCTACTCGGAGCTACTCGGCTGGCGCCCTGAGCTGATCGAGGCCGCCGAACGGTCCTACCTGGCGCTCGACCTTGGCGAAGGGCCGAGCGGCGGGATCGTCGAGTGCGGCACCGACCGCGCCCTCTGGCTGCCCTACGTAGCCGTCCCCGAGGTCGACTCGGCGACCGACCAGGCCGAGAAGCTGGGTGGCTCGGTCCTGCTCGAGCCGCGAGAGGGGCTCGCGGGGTGGCGCAGCGTCGTTCGCGCCCCAGACGGCGGCGAGATCGCCTTCTGGCAGTCGAAGAGCTGGGGGCCGGGCCGCGGCGACGACGACTACGGCGCGTCCTCGGCGAAGCGGTAGCCGACGCGGCGAACCGTGAGGACGAGCTCCGGGTTCTGAGGGTCGCGCTCGACCTTCTGGCGGAGGTTCGAGATGTGGACGTCGCAGGCGCGGACGTCGCCGCGGAACTCGGTCTGCCAGAGCTCCTCCATGATCTCCTTGCGCGAGAAGACCTGGCCCGGGTTCTCGGCCAGCAGCCGCAGGACCTGGAACTCCGAGCGGGTCAGGTTGGTCGGCTCGCCGCGGACCGTGACGAGGTGGCGAGCCAGGTCGATGGAGACGGGCCCCGACTCGATCGCCGTGCCCTCGGCGCCGGTCGAGCGGTCGAGCTCGCGGCGCCGCAGCTGGGCGCGGACCCGGCCGAGCAGCTCGCGGACCGAGAACGGCTTGGTGACGTAGTCGTCGGCACCCACCTCGAGGCCGACCACCTTGTCGACCTCCGCGTCCTTGGCCGTCAGCAGGATGATCGGCACCGGGCTGTGGGCGCGAACCTCGCGGCAGATGTCGAGTCCGCTCTTCCCCGGCATCATGATGTCCAGGATCAGCAGGTCGAAGTGATCGCCCGAGATCTCGCCCTCGGCCTCCTCCCCGTTCGCCGCCAGGGTGACCTCGAATCCCTCCTGCTCCAGGGCGTAGCCCACCGACTCGCGGACGGAGAGCTCGTCGTCGACCACGAGGATGCGGTTCGATGCCGGCGGCGTCGGGCTCATGCGACGGGGGTCGGCGTCGGCTTGGCCGCACGCAGGCGGACCCAGAAGACGCTGCCCTGGTCGGGTTCCGAGCGCAGCCCCATCTGCCCGTTCATGACGTCCACCATCCGCTTGGCGATCGAGAGGCCCAGCCCGAAGCCCTCGCCCTCGAGGGTCGCGGAGCCCCGGTAGAAGCGCTCGAAGACGCGATCCTGCTCGTCAGGGGGAATTCCCTTGCCTGTGTCCTGGACTTCGATCGTCACGGTCTTCTCCTCCCCCCGTGCCGCGCGAAGGGTAACCGTGCCGGGCGGAGGGGTGTGGGCACAGGCGTTGGTGAGCAGCCCGATCATCACCTGACGGACGAGGACCGGGTCTCCCTCCGCGACCAGGTCGGGTTCGATCTCCGCCCGCATCTCCACGCCCTCGGGGGCCGCCACGGCCTCGCGGGCCTCCTCGGCGGCGTGTGAGACGTCCACCACCTGCGCGGGGTCGCTCTCGCCCGCGGCCTCGACCCGCGCCAGCATGAGCAGCGACTGCGTCAGGCGGGTCATTCGCTCGGCGTCGACCGCGAGCCTGGCGAGGAAGCGATCCCGGGCGTCGGGGTCGTCCTTCGCGCCGCCGCGCAGGACCTCGATCCCGCTCATGATCCCGGCGAGCGGGTTGCGCAGCTCGTGGGCGGCGTTGGAGACGAACTCGCGCTCGGCCTCCTCGCGCTTGAGCTCGTCCGTGCGGTCGCGTACCACCAGCAGCACGGCGTGCTCGGCCGGAACCCGGCGGGCCTGGACGCCGTAGACGCGCCCGTCGATCAGGAGAACCGGGATCTCGTCGGATCCGCCGTCCGCCGCTCGCCGAAGCGAGGGGATCAGCGCGGCCGCGGGCTGCCCATCCCGCACCAGCCGCGCGGCGGCCGGATTGTTGAAGCGGACGGCGCCGTCCTGCCCGACCACGATCACTGCCTCCTTCAATCCATCGAAGATCGCCGAGAGGCGGTCGCGCTCGGTGGCGAGCATGCTGAAGGTCTTGCGCAGCTCCTCGCGCATCGAGTCCAGCGAGCGGGTCAGGTCCCCGATCTCGTCGCCCCCGCCCGGCGGCAGGGGCGCCTCGAACCGGCCGGCCGCCATCTGCTCCGCCGCGTGCGCCAGCCGCCTCACACGGATGGCGATCAGCGACGACACGAAGAAGCCGACCAGCACGCCGATGGCGATCGCGATCAGAAGTGCCCGCAGCCGGTCACCGCGGAGCTGGTCGAAGGCCCTGGTCAGCGCGGGCGGTGGCTCGGCGCGGACGATCACGGCGCCGCGCACGAACTCCTTGCCGAAGATCGGGACGGCCGCAACCGTCACGTTCCCGGGCAGGCTCGCCCGGTAGCGGCGGTTTGCGAGTGCGGCTCGGACGGCCTCCGGCTTCTGCTGCACGGCGGCGAGCGCCGCGAGGTTCTGCCCGGGCGCGAACGGGTGGCCGTGCCGGTTGACCGCCCAGGCCTCGAAGTTCCCGTTGTTCGCCAGCGCCAGCACGTTGGCGGCGTGCAGCTTGTCGGCCTTGCCCAGGTTGTCCGCGAGGCTGGAGGTCTTGCCGACCGCGAGGTCGGCGGACTGGCTCTGCAGCGTGCGCCCCGACGAGTCGTCGACGAAGACGTAGACGGACGCAGCCGTGATCAGCGAGACCCCGGCGAAGGCAGCGCCGAGCCAGAGCCGCATCGGAATCCGGCGGCCTCTCTCCCCACCCCTCGGGCCCCTATCGGTCATAGCTCCGGTCATTGTTGCGGTTTGCTCACACTCGGGGTCAGGTCTTGCAAATCGACATTGGCAATGCAAGACCTGACCCCCGGGGTGGAGGTCAGGGGGACAGCGCTGCCGCCAGCCGGAGCCAGAGCGCCTCGAGGGCGAGCTCCTCGGAGACGTTGACGCGCAGGCGCCGGCGGGTGTCGAGCACCCACTCGACCGCCGAGCGCGCCGCGGCGGGGTCCAGCCCCTGGGCGTCCTCCGCGAGCTGATCGAGGCGGTCGGCGTTCAGCACGACCTCGTCCGCCCCCGAGGCGATCGCCGCCAGGTCCCGATACCAGGCGCAGCAAAGCGCCAGGCCGAGGTCGAGCGCCTGTGTGCGGGCGCGGCGCTCGGTGCGCTTCACCTGCTCCGTCGCCTCTCGCGTCAGCTTCCCTTTGCGCTTCGCCATGGCCTCGGCCCGATCTGCCAGGCGGCGCTCCTCCTCTGCGCCCGCCTCCTGGCCGGCCTCGCTGGCGGCGTCGAGGAGGGCACGCCAGGGCTCGGGGGGTGCGTCCTGAGATCGGGCGGCGCGAGCGGCCGCCTCGGCGGTCGCCCTGAGCGCAGCCCCGCGCTCACCGAGGAGAACGCGGGCGAGCTCGACGTCGCCTCCGCTGAGGCGAGCGGCCGCGGCGGCGTCCTCGCCCTCACCAAGCGTCTCGAGCACCGCGTCGGGCGCCAACGGACCGAACTCGATCGGCGTGCAACGGGAGATGATCGTCTCGGCAAGCAGCTCGGGCTCCGAGCAGACCAGGATCAGGTGGGCGAAGGGCGCCGGCTCCTCCAGCGTCTTCAGCAGCGCGTTCTGGCTCTCGTCGCGAAGGTCCTCCGCCTCCTCGATCACGAACACCCTGCGCCGCCCCTCAGCCGGGCTCAGGCTGGACGCTCGGATCACCGATTCGCGGACGTCCTCCACCAGATGCTGGGCGCCGGGCGGGCGCAGCCAGGCAAGGTCGGGGTGCGGCGAGGGATCGATCAGCGCCCGGCGGCGCGCGTCGTCCGGGTCCGGCGCCCCCTCGGCGAGCAGCTCGGCCGCGAACGCCCGAGCGGCGGCGGCCTTGCCGGCGCCGCGAGGCCCCCGGAAGATGTAGGCGTGGCCGGGGGAGGCGAGCGCAGCCACCAGCGCCGCGCGCGCCCGCGGCTGGTGGCGGGTCGCCTCCGCCAGGGCCTCGGGGATCGCGGGTGTGCTCGCAGCAGCCTCCATCACAACACGACAGCCTGCACCTCGGCGAGGACGGCCGCGTGGACCGTGTTGCGATCACCGTCCGCGTCGACCACCCGCACCCGCTCCGGGTGGCGGCGGGCCACCTCGTCGTAGCCCTCGGCGACCCGGCGCTGGAGCTCGATTCCCTCCTCCTCGAAACGGTCGGCCTTGCGGCGGCCGATTCGCTTCGCGGCGCGATCGGGTTCCATGCGCAACAGAATCGTCAGGTCCGGCCAGACCCCGGCGGTGGCGAGATCGCAGATCTCCTCGACGCGCTCGGCGCCCAGCCCTCGCGCTACGCCCTGGTAGGCGACGCTCGAGTCGCTGAAGCGGTCGCAGATGACGTCGCGTCCCGCGTCCCGCGCGGGTCCGACGACCTGCGCCATCAGCTCGGCCCGGGCGGCGCAGAAGAGGAGCAGCTCGGCCAGCGGGTCGAGCTCCAGGTGCGGGTCCTTCAGCACCTGGCGGATGCGCTCCCCGACCTTGGTCCCGCCCGGCTCGCGCACGAGCAGCACGCCCTCGCCGAGCGCGCGGGCGAGCAGCTTGGCCTGGGACGTCTTCCCGGACCCATCGATTCCCTCGAGCGAGATGAACATCTCGGATCCAGGCTAACCGCGCGGCAAGCGGCGTGCGAGGGGCCGGCTATCCCCCTGGTAGCGTCGCTCCGTCAACCGAGAGGAGAGGGCGATGGAGACGAACGGAATCGATCCCGTTGACTTCCGGGGCGCGCAGCGTGAGCAGTGGGATCACGCGGCGACCGGATGGAAGAAATGGTCAAGCTGGCTCGAGACCTACGCAAGCGTCGTCAGCGAGAGGCTGGTCGCGCTGGCCGGGGTCGAGGCGGGGAGCCGCGTGCTCGACGTGGCCGCGGGCTTCGGCGAGCCTGCGCTCACCGCAGCCAGGAAGGCCGGGCCGGATGGGGCGGTGGTCGCCACCGACATCTCGGCCGAGATGCTGGCCTACGGCCGCGAGCGAGCGGCGGAGGCCGGAGTGGGCAACGTCGAGTTCATGCACGCCGATGCGTCGGCGCTCGACTTCCCGGCGGAGAGCTTCGATGCCGCCCTCTCGCGCTGGGGCATCATCTTCGAGCCGGACGGGGAGGGCGCCGCGGCGCGGGTCCGCGGGTTCCTCAAGCCCGGGGCGCGAATGGCGATCAGCTCCTGGGGCACTCCCGACCGTGTGCCCATGATCGCCCGCCCGATGCAGACGGCGATGAAGCTCCTCGACGTGCCGCCGCCGCCACCCGGCACGCCGGGGCCCCTCTCGCGCCCGACGCCGGAAGCCATTGGCGGCCTGCTCGAGGGTGGCGGCTTCTCCGATGTTCAGGTGGAGGAAATGGACCTCACCGCCGAGTGGGAGTCACCCGAGGAGTACAGCGTCCACTGCAGGGAGATCATCGCCCCGCTGACCAGGCTGGTCGAGTCCCATCCCAAGGACGTCCAGGACCAAGTCTGGGCGGCGATCGCCGACTCCGTCCGGGACGAGTCCGAGAACGGGGGCACCCTGCGCCTCACCAACCAGGTGCTGCTGGCCGTCGGCCAGGCCTAGAGCCCTAGCTCTTCGCCCGCGGCTTGGCCTTCGAGCCGTTCTTGGCTCGGGATCCGCTCTTGGCCTTTGACCCGTTCTTCGCCTTGGCGCCGTTCTTCGCCTTGGCGCCGTTGCCGCGGGTGGCCCGCTTGACCTTGGTCGCCGAGGCCTGCCCGGCGATCCTCTCGGCCTCCTTGGCGGCCTCGGCGGGGTCGACGGCCTCGCCGTCCTCGCCCTCGCCGTCCTTGGCCGCGGCTTCCGCGGCCTCCTTCGCGGCCTTGGCGGCCTCGCGCTCGGCGCGGCGGCGCTTCATCTCGGCCATCGACGGGCACTCGTCGTTCAGGCAGAGCTTCCAGGGGCGACCGCGCCAGGGGACGACCTGCAGGCGAGGTGTCCGCTCGCAGACCGAGCAGACCTCCTCGATCTTGTAGAGGCCGCGAACCCGCTGGGGCAGCGGGAAGGTCGTGTCGCAGGAGTCGGGTGACTCGGGGTTATCGCCGTCCCAGCCGGAGCAGCCGACGAAGCGCTTGCCCGACTTGCGTGCCCTGATGATCCGCAGCATGTGGGGGGAACCGTCCTCCTGCTTTCGGCCCGCCTCCTCGCAGACGATGCAGGGGCCGAGGATCCGGTCCTGGTCCATGCCGGCCCAGACCTCGCGGGCGAACTTGCGCCACTTCGCTTCCTCGTCCTCGGTCTTGACGTCATCGCCCATCTCGTCGAAGGCGGAGCGCAGCATGTCGCGGCTGTCCTTCAGAACGTCGTCCTTGGTCATCTCGCCGGCGGCGATCTGGTCCATCTCCGCCTCCATCTCGGCGGTCATGTCGGGCGTCGCCATGCGCGGCACGTAGTGCTCGAAGGCCTTCGACATCGCGATCCCGGTCTCCGAGGGCTCCGGCGGGTTGCCGAAGACGTAGCCGCGGTCGTAGAGCTTCTGGATGATGTCCGCGCGCGTCGCCTTGGTCCCGAGGCCGCGCTCCTCCATCATCTCGATCAGCTTGCCCTGACTGATCCGAGGGGGCGGAGGCGTCTCCTTGCCCTCCATCTCGACGCCCTCGAGCGTCAGCTCCTGCCCCTCCTCGAGCTTGGGGATCTCGGTGTCGGCCGAGCGGGCGTAGGTGTAGATCGCGGCGAAGCCGGGGTCGAGTACGACCGACCCGCGGACGAAATAGGTCTCGCCCTCCTCAGCCGTCGGAGTCCCCTTGGCCGTGACGATGTTCGCCCGCGTCGACTCGCTGACCATCGGCGGCGAGAAGGTGGCGAGGAAGCGGCGGGCGACCAGCTCGTAGACCTTGCGATGCGCCTCCGAGCGCGCCTCGAGGCGGTGCGGGTTGACGGCCTGGGTCGGGTAGATCGGCGGGTGATCCGTCGTCTCCTTCTTGCCCCGGGTCGGCTCGAGATCCCGCCCGTCGAGCAGGAACTCCGCCGCCTTGAAGTCGTCGATCCCCACCAGCTGCTTGACCAGCTCCTTCGTGTCGAGCGACTTCGGATAGACGGTGTTGTCGGTCCTGGGGTAGGAGATGTAGCCGTCCATGTAGAGGTCCTCGGCGATCCTCATCGCCCGCGACGGCGTGATGCCGAGGCGGCTGGACGCGTCGGTGGTGAATGCGGTCGTGTTGAGAGGCGTCGGCGGCTTGCGGTTGTTCTTGCGCGCCGAGATCTCCTTGACGGTGCCCGGGGTCTTGGAGTTGGCGACCGCGGCCTCGGCCTCATCCTTCTCCCAGAACTTGTCGGTCGTGTGCTCGGCGACGAAGCCGCCGTCCGGGTGGGCGAAGTTCGCCGTGACCTCCCAGAACGGCACGGGCTCGTGGGCGCGCCGTTCGAGCTCGCGCTGCACGATCAGTCCGAGGGTCGGGCTCTGGACGCGGCCGACCGAGAGGAAGTTGGAGCCGAAGCGCCGGGTGGCCATCGAGACCGACCGCGTCAGGGTCGCCCCCCAGATCAGGTCCATGTCCTGCCTGGCGGCGCCGGCGAGCGCCAGCGGCATCGAGAGCTCGTCGAGGTCACCGAAGGCGCGCTCGATCTCGTCCTTGGTGAGAGCGGAGTAGCGGGCGCGCTTGACGGGTGTCCCGTCGTCATGCACGCCCTCGGCGGTGGCGAGCTTGGGATTGGCGGCGACGATCTCCTGCAGCGCCTCCAGGCCGATCAGCTCGCCCTCGCGGTCATAGTCGGTCGCGATCACGATGTCGTCGGCGTCCTCGGCCACCTTCTTCAGGGCGCGGACCACGTTCTTGTCCGTCGGCTCCTTGATCAGGTCGGCATCGATCAGGTCGCGGGGATTGGTCTCCTGCCAGTTGTTGTACGACTCGGGGAAGGCCGGATTGAGGACGTGTCCCTTCAGCCCGATCGTCATCTGGGGCCCGTCGGGACCCTCCCAGGTGTAGAACGGCGTCTTGTAGGACGCGCCCTCGGTGGCGGTCCCACCGCTCAATATCTCCGCGATCTTCTTCGCGCTGTTGTTCTTCTCGGTGACTATCAGGCGCATATGGCCTTCCACGGTAGCCGGGGGGCTGGATGGCCCGATCAAACAGCGGTCGGCGAGGGTAGCAGGGGGTTCGTGGGCCTTTAGGATCTTGCCGCGTGAAATCCGTGGTCACAGGCGGCGCGGGGTTCATCGGCAGCCATCTGTCCGATGCTCTGGCCGCGCGTGGCGACGAGGTTCTCGTACTCGACGACTTCTCGAGCGGCAAGCGCGAGAATCTCGCCTCCGCGCTCGAGGCGGGGGTGTCGGTGACGGAGCTCGATGTCGCCGACGCCCAGGCGGTGCTCGCCGCGATCGAGGGATTCCGACCAGACACCGTCTTCCACCTCGCGGCGCAGATCGACGTGCGGCGCTCGATGGCCGATCCCGGCTTCGACGCTCGGCTGAACGTCGTGGGCACGGTGAACGCGCTCGAGGCCGCCGCGCGCGCGGACGCATCCAGGTTCGTCTTCACCTCCACGGGCGGCGCCATATATGGAGAGGGAGCAGAGCGGGTGGACGAGCTTCCCTTCCGCGAGACCGCCCGCTGTGAGCCCTTCTCGGTGTACGGCCAGAGCAAGCTGGCAGCCGAGGGCTATCTGGACCTCTACGCGCGCACCCGGGGGCTGGCCGCCGGGACCGTTCGACTCGGGAACGTGTACGGCCCGCGGCAGGATCCGGCCACCGAGGCGGGCGTGGTGGCGATCTTCTGCGACCTGGCGCGGGACGGCGGCCGGCCGACCGTCTTCGGCGACGGCGAGCAGACGCGCGACTACGTCCACGTGGCCGACGTGGTCGCCGCCCTGCTCGCGATGGAGGGAAGCGACGCGGACGGCCCCCTCAACGTGGGCACCGGGGACGAGACCTCGGTGCTCGAGCTGGTCCAGCTGATCGCCCGCTCCGCGGGCCGCGATGGCTTCGAGCCGGAGTTCGCCCCGGCCCGAGTCGGAGAGATCCAGAGAACCGTGCTCGCCATAGCCGCAGCGGGTGCGGAGCTCGGCTGGAGTCCCCGGCTCGATCTCGCGGAGGGCCTCAAGGACACCCTCTCCGCTTAGGATCTCTCAATTGCGAAGCGGAGGGCACTGACCGGGGCAATCGGGGCCCTTCTGGCGGCCTCGCTGCTGGCGATCGCCGTGGCGACGGCCGCGCCCGCGAGCGCCGCGGTGAAGCTGGGCCGCGAGCGGATCGTGGTCTCCAACGGGCCGAATCGCGCCGTGATCGACAGGGCCCCGGTTCGCCTCGTCTTCCGCTCGGGTCGCCGGCCGCTGTTGCGCGAGCTGCGCGCTCGGCGCAGGCTCACCCCGGTCGCGCTGCCCAGCACCGACGATCCCGAGCCGTTCTCCCTCGAGCGCCACCCGGACAACGCCGTCTACGCCCCGCTCGCCTACGAGGTGGGCACCGAGCTGCACGCCCAGTGGGAATCCGGGCTCTGGAACGGCAACACGCTCTTCGATCGCCGCTCGGGGACCGTCTACGCGGCGCGGCGCGTGATCTCGGCCGCGCGGCGGGGCAAGGGCGTCCGCCTGACCCTGGCCACCAGCGAGCCGGGGCGGCGCCTGATCGCGCGGATCGACCCCGACCGCGCCGGCGGCCTGCGCGTCCGCGTGCGCCCCAGCTCGGCGGCCGGGGTGATCGAGATCGGCGACTCCTTCGCGGCGGGGCACCGCGAGGGCTTTCACGGCTTCGGCGGCACCCACGGCGGCACGAACAAGCACGGCGAGAAGCTCTACTCGGACGTCGTTCAGGAGAACCTCGGGGGATCGGAGACGCTGCTGCCCGGCCTGTCGCTGTTCGGCGTCCTGGTCGGGGGCGGCACCTCCTATCCGATCTCCGAGCTTGGGGGCGTCCCGAGCCCGGCGGAGCTGCCCGGCGGCTTCGAGCGCTACCTCTTCCCTAACGGGATGAACGCCGCCTACTACCCGCAGGCGGAGTTCGTCTCGTCCAGGGGCTACGGCTTCCTCCTCAACCGGAGCAGCCGCGCGCGCTGGCGGATGGGCAACGACCGTCCCGGCGCCTGGCAGGTGCAGGCGAGCGGCAGCCGGCTCGACTACACCGTCTTCCCGGCGCGGAGCCGCCGCCGGGCGGTGCGCGACCTGACCTCGGTGACCGGGCGTCACCGGCTGCCGCCCGGCTGGGCCCTGGGGCCGACCCTCTCGCGGACCGTGCGCTCGCCCGCCCTGCCCGGCAGTCCCCCGGCGGAGGACCCGGCCTCCTACCGGGCGAAGATCGAGCAGGACCTGGCGGACATCCAGCGCTACGGGCTGAGGATCTCGGCCTACGCCTTCGAGGGCTGGGGGATGCTGGACCCGGGCTACGTCCGGTCGGTGATCGCCCGCCTGCACGCGATGGGGATCCGCGCGGTCCTCTACGTGCGCGCCTACGTCTCCGACGATGCCCTCGCCACCCAGCCGAAGGGCGACTTCGAGGAGACCGAGCGGCTCGGCCTGGTCGCGACCACCTCCACGGGCGCCCCCTACGAGTTCGGCGGCAACGGCGGCTCGCCCTCCACCCTGCTCGACTTCACCAAGCCAGCCACGGTGGCCTGGTGGCGGCGGCGCCTCCACCTGCTGATCGGGCTGGGCGCCGACGGGTTCATGCAGGACTTCGGCGAGCAGGTCCAGGACGGCATGCGCTTCTCGGACGGCAGCACGGGTACCGAGATGCACAACCGCTTTCCGGTCATCTACCACCGAGTCTCGCGCCAGATCCTCGACCGCTGGGCGGCCGAGCATCCGAAGCGGGGACCGATCTGGTTCTTCACCCGCGCCGGCTACAGCGGCAGGCCGGGCAGCGCGGCCTACGAGATGGGCAACTTCCCGGGCGACGAGACGGTCGACTGGGGAGCGGCCTCTGGGCTGCGGTCGCTGGCCCCGGACATGCTGAACCGCGCGGTCGGCGGCGCCTTCGGCTACACGACCGACATCGGCGGCTACATCGACACACTGACGGGGGCGCCGAGCGAGGAGCTGTACGACCGCTGGAGCGAGTGGGCCGCTCTCAGCCCCTACTTCCGCGTCCACAACTCGGCGTCCACCGGCGTCCGGATGCCCTGGTCTTACGGCGGCTCCACGCTCGCCCTCTGGGAGGCGATGGCGGCGCTGCACGCCAAGGCGGTGCCCCTGATCCGCAGCCTGTGGCGAAAGGGCCGCCGCACCGGGATCCCGGTCACCCGGCCGCTCTGGCTGAGCGCGCCGGAGGCACCCGCCTCCGGTCGCGACCAGGAGTGGATGCTGGGCGCCGACGTGCTCGTCGCGCCCGTGGTCGCCAAGGGCGCGACCTCGCGCACCGTGGCGCTGCCCCGCGGCTGCTGGGTGCACGAGCCGAGGGGCCGGAGGTTCCGCGGGCCCGGCAGCGTCACCGTCCCGGCGCCGCTCGGCGCGCTGCCCTACTTCTTCCGCTGCGGGACCCACCCGTTCAAGGCCGCCCCGGGCCGCAAGCGAGGCGGCAAGCACGGGGGGCGGGGCAGGGACGGGCGCTGAGCGCTCTCTAATCTGTGAGGCGATGCCTGCACAGGCCTTCGAGGGCAAGGAATGCGTCTGTCAGTTCCGTCGCGGGATCTGCGATCAGAGCTGCGTCCGC